>NZ_CP015039.1:2039166-2645000 GCF_002079305.1 Rhodovulum sp. P5
GGTGCGGGCCTTGGCGCCGGCGCTATGCTGCTGCTGCCCCGCACCGCCCGGGCGCTGACGACGGATCAGGCCGCCAAGCTGGTGAACACGGTCGTGGACGAGATCAACGGCCTGATCAATTCCGGCCGGTCACTGGGCCAGATCCAGTCGGGGTTCGAGCGGATCTTCTCGCGCTATGCAGACGTGCCGATCATTGCACGCTCGGTCCTCGGGCCGGCGGCGCGGTCCGCCAGTTCGGCGCAGTTGAACGCCTTCACGAACGCCTTTCAGGGCTATATCGCGCGCAAGTACAGCCGCCGGTTCAACGAGTTCAAGGGAACCGCCATCAAGGTCCATTCCGCCCGCCCCTACAAGAACTTCTACGAGGTCAAGAGCACGGCCTATCTGAAGGGCCAGTCCCCGGTAGAGGTGGTGTTTCTGGTCTCGGACAAGTCGGGCAAGGACAAGTTCTTCAACATCTTCATCGAGGGTGTGAACATGCTGGCCACCGAGCGGACAGAGATCGGCGCCCTGCTGGACAAGCGCCGCGGCGATGTCGATGCGTTGACCAGCGATCTGCGCACGATGGGCTGATGTCCTGGTGCCCCCGTCATGGGCCGGCCGCCTTCGGCCGCGGGCCCATGACTTAAGTACAAACTTGGCCTGCAATGCCGCAGAACAGGCAAATCCCGCGTTCCGAAGCTTGCAGGCCGGCGGTCACATCCGACGACGGTCCATTGCCCATTTCCAACTGCCCCGACGGATGCTAGCCCAGCGCCCATGCTGCCGGTCCTGATCGAAACGCTTCCCTTCTTCGCCCTGATCGGCCTTGGCTACGGCGCCGGGCGAACGGGCTTCTTCACGGCAGAGGCCACGGCGTGGCTGACGAAATTCGTCTTCTACTTCGCGCTGTCGGCAATGATCTTCCGCTTCGCCGCCAACCTGCCGATCGGGGACATGCTCGACCTGCCGTTTCTCGGGGCCTATCTCTGCGGCACGCTGGCGGTCTACCTGCTCGCCACAGCCGTGGCGTTCCTCCGCCGCATCAGCGTGGCAGAGGCCGCGGTCGAGGCGCAATGCGCGGCCATCGGGAACACCGGTTTTCTTGGTCTGCCGATGCTGGCGATGCTGATGGGCGAGGCCGCGATAGCGCCGGTGATGATGGTGCTGGCCACCGACCTGATCGTTTTCAGCAGCCTGATCGTGATCCTGATCACCGGCGCGCGAGAGGGGCGCATGTCGCCCGCGATCCTGAAAACCCTCGCGCTCGGGCTGATGAAGAACCCGATGATCGTGTCGATCCTGCTGGGCCTGGCATGGTCTGCCCTTGCCGTTCCGATGCCCACGCCGGTCAATGCGTTCCTGACCCTTCTTGGCGCGGCGGCCACCCCCGGGGCGCTGTTCGCCATCGGCGCCTCGCTGGCCACCAAGACGGCAGAGCGTGTGTCGGTCGCAAGCTGGCTGTCCTTCGCCAAGCTCATCCTGCATCCCGCGGCGGTCGCGGGGTCTGCCCTGTTGCTGTTCGATGTGGACACATTCGCCGCCGGTGTGATGATCGCGGCGGCCTCGCTTCCCGTGGCGGGCAATGTCTACATGCTTGCCCAGCATTACGGGGTCGCGCCGCACCGGGTGTCATCGGCCATCCTGCTGTCCACCACGGCCTCCATCCTGACGGTGCCTGCGGTGATTGCATGGGCCGCCGCGCTCTAGCCTTGCCCCATCGCCGCCCGCGCGCTACGCCATTGCCTAACGGATCTCAGGAGGGTGGGCCGATGGAAACGGTATCGGAAAACAAGTGCTTCGACGGGATGCAGGGGGTCTATCGACATGCCTCCGACGCCTGCGCCTGTGACATGACCTTCGGCCTGTTCCTGCCGGCGGAGGCCAAGGACGGCCCGGTTCCGGTGCTGTTCTACCTGTCGGGCCTGACCTGCACCCATGAAAACGCGATGACCAAGGCCGGTGCGCAGCAATGGGCCGCCGAACAGGGCATCGCGCTGGTGTTCCCCGACACCTCCCCCCGGGGAGAGGGGATCGCCGATCACGAGATGTACAACCTTGGCACCGGGGCGGGGTTCTACGTCAACGCCACGCAGGAGCCTTGGGCGAAGAACTACAAGATGTGGGACTACGTGGCCGAAGAACTGCCCCGGTTGCTGGTCAACAACTTCGCCATCGATGAAGAACGCCAGTCGATCTGCGGCCATTCCATGGGCGGGCACGGGGCACTGACCATCGCGATGGCCTATCCCGGCCGGTTCGCATCCGTGTCGGCCTTCGCCCCGATCACCCATCCCAGCGCGTCGGACTGGGCCAAGAAACCGATCCACGCCTATATGGGCGAAGGCAATGTCGACTGGACGCGCCACGACGCCAGCCTGTCGCTGCGCGCCAACGGGTTCGACGGACCGATCCTTGTCGATCAGGGGACCGGGGACCAGTTCATCGACGCCCTGATGCCCGAGGCGCTGGCCGCGGCCATCACCGAAACCCGGCATGCGGGCATCATCCGTATGCAAAAGGGCTATGACCACAGCTATTTCTTCGTCTCCACCTTCATGGAGGATCACATCGCCTTCCACGCCGAGGCGCTTTACGGGTGAGCCGCGTCTTCGTCGACGCCGATGCCTGCCCCGTCAAGGCCGAGGCCCTGCGCGTGGCCGAGCGGCACGGGGCAAAGGTCACCTATGTGGCAAACGGGGGCCTGCGCCCGGTCGATCACCCGCTGGCGCGCATGATCTATGTGCCCGAAGGCCCGGACGAGGCCGACAAGTGGATCGCCGAACAGGCCGGGCCGGGCGACGTGGTCATCACCGCCGATATCCCCCTGGCCGCGAAATGCGTCGCGGCCGGCGCACAGGTGCTGAACCATACCGGAGAGGCGTTTACCCCCGCCAATATCGGGCAGAAACTGGCCACACGCGATCTGATGGCCGATCTGCGTGCCGCCGACCCGTTCCGGCAGGGCTCTGGCAAGGGCTTCTCCAAGGCTGACCGGTCGCGCTTTCTCGATGCGCTGGAACGTGCCCTCAGGACGGCGGCGACTTGACCAGCGTCCACAGGTCATCGCCCCTGCGGCTTGTCGCGCGGCGAACGACCCCCTTTCCTTCCAGGCTTTTCAGCAGGGTACTCACCTCGGCCACGTCCGGCTTCTTCAGATCGCTGGCGATTCCACTTGGGGTGCGAAAGGCGTAGGCAGACTGCGAAATCGCGCGCAGGACGTCGATTTCCTCTGGCTTCGCATCGGCGGCGTCAACGGCGCTTTCCGGGGCCACGGCCGGTTCGGATACGGCCTCGCGCGTGTCCTCTGCGGTTTCTTCGGCCTGTTTCGCCAGCTTCTTTGCCTCCTGCACCTGCCGCTGCAAATCGCGCATCTGAACCTCGGCCCCGCCGAACTTGAAGCTTTTCACGAAGGGCAGGATCCACGGCAGGAAGATCGCCGCGAACAGCGACAGCCCGACGGCATCGACCTTCACCGCCGCTATGAACAGATGGGCATAGGCCAACCCCGCCGCCGCGAGGCTGAACAAGACCGCCATCACGGCGGCAACGTTGCCCAGGGGCGCGGGGGCCTGCCCGCCCGTCGCCGCCTCTTCCCGTTGGTCATTCGCCTGCGCCATGGCAACACTCCTGTTTCCAACATGGACAGGATAGCCTAAGCCGCCTGCAAACGGAACGGAGGCGACAGATGCCCATCGACGCAGTGGTTTTCGACATCGGACGCGTGATGATCGAGTGGGACCCCGACCGTTTCTACGACAGGACGATCGGACCGGCGCGGCGCGAGCGGCTGTTCGCCGAGGTCGACCTGCGGGGCATGAACCTGTCCGTCGATGCGGGTGCGGATTTCGAGCAGGCGGTGGAGGGACTGGCCGCTCAACACCCCGACTGGGCCAACGAAATCCGCCTCTGGCGCAGCCACTGGATCGAGATGGCAAGCCCTGCAATTCCTCACTCCACCCATCTTCTGAAGGCGCTGAAGGCCAAGGGCGTTCCCGTCTTCGCGCTGTCCAATATGGGGGGTGAGCCGTGGCAGATCGCCTGCGCTGCCTATCCGGACTTCGCCCTCTTCGACCGCACCTATATCTCGGGCCAGTTGCGCCAGATGAAGCCCGGCCCCGATATCTACCGGACCGTGGAAGAGGACAGCAGCATCGCGCCCGAGCGGCTCTTGTTCACCGACGACACCGCCGCCAACATCGACGCCGCCGCCGCCCGGGGGTGGCAGACGCATCTGTTTGACGGCCCCGAAGGCTGGGCCACGCGGCTGGTTGCCGCTGGCCTTCTGACAGCGAAGGAGGCGACGCCCGATGCCTGACATCATTCCGTTCGACGAGGGGGAGCGCCTTTTGAACTGGCAGGCGCTGTGCACAGCGCTTGAACGGGGGCACAGCCTGCCCCGCGCCGAAACCCGCGATACGTTCCTGTATCGCGGTGCAGATACGCTGTTGTCCCGCGCGGCGTGGATCGACGGGCTGGGCATCGCCGTGAAGTCGGCCACCATCTTCCCCGGCAATCCCACCCATGACAAACCCGCAGTCAATGGCGGGGTCAGCCTCTATGGCGACGGGGACGGTCTGCTAGAGGCGATCATCGACTTTCACCTTGTCACCAAATGGAAGACGGCGGGCGACAGCCTGCTGGCCGCCACGCATCTTGCCCGCCCCGACAGCAACTCGATCCTGATCGTGGGGGCGGGGACGGTGGCCCATGCACTGTACCAGGCCTATTCCAGCGCCTTCCCCGATGCCCGCTTCACCGTTTGGAACCGCTCCGCCGCGGGGGCCGCACGGCTGGCGACACGCTTTCCCGATGTCGCCGTCGCAGACGACCTGGAAACCGCAGTGCGGGCCGCCGACATCATCACCAGCGCCACGATGAGCACCACGCCCTTGATCCGCGGCGCATGGCTGCGCCCCGGTCAACATCTCGACCTGATCGGCGCCTTCCGTCCCGACATGCGTGAGGTCGACGACGACGCCCTGCGAAAGGCGCGCCTATACGTCGACAGCCGCGAGACAACGCTGGACCATATCGGGGAGCTTAAAATCCCGCTAGAGGCCGGCGTCATCACCCGCGACGCCATCCTCGCCGATTTCTACGACCTGCCTGCCGGGGCCTTCGCCCGCACCTCCGATGACGACATCACGCTTTTCAAGAACGGCGGCGGCGCGCATCTGGACCTGATGACCAGCCACTACATTCTAGGGGCGTGGCGCGGGCGCTAGGCAGTCGCTCCGATCTTCCATTCTGCGCTGCAGCATAATAGAAGACGCCATGGGAACGAGTCTGCGCCAGCTATACGAGGCCCGCGTCGATGCCGGGGAGCTTCGGCCCGACCCGGCGCAGATCGCCGCGCTGGACCCGCTTGACCGTATCCGTGAAGAACTGGAAAATCCGCCCCCCTCGGCAAAGCGCGGCCTGTTCCGCAAGCCCCTGCCGCCCGACCCCGTGCGCGGCCTTTACCTGTGGGGCGGTGTCGGGCGGGGCAAGTCCATGCTGATGGATTTCTTCTTTGCCCATGTCGGGATCGAGGGCAAACGCCGCGTCCATTTCCACGCCTTCATGCAAGAGGTGCAAACGGGCCTGCATGCCGCGCGAAAGAAGGGCGCCGACGACGCGCTGAAACCCGTGGCCGCCGAGATCTGCAAGGACCTGCGGCTTCTGTGTTTCGACGAGATGCAGATCACCGACATCGCCGACGCGATGATCGTGGGGCGCTTGTTCGAATTGATGTTCGCCGCCGGGGTCACGGTCGTCACCACCTCCAACCGGGTGCCGGACGACCTGTATAAGGACGGGCTGCAGCGCGCCCGCTTTGTCCCCTTTATCGAGATGATCAAGGACCGGCTTGAGGTGATGCATCTCGGCTCCCCCACCGACTACCGGCAGGGGCGGCTGAGCGGGGCGGATGTCTATTTCACCCCCGCCGACCGTCTGGCGCGTGAGGCGATCGAGACGATCTGGCAGGACCTGACCGACGGTGCAGGGCATCCGCTGGTGCTGCGGGTACAGGGGCGAGAGGTCGAACTGCCGCGCTATCACAACGGGGTGGCACGGGCGAGTTTCTGGGATCTGTGCGCGAAACCGCTTGGCCCGGCAGACTATCTGGCGGTGGCCGGGGCCGTGCGGGTGCTGATCCTTGAGGACATCCCGACGCTGTCGGCCGAGAACTATAACGAGGCCCGCCGCTTCGTGACCCTGATCGACGCGCTTTACGAGGGCCATGTCCGGCTGATCGCCTCTGCGGCCTCCACCCCGGAAATGCTGTATCTGGAAGGCACCGGCGCGTTCGAGTTCGAACGCACCGCCAGCCGGTTGCGGGAAATGCAGGGGGCGGACTGGGGGAAGGGTTGAGTGCCTAGACCAGGTCGGCAAGACCGGCGAGGATGGGCCGCGCGACCTCCCATCCCGGTTGCACAACCAAAAGGTTGAAAAGCTGCGCGGCCACGCCACCGACGACGAACGCACCCAGGGTGACCGGCCAGCCACGCCCAAAGAACCGCCGCGCCCAGACAATCCAAAGGACATGCACGGCAACGAACAGGCCAAATGCGGGATAAAGGGCGGCGCCAAGCACCCAGTCCATGGCGGGGCTGTACAGGAAGGTCGCGTAATCGGTTGCCTCGATCGTCGCAAGGTTCACGCGCAACGGGCCCACCGCGTGCAGCCCGAAAAGCAGGGAAAACGGGTACAACGCCAACCCCGATGCCGGCAGCACCAGACCGATGGACAGGCACCAGAACCGGACACTGGCGCCCGCCGCCGGTCGCGCCCCAAGCATGCGAAAGACAAGGTCGATGCAAAGGGAAAAGCCGGCCATCGTCACGGCGGCATGGGCCAGATAGGCCCCTGTCGGGGCGGCGGCATCGGCGGACGGCAGCGGCAGGCTGAGAAGATACTGCACGAAGCATCCGGCGAAGAGGATTTCAAGTGCCGCCACGGCGGTGTTGTCGCCGGATTTCGCCCAGTCGGGCACTTCGGACAAAGGGCGGCGCAGGACATCCCGTACCGTCATCAGGAAGAGCGGTATGGCATGGGCGATCCCACCCACGATGGGCAAGGTCTGCAGGATCTTCAGCAGGCGACGGAGCGGTTCCACGACAACAGGTTCGCCACCGTTGCAGGCCCGGTCAAGCCCGACGTCAGGCGTCGCGCAGCACCCGCCCCGCCAAGTATAGGGACCCGCAGATCAGGATGCGCGCGTTGGGCACCTCGGCCGCGATGCGCCGAACCGCGTCCGCCACGCTTTCTGCGGTGCTGGCTGAAAGGCCCGCGCCCTTGGCGATGGCCGCGGTTTCCTCGGCCGGCAGGGTCGCTGTCTCTCCCGGGATCGACACGGCGGTCAGGGTTTCGGCACGCGCGGCCAGCGGCGCCATGTAGCCCGCAACATCCTTGGTGTTCATCATCCCGCAGATCAGGTGCAGCGGTCTGGGGGAAAGCCGCCCCAGCGCCTCTGCCAGCGCCACGCCAGCCGCCGGGTTGTGCCCGCCGTCCAGCCACAACTCGGCCCGGCCTGCGGCCTCGACCAGCCGGCCCTCGGTCAGGCGCTGCAACCGGGCGGGCCATTCAGCCCGGGTGACGGCGGCCTCGCAGGCGGGTTCCTCCATCTCAAGCGCGCGCAAGGCCGCCAGCGCGGCCCCCGCATTCTGCACCTGATGCGCGCCGATCAAACGCGGCAAGGGCAGGTCCAGCAAACCCCGTTCGTCCTGATAGACCAGGCGTCCCCGTTCTTCCCACACATGCCAGTGCTGACCGTAGGCGAGAAGCGGCGCCCCCAGACGCGCTGCACGATCCTCGATCACCTCCAGCGCGGCGTCCTCTTGCGGGCCGACGATGCAGGGCACGCCGCGTTTCAGGATGCCTGCCTTCTCGGCCGCGATCTCCGCCAGCGTATCGCCGAGAAACGCCTGATGGTCGATGGAGACCGGGGTGATCACCGTCAACCGCGGCTGATCGATGACATTGGTTGCATCGAGCCGCCCGCCAAGGCCGACCTCCAGCAGGCAGAAATCGGCCGGGTCGCGGGCAAAGGCCAGAAAGGCGGCGCAGGTCGTGATCTCGAAATACGTAATGGGCGCCCCGCCATTGGCCCGTTCGCATTCGTCCAGCACCGCGGCCAGGGCTTCCTCGGAGATCAGACCGCCCGACAGGCGGATCCGTTCGTGAAAGCGCGCCAGATGCGGCGATGTATAGGCCTGCACCCACAGCCCGGCGCCTTCCAGTCCCGCGCGGATCGTGGCGAGCGTCGATCCCTTGCCGTTGGTCCCGGCCACATGGATCACCGGCGCCAGCCTGCCTTCGGGATGGTCGAGCGCGGCGAGCAGGCGCCACACACGGTCCAGCGTCAGGTCGATGACCTTGGGATGCAGCGCCATCATCCGCGCAAGCAGCGCATCGCTGCCCGCCGCGCTCACGCCTTGGCGTCCTCTCCGGCCGGTTCGGCATCGGGGGCGACGGGTTGCGGCGGCTGCGGCATGGCCTCGACGTCCGGCGCCTCTCCGGCGACCGTTTCCGGCCCGTGGGAGAAACTGGCCGGCGGCGGCAGTTCTGCCTTGATCGCCTGGGGCATACCCATCAGCAGGCGGATGATGGTAATCAACTCGTCCCGCATGTCGGTCCGCTTGGTCACCCGGTCCAGCATGCCGTGCTCAAGAAGATACTCGGCCCGCTGGAACCCCTCGGGCAGCTTTTCGCGGATCGTCTGCTCGATCACCCGGGGCCCGGCGAAACAGATCAGCGCATTCGGTTCGGCGATATGCACATCCCCCAACATGGCGTAGGAGGCGGTTACACCGCCCGTTGTGGGATGGGTCAGGACCACGATATATGGCAGCCCCGCCTCCCGCAGCATCTGGACCGCGACCGTGGTCCGCGGCATCTGCATCAGGCTGAGGATACCTTCCTGCATGCGCGCGCCGCCCGCAGCCGAAAACAGGATAAAGGGCCGGCCACGCTGCACCGCGCGTTCGACGCCCGCGATGATGGCGTTGCCGACATACATGCCCATGGACCCGCCCATGAAGCTGAAATCCTGCGCGGCGGCCACGACCGGTGTGCGCCCGATCTCCCCCTCGGCGACCAGCATCGCCTCTTTCTCGCCGGTCAGCTTCTGCGCCGATTTCATCCGGTCGGGATATTTCTTCTGGTCGCGGAATTGCAGCGGGTCGGCCAGCGGCGTGGGCACCTCGATCTCGGTGAAGATGCCGCCGTCGAAGAGCGTCAGGAACCGGTCGCGGGGCAGGATCGGCATGTGATGACCGCACGACGTACAGACGTTGAGGTTGTCCGACAGTTCCCGGTGGAACAGCATCGTCCCGCAGGCATCGCATTTCTGCCAGAGATTGTCCGGCATCTCCCTACGGGAGAACAGCGAATTGATCTTGGGCCGGACGTAGTTGTTGATCCAGTTCATGAAGCGGGCACCCTTCGCACGATCTGGCTGCCCAGATAAGACGCAAGGCCGCGAAATGCAATCACGTGGTCAGGGTCAGATCAGCGCGCGCAAGAGACGCCACATGATCACGATGGTCAGAACATCCAGCCCAAGCGACAGCGGCACCATATGCGTATCGGTCATGTCGAAGGGCGTGACGAACAACGACAGCCCGGTGATCGTGTCCTTGACCGACACCACAAGCAGCGCGTTGCAGTTGTTCACGAAATGCCACCCCATGGCGAGGCCGAGGCTGCCGGATTTCTCGGTCAGGTCCGCCGCGGCCAACGCATAGACCAGAACCCCCAGCAGGATGAACCACGCATTGGTGCCCGCCGCGGGGTTGAAGTGCAACGCGGCGAAGACAAGGGCGGGAAGGCCCATCCAGATGGCCCGGGCCGCGAACCGCGCGGCCAGTTGCTGTTGCAGATAGCCGCGAAACAGCAACTCCTCCGACCCGGTCTGGACGAGCACCAGCACCAGCGCAACGGGCAGAAGTCTCAGCCACAGCCCGAAATCGAGATTGGCCTCGACCGGCGACAGCAGCAGCCCGATAACGAACAACACCCCATAGACCGGGATCAGAACGGCCAGCGCCGTGCCGAAACCCCTGAACGTGTCGCGCGCAGGCCCGAACAGCGTTCCCGGCGCGCGGTAGTGCAGCGCAGGCGTCGCGATCAGCACCGCAAGTCCCAGCCCGAGGAAGCTGGCCAGCACGAAAAGCGTTCTGGACGCCGTGTCGGGCGTCGCCAGCCCCCGCATCCAGCCAAAATATTCCAGCGGGCCAAGAACGGGGTAGGCGCCCACCACCATCAGCGCGAAAAAACCGCAATAGATCAGCAGGATCACCCCGACTGCGACGAAAACCCGCCAAAGTTCGGGGTAAAGCCGGGCGGGCGCGACATAGGCCTCGAAAAGCGGAGCGTGCATGAATTGTCTCGGCTGATGGACGAACGCTCCGAAACGTAGCGTGCGCGCACCCATGCTTCAACTTACACGCGCAGGGCCACGCGGCACGCCAGCCAGGACAATCCGATGACGGCAAGATCGACGACCAGATAAGGGAACAGTGCCGGATCGTCCGCGCCAAGCGGATAGGTGTAAAGCGCCAGTCCCGACAGCGGCCCGGGCAGGGCCACCATCAAGACCGCGGTCGCGTTATTGACGAAGTGAAACGCCATCGCCGCACCAAGGGTCCCGGTCCGGGCGGTCAGGTCCGACGCGGCAAGCGAAAAGATCCCGGCCCACAGCACCACCGCCGCGGTGTTTGCCCCGGTCAGGTCCGGGTCGAAATGGCCCCAGGCGAACATCACCGCAGGCACCCCCATCCAGATCGCCGGATGGGTAAACCGCGCCGCGAGTTGCTGTTGAAGATAGCCGCGAAACAGCAACTCCTCCGACGCCGTCTGGATCAGCAGCGCCGGAACCGCCAGCGGCAGAAGCGTCAGCCACCGCCCCGCAGCCAGGTTGGGCACGATCCCGTCATCCATCGGCAGCAGGACCCAGAGCGCGGCGTGCAACAGTGTCAGCGCCCACAACACGCGCGTGAAATGCCGCACCGCAAGGATCGGCGGCCCCGTCATGGAAAAGAGCCCCCGGTCCTGCAACAGGTTCGCCGCCGTCACGATGCCCACGATCAGCGCCGCGAAGGAGAAGAGCAGCCACAGCGCATCGTGGGTGGTCAGGGTGGTGACAAAGATCCCCTCGAACACCGCAGCGGCGATCGAGGCCCCGGAAAGCGCCGCCACGACACCATAGACCGCGTAGATCAGCCCCATATAGACCGTGAAAGCCAGCAGCACGCCAAGGATCGTCCGCCAAACCGCCGATCCGGCCCGCGCCGATGCCACCAGTCTGTCATGTGGGCGATACCGCATCGGCCTTTTCCTTCCGCTGGCGCAACCTAGACCGGGCGGGCAGGACCATCAATCGCTTGTCACATATCCCCGCCGCGTCTATTCCGAAACATGACCAGGCGGGAGGCCCCCTTGCAAAAACCCCTGATTGACAAGTCCAACCTGCCCAGCCGCCACGCGACCGAGGGCCCCGCCCGGGCGCCGCACCGGTCGTTCTACTACGCGATGGGCCTGTCGGAAGACGAGATCCACCAACCCCTTGTGGGCGTCGCCACCTGCTGGAACGAGGCCGCCCCTGCAACACCGCGCTGAACCGGCAGGCGCAGGCCGCCAAGATGGGCGTGAAAGAGGCGCACGGCACCCCGCGAGAGTTCACCACGATCACCGTGACCGACGGCATCGCGCAGGGGCATGAGGGCATGCGCTCCTCCCTTCCCAGCCGGGAGGCGATCGCCGACACGGTGGAACTGACGATGCGCGGCCACTGCTACGACGCGCTTGTCGGGCTTGCGGGCTGCGACAAGTCCCTGCCGGGGATGATGATGGCGATGGTCCGGCTGAACGTCCCCTCCGTCTTTGTCTATGGTGGGTCGATCCTGCCCGGCCGGCACGAAGGGCGCGATGTCACCGTGCAGGATGTGTACGAGGCCGTGGGCGCGAACCAGGCGGGCAAGATGTCGGAAGCCGCGCTTGTTGCGCTGGAAAAGGTCGCCTGCCCTTCCGCGGGCGCCTGTGGCGGGCAATTCACCGCCAACACCATGGCCTGCGTGTCCGAGGCCATTGGGCTTGCCCTGCCCAACTCCTCTGCCGCGCCCGCGCCCTATGAATCGCGCGATCAGTATTGCGAGGCATCTGGACGCGCGGTGATGGACCTGCTGGCAAAGGGCATCCGCGCCCGGGACATCGTCACCCTGAAAGCGCTGGAAAATGCCGCAAGGGTGGTCGCCTGCACGGGCGGGTCGACCAATGCCGGGCTGCATCTGCCCGCCATCGCCCATGAGGCGGGGATCGACTTCGACCTCTTCGACGTGACCGACATTTTCCGCGACACCCCCTATTTCGTCGATCTCAAACCCGGCGGGCGCTACGTCGCCAAGGATTTGTACGAGGCCGGCGGCGTGCCGGTGATCCTGAAGGAATTGCGCAAGGCCGGCCTGATCCACGAGGACTGCCTGACCGTGACCGGCCGCAGCATCGGGGAAGAGATCGACCTGGTGGAGCGTGAGGCCGACGGCAGGGTCATCCACCCCGTGGCCACGCCCTTGTCGCCGACCGGAGGCGTCGTGGGCCTGAAGGGCAACCTTGCCCCGGATGGCGCGATTTCCAAGGTCGCAGGCATGACGGCGGAGCAGCAGGTCTTTTCCGGCCCCGCCCGCGTATTCGAGTGCGAGGAAGACGCCTTTGCCGCGGTGCGGGACCGAGCCTATGCCGAGGGCGATGTTATCGTCATCCGGAACGAGGGCCCGGCAGGCGGCCCCGGCATGCGCGAGATGCTGGCGACCACCGCGGCCCTTGCCGGGCAGGGCATGGGCAAGAAGGTCGCACTGATCACCGACGGGCGTTTTTCTGGCGCGACGCGCGGTTTCTGCGTGGGCCATGTCGGCCCCGAGGCAGCCCATGGCGGCCCCATCGCGCTGATCGAGGACGGCGACCGGATCACCATCGACGCAGTGAAGGGCGAGTTGTCCGTAGAGTTGTCAGAGGACGAGCTGGCCCGGCGCAAGGCCGATTGGAAAGGCCCGAAAGACACGATCTACGGCGCGGGCGCGTTGTGGAAATACGTGCAGCTTGTGGGTCCCACACGAAAGGGCGCCGTTACCCATCCCGGGGCGGCCGGTGAAAAACATGATTATATGTCGCTTTAGGCTCGGCCTTCCGGGCGGACTTCTGGCCGCAGCGCTCAGCACCATGATGCTGTCGGGGTGCCTGGCCGCGGGGCCGGAGGCATCGGCTGGGCTCGGCGGGCTCGCCTTCAGCCGGGCCGCCCCGCAAAAGGTGCAGGTCGCCGACGACACGGTGGTGATCGCGGGGCCGCGTGGTTTCTGCGTGGATGTGCGGGCGACCCGTGACGGGCAGCAGGGGGCGTTCGTCCTGATGGCCAGTTGCGCGGCGCTGACCGGGCGCGAAAACGCCCCGATGCCCGCCGATCCCGCGATTCTGACCGCCTCCGTCGCCTCGCGCCCCGGAACCGGCGGCCGCGAGGAAGACCGCGCCATACGGCTGGCCCAGTTCTTCACATCCGAGGCGGGGCTGGCCGCACTGGCCCGCGATGGCCGCGCCGACAGCGTCGTGGTGCATCGGATGTACGAACGCGACAGGCTGTTCCTCATCCACCTGACCGACAGCAGCGAAAACGCCGGCGAGGGGCTGAGCACGACCTATTGGCGGGCCCTGTTCGAGGTGAACGACCGTCTGGTCACGGCCTCTGTCGTCGGGTTCGAGGACCGGGCCATCGACGACAAGACAAGCCGGGCGGTGCTGCGCGACTTCGCCGCCCATATCCGGGCCGAGAGCAAGACGCTGGCCCCCGCCCACAGCGTTGAAGACCCGGCGCCGGAACAACTGGTGATGAAGAAGGAACCCTGAGCGGCCCGCGACACGGGCGACGGCCTGACGCCGCGTCGCCGGTGACATCGAGACGACGCCATCGCAAGGTGGCCGCCGCAGGCTGGGGGAGGACGCCATGGCCGACTATCCGCATCTTCTGGCCCCGCTTGATCTGGGGTTCGTGACCCTGCGCAACCGCGTCCTGATGGGCTCGATGCATACCGGGTTGGAGGAACGGGGCGACTGGAACCGGGTGGCCGCGTTTTATGGTGAGCGCGCCCGCGGCGGTGCGGGCCTGATCGTCACCGGGGGCATGGCCCCAAACGCCGAGGGTGCGGTGTTTCCCGGGGCCGCAGGTCTGTTCACGGCCGAGGACATCGCCAATCACCGCACCGTCACGTCCCGCGTCCATGCCGAGGGCGGGCGCATCGCGATGCAGATCCTGCATGCGGGCCGCTATGCCTATGGCCCCGACTGCGTGGCGCCCAGCGCGATCAAATCCCCGATCTCGCCCTTCCCCCCGCGCGAACTGGACGAGGCCGGCATTGAAAAGCAGATCGCCGACATCGCCACCGCCGCCGCCCGGGCCCGCGAAGCCGGCTATGACGGGGTCGAGGTGATGGGGTCCGAAGGCTATTTCCTGAACCAGTTCCTTGTGCGTCACACCAACCGGCGCGAGGACCGCTGGGGCGGGTCGTATGAAAACCGCATGCGGCTGCCGCTGGAGGTCGTGCAACGGGTCCGGGAGGCCGTGGGCCCGGATTTCATCGTGATCTACCGTCTGTCGATGATCGATCTTGTGCCCGACGGATCGAGTTTCGACGAGGTGGTGGAGCTTGCCCAACGCGTCGAACATGCGGGCGCCACGATCATCAATACCGGCATCGGCTGGCACGAGGCCCGGGTTCCCACCATTGCGACCTCTGTCCCGCGGGCGGGGTTCGCCTGGGTGACGCGAAAGCTGATGGGCAAGGTGGGTATCCCGGTCATCACCTCCAACCGGATCAACACGCCCGAGGTGGCCGAGCAGGTGTTGGCCGAGGGCTGCGCCGACATGGTTTCGATGGCGCGGCCATGGCTGGCGGACGCGGCGTTCGTGGCCAAGGCCGCCGCGGGCCAATCCGATGAAATCGCCCCCTGCATCGCCTGCAACCAGGCCTGTCTGGACCACACCTTTTCGGGGCAGGTCTCCACCTGCCTTGTCAATCCGCGCGCCTGTTTCGAAACAGAGCTGCAGTTTGTCCCCGCCGCGGTCCCGAAAGACATCGCGATTGTGGGCGCGGGCCCCGCGGGCCTCTCTGCCGCGCTGGTCGCGGCCGAAAGGGGCCATCGCGTGACGCTCTTCGACAAGGCCGCGCAAATCGGGGGCCAGTTGCGCATGGCCAGCCGAATCCCCGGCAAGGAGGAGTTCAACGGCCTGATCGCGTGGTATGAGACGATGCTGACCCGGCAAGGGGTAACGCTGCGTCTTGGCACCGCCCCCACACCCGAGGAGCTAGCGCCGTTCGACGAGGTGGTCATCGCGACCGGGGTCATCCCCCGCGATCCGCAGATCCCAGGGCAAGAGATGGATCATGTCCTGAGCTACGTCGACGTTCTGGCCAAGGGGGCCGAGGTCGGCCCGCGCGCCGCGATCATCGGCGCGGGCGGGATCGGCTTCGACATGGCAGAGTTCCTTGTGACCGGCGACAGCCCCACGCTTTCCCCCGACGACTGGCGCCGCGAATGGGGCGTTGCGGATCCGTCAGAGCATCGCGGCGGGCTGGCTCCCGAAGGCCCCCGCCCGGACCCGCCCCTGCGGCAGGTGACGTTGTTGCAGCGCAAGGCCGGGAAACCCGGAAAGGGTCTTGGCAAGACGACCGGATGGATCCACCGCGCCGCGCTGAAGATGAAGGGGGTGCAGATGATCGGGGGCGTGAACTACGACCGCATTACCGAGGCTGGTCTGGACATCTCCTTCGGGCCCGAGCGGAAGGAGCCGCGTCTGATCGAGGCTGATACGATCGTGTTGTGCGCCGGGCAGGAACCGGACCGCAGCCTTGCCGATGCAGCGGCGACGCGGGGCCTGCGCCCCCATGTGATCGGTGGTGCGGATGTTGCCGCGGAACTCGACGCGAAACGTGCCATCCGGCAAGGGGCGGAACTGGCCGCAACCCTTTGAACGCCACCCCCGCGTGCCCCGACGCCCCGGGTGATTACCTTGTGGTTACCTGTTGCCGCTAGGGTGACGATCTTTCCCTTTTCCCAACTATTGTCGGGCGCCGATCAAAATCCTGCCCGATTTCCGCAGCATTTTAGGCGCCAGCGCAGATCGCTACCCAAGGAATATCAGATGGACCGACTGACCGAAATGGAAGCCTTCGCCACCGTGGTGGACCAGGGCGGCTTCACCGACGCGGCCAAGAAGATGGGCATTTCCAAATCCGCGGTGTCCAAGCATGTTTCCTCGCTCGAGGCGCGTCTTGGCGCGCGCCTGCTGAACCGCACCACCCGCCGGGTCAGCCCCACCGAAATCGGCCTGGCCTATTACGACCGGGCCCGCCGCGTGCTGAACGATGCCGGAGAGGCCGATGCGCTTGTCACCTCCATGCAATCGGCGCCTTCGGGCCTGTTGCGGGTGTCGGTGGCCACCGATTTCGGGGTCAATCACCTCTCGCCGCTGTTGGGCGATTTCCTGACCAACTATCCCGATATCTCGGTCAACATGGTGCTGAACAACCGCTATGTCGAACTGATCTCGGAAGGGTTCGATATGGCGATCCGCGTGGGCGAGTTGGAGGACAGCACGCTGCGCGCCCGCAAACTGACCGAGACCAGCAAGCGCATGATCGCCTCGCCCGCCTATTTCGAGAAATTCGGGCGTCCGCAGAAGATCGACGATCTGAACGAACACAAGCTGCTGCACTATTCCAACCAGGCCAGCGGCAATGTCTGGAAGATCACCGCGCCCTCCGGCGAAAAGCGGCAGGTGCGCACCGCCGGCTGGCTGACGGTCAATGACGGGCAATCGCTTCTGAACGCAGCGATTTCCGGGCTTGGCATCGCCTATCTGCCCAGCTTCCTGTTCCGCGACGCGATGGAACAGGGTCTGGTACAGGAAGCGATCCCGGGCCTGCCGGCCGAAACGCTCGGGATCTATGCGGTCTATCCGCCGGGGCGGTTCACCCAGCCCAAGGTGCGCGCCTTCATCGACTTCCTTGTCGATCGGTTCTCCGGCACCGAGGTGATCTGAGCGCCAGCCTCACCTTGACAGACGCAGAACCGCCTCGACCCGGCGGTTTTGCTGACGCCCCTCCTCGGTCAGGTTGCCGCTCAGCGGGGCAAGAAAGCCGACGCCCTCTGCGCTCAACCTCTCCGGCGCCACGCCCAACCTGTCGATCAGGTAGCGGCGCACCGCCTGCGCGCGTTTGCGGGACAGCGCGACATTGCCGTCCAGCCCGCCGACATCGTCGGTATGCCCGACCAGAAGGATGTCGCGCTCGGGGTCGTCCTCAAGACAGTCGGCCAGCGCCTGCAAGGACGCAAAAGGCCCCTCGCCCAGATCGGTGGAGCCTGTCTTGAAAACCAGATCGTCAAGAACGACATGGCCGTCACGCGTCAGCCGGTCGGAAAGCGTCCCGCCCCCCCCTTGGCGGGTCCACCTTGCGGGGGCATGGCGTCCGGTTCTGCCTTGATTTCCGGCGCCTCGGCCCCGGTCACACGCGTGATCTGGATAAACGCCCGGTTGGAGGAGCGGCTGACCATCAGGCACAGGAAATCGGGGCCGTCCGGCGCGGTGCGCCGCGCCGTAAGATACAGGAAATCGCCCAAATCCACATGCATCTGCGGTTCCGGCAGCGTCGGCGTCGCGAAGCGGAAGTCGAACCCGCCGCAATCGGCATCCGCACATTCGAAGATGATCAGGTAGCCCTCGGACAGGAGCGCCTCCCGCAAGGGGGTAAGGATCTGAAGACTGGTCAGGCCGTCCTGCGGATAGGTCCAGACCTGATGCAGCACCTGCCCTTCAACGGCAAGCGTGGGGACGCCTTCCCCCTCGAACGGGCCTATGGGCACGGACAGGCGCAAGGGGCCCTCGCGTGTCTCGACCGTCATCCGTGCCGGCGACGGCACCTCAAGCGCGGGGGCCGGCGCAGCGGCGGAAAGACCGAACAGGACAAGGGCCGCGATACGCCCAGCCCGCATCATCGGTGGGCGCCGTGATACGCCTCGTTCGGTTCCATCCCCGAGGCCGACGCGATCCGGTTCGACATCGCGAAGAAGCCCGCCACCGCCGCGATGTCCCAGATATCGCGGTCGCTGAAGCCTTCTTGGCGCAAGGCTTCCCGGTCGGCTTCCTCGACCTTGTGGCTTTCCTCGGTCAGCTTGGCCGCGAAATCCAGCATCGCGCGCTGGCGCGGCGGCAGGTCCACGGCACGATAGTTCATCACCATCGCCTCACCCAGTTTCGGGTCGCCCGACAGCTCCCTCACCGCGGCGCCGTGGGCCACCTGGCAGTACCAGCACCGGTTGATCGAGGAGACGACGACCGCGATCATCTCCCGCTCCAGCTTGCTCAGCCCGCTTGGGCCCAGCATCAGGTCGTTATACATCGCGCCGAAGGCGTTCAGCTTGGTGATATCAAACGCATAGGCCCGGAGCACGTTGGGCACGAGGCCCAGCTTCTCGGTACACAGATCGAAATAGCGCTGCGTTTCGTCCGGCAGCGGATCGACCATCGGCAGGTCCAGCGCGATTGGCGGGCTGTCATCGTTGGGCATGTCTCACCCCTTTTCCGGCGGGATCATCCGGTAATGGTAGCGGGCGGCCGGCGTCATTCCCAGCGAAGAATAAAGCGCATGCGCGCCCGTATTGGCCTCGGTCACCAGAACGACCAGCGTCTCGGCCCCCTCAGCCTGCCCCCATATCGCGGCGGCGTGCATCATGTTCCGGGCCGTGCCCTTGCGGCGATGCTCTGGACTGACGGCCATGGCATGGACGAAACACATGTCTTCATGCACGGCCGCAAAGGCGACCCCCGCGGCCCGGTCGCTCTGTCGGCCCAGAACGGCGGTCTTGGGGCCTGTCACCCGTTCCATCACGGCGCGGCGTGCGGGGCCAATGCCGTTCTCGGCCCACAGTTCCTCCATGATGGCAAGTGGCTGCCAGACGGTGAAGGCGGAAACCGGCGGCGGGGGCGGGGCGGCGACCCCGCCGATGGGGGCGGATAGCAGCAGCACCGGATCGACAACTTCATAGCCCCGGACCGCGAGGGTCGCGTCCAGCCCGCTCTCCCCCTCGCGCAGCATGAACAGGCACGGCTGGCCCAAAGCCGCCATCGCCACTTCTGCCGCGGGCACATCGACGTCGGCCACGTCGGCCTCGGCCGTGGTGGCCGACACGCGCTTGCCCCCGCCCTGCCCGTCCCGGATGCACCAGGGCCCATGCCGCCAGCGCGCGGCAGGGGGCCATGTCGCCTCCTGCCCGGCGAACAGCCGGTCGAAACTCACCCGACAGCCTCGGGGAACAGGGTGCAAAGCTTGCCCATGGCGCTGTCGATCCGTTCGCCACTCGTGCCGCGGATCACGATATTGGTGCCGTAGACCCCGTCGCGGTTATAGGGGTACGAGCCGATGGAGAGGTCCGGAAACTCCGCCGCCAGCCCGCCAAGGAGCGTGGCGATGTCGCCCTCCGCCCGCTCAACGCTCAGGTTCTGGGACATCAGCGGATCACCCCCGGTGAGCGTCGGCAAGACGCCCGCCACCATCGCCTGAAAAATCGTCGGAACCCCCGCCATGACATGGACATTGCCCAGCGTGAAGCCCGGCGCAGCCGACACCGGGTTGTCGATCAGCGTGGCACCTTCGGGAATACGGGCCATGCGCAGGCGGGCATCGTTCAATTCCCGCCCCATCCGGTCGCAATAGTCCTGCATGATCGCCCGGGCGTCGTCGCGAACGTCGATGGGCACCCCGAAGGCCGCGGCGACCGCGTCGGCGGTGATGTCGTCATGGGTCGGACCGATCCCGCCAGAAGTGATCACGGTGTCATGGGCCGCCCGCAGGGCGTTCAGCGCCTCGACGATCCGGTCCTGCACATCCGGCACGATCCGCACCTCGGCCAGACGGATGCCGTGCTTGACCAGTTCCCCGGCAAGGAAATGCATGTTCGCATCGCGCGTGCGCCCCGTCAGGATTTCGTCGCCGATCACCAGCATCGCCGCGGTGGGGTTGCTCATCCTCGCCTCCGTTTCAAACCTGTCAGCTTCGGGTATAGGAGCCTGCGGGGCGCTTTCAAAGCCCCCCGGCGCAACGCGGCAATCTGCGGCCTCTTCTGCATCGGCGCGCTGTCGCATAGGGTGGCGCCGAAACGGCCCGCACCGGGCGATCCGCTTGCCAGAAGGAGCCATGCCATGACCCGAACCGACCGCAAACGCGTCTTCGTCCTTGGGGGCACCGGAACCATCGGCACCGCCACGGTCAAGGCGCTGGTTCGTGCAGGCCATGACGTCGTGTGTTTCATCCGGCCCGGGTCCGAGGCCAAACTGCCCGACGGGGCCAAGGCGCGCACGGGCGACGTGACCGATCCACTGTCGCTGACCGAGGACGGTTTCCGGGGAGAACGGTTCGATGCCGTTGTGTCCTGCCTCGCCTCGCGCACGGGCGTGCCCCGCGATGCGTGGGAGATCGACCACCAGGCCCATGTCGAGGCGCTGGACATCGCCAAGGCGGCGGGCGTCACGCAATTCGTGCTGCTGTCGGCGATCTGCGTTCAGAAACCGCTTCTGGCCTTCCAGCAGGCCAAGCTGGCCTTCGAGAAAGAGTTGCGCGACTCGGGCCTGACATGGTCCATCGTGCGTCCCACCGCGTTCTTCAAATCGCTTTCGGGGCAGGTTGAGCGGGTGCGCAAGGGCAAACCCTTCCTGATGTTCGGGGATGGCACCCTGACCGCCTGCAAGCCGATCAGCGACGACGACCTTGGCACCTATATCGCGGAGTGCCTGATCGACCCGGACCGTTGGAACCGCATCCTGCCGATCGGCGGGCCGGGGGCGGCCATCACCCCCCGCGCGCAGGGGGAGATGCTGTTCGCCGCACTGCGGCAGGAACCGAAGTTCAAACAGGTGCCGGTGGCGATGCTGAACGTGATCATCGCGGTGCTGTCGACGCTGGGAAAAGTGTCGCCCAAGATGCGCGACAAGGCCGAACTGGCGCGGATCGGGCGGTACTACGCCACCGAGTCGATGCTGCTGTGGGATCCCGAGACCGGGACATACGATGCCGACGCGACACCCTCTGCCGGCACCGAAACGCTCGCTGATTTCTACGCCCGCCTTGCACGCAGCGGCGAAACCGTCGATCTGGGCGAACATGCCGTGTTCTAGGCCCCGGCCGGGCCACGGCATGCCCGCAAGGTCAGGTCAGGCAAAGATATACATGTTGTTGCCGATGATGATCTTCAGCGCGAAGATCGCGATCAGCACCACCAGCGGCGCCAAGTCGATGGAGCCGGTATTGGGCAGGATACGGCGCACCGGGGAATAGATCGGCTCCAGCAACTGGTTCAGGCCGCGCCAGATCTGCCCGACGATGGGCTGGTAGACATTCAGCACGTTAAAGCTGATCAGCCAGCTCATGATGATCTGAACGATGATGATGAAATAGACGATGTTCAGGATCATCAGGAGGATCATGAAAAGCGAAAGCATGGGCAAGCCTTTCCTTCTGTCAGCTATCCGCCCAACAGGTAGGCGCAGCCGCGCCCCGGTGCAACTGTCTTTCCGCCGCGTCGCCCTTGACGGTAAACGCAGCAGGCGCAAGGCATGGCCCGACACAAAGGAAGCTTCACATGTACCCGTTTCTGCGTCTTGCCAAGGAACTCCACATCCACCGGAAGGCCCCGCCCCTGCCGCTGACGGGAACGCATGTCTCGACCCATGTCTGCTGGCCGTGGGATCTCGATGTCTGGTGGGAACTCAACAACGGGCGCACGCTGACGCTGCTTGATCTGGGCCGGATCCCGCTGGCCCGCCGGGTGGGCCTGATCGACACGCTTCGCCGCGAGCGCTGGGGGCTGACCATGGCCGGGGTCTCGGTCCGCTATCGCCGGCGCGTGCGGATGTTCGACCGGTTCGAAATCCACAGCCGCTGCGTCGGCTGGGACGACCGGTTCATCTATATCGAGCAGGGCATGTGGCGCCGCGGCGACTGGGCCAATCACGCGCTCTATCGCTCCGCCGTGACGGACGAGAACGGGATTGTCGCGACCGACCGCGTGGTCCGGGCAATGGGGGTCGACCCGGTCTCGCCCCCCTGCCCGACTGGGTCGCCGCGTGGATCGGGGCCGAGGGCGAACGCCCGTGGCCGCCGATGCAAGGCTGACCCTACGGCACCAAAACGATTGCGAAACCCGTGAATGGCCTGTCTTATGCCCCCGCGATGGCGGGAGATGACACATGAACACGGCAGAACGGCGCCGGATCTGGGGATGGTGGTTCTTCGACTGGGCGGCACAGCCCTATGCCACGCTGCTTTTGACCTTTATCTTCGCCCCTTACATCAAGGACTTGCTGGGCGACGGCAGCGCCGCGCAGGCGGCCTGGGGCTATGGCGTGGGCGCAGCGGGCCTCGTCATCGCGATCTGCGCCCCCCTGCTGGGCGCGGTGGCGGACAAAAGCGGCCATCGCATGGTGTGGATGCTGCTGTTCTCGCTCATGTATGTGTTGGGCGCGGCGGGGCTGTGGTGGGCGGACCCGGCGGATTTCAGCATTCCGCTTCTGCTCTTCTCCTTCGGGCTTGGCCTGATGGGGATGGAATTCGCCACGATCTTCATCAACGCGATGCTGCCGGAACTTGGGCCGCGGCGCGAGCTTGGCAAGATCTCGGGCACCGGCTGGGCCTTCGGGTATCTCGGCGGGCTGATCGCGCTTGTCATCATGCTGCTTTACTTTGCCGAGGGCGACACCGGCACAACCCTGATCGGGCGGGAGCCCGCCTTCGGCCTTGACCCCGAGGCCCGGGAAGGCACGCGGTTCGTGGGCCCGTTCACGGCGCTCTGGTACGCGCTGTCGATGATTCCGTTCTTCCTATGGGTGCACCTGCCCCCCCATCCGGAGCGCACAACCTTTCGCAAGGCCCTCGGTCAGGCGTTGCCGGAGTTGCGCGCCACCTTGCGGCATCTGCCGCGCACACCCAGCCTGTCGGCCTATCTGGTCTCGTCGATGTTCTATCGCGATGCGCTGAGCGGCATGTATGTCTTCGGGGGCATCTACGCGGCGGGTATGCTGGACTGGTCCGTGATCGATGTGGGAATCTTCGGGATTGTCGCTGCGGTAACGGCGGCGGTGTTTTCCTGGGTCGGCGGGCAGGCCGACTACCGCTTTGGCCCCAAGCCGGTTCTGGTGTTCTGCGTGATCCTGCTGACGCTGGTCGCCATGGGGGTGATCTTCGTCTCGCGCGAGGCGGTGTTCGGCGTGCCCGTAGCGGCCGACTCCGCCCTGCCCGACATTGCGTTTTTCATTCTGGGGGCGATCATCGGGGCGGCCGGCGGTGCGTTGCAGACGGCCAGCCGAACGATGATGGTCCGGCAGGCCAATCCCGACAAGATGACGGAGCATTTCGGCCTGTTCGCCCTGACGGGAAAGGCGACCTCGTTCATCGCGCCCCTCTCCATCGGGTTCATCACCGACATCTCCGGATCGCAACAGATGGGGATTACACCCCTGGTTGTGCTTTTTCTGTTGGGGCTTTTTCTGCTACTCTTCGTCCGGGCAGATGGAGAGCGGGCAGAACGATGGCAGGAAACCTGATTGGCGCGATCGTTGCGCTGACATTGGCGACATCCGCGCAGGCGGCCCCGACGGCCAGTTCCCTGTTCGGGGCGAAACAGGATGCCTCCGGCCACCGTGCGGCGGCCATCGGAAGCTATGCCAAGGGCTGCGGTGCGGGGCTGGTGCAACTGCCCGAAACCGGGCCCACATGGCAGGCGATGCGCCTGTCGCGCAACCGCAACTGGGGCCACCCCGAGACGATCGATTTCATCGAACGGCTGAGCGCCCGGGCCACGCAATATGGCTGGAAAGGGCTTTACGTCGGCGATATCAGCCAGCCGCGCGGCGGGCCGATGCTTTCGGGCCATGCCTCGCACCAGATCGGGCTGGATGTCGATATCTGGATGCTGCCGCCCAAGCGGCTGAACCTGTCCCGCCGGGAACGCGAAAACCTGTCATCGATCAATGTGCGCAGCGAAGACCAGCGCAGCGTCAATGGCAATTTCACCCGCGCCCATGCTGCCGTGCTGCGCGCCGCGGCGTCGGACCCCGCGGTTGATCGCATCTTCGTCACGCCGCCGGTCAAGGTGGAACTGTGCAAGACCGCGAAACGCTCCGACAAGGCGTGGCTTCAGAAGATCCGGCCGTTTTACGGGCACAACTATCACTTCCACGTGCGTCTGAAGTGCCCCGACGGGTCCCGCTATTGCGCGCCGCAGCGGCCAACAGTATCGCAATTGTCCAAGGGAGGCGATGGCTGTGACGAGACGCTTGAATGGTGGGTGACCGACTATCTCGATCCGCCGAAGACGGCCCCCACAAAGCCGGCAAAACCCGCCCCCAAGCGGCGTCATCCCCGCGAATACACGATGGCCGACCTGCCAAAGGAATGCCGCACCGTACTTTCTTCGGACTGACCGCTTCCCTCCTGCTGCTGCTGTCGTTGGCGACCTCTGACCGGCAGGGTTCTGTCGCGTTCGTGGGCAGCCTGACCTTGCCCGAGGGTCGGGACTTCAAGGGATGGTCCGGCGTGGAAATCGCGCCCGATGGTACAACGCTGTTCGCGCTGAGCGACCGGACGCGTCTGATAACGGCGACATTGCAGCGGAACGACGGCAAGCCGGCGGGATTGACCGACGTCACATCCGTGCACCTGCGGGACGACACGGGCAAGCCGATCCGGGCAGGCTTTGACTCCGAGGGGCTGGCGCTTGGCCCCGATGGCGCGCTCTACGTGTCGTTCGAGGGCTGGGAACGGGTCTGGCGCTGGGAAAAACCGGGCGACGCGGCAACATGGAAGCCCGATTTCCCGCATCCCGACATCGCCCCCAAGAACAAGGGGCTTGAGGCGCTCGCGGTCGATGATCGGGGCGATGCCTACACGATTTTCGAGCATACGGGCGGCCAGACGATGTTGCAGGTCTACCGCCTCTCGGGGCGGGAGTGGAGCGCGCCCTTCACCCTGCCACGGCGCGGCGCCTTCAAACCGGTCGGCGCCGATTTCGGCCCCGATGGGCGGTTCTACCTGCTGGAGCGTGCGTTCTACCCACCGATCGGGTTCGCATCGCGGATCCGGCGCTTCGACTTCAGCCCCGAGGGTCTGTCAAACGAGACCGTCCTGCTGAAGACCCGTGTCGGCCGCCACGCCAATCTTGAAGGGCTGTCGGTCTGGCGCGACGACACCGACGCAATTCGCCTGACGATGGTGTCCGACAACAACGGGCTGAAGTTGCTGCGCAACCAGATCGTTGAATACCGGGTTGCCAAGAACGCCGCCGGCAGATAGACGACCCTGTCTGCCCACAGGGGTGGGCCAAGTCTCCGCAACCTTGTCAAAACGGAAACCGTTCCAATGACCCGTATTCTGCCCGGCATCCTCGCCATGGCCGCCATCGTGGTGGCCTCCAACATCCTCGTCCAGTTCCTGTTCGGCCAATGGCTGACATGGGGCGCCTTTACCTATCCGCTGGCCTTTCTGGTGACCGACGTGATGAACCGCGTCTATGGCCCCGGGCCCGCGCGCCGTGTCATCCTTGCCGGTTTCGTGGTGGGGATCGCCTGTTCCTTCATCGGCACGCAGATCACCGGGGAATTCGGCCCGCTGGTCACGCTGCGCATCGCGCTCGGCTCCGGCCTCGCCTTCCTGACGGCGCAGCTGCTTGACGTGGCGGTGTTCGACAGGCTGCGGGACGGGCGCTGGTGGCGCGCGCCGCTGGCCTCCACACTGATCGGGTCCACCGTCGATACGGCGCTGTTCTTCACCATCGCGTTTTCGGGGGCGCTGACCATCCTTGAACCCGCAAACGATGTTTTTTGGGCCAACGAGATCCTGCCGCTTCTGGGGGTCGGACCGATGGTGCCGCTCTGGGTTTCGCTGGCCGTGGCGGACTGGGGTGTGAAGTTTGCCTTGGCGTTGATCGCGCTTGTGCCTTTCCGCCTGATTGTTGGGCGGCTGACAGCACAAGTTGCGTGAATTAATTTGACAGACACCAAATCTGTGGCAGTCTGAGGTCAACGGCAACAGCAGAAAGGAGGTGGTCCAGTGTCTAGAGTGATATTGGAGAGAGAGGTTGGAACAGTCGCGGGGGCCGTGATCTAAGGGCAACCCCAAGGATCGAACACTCGCGATTGGGCCTCACGCTCTAACCGGCCCATCTCCGTAGCTCTCGAGGGTCGTCCGCATCGGGCGGCCCTTTCCTTTTGCCCCCTTTCGGCGCAGGGTCGCCCCATGCTGCGCATCACCGATCAGATCGCCATCGAGGACTGGGAAATCACAGAGGTCTTTTCCCGCGCCTCGGGCCCCGGCGGGCAGAACGTCAACAAGGTCTCGACCGCCGTCGATCTGCGGTTCGAGGCCGAACGCTCGCCCAACCTGCCCGATCCGGTCAAACGCCGGCTGAAACGTCTGGCCGGGCGGCGCTGGACGCAGGACGGCGCGATCCTGATCTCGGTGCAGGACACCCGCAGCCAGGCCCGCAACAGGGACATCGCGCGCGAACGGCTGGCAGAGTTGATCCGCAAGGCCACCGAGGCCCCGAAGCGGCGCATCGCGACCCGGCCGACGCTGGGCTCCAAGAAACGGCGCCTGAAGGCCAAGAAGGAACGCGGCGAGGTCAAGACCCTTCGGGGCAGGGTATCACCAGAGGAATAGGCGCCGTCCGGAACGGGAAGGGCGCGCAGGGCAAAGCTTCACGGCGCCCGCAAAGGCTCCGTCACACATGTTGGCCATCAACCGCCGGCGCTGTCTTGCGCTATTCCCCATCCGGCGTCTGGCATGTCACCCTCAGAAAAGGTCGATGTCCGGGGCGGCGTCCTCAACCGGCTCGCCCAGGGCACGGGCGCAGGCATCGCGCTGTTCGGCCATCACGAACTTTGACCGCGCCGCCTCGATGATCGTCTTGGGTTCCGACGCAGCCTCGGACGAACGCAGGATCAGCGCGGGGTTCAGTCGGTTCAGCCCCTCGTTCATGGTCTTGACCGCATCGAGGATCTGGCGCGACTTGTCCTGGTTCTGGCCATCGCCGATCATCTCCAGCAAATGCCCTTCAGCCTCGGACAGGAACCGGTCGATGGTGTTCAGCAGAACCTCTTCGCGTCGTGTCAGGGGCGCACAGCATTCGCGGGGCGACAGGCTTCGGCAGGTCGCCTCCGACGATACGTCGAAGCCGGGCGCGGTTGCCCGTGCCACCTCCCGCAGTCCGTCGATGGCCGAAATCGCCGAGGCAGCGCCGCCGATCCAGCTTTCCGAAACGGTCTGCATGATCTCTGACGCGACATCGATCTGGCCATTCGTGACCCGAACATAGTCGCCCATCGCGGCCGTGAAACGTTCCGCATATGCAGGCATTTCGGCCTGGGCGTCGATGGCTGGATGCGTGATCCGGTTGCTTTCGTCGTTCATCGTCCCGATCCTCGACCCGTTGCGTTTCAGGTCGGCAGAACCTGGTCGAGCACCGCGAAGAGCTTCTCCGGCTCGACGGGCTTGACCAGCCAGCCGGTGGCCCCGGCGGTTTTCGCGCGATCGCGCTGGTCCTGGCTGCTTTCGGTGGTCAGCACGAGGATCGGCGTGAACCGGCAGCCGCCATTCTTGCGCGCATG
The DNA here is from genome assembly GCF_002079305.1 of Rhodovulum sp. P5. Classification (NCBI taxonomy): domain Bacteria; kingdom Pseudomonadati; phylum Pseudomonadota; class Alphaproteobacteria; order Rhodobacterales; family Paracoccaceae; genus Rhodovulum; species Rhodovulum sp. P5. The sequence goes on from NZ_CP015039.1 coordinate 2,066,828, forward strand.
CTGAATGAACTCGATCCCGTCCATGCCGTCCATGTTCAGGTCGGTGATGATCAGATCCGGGCGATAACCGGTCTTGAGCTTCTTCATCGCGTCCTCGCCGCTGCGGCAATCCTCCACGGTATAGCCACCGCGGGAAATCGTCTGACGCATGCTGGTCAGCACCGTCGGGCTGTCATCGACGATCAGGATATTTGTCATGTCTCTTGCCTTTCTTCGGGCCGCTCAGGCGGCATGGGTGATCGTTGCGCCGTCCCGATGAAGGATCGGGGCAAGCAATGCATTAAGGTCTTCGGCCTGTGGCAGGGCGACGGTCGCGGGCTGATAGGCCATCAGCACCTGCAAGACCGCGGTGTGGATGTGGGTCGCGCCTGACAGGTCCACGCGGCGCTCACCGCCCGCTTCCAGAAAGGCGACCAGCGCCTCGGCCTCCTCGACCGCGGCGACACCTTCGATGCGGGCGATCTCGCCCTCGGTCAGGACCGGCATTTCAGAACCTCCTCCAGATCGAGCAGCAACAGGATGCTGCCATCGCCCAGCAGGGCCGCGCCCGACACCCAGCCAAGCCCGGCCAGCGGCCCTTCCAGCGGGTGCGGGATAACCTCGGCCCCCGCGCGGAAATCATCGACGATCAGGCCGACCGCCTCGCCGCCGACCGTGACGACGAGGACCGACAGTTCTTCGGGGGCCGAGTCGGGCGGGGGCAGCCGCAGCGCCTTGCGCATGTCGAAAAGAGGGACCAGCCGGTCGCGCAGCACGATCTGCGGATTGCCCATATGCATATGCACGTCGGCCCGGGGAATGCGGATGGTTTCCTGAACGCTTTCCAGAGGCGCGCCATAGCAGGCATCCGCAACCTCGACCATCATCACCCGACGCACGGCCATCGACAGCGGCAGGCGGATCGCAACGGTCGTCCCCTTGCCGGCCTCGCTGCTGAGGGAGACCGTGCCGCCGGCGCGCTCCACCATCGAGGCGACGACATCCATGCCGACACCGCGCCCGGAAAGGTCCGACACCTCTGCCGCGGTGGAAAACCCCGGTTGCAGGATCAGGCGCATCGCGTCCGCCTCGGGCAGGGTCGCGGCGGCCTCCGCACTCAGCAGGCCACGCTCGACGGCCTTTTCGCGGACCCGCGCAATGTCGATCCCCTTGCCGTCATCGGCAATCTCGATCACCACCTGATCCTCCGACAGGCGGGCGGACAGGCGGACAAGCCCCTCCGCCGGTTTGCCAGAGGCCGCGCGGGCATCGGCCGCTTCGATCCCGTGATCCATCGCGTTGCGGATCAGGTGCACCAGCGGGTCGGCGAGCGATTCAACGACGTTCTTGTCGGCCTCGGTCTCACCGCCTTCGATCTCCAGCCGGATCGGCTTGTTCAACTGGCGCGACAGGTCGCGGACCAGCCGCCGGAACCGTTCGAAGACCGATCCCAGCGGAACCATGCGCACCTGCATCACGGCGCTCTGCAATTCGTCGACGATCCGGTTGAAGACCTCGTATTGCGCCTTGATCTCGCGGGCCATCTTGCGACTGCCGTATTCCTCTTCCGCGCGTTCGGCGAGGTAGGGCAGCGCGTTCTTCGCGACGATCAATTCACCCGCCAGCTTCATCAGCATGTCGATGCGCGACTGGTCGACCTTGAAAACGCTCTTGGCCCGCGGGGCGGGAGATCCGGACCGGGCGACGGGGGCTGTCGTTTCCGGGGCTGTGTTCTCCGGGGCGGCGGGGGCAGGATCGGGCACCGCCGTCCGCCGTTCCAACTCGTCCAGCGCGTCGGCCACCAGATCGGCCATCGCAGCGGTGGAGTGCGTCTCGACCGATTGTGCCTTTGCGGGGGCGATCCGGTCGGCCATGGCGTCCAGCCCGGCCGCGGGCAGAAGGGCCTCCAGCACACGCGCCACGGCGCCCAGGCGCCCGGCAAAGGTTTCGGGCGCCACCTCGGCTGCCAGCGCCTCCGCCTGGGCCGACAGCAGATCATGCAGGACGCTGTCGTCAGGGGGCGCGGCCGTGGCCTTCGCCGGAATCTCGTAGGTGCTGGTCTGACTGACGACATAGGCGAGCTTGTCCTCAAGCTCTGCCCGCGGCGCGCGGCTCAACACCCGGAACCGCAGCGTGCAGCGAAACGGATCGAAGGCGACGCCCGGCTCCAGCGGTTCGGTCGCGGTGACCGACAGCCAGACCCGCCCGGGCAAGGCCAGCACGGTGCGCAGCGGATCGTCCCCGCGGAAAAAGCAGTCCTCATCCGGCACATAATCGATCGCGACCAGCGCCCTACCCTCGCCAAGGACGACCTCGGCCTCGGCCCGCTCGGGCGCGGGCAGATCGCTCAGCCACTCCGCGGGCAGCCCGTCGACGGGGGGCGGCGGGGCGGCGGTGGGCGCCGCTGCGGCATCGGGACGGAAGGCGGACAGCCGTTCGGCCAGACCGGCCCCTGTGCGCCCCGCATCCGCGGGCAAGCCGTCGGCTTCCTCGAACACCTCCAGCCACTCCGTGACCTGGTCGAGGGCATCGAGCAGCGCGTCGGCCATGTCGCCCGTCAGCGCGATTTCCCCCGCCCGCACGCGGTCAAGCACGTCCTCGCCCGCATGCACGACCCGGGTCAGCGGCCCGATATCGAAAAGCCCGGAATTGCCTTTCAGGGTGTGCACGGCCCGGAACAGCGCGGCGACAAGCGCGGGGTCCCCCGGGGTTCGTTCCAACGACAATAGCGCTTCGCTGGCGCGCTCGATCAACTCGCGCGCCTCTGCCAGGAAGCCCTGCTTGAGATCTTCGTCGGCGTCAGACATCGCTAGGGCTCCCCAGAAGGAGGGTCAGCAGGCGCGTCAGCCAGTCGGGCTCCACCGGTTTGACCTGATAGAAATTCGCGCCGGCCTCAAACGCCTTGCGCCGGTCTTCGGGCTTCGCCTCGGTCGAGATCATGACGGCGGGAATATCGGCGATCTCGGGATGTTTGCGTGCCTCCGCAAGGAAGCGATAGCCATCCATCTGGCGCATGTTCACATCGACAAGGAACAGGCCGAACCGTTCGCTGAGCGCGCGTTCCAGACCTTCCAGCCCATTGGCCGCCTCGACCACGGAATATCCGGCCCTCTCGGCAATGTTGCGGATATAGCGGCGCATGGTGACCGCGTCGTCGATCACCAGGATTCGGGGGGCATCGATGGTCGGCGCGTCTGCCATGTCATCGGTCCTCGTAGGGTTTTTGATAGACGATGCCCTCGGCAAAGCGACGGACGGCGAAGAGATCTGAAATCCGGTTCATCGATTCCGAGTGGCCCAGCAGCACGAAGCCGCCGGGCCGGAGCGCCTCGGCGATGTTCTCGACCGCCCGGCGCTGCGCCTGATGGTTGAAATAGATCAGCAGGTTCCGGCAGAAGACGATGTCGATATCGCCCTGCTGGAACCGCGGCGGCGGCGACAGAAGGTTGACCTTGGCAAAGTCGACCACCTCACGGATTTCGGAGTCGATCTGATGCTTGCCGTTCCGGGCGGGGCGGAAATAGCGTTTGCGCAGCTCGGGCGGCAGGTTCTTCAGCGAGCGTTCCGGGAAATAGCCGGTACGCGCCGCCGCCAGAACCGAGGTATCGATGTCGGATGCCAGCAGGGTGACATCATGGTCGTCGATCCCGCGCCAGTATTCCAGCAGGTAGAAGGCGATGGAATAGGGCTCTTCCCCCGTAGCGCAGGGCATCGACCAGATCTTGAGCGGCGCGTTGGGACGCCGAGCGCTGATTTCCGGCAGGATGGAGCCGACCAGACATTTGAACTGGTGTTCTTCCCGGAAGAAGTAGGTTTCGTTGACCGTCATCTCGTTGACGAGGGCCTGAAACTCGGTCTGGGACGGCTCCAGCCGCATGAACGAGAAATAGCTGCGAAACCGGTCGTGGCCGGTGGCCTCCATCCGGCGCGCGATGCGTTTTCGGACGAAGTAGCGTTTCGACCTGTCGAAGGCGATGCCGGTCTTTCGATAGAAGAACTCCTCGAAAGCGGCATAGTTCGCCTCGGTCAGGCCGATATCATCGGTCCCGCCAAGGGTTGGGTCATGGCGCATCGAGGGGTCCTTCCGGTTGATCCGGCGGCCCGGCGAGACGCTCGCAGGCAAAGTCACAGGCAAAACGGATGTAGGTACAGTCTTCGAACCGCGCGGCCGCGGCGCGGATGGCGTCGACCATGTCGGGCCGGCCGCATTCAGCCAGCCGGTCGATCGCCGTCCCCACCACATTGGGGTCGGTGTCGCGCGACAGAAGCGGCGCGATCCAGTCGGGCGCGTGCGGATGGGCGAGGTCCTGAAGGATGTCGAGCGCGAAGAGGCGCTGGTCGGGGTCGGGATCGGCCAGCAGCGCCTCGATCCGGTTGGCCACCGCGTCCGGCATCTGCTGCGCGGCCTCGACGGCGGCGTTGCGCAACTCGGCATCCTCGCTTTGCAGGCAGGGCAGGATCGCGTCCAGCGCCTCGGGCGTCGCGATCCCGGCCAGCACCGTGAACATCGCACTGCGCACCGCGTGGTCGGTCTCTCCGGCCAGCAGCGGGGCAAGATCGGCCACGGCCCCTGCCGATCCGTCGAGGTCCTGCACCGCATGGCGGCGCATCACCGGATCGGCATCGTCCAAGTGATAGCTGCGGCGCTTCGCCCGGGGGGCGGCGGGGCGTTCGGATTTCGCAAGAAGCGGCATGGTCTGTCCTCCGGTCAGCCGACGAATCGGGTCAGCGTTGCGGCAATGCGGTCGATGTCGACCACGCGGTTGGCGCCGCCGGCCTCGATCAGGGCGCGGGGCATACCGAAGACGGCGCAGGTTTCTTCCGATTGCGCGATGGTCCGACCGCCGCCGGCGCGGATGCGGGCCATGCTGGCCGCGCCGTCATCGCCCATGCCGGTCAACAGCGCCGCAACCAGCCGGTTCGCGGGAACAACCTCCAGCGCGCTGTCGACCATCCGGTCGACAGAGGGGGTCCATGTCCATGACTGGTCGGCCGGGACCGGACCGGCGACCAGCCGTCCGCCGCGGCGTGACACCTGCACATCGGCGTCACCCTGCGCCATATAGGCGGTGCCCGGCTGCAACTCGGTGGTGCGCGACAATTCCACCACGGGCAGCGGGCCCTGACGGGTCAGCCGTTCGGCAAAGACCTTGGTGAACCGCTTTGGCATGTGCTGGGCCAGGACGATCGGAACCGGAAAATCCGGCGAAAGGCGCACCAGAACCTCCTCGACCGCCGTCGGCCCGCCGGTCGACGCGCCGATCAGGACCAGATCGCAACTGGTGGCCTCGGCCCGGCGCGGGGCAGGCCGGGCCGGACGACGCTCGGCCGCGGGCGCGGGCGGGCGGGCTCGGTCTCCCGCGCGGTGCTGGCGCCAGCAAGCGCAAGCGCGGGCCGCCGGATCTTGCGTCCGGCCGCCGCGGCGGCGCGCACCTTGGCGATCAGGTCGGGAAAGATGGTGCGCAGGTTCTGCGACACCGTCCCGCCCGGTTTGGCGATGAAGTCGATGGCGCCAAGCTCCAGCGCCTCGAACGTGGCCAGGGCCCCGGCCTCGGTCAGGGAGGACACCATGACCACGGGGCGGGGCGCCTTTTCCATGATGAGCGACAGGCAGGTGAGCCCATCCATCACCGGCATGTTGATGTCGAGCGTCACGACATCGGGATCGAAGCTTTCGATCTTGGCCAGCGCGTCTTTGCCGTCACGCGCGACGGCGCATTCGATATCCGGCTCGGAGGCAAGGCATTCGTTCAGCCATCGGCGCATCAACGCAGAATCGTCGACGATCAGAACACGCATGTCTTGCCTCCTTTCACCGGATCGCAGGGTCAGGCCGTGGCGGCCAGATCCTCATCTTCATCCCGAACATCGCAGGTTTCGGTTAAGAGAAGGGCAGAGGCATCGAGGATCTGGATGATTTTGTCGCCGCCATCGAGGTTTGCGACATTGCCCATCAGGGCGCGCTGTTCATCCGACAGATCCGGGGCTTTCTCGATCGAGGCGCGCGACAGGCGCAGAACCTCGGTCACCGAGTCCACGATAAAGCCGGTCTCGACCCCGTCACGGCTGAGAACGATGATCCGCTGCCGGTCTTCCCGCTCTGCCTCGGGCAGGCCGAAGCGCGTGCGCATCGTCACCACCGGCAGAACCGCGCCGCGCAGGGTGATGATGCCGGCCACGTAATGCGGGGCCCGCGGCACGCTGCGCAGGTCGTTCGGGACGCGGATGATTTCGCGTACAGCGTCGATCTCGACACCATAGTCCTGCCCGTCCAGCTGGTAGACCACCAGTTGCGTCTCATCGCCGTCGCCGGCGGCCTGCGCCGTGGTTTCCGCCATGTCGGTCTGGTCCTCTGCTGTCTCTGTCGTCTCGCCTGCCTCATCCAGCGCGGCGCGGATCGCGGCATCCTGGAACAGGGTGCGCCCCGACAGCACGCCGATCAGGCGCTTGCCCCCCTCCAGCCGGCACATGGTGCCGATCCGGTCCTGGCCGGTCTGGGAAATCAGGCTGGACACGCCGACCTGATCCTCGCGGGAGGCGGTGATCACCTCGCGCACCTGGTCGACCACAAGGCCGACACGGGCATCGGGGTCGCCTTCGCGGTCCACATGCAGAACGAGGATGCGGTTCGATTCCGATATTTCGGAACTCGGCAGGCCGAAGAGACGCCGCAAACAGACGATGGGCAGCAGCCGTTCCCGCAAGTCGATCAGGCCAAGAACATGGCTTGCCGATTGCGGAACCTGAAAGATCGACTCCGGCGGGCGCACGATTTCATCGACCTCGGAAATCTCGAACGCGTATTCCTGCCCGTCGACCATCAGGTTGACCAACTGGACAAGGGAATCGTCTTCGCCGTCGGCATCCTGCGACGCGGTGGAACCCGCAAGGCCGGGCTTGGCGTCGGTCGTGCTTTCGGCAGCCACAACGCTGGCCAGCCGAACGGCCTGGCTGACATCGAGGATCTGGATCAGGCCCGCGCCTTCGGTGTCCTTCACCACACCGTCCAGCAGGGTGTCGATCCCCGTGGCGCCCAGCGAGGCGCTTTCCTCGGGGGTTTCGATCCGGTCGGCGGCAAAGCTCACCACATGGGAGACGCGATCGACGATAAGACCGACGGGCGTGCCGCAATCCACCACGATGGTGCGGCTTGCGTCATCAACGGGTCGGGGCGGCAGCCCGGTCATCCGGCGCAGATCCATCACGGGCAAGATCGCGCCCCGAAGATTGGCGAGCCCCTCGAACCCGGGCGGGGTCAGCGGCACGCGGATCGCATCGGGAACGCGAATGATCTCGCGCACCAGTTCCATCGGCAGGGCAAAGCAGTCCTCGCCCATGTAGAAGGTTACGAACTGCCGCGGTTCGGCGGCAGTCGCTTCGCTGTCGGAGACGGCGTCCCCGACGTCGGCGGTGTTTCTGGCCATGCCTATTCTCCCGACCGCGCGATCAGACGGCCGACTGAAGTTCGTCGGCGGTCGAAGCGATGCTTTCGATGGCAGAGGCAAGGTCCGCGATCCCGACCTTTTGCTGGCCGGCGGCCGTTGCGGCCTGACGCGCGGCGGTGCTGGCCTGTTCGGCTGCCGTCGCGATCTGTTCGGAGCCGGCCTTGGCCTGCGTCACCGCCGCCATCACGCCCTGCGCGCTGGTCTGGATGCTTTCCGCGTCGGCGATCACCTGCCCGATGGCCGTTTCGACCTCTTCCATGGCCGCGGTGGTCGTGCGGGCCTGATCGACATCGGCGGCCGACGAGTCGGCGATTTCCAGCATGTCGGTGCGCACCACCCCGATCTGGTCCTGGATGGCCTTGACGAGGTCCTTGATCGTCTCGGCGTTCTCTGCGGCATCGTCGGCAAGGTTCTGGATGTCGGAGGACACCACCGCAAACCCCTTGCCGTATTCGCCGGCGCGGGCGGCCTCGACCGCGCCGTTCACGGCCAGCATCGAGGTCTGGATCGCGACATTGGCGATGGCGTCGACGATCTTGTCGATCTTGCCGCTCAGCATATCGAGGTTCTGGATTTCCTGCGCATTCGCCTTGCCCTGCTCATTGGCCTCGGACACGCCCCGGATGATGTCGTCCACAGCGGTCTTGTTGGTGTCGAGCAGGCTGGAAATCGTCGAGGCCTGTTCAAGAACGTCGGTCAGGCGCTCTTCGGTGTCGCGCGAGCTGCGCTCGATCTGGGCAAGGCCCGCCACGCTTTCTTCCGAGGCGGAGGCCTGCGACATCGCCACCTGTTCGATCTGGTTGATCGCGGTCATGATCTGTTCGGAACTCGACGCCATTTCCTCGACCGTGGCCGAAAGTTCCTCGGCCGAGGCCGCCAGTTCTTCGCTGCTTTTCGAAATGTCAGCACTGTTGCGCAGATCGTCGGCCAGATCGACAAGGTCGTTCGACGCTTCCTCGGCCGAGGACAGCGCGGCGCTTTGCGTCTCGACGGCGGTGATGGTCTGGTTTGCCGCGGCGCTCTGCTCCTCGGCGGCGGCGGCGATCTCCTCGCTGGCCTTCAGCGCCTGCGTGGTGGCCGACGACATTTCCGACGCGGCACGGTCGATGCCGCGGTTGGCATCGACGATGGCCTCGATCTGCCGCCGGACCTGGTTCAGATTGTCGATGACGACGCCGCTTTTCTCGACTTCCGCGCGAGAGGCTTCGGAGGATTCCGTCACGCTTTCCGAGATCTGCTTGATGCCGGTGCGGATCTGCGCGACCAGGTCCTGAATGCTGCTGGCATTGGTCTCGGACGCTTCGGCCAGTTTGCGCACTGTGTCGGCGACAACGGCAAAGCCCTTGCCGTGGCGACCTGCACGCGCAGCCTCGATCGCGGCATTCAGCGCCAGAAGGTTGGTCTGGTCGGCGATGCGGATGACCTGATTGACGGAATCGATGATGTTCGTCGCCTGTTGGTCAAGCTCGGCCATCATGCGCACCGACTGCGTCTGGCGGTCGGCCGCGACGCCGACATTGTCCAGAACCGCGCGAATGCCCGCGCCGGTCTGGGCGATCAGTTCCTGCAGTTCCAGCCCCTTAGCCTGACCACGGGCCGCGGCCTCGGCCTGGCTTGTCACGCTGTTGTCGATGCTGCGGATCGCCGCCATCGACTCCTCTGACGCGGTCGCCGCCTGTTCGGCGCCTTCGCCGATCTGGCGCATCGCGGTGGCCAGTTCCTCTGCCGCGGCCGATGATTCCGTGACATTGGCGCTCATCTGCGAGGCGGCGGCGGCCAGCCGTTCGGCGGCCTGCTGCTGGCGCGCAACGGTCCGGGCCCGCTGGCGGTTGGCCTCGGTCGCCTTGCGGCGACCGGATTTCACAGCCGGACGGGCGCCCGCGGCGGAATGGGCCGTGTGCATGTCGGACATGTCGGCGGGGCCTGCATGCGATGCCAGATGGGCTTCGGCGTCATAGCCGTTGGCGCGGGAGGACTTCGTGATGGGCATTTCGGGTCCTTTGGATGCTTGAAAGGGCACAAACGGCACGGTGGTCCGGTGCCGCACACAACGGCCTGCATGGCCGCGAAACAAACAGGAGTGAGGACGCCAAAAGCGCCGCTCGCGCGCCCAGCATCGAGCCGGTGACCCGGGCGTGGACCGTTTCCGTTATAGGGGTCGATCAGGCACCGGATTGACCGGAATGTGTCCGTTTTGTGGACATTCGGATCAGGGTTCCCAAGGCGTTGACGCATGGACAACGGCCGGTGCACGGCGCGAAACCTGCGCCTGACAGGGCCAACCGCGAACGCGACCGATAGGGTGGAGGACCGGGGAAACCCCGCGAACGATCAGTCCGCGGGAAACGGAAACCGCTCCGTATCGCCACGGATATACAGCGGATGCTGCGCCGAGCCGTCCTTGTTGAGCTTGAGCGCCATCAAGGGCTTGCCGGTCGCGCGCAAGGCGGTAAGCGTCTCTTCGACGATAGGGGCATATCGCTTGTGGAGCTTGCCATAGGCGAGAAGGATTTCTTCGGCCTGCGATGCCTCCCGCAGGATGGCTGGCAGGTTTTCGACGCTTCGCGCAACCTTTGGGTCGTGCGGCACGTCCTTGGGGCTGGTGGCGCGCCAATCCAGCATGTTCACCTTGACGTAGCGGGTAAAGCCCCAGCGCCGTGCAAAGCGCAGTTCCTTGTCGCAGGTCGGGTCAGAGACATCCGCCCGGGCGACCGAGGGATTCTGACCGACGAACAGGATCGTGCGCGGCGCCTGCCCCTCCGGCGTCCAGTCGCGGGACAGGGTTTGCCGGTATCGCCCGCATTCCGAAAAGGTCGCGCCGCCAAGAACGCCGTCGGGCAGCCGAATATGAACCTTGCCGCCCGGGTCGTGAAGGGCATGCGCATGTTCATTGGCCGATCTGATGCCACCGGATGTCATGGCCGTATCGCGCCAAGGACAGGAGTGCTGTTGCCGATCATCCGTCCCCTTTCCTTCCGGGCGGCCCCGCAAACAAGATCGGGGCCTGCCGCATGTCTTGCCGCAGGCCCCGGGATTGTCAAACGGGCTGGATCAGTTCACCGCGAATTCCAGCGGGCGCACCTGCTGGAACAGGCCGGTGGCGAACAGTTCTTCCTGAACATGCAGCGGCAGCGGCTGGTCGAGGTAGAGAAGCGCGATCGCGCTTTCGCCGATTCCGGTCCGGCCGAGGGTAAAGTTGGCGATGTTCACGCCATGCGCCCCCATGGTCGCGCCAAGGGCACCGATGATGCCGGGCACGTCCTTGTTGGTAGTGTAGAGCATGTGCTCGCCGATCTCGGCATCGATGTTGATGCCCTTGATCTGGATGAAGCGCGGCTTGCCGTCCGAGAACACGGTGCCCGCGATCGAGCGTTCGCGGCTGTCGGTGACGACGGTCAGCTTGATATAGCCGTCGAAGGTGCCCGACTTGCCCTGCGTCGTGGTAGAGGTCGCAACGCCGCGTTCCTTGGCCACGACCGGGGCAGAGACCATGTTGATCTCGGGGTTCGCGGGTTTCAGGACACCCGCGATGGCCGCGGCGTTCAGGGCGGCGGTGTTCATCTCGGCGGCGACACCATCATAAAGGATGTTGATCGCCTTGATCGGCTCATCGGTCATCTGCCCGACGAACGCGCCCAGATGCCCGGCCAGCTTGATCCACGGGCCCATCACCTTGGCCTCTTCGGCGGTGATCGACGGCATGTTGATCGCGTTGGTCACGGCACCCGTCAGCAGGTAGTCCGACATCTGCTCGGCCACCTGAAGCGCCACGTTTTCCTGCGCCTCGGTGGTGGACGCACCAAGATGCGGCGTGACGACGACATTGGGCAGGTTGAACAGCACGTTGTCCTTGGCCGGTTCTTCGGCGAAGACGTCGAACGCCGCGCCGGCGACATGGCCCTCTTTCAGAAGTTCGGCCAGCGCGGCCTCGTCCACCAGACCGCCGCGGGCACAGTTGACGATGCGCACACCCTTCTTGGTCTTCTTCAGGTTCTCGGCCGACAGGATGTTTGCCGTCTTCTCGGTCATCGGCACATGCAGGGTGATGAAATCGGCGCGCTTCAGCGCCTCGTCCAGTTCCACCTTGTGCACGCCCAGCTTGGCGGCGCGCTCTTCCGACAGGAACGGGTCATAGGCCAGCACCTTCATCTTCAGGCCCAGCGCCCGGTCGGCCACGATGGAGCCGATATTGCCGCAGCCGATCAGGCCCAGCGTCTTACCGGTCAGTTCCACGCCCATGAAGCGGGACTTTTCCCACTTGCCGGCATGGGTGGAGGCATTGGCCTCGGGGATTTGACGGGCCACCGCCATCATCATCGAAATCGCGTGCTCGGCCGTGGTGATGGAGTTGCCGAAGGGCGTGTTCATCACGATGATGCCCTTCTTCGACGCGGCGTTCAGGTCCACATTGTCGACACCGATCCCGGCGCGGCCGATGACTTTCAGGTTGTCCGCAGCTTCCAGCAGCTTTTCGGTGGCCTTGGTGGCCGAGCGGATGGCAAGGCCGTCATACTTGCCGATCACCTCTTGCAGTTTTTCCTTGTCCTTGCCGAGGTCGGGCATGAAGTCGACCTCGACCCCGCGGTCGCGGAAGATCTGCACGGCGGTTTCAGAGAGCTTGTCGGATACGAGAACTTTGGGGGCCATGGTGGCGAGTCCTTGAATAAAGGGGGTGTCGCGCCCCGGGGTCGCACCCGGGGCCTCTTGGGCAGGGGGAAGGTCCCGGGTCAGGCCCGGGACGGGATGTCAGGCGGCTTCGGTCTGCGCTTCGATCTCGGCCTCGAAGGCCCATTCAAGCCAGGGCAGCATCGCCTCGATATCCGAGGTCTCGACCGTGGCGCCGCACCAGATGCGCAGGCCCGCGGGCGCGTCGCGATAGGCGCCGACATCCAGGGCCACGCCTTCCTTCTCCAGCCGCTTGGCGACGGCCTTGGCAAAGGCGGCCCCGTCCGCGATGCGGGCATCGTTGAACTTCAGGCAGACAGAGGTGTTGGACGCGGTTGCCGGGTCGACGGCCAGGTTCTCGATCCAGTCGTGCTCGGCGACGAATTTCGCAATCGCGCCGGCATTGGCATCGGCCCGCGCGATCAGTGCAGGCAGGCCGCCGATGGATTTGGCCCAGTCCAGCGCGACAAGGTAGTCCTCGACCGCCAGCATCGAGGGCGTGTTGATCGTCTCGCCAACAAAGATGCCCTCGATCAGCTTGCCGCCCTTGGTCATGCGGAAGATTTTCGGCAGCGGCCAGGCGGGGGTATAGCTTTCCAGCCGTTCCACCGCGCGCGGCGACAGGATCAGCATGCCATGCGCGGCCTCGCCACCCATGACCTTCTGCCAGGAGAAGGTGGTCACATCCAGCTTGTCCCAGGGCAGGTCCATCGCGAAAGCGGCAGAGGTCGCGTCGCAGATCGTCAGCCCCTCACGGTCGGCCGGGATCGCGTCGCCGTTCGGCACGCGCACACCGCTGGTGGTGCCGTTCCAGGTGAAGACCACGTCCTTGTCGAAGTCGACTTCGGCGAAATCGACGATCTCGCCATAGGGGGCCTCGCGCACGGTGGCGTCGAGCTTGAGTTGCTTGACCACGTCGGACACCCAGCCCGACCCGAAGCTTTCCCAGGCCAGCATTTCCACGCCGCGGGCGCCCAGCATCGACCACATCGCCATTTCGACGGCACCGGTGTCAGAGGCGGGAACGATACCGATGCGATAATCGGCGGGAATGCCCAGCACCTCGCGCGTCGTTTCGATCGCGGCTTTCAGCTTGGCCTTGCCGACGGCGGCGCGGTGCGACCGGCCCAGAGCGACGTCGTTCAGCTTGTCGGTGGAAAATGTGGGGATCTTGGCACAGGGGCCAGAGGAAAAGCGCGGATTGGCCGGGCGCGCTGCCGGAGTCTCGGTGACCATTGCTGGTATCCTTCCAGATATTCGCCCCTCGTTGGGGAGGGGTGTCCCACCGCCGCCTATACGGCAACCCTTTGGAATCAGCAAGCGTCTTGATGAGGCGGCAGCGCGCTTGCGCAGGATGTCGCAGAACGATGCGGGAACCGCGCCGCGCGCCGACACCCTTTGCCCTTGCCCGCTTTACCCTTGTCCGGCCCCTTGCCGGGGCGCGACGGATCCTCTAGGCCACGCCGCCATACCCGTTCAAGGACATGCCGCCATGACCGCCCCAACGCTTGCCCTCGACTTCGGGACATCGAATTCCGCCGCGGCGCTCCTTGTGGATAGGCGGGTTCGGCGCCTGGAAATCGAGGCCGGGGCGGACACCCTGCCCACCGCGGTCTTCCTGCCGACGGATGGTGCCGACATGCGGATCGGCGCGGCGGCAGAGGCCGCCCTGACCGGCGACGAGGACGGGCGCTATATGCGCGCCTTGAAAAGCGTGCTCGGCACGCCGCTGTTTCACGAAGACCGCCTGATCGCGGGCAAGCGCCGGACGCTGGGCGATATCGTCACGGCCTTTCTGGCCGAGGTGAAGGCCCGGGCCGAAGCCGCCGCAGGGATACCCTTCGCCAATGTCCTGTCGGGACGGCCGGTTCATTTCCATTCGGACGATGCCAGCCGCGATGCCCGGGCAGAGGAGGACCTGCGCGCCTGCTACCTTGCTGCCGGATTCAACAAGGTCGACTTCATTTTCGAACCAGAGGCCGCGGCCCATGCCACCCGCACGACCGAAGCGCGAGAGGAAACCCGGCTGATCGTCGATATCGGCGGCGGCACCTCTGACTTCTCGGTCGTGCTACTCGGCGCCGACCGGGTTGACGTCATGGCCAGCCACGGCATCCGGCTGGGCGGCACGGATTTCGACCATGCGGTGTCGATGGCCCATGCGATGCCCCAACTGGGACTGGGCGGAGAACTGCGCCGCGCCTTCGGCGAGGGGCTGCTGCCGGTGCCGCGGGCACTGTTCGTCGATCTGTCCACCTGGGCGATGATCCCCTTCCTTTACAGTCGTGACACCGAACGCATGGTCGCCGACCTGGTGCGCCACGCGGTCGAGCCTGCCCCACTTGAACGGCTTGCCACCGTGATCGAACACCGGCTGGGCCATGACCTGGCCTTCGCGGTCGAGCGGGGCAAGATCGCCGCCAATATGGGCACACCCAACGCACGGATCGACATGACCTGCGTGGAGCGTGGCGTCGCGGTGCCGATCACCGCGGGAACCTTGAACGCCGCGCTCACCCCCTATCGCGACGGGCTGAGAACGGCGCTTTACGAGACCCTGTTCCATGCCCGGGTGACGCCCGCCGACATCGCCTCGGTCGTTCTGGTCGGCGGCTCCAGCCTGATGTCGCTGGTCGAGGACGAAACCCGCGCCGTCTGCCCGGGGGCCCGGCTGATCCGCTCTGACGCCTTCACGGCGGTGGTCGATGGCATTGCCCTTGCCACGAGGCTTTCGGGAAGGCGCTAACCCCGGCAGGGCTGCAAGCGCGTCCCCCGCCGAGGGGCTGCCCGATAGCCGCCTGTCATCCCCCTGTCACAGAACCTTAGCGCGACCGTCAACGTTCAGCGATCCGATTGTCATGCGGTCTGGATATCAGAACACACCGTTTCCGCATCCGGGGGTCATCCGAATGAAATCTGCTCTGCTCGCCGCAACCGCCGCCCTTGCGCTGGCCAATGCCGCACCCGCCTTCGCCGAAGACATCACCGTCAAGCTCTGGTCGATGGCCGACCGCTCCGGTCCCTTGCGGGCGGGCAATATCGTGACCGCCGCCGACGAACTCAACGCCATGCTTGAGGCGGCCGGTTCCGAAAACCGGGTCAAGATCGAACTGATCGAAACCAACTCCAAGGGCTTTGACGCCGACGCGCTGGATCTGCTGAAGGCGCATTCGGTGGGCGAAACCCCCGACATCGCCGTGGCCGCCCATGAATGGATCGGCTCCTTCGTCGAGGCGGGCCTTGCCGCGAACCTTGAAGACCACATCACCGGCAACGAGGTTCTCTACGCCGACATCATCCCGAACCTCTGGAACGCGGTGAAGTACAAGGGCGAGCGCTACGGCATCCCGCAGGACTCCGAGGTCCGGATGTTCTTCGTCAACAACGACATCCTGCGCGCCATGGGCAAGTCGGAAGACTTCATCACCGCCCTGCCCGGTCAGGTCGAGGCGGGGGAGTTCACCATGTACGACTGGTGCGACCTTGCGGCCGAGGCGGTCGACAGCGGCGCGGCCAAATATGGCTGGGTGCACCGCCCGAACGTCGGCCCCGACTTTCAGATGGCGATGGCCAGCTTCGGCATCGACATCTACAACGAAGACGAGGCCAAGCTGCAGATCACCAAGGACGGTCTGACCGAGTATTACAAATGGCTCGGCTACTGCGTGAACAACGGATCGCTGCCCGCCGACATGACCTCGTGGTCCTGGGACAGCACCCATGCCGCCTTCCGCGGGGGCGAGGCGATGGGCAAGTTCCACGGCATCTGGAACGTGGGCAAACAGCTTGAAAGCTTTGGCCTGACGGGCAAGGACGACTATTTCCACAAGCTGACATGGATCCACGCACCGGCCGGTGAAAAGGGCGGGGCGCCGAAGAACCTCAGCCACCCGATCGTCTATATCGTCGGTGATACCGAGAACAAGGACTTGGCCGCGATGCTGGTCGCGCTGGCCAGCCAGCCTGTGCTGAACACCCGCCACGCCATCGGCACCAACCACACGCCGATCAATTTCGGCCAGGTGGCCATGCCCGAATTCCAGGAAAAGGGCTGGGCGCTGATCGCCGGCACGCCGATGCTGAAATACTCGGAATTCATGCCGAACCACGCCAAGATCGGCCAGTACAACGCGATCACCTATTCCGGTGTTCAGGCTGTCGAAACCGGCGAGATGACCCCCGAAGACGCCGCCGAGATGGTGCTTGAAGAGCTCGAGATCGAGCTTGGCGACGACGTCATCATCCTCGACTGACGCAAGGTCCCGCTCCCTCCGATCCAAAGGGGGGAGCGGCTGCCAGAGATGACAGAAGCAAACCGCCGCGCCCTAGCCGACAAGGCCCTGTTCCTGGGGCCGGCGGCCTTGTTGCTGGTGCTGTTCTTCCTTGCGCCGATCTTCGTCAACTTCTTCGTGGCGTTCTCGGACATGGCGCAAACCGTCCGGTTCGACGACTTTCCGACCACGAAACAGTTCAACAAGCTGGGCCATCTCGACCCCGAGGCCTTTCTGGGCATCGATCTGCGGCGGTCCTTCTACAAGGCGTTGATGCTGACGCTGGTCTTCGTGGTGCTGACGCTGGGCCTTTTCAACGTCACCTTCGCGCTGATCCTTGCCCTTGCGACCACGGCGATCCCACCCCGGATGGGCGCGTTCTTCCGCGCGGTGTGGCTCTTGCCGCGGATGAGCCCCTCGGTCGTCTATGCACTGCTTTGGCTGTGGGTCATCGATTCCAGCGAACGGGGGCTTTTCAACCAGATCGTGATGTTCGCGGGACTGCCGCAGATGAACCTGAAGCTCGACCACCCGATGGCGGTGATCGTGGTGGCCAACGGGCTGATCGGGGCGTCCCTGGGCGTGATCATCTTCACCAGTGCGATCCGGTCGATCCCCGAACATCTGTTCCATGCCGCCCGCGCCGACGGGGCCGGGCCGCTGTCCATTGCGCGCCATGTCGTGCTGCCCGCGCTGCGTTGGCCGATCAGCTATATCACGATCTACCAGGCGCTCGCGCTGCTGGTGTCCTTCGAATACATCTTCCTGATCATGGGGCCCGCGCGGTCGACCATGACCATGGCGATGCTGTCCTATACCAAGTCGCTGGCGCCCCAGATCGGCGGGGGGCAATACGCCTATGGCGCCGCCATCGCGACGATCCTGATCGTGATCGGCATCGTGGTGGCCCTTGTCATGTGGCGGCTGACCAACATGAAGGCGCTGCTGCAGCGCCCTCGGATCGAGGTGCGCTGATGACCGCGGTCGACTGGGAAGGACTGGCCCGAAGCGGGCAACGGGACAGGCGGCTGAGGCAGGGCGCGCTGATCGTCTTTCTGACGGCCGTGTCGATCCCGATTATCCTGCCCTATTTCTGGATGGTGATGATCGCGTTCACCGCGCGCACCGGCGGGGCGGACAGTGCCACGCTCTGGACCGCTTGCGCGATCCTCGTCCCGGTGACGCTGGGCTATGCCGCGGCCTATCAGGCGCTGTCGGGCAAGGCGCGGGCCGGGGCCGGGCTGGCCGCAATCGCGGTGGCGGTGGTGCTTCTTTGGGTGTTCCTGCGCGACGACCTGCATCTTTACAACTTCCGCTTCCTGATCACCCCGAATGTGGTGGAGGACCTGCGCGGGGCCGCCACCGCGGGCGGGCAATTCCCGTGGGTCTGGGACGCGCTGATCAACTCCCTGATCCTTGCCAGCAGCCAGACCGTGATCGTCGTGACCGTGTCCACGCTGGCGGGCTATTACCTGTCGCGCTTTGCCTTTGCAGGGCGCGCGGCCTTCCTGCAATCGCTGCTGGTGCTGCAGGCGTTCCCGGCCATCACGCTGGTGATCCCGATCTTCCTGATGGTCTACTGGATCGGGCTTTTGAACACGCTGGTGGCCCCGATCCTCGTGCTGACGGCGCTGGAACTGCCCTTCTTCATCTTCATCATGAAGGGATTCTTCGACGCCGTGCCGTGGGATATCGAGATGTCGGCCCTGACCGACGGCGCCTCGCGCCGACAGGCGTTCCGGATGGTGGTGCTGCCTCAGGTGCGCGTGGGCATGATCGCGGTGGGCGTCTTCTCCTTCATCAAGGGGTGGGAGGAATACGTCTTTGTCACGGGCCTGCGCACCGGCAACAGCTACTGGGTGATGTCGACATATCTGTATTACGTGCGGGAGGACGTGATGGGTGTGGATTACGGGCTGGTGGCGGCAGTGTCGCTGATCTACGTGCTTCCCTCGCTGATCCTGTATCTCTTCGCGCAGAAATACCTCACGCAGATGACCTTGGGCGGGGTGAAGGGCTGATGGCACAGGTCGAGATGCGCAACCTGCAAAAGTGCTGGGGCCGGTCGGTCGCGGTGGACGGTGTCAGCCTGACAGTGGAGAACGGCGAATTCGTCGCGATCCTCGGCCCCTCGGGCTGCGGCAAGTCCACGACCCTGTTCATGCTGTCGGGCGTCTACCAGCCCACGGGCGGAGAGATCCTGTTCGACGGGGCAGTCGTGAACGAGGTCGAGGCGCGCGACCGAAATGTGGGCATCGTGTTCCAGTCCTACGCGCTCTATCCGAACATGACGGTGTTGCAGAACATCCTGTTCCCGCTGCGCTTTCAGAAGGCCCCCGATGCCGACACGCGCGCGCGGCAGATGGCCGATCTGGTGCAGGTAGGCGATCTGCTCGACCGCCGGCCCTCTCAGCTTTCGGGGGGGCAGCAGCAGCGCGTGGCGCTGGCCCGCGCGCTGGTCAAACGCCCGAACCTTCTGCTGCTTGACGAACCGCTGTCCAACCTCGATGCGACCCTGCGCCTGACCATGCGGGCCGAGATCCGGCGGATCACGAGAGAGCTTGGCGTGACCACGATCCTCGTCACCCATGACCAGCTGGAGGCCACGACGATGGCCGACCGGGTCATCTGCATGAAGGACGGCCGCATCGAACAGGCCGGCCGCGCCGAGGATCTGTACCTGCGTCCCGAAACCCTGTTCGTGGCGGGGTTCATCGGGTCACCACCGATGGACCTGATCCCCGGCTCGGTCGTCAACGGACGGCTGGTGGCCGACGCGCCGGCGCTTTCGGTCAACCATGACGGCCCGGTCACGCTGGGCATACGTCCGGAAATGCTGAAACCGGCCGAGGCGGGGCTTCCCGTCACCGTTCTGCATGTCGAGGCGATGGGGCGCGAGACGCTGTATTCCGTCGACAGCGCCCTTGGCCACCTGCGGTTCCTTGAGGCGACCACGCGCCCGCGCTGGCGCGAGGGGGAAAGGCTCTACCTCGACTTCGACCCGGGGGAGGTGCTGGTCTTCGATCGCGACGGGCAACGCCTGCCCGGCGCCACCGCCCGGCTGGAGGCTCCTGCCCATGCGTAACCCAATCACCACCGCCGTGCCCGCCATCATCCCGCCCACGATGGAGGACCGCACCAAGGCCATCGTCGCCGGGGGCAACAGGGCCGCCCACGACCGCTTCATGGCAAGCTGGGCCTGCCTGAACAGTATCGAGGTCGCCCCGCCGCCCGCGCCACCTGCGCCAACCGAAAACCTGACCGTCGCCGCGTGGAACATCGAACGCTGCAAACGGGTGGCGGCGAACGCATGGCGCATCGGGCAGGCACAGGCCGACATCGTTCTGGCGACCGAGATGGACCTGGGCATGGCCCGGTCGGGTCAACGGCACACGACCGCAGATTTGGCCGCGGCGCTGGGGATGGGCCATGCCTTCGGTGTCGAATTCGTCGAATTGGGCCTTGGCGATGCGTATGAGACCGCCCGCCATGCCGGGGAGACGAACCTGCACGGTCTGCACGGCAATGCCCTGCTCAGCCGGTGGCCGCTGAAAAACGCCGCACTGATCCCGCTTGATGACGGTGCGGAATGGTATGTGCGCGCCCCCAAGGGCGACGGCCAGCACCGCGTGGGCGGGCGCATGGCGATGGCCGCGCAGATCGACCTTGCAACCGGGCCCCTCACCCTCGTCTCCGTCCATTTCGAAAGCGAAAGCGATGCAAGCGGCCGTGCGGCCCAAGCCCGGCGGCTGCTCGACAGCGTCGATGCGATCTATGGCGCGGGCCCTTGCGTGATCGGCGGCGACCTGAACACCCGCGGGTTCCTCGACGCCGGGGTGGGGACGGAGGAGATGCTGTCCGATCCCGCGCAGACAGAGCCCTGTTTCACCGCCTTCGCCGAGCACGGATTTGACTGGCGCGCCTCGAACACCGGCGCCACGACAACGCGACCGCATCCGGCCGCGCCCCGTGACACGCCCCTAAAGACGCTCGACTGGCTGTTCACCCGTGGGGTGACGGCAAAGAACGCCTTCGTTGCCCCGGCGATCTGCGATCAGGGGCTTTACCTCTCCGATCACGAATTGATTGGGGTGGAGATTGCGCCATGACCACGCGTATCGTCTGCCACCGGGGCGCCTGCCGCGCCGCGCCCGAGAACACCATCGCCAGCGGCCTTGCCGCCGCGAAACTGGGCGGCGACATCGTGGAACTGGATGTCCGCCAATCCCGAGACGGGGTGCTATACGTCCTGCATGACGAAACGGTCGACCGGACGACGCCATTCCACGGCGCGATCGCCAAGATGGACAGCACCACACTCGACCGGCTGGATGCGGGCGCATGGTACGGGCCCGATTTCGTCGGCGAACCGCTGCCCCGGCTCGATGCCTTCTTCACGGCCCTGTCCCCCCATGTCGATTTCTATGTGGAGGTAAAGGCCGCCCGTCCCGAAGACGTCGCCGCGGCGATCCGCAGGGCCGGTCTGGCGGAGCGGTGCTTTGTCTACTCCGAAACGCCATCCCTGCGGCAGGGCCTGAGAGAGGCCGCGCCCTGGCTGAAACGCATGGTCAACTGGCGTGACCTCGACCACATGGCAGAGGCGCGGACGGCGGAGGATGCCCAGATCATCGAATTCCACGCCGAGGACATGACGCCGGACCGGCTGGAAACCGCTGCGGAACTGGGGCTGGAAATCATGGTCCACACCGCACGGCTTGACCCCGAAGCCTTCGCCGCCGCGCTGAATGCAGAGGCCCACTATCTGAACATCGACCATATCGATCTTGCCATCGAAATGAGGTCAGAACTGCAATGCACTGCGTAAGCTACAACATCCAGTACGGGCTTGGCGCCGACGGCCGCTATGACCTGCCCCGCATCGCCGCAGAGGTCGCCTCGGCGGACATCATCGCCCTGCAGGAGGTCGACCGCTACTGGGCACGCTCCGGCATGGTGGACAGCCCTACGGTTCTGGCCGATCACCTGCCCGACCATCACTGGGTCTTCGGCGCAAATCTGGACATCAGCGCCGATTATCGCGACGGCGGCCGCATCGTGCATCGGCGCAAGCAGTTCGGGACGATGATCCTCAGCCGCTGGCCGATCCTGTCCTCGCGCAATCACCTGTTGCCGAAATGGGGCGACCGGCAGCACCATTCGATCCAGCAGGGGATGCTGGAGGCCGTGATTGACACGCCCCTGGGCGCGCTGCGCGTCTATTCCGTCCATCTCAGCCATCTGTGCCCCGAAACGCGACTGCCGCAGGTCGACGCGATCAAGGACATCCTCGCCCGCGCGCCCGCGGAGGGCGGCGCATGGTGCGGCGGACATCCCGACCCGGCGGCAGGCTGGACCGAGGAACCCGAACCGCCCATGCCCTTGGACCATATCGTCATGGGCGACATGAATTTCGGCCCCGAAAGCGCAGAATATGCCCGTCTGATCGGCCCCTGCGCCCCGAAATTCGGGCGCCTGACCAACCGCGCCGGTCTGGTCGATGCCTGGGTTGCCGCGGGCGGCGAGGAGGCCGCGGGCGCCACCCACCCCGATGCCGGGCGGCGGATCGACCATTGCTTCGTGTCGGCCAGCCTGGCCGGGCGCGTTAAGTCCTGCCGGATCGACGATACCGCGCGCGGGTCCGACCATTGGCCGCTCTGGACGGCGTTTTCCACGCCCGTCTAGGCGCCGAGGCCGCGGCGCAAGGCACCAAGTGTCAGGGGCGCCCCCGTGGGATCAAAGCGCCCCTTCGTCGTTGAGCGACGTAATCCCCGTCGTGCTTCCATCGCGATAGGCGATACAGCGCCAAAGCCCGGTCGGCCCGACCCCCACGATGACCTCGGTCCCCGCTTCGGAGAAGGACGAGCTTTTGACCCGGACATCGGAATTGCCGGTATAGTTCGCCACGCCGCGCAGGCAGGCCTGCTGGGCATTGGCCTCGGCCGTGTTGCCGGGCGCCGTGCTCAGATCCACGGTTTCAACGGTTTCGACACAGGCGGCAAGACCGGCGAGTGCCAGCCCGCCAAGGACGACTTTCAGTTTCATGGGACTGCCCCTTCCGTCGTTCGATCACGTACAAGGTCGCGCCGCGGGGCAAATTCCCGCCTGCGCTTCGCAGGACATAGCCGCCCCGGCGCGGGCCTTGAAGCGGTCGCGCCACGGGGATCGAAACAGCGCAGAATGCGTTGCCGTCGCGCGACAGCGTTTCGGGGAAAAAGCGCCCTACGAACAGCCCGCCACATAGGCCAGAAGCTGCCGGGTGGACCCGTCCAGATCGGCCGGCGGTTCGGCCCCGGCGAGCATCGGCTCCAGCGACTTGGCCAGTTCCTTGCCCAGTTCCACGCCCCACTGGTCGAAGGAATTGATGCCGAGGATCACGCCCTCCACAAAGACGCGATGTTCGTAAAGCGCGATGATCTGGCCCAGCATATGCGGCGTCAGTTGCGGATAGATCAGCGTGGTCGATGGCCGGTTACCGGGGAACACCCGGTGGCGGGCCTGACGCTCCAACTCATCGCCCTCGAACCCTTGGGCGTCGGCGATGGCGCGCGCCTCGTCCAGGGTGCGGCCGCGCATCAGCGCCTTGGACTGCGCCAGCGCATTGGCCAGAAGCAGGCGGTGATGGTGGGCAAGCGCGGGCTCATGCCCCTTCGCGGCCACAAGGAATTCGCACGGCACGACCTGCGTGCCCTGGTGGATCAACTGGAAAAAGGCATGCTGGCCATTCGTCCCCGGCTCCCCCCAGACAACGGGGCCGGTGGGCCGGTCCGGCGCGCTGCCGTCCATCGTGACGCTCTTGCCGTTACTTTCCATCTCAAGCTGCTGAAGATAGGCGGGCAGGCGCCCCAGCCGCTGGTCATAGGGCAACACGGCGCGGGTGGCGTGGCCCAGAACCTGCGCATGCCACATGCCCACCAGCGCCAGCAGCACCGGCAGGTTGTCCTTCGGGGCGGCGGTACGGAAATGGGCATCCATCGCGGCCCCGCCGGCAAGGAATTCGTCGAAGCGTTTGGGGCCGATGGCAATCATCAGGCTCAGCCCGATGGGGCCCCACATGGAATAGCGCCCGCCAACCCAGTCCTCGAACCCGAAGACGCGGTCGGGATGGATGCCGAAGTCCGCCGTCTTGTCCAGTGCCGAGGACAGCGCCGCGAACTGCGCGCCCGGATCGGCCACCTTTTCGGCCATCCAGCGGCGGGCGGTCTCTGCATTGGTCATGGTCTCGACCGTGGTGAAGGTCTTGGAGGCGACGATGACCAGCGTGGTTTCGGGGGCAAGCCGCTTCAGCGTGTCGGTGATGTCCGCCCCATCGACATTCGACACGAAATGACAGCGCGGCCCGTCGTGATAGGGGGCCAGCACCCGCACGGCCATCGCCGGCCCAAGATCAGAGCCGCCGATGCCGATATTGACGACATCGGTGATCGCCCCGCCCTGCCCTTCGACCTGGCCGCCCCGCACCGCATCGGCGAAGACATGCATGCGTGCCAGCGTCTCGCGCACGCCGGGCATGATGTCGTCCTCATTGACCTGAACCGTGCCGTCTAGGTTGCGCAGCGCGGTGTGCAGAACCGCCCGCCCCTCGGTTTCGTTGATCTTCTCGCCCGCGAACATCGCCGCGCGCCGCTCCGCCAGCCCGGCGGCGGTGACAAGCTCCAGCAGCAGATCGCGGGTTTCGGCATCGATATTCGTCTTGGAATAGTCGAACAGCATATCGCAGGCCCGCACCGAAAAGGCCGTCGCCCGGTCTGCGTCCTGCTCAAACAATTCCTGTATCGCGCGCGCGTCGATCTGGCCCGCCTTGTCGTCGAGCCGCTCCCAAATCTGCGAAAGGGTCAAAATCCTACTCCGTCCAATGCACGGTGGCGTCTTTCAACACTGTGCAGATCGGCGCAAGCCGAGAATCCTCCATCTCGCGCGCCCGTTCCACGGCCGCACGCTTGGCCCAACCGGTGATCAGCACATGGGTGTTGAGCGCGCCCTTCAGCACCGGGGCCGTCAGGGTGATCCGCGCCTCGGGTTCCTCGGGCGGGGTTATCTGCATCACCGGCGGCGCATCGGAGGCCAGCGCGGCCTCAAGCTCCGGCGCGCCGGGGAACAGCGACGCGGTGTGCAGGTCTTCCCCCATGCCCAGCACCGCGACCGACAGGGGCAGCGTGCGCTTGACCCGTTCGGTCAACCCGGCCATCCCGTCAGCGCCGGGACGCAGGCTGATGAACCGCGCATCGCTGGCCTTTCCGGTCAGCAGCCGGGCCTTCAGAAGAGCTTCGTTCGATCGGGGGTGATCGGCCGGCACCAGGCGTTCGTCCGTCGGGATCACCCGCACCCTGTCCCAGTCGAGAGAGGCGCCGCACAAATCGTCGTAAAGCGGGCCGGGCGTCGTGCCGCCGGGCAAGGCAATGGTTATGCGATCCTCGTGGAACAGCGCGTTCTTGATCTCGCCCGCCAGTTTGTTGGCAAGGTCCATGATCAGCATTTCAAGGTCGGGGTATTCGATCAGGTTCACGGTTTCACCTCCCGCCAGCGCCGCCCGTCGCGATGCATCAGCATCAACGCGTCCTCCGGCCCGGAACTTCCGGGGTCGTAGGGATGCGGCCGGTCCTCCCGGGCTTCCCATGCGGCGATGATCGGGTCGGTCCAGGCCCAGGCGGCCTCGACCTCGTCCCCCCGCATGAAGAGCGTCTGGTTTCCACGGATCACGTCCATGATGAGTCTTTCATAAGCATCCGGAATGTCTTCGGCACCGGGACCAAGTGCCTCGGCAAAGGACATGTCAAGCGGCACCTCGATCAGGCGCATGCCGCCCGGGCCCGGCTCCTTGATGGTGACCTTCAGCTTGATGCCTTCGTTCGGCTGCAAGCGGATCACCAGCACGTTGGATTTCTGCCCTTCCTGTTCACCGAACAGCGAATGGGGCGGATCCTTGAAAATGATCGCGATTTCCGACGTCCGCGCCCGCAGCCGCTTGCCCGTGCGCAGGTAGAATGGCGTGCCCTTCCACCGCCACGAGGACACATGCGCCTTGATCGCGATGAAGCATTCGGTGCGGCTGTGTGGGTTTTCCACATCGGCG
This sequence comes from Rhodovulum sp. P5, assembly GCF_002079305.1. Classification (NCBI taxonomy): domain Bacteria; kingdom Pseudomonadati; phylum Pseudomonadota; class Alphaproteobacteria; order Rhodobacterales; family Paracoccaceae; genus Rhodovulum; species Rhodovulum sp. P5. The sequence continues at coordinate 2,092,258 of NZ_CP015039.1, forward strand.
AGGTAGCTGGCATGGCCATTCCCGGCCTCGTACTGGCCGCGCACGATATCGGACAGGCGCACCGGGTCGAGCGCGCGGATCACCTTCAGCTTTTCGTCGCGCACGGCGTCGGGGTCGAACGCATAGGGCGGCTCCATCGCGATCAGGCACAGAAGCTGCATCATGTGGTTCTGCACCATGTCGCGCATCGCGCCGGACTTGTCGTAATAGCCGCCACGCCCCGCGACGCCCACCGTTTCAGCCACGGTGATCTGGATGTGGTCCACGTATTGCGCGTTCCACAGCGGCTCGAACAGCATGTTGCCAAAGCGCACCGCCATCAGGTTCTGGACGGTTTCCTTCCCGAGGTAGTGGTCGATGCGATAGATCTGATGTTCGTCGAAATGGCAGGCCAGCGTTGCGTTCAGGTCGCGCGCACTGGTCAGATCGTGGCCGAAGGGCTTTTCCACGACGATCCGGCAATTGTCGGTGTTCATGCCATGCAGGTTCAGCCGCTCGGCCAGATCGCCGAACAGGCTCGGCCCGACCGAGAAGTAATAGGCCTGTACCGCACCGGGGCGCATCTTCGCGGCCAGTGCGGCCCAGCCGTCCTCACCGCGGGCATCCACGGCCACATAGCTGTTGCGGGCGAGAAAACGTTCCATGGCCTGCGGGTCAAGCTTTCCCTCTGGCACGTGTTCTTCCAGCGCTTTTCGAATCTCCGCCCGCCAGCCCTCGTCATCGAAGGGGGAGCGCGCGGCGCCGACGATGCGGGCCTCCTCCGGCAATTGCCCGGCCAGATCGCGCCGGTAGAGACCGGGCAGGATCTTGCGTGTGGACAGATCCCCGGTGGCCCCGAAGATCACCAGATCGAACGGTTCGACCGGTATCACGCGCGAAACCATGGGAGCCCCTCATTGCGTCGAGTTGGCGGGCGCCCAGGTCAGGCCGCCCCTGAAATCGCTTTTCATGCGCCGGTCCGATCCACCGGGCCGCCGCAGTGCACAACTTGGCACGTACCACGCCCATGGCAATACGACCAAGGGAAAGCGTCCGCCGACGGCCCTTTGCTGCCCTTTCGGTGGGCATCCGCCGGCGGGCGATGCCCGATGCCCTATCGCCAGAGCATCATTTCAAAGGTCACGCAAATCGGCGCGGCCCCCGGCGGCAGGTGGCCTTCGAACCGCGCGCCCGCGGGGTCAACGCAGAAGGTCGGCAGCGGCTTGCCCGGACTGGCGCCGGGCAGCAGCAGCACCTCGGAGATCGGGGAGGCCATGGGCGGCGCATCAAGGAACTGCGCCCCGATCAGGCTGCCGATCCCGGCGACATGGTCGAAACCGGGTGCAGTTGCGATCTCGGCCACCGCGGCGGTCAGATCCTCGAACGGGGCAAGTGTGGCGATGGCGGCATTGACCGTTTCGGGCGGCCGTGTCGCCCGCGGGCGAAAGAACGAGAAATTGGTCTCCTCATCATAGGTCACGTCATAGGTGCCGCCGCTGAAAACCATCGCGGGCAGATCGGCGGCGGCGGCCAGCGTCACCTCATCGGGCAGCAGATGCCCGGCGGCGATGCCCTCCGGCCCCTCCCACACCGCGTGGCAATGCAGCCACCATGCGCCATCACGCCGTCCGATGATGGCGGTGCCGTGGCGGATGCGGGCATGGGTGCCGTTATGGGTTTCGCTGTACCATGCGGCGTGTTTTCCGTCGCGGCTGCGATCCGGCATGACGAAACGGAACGGCCCCATTTCCACCCCGTCCATGGTCAGCACGGCACAGTCCGCCCCGGTGCCATCCATCGCCGCGGCAACCGCCTGCATCAGAACCGCGCCTTGGGGCAGAGAGAGGGTCACGGGACGCGCGTACCCCTCCACGACATGGCGGCGCGGTTCGGTCCGGGGGCCGGGATGGCGGATCTGGTGGCTCATGCAGGTTCCCCGCTCAACAGCCCCAGCGCATCCAGATGTTCGCGCACCAGCTTCTTGGTGATCTTGCCGTAGCCGGTCTTGGGCATCTCTTCGAGAAACACGTAGCGCGCGGGCAGCTTGTATTTCGCGACCTTCCCGTCGAGATGGGCGGCCAGTGCCTCTGCCGTCGCGGCGCTGCCGTCCTCAAGCACCACGGCGGCCAGCCCGACCTCCCCCCACTTCTCGTCCGCGATGCCAAGGATCGCGACCTCGGAGACATCGGGATGGGTCAGCAGGACCTCTTCGATCTCGCGCGGATAGACGTTGGAGCCGCCGGAGATATACATGTCCGACGCCCGCCCGGTGATATAGAGGTACCGCTCCGCATCCATGTGCCCCAGATCGCCGGTCAGGAACCAGCCATTGCGGAAGGATTTCGCATTCGCTCCGTCGTCCTTGTAGTAACCGGCACAGACCGCGGGACCGGCCACGCAAATCTCCCCCGTTTCATGGGGGCCAAGGATCGCGCCCTTGTCATCCTGAATGGTCACATGCAGGCCCGTGCGCTCAAACCCGCAGGTGCCCACCCGCGCCTCGGGGCCGTCTTCAATGTGGTGATCGCGGGGCGGCAGAACGGTGATGGCGCCCGTCACCTCGCCCAGCCCGAAATACTGCACCAGAACCTTGCCGAGCTTGCCTAGCGCGTGTTTCTGGTCAGCCCGGTACATCGGCGCCCCGGCATAGATCACGTAGCGCAGCGAGGAATGGTCATGGGCATCCACCGCCGGGTGTTCCGTCAGCATCTTCACGATGGTCGGCACGGTGAACATGTTGGTGACCTTGTAATGCTCGACCAGCCGCCACGCCTCGGCCACGTCGAACCGCCCCGGCGGCGGCAGGATCGACACCACCCCCGCCGCGATCTGGGTCAGCTGGTGCATGCCGGCCCCGTGGGACAGGGGCGCAACAACCAGCGAGGCATCGCCTGGCGTCGTGCCCGGCATCAGGTCATTCAGGTGGTTCAGCGTGGTGAAGGTCAACTGCCCATGGGTCAGCACCACCGCCTTGGGCCGCCCGGTCGAGCCGGAGGTGAAGAACAGCCAGCACGGGTCGTCCCGATCCACGGGCGCGTTCGGCACGTCGGTGCCCAGATGCCGGGCCACCAGAGCCTCGTAGTCCGCGCCGAAAGCGTCCCCGGCGATCTCTATCACATGGGCCAGATCGGGCGCGGCAGACCGGCAGGCGGCGGCGTGGTCGGGAAAGGCGGCCTCGCACACCATCGCGCGCACCTCGGCCTTTTGCGCCAGATAGGCGACCTCGTCAGGGCTTTGCCGGAAATTGGCGGGCACCCAGACCGCGCCGATACGCCAGCAGGCCAGCATCACCTCGGTCATCTGGTTGTTGTTGGCCGATTGCAGCAGAACACGGTCACCGTGGCCCAGCCCGAAATCCTCGCGAAAGGCCGCGGCAAGGGCCGAGACCCGGGCGTCAAGCTCCGCCCAAGTCCAGCGCTTGTCCCCCCAGATGATCGCCGGGCGGTCGCCCAGACGCGCCCGGTTGCGGGTCAGGAAATGCGCAAGGTTGTGGGACAGCGTCGACCACGGCAGCGCGGTGTCGCGGTTTTCCGTGGCGCTCATTTCTCCCGCTCCAGGATCGAGACGTAATTTGCCACCGCCGCGCCGCCCATGTTGAACACACCGGCCAGGCCGGCCCCCTCGATCTGCATCTCGCCGGCTTCACCCATCAACTGCATCGCGGCCATGACATGCTGGGACACACCCGTCGCCCCGACCGGATGCCCCCGCGCCTTCAGCCCGCCCGAGGGGTTCACCGGCAACCGCCCGTCGCGCCGGGTGATGCCGTCACGGATCACCCGGTGGCCCTGTCCGCGCTCGGCCAGCCCCATCGCCTCGTATTCGATCATCTCGGCGATGGTAAAGCAGTCGTGGGTCTCCACCAGATCCAGATCGTCGATGCTCAGCCCCGCTTCCTCCAGCGATTTCGCCCAGACCTTGCGCGGCCCGGCAAATTCGGTCGGGTCGCGGCGCGACAGCGCAAGAATGTCGTTGACCTGATTGCGGGCGCGGAAGGCGATGGCACGCTCCATCCCCGCGGCGGTTTCGGCATCGGCCAGCACAAGGGCCACCGCCCCGTCCGAGATCAGCGAACAATCGGTGCGACGCAGGGGCGGGGCGACATACGGGTTCTTGTCACTGATCGTGTTGCAGAACTCCACGCTCAGATCCTTGCGCATCTGGGCCAGCGGGTTCCGCACGCCGTTCTTGTGGTTCTTGGACGCAATCATCGCCAGTTCTTCGGACCGGTCGCCATTCTGCTGGAAATAGGCCTGCGCGATGCGGCCGAAGACCCCGGCAAAGCCCGCCGGTTCCCCCCCTTCCTCTTCGCGATAGGAGGCGGTCAGCAGGATGTCGGACACCTCGGCCAGGGGCGTGGCGGTCATCTTCTCGGCGCCCACGACCAGCGCGATCTTCGACCGGCCCGCGGCGATATTATCAAGCGCGGCATAAATCGCGGCCGACCCCGTGGCGCAGGCGTTTTCCATCCGCACCGCGGGCACATGGCGCAGCGCGTCCAGCCCCATCGCGACCAGCGACGCCTCGAACGCCTGGCTGGAAAAGCCGTGGTTATAGACGCCGACGAAGATGCCATCGACATCCTCGGCCCCGATCCCGGCATGGGTCAGCGCGCCGGGCACCACCTCGGCCATCAGCGCCTCCAGCCCCGGGGCCTCGGACTTGCCAAAGGGCGTGTGGGCCCAGCCCACGATCCGTGCGTGTTGCATCTTGTCCTCCCTGAACGGTCATATCCCGACCCGTTGTCAGTCTGCCGGGCCTTTCAGAGGAGGAGTGTGCGCGAGATCGGCAGCGGGAACAAGAATGCGGTGGAAAGGGTTTGCAAGCCCGCCGAGCCGTCCCTAACGTGAGCGAACCAACGACCAGAAATCCGGCGCACCCATCGCGACAAGACGACGGCGCGCCAACGGGAGGAAAATTGATGCGGAAGTCTCTCGCCACGGCGGCGGCCTGTTTCGTGGTTGCAGCCGGCGCCCATGCCGAAAACCTTGTCATGCAAAGCGTCTATCCGTCGTCGCTGCCGCTTCTGGGCGACACGGGCGTGAAGCTGACCGAACAGGTCGCCAAGCTGACCGATGGCGATCTGACCATCGAGTTCAACGAACCCGGCGCCATCGTCGGCGGAAACGAGATGTGGGACGCGATCTCCACCGGGGCGGTCGATGCGGGCTGGTATTCGCCGGGCTTTGCGCAAGGGATCATCCCGTCGGCGGCGATCTTTACCGCGGTGCCCTTTGGCCCCGATGTGCGCGAATACACCGCGTGGTGGTATTACGGCGGCGGCAAGGAAATCTGGGCCGACATCACCAAGCCCTACAACATCCATACGGAGCTTTGCGCGATCCTTGTGCCAGAGGCGTCGGGCTGGTTCGCGAACGAGATCGACAGCCCCGAGGATCTGAAGGGCGTCAAGATGCGTATCTTCGGCCTTGGCGCCGCGGTCATGCAGAAACTGGGGGTCGAGGCGCAGTCGATGCCCGTGGCCGACACGATGACGGGCCTGCGTCTGGGCACCATCGACGCGGCCGAGATCTCCTTCCCGCTGATCGACAAGGCGCTGGGGATGAACGAGCACGCCAATCACTACTACTTCCCCGGCTGGCATCAGCAGACATCGCTGATCACCTTCATCGCCAACCAGGATGTGTGGGACGGGCTGTCGGACACGCATCGGGAGATCATCAAGACCGCCTGCGCCGCCAATGTCGCCTATACCGCGGCCGAGGGCGAAGCCAAGCAGCTTGAACCGCTGGCCGCGCTGAAAGCCGAAGGCGTGCAGGTGCATATGTGGAATGACGAGATGATGGCCGCCTTCCGCGGCGCATGGGACGAGGTCGTCGCAGAACAGACGGCGAAAGACCCCGATTTTGCCCGCGCATGGACCTCGCTCTCGGACTTCCGCGAGAAGTACAAGGACTGGGCCGCGATCGGTTACCTGAAGTAAGGGACGGGGGCCCCGGCCCCCGCTTTCCATGCGGACGCTTCTGCGCCTTTCCGATATCCTCGCATGGCCCTGCCGGATCGTTGCCCGGGCCATGGGCTGGCTGTTGATCGTGCTGATGCTGGTCATCCTGTACGACGTCATCGGGCGGCGCTTCTTCGCGACCGGATCGTTCAAGCTGCAAGAGCTTGAATGGCACCTGCACGGGGCCATCGCGGTGTTGTGCTTCGGCTGGGCCTATATCGAGAATGCCCATGTCCGGATCGACGTGTTCGCCGACCGCCTGTCGGACCGGATGCGCCTGCGCTGGGAAATCGCGGTGATCTGCCTGTTCCTGATCCCGTTCATGGGCCTGTTGACATGGTATGCGTGGGATTTCGTCGTGCGCTCCTACATCCGGCATGAGGGGTCCTCGGGCGGTGTTGGGTTGCCGAACCGCTGGATCATCAAGTCCGCGATTCCGATTGGCGCGGTTCTGACGATCATGGGCGGGCTTTCGGTCCTGTGCCGGGCGGTCGTTGCCCTGCGCCGGCCTGATCTTCTCTCCGATCCGTGGAGGGTACCGACGTGATCGAGGCGATCTCGGCCGCCTTGCCCGGGGCGATGTTCCTGTCGCTGGTCGTCGGGCTTTTCTCGGGTGCGCCGGTGGCGATCATGCTGATGGGGGTCAGCCTTGTGTTCGGGCTGCTGGCGGTCTGGACGGGCGACATGCGGCCGGTGCATGCCACGCTGCTGCCCAACCGGATCTTTTCGGGCACCATCGAGAACCCGGTTCTGGTCGCGGCACCGATGTTCATCTTCATGGGCGTGGTGATGGAACGCACCCGCATCGCCGAGGATCTGCTGATCACCCTGCAGCGGCTGATGCGGGCCGTGCCCGGCGGGCTGGCGCTGGCGGTCGTGCTGATGGGCACGATCCTGGCCGCGGCGACGGGGATCATCGGCGCCTCGGTCGTGATGCTGACGCTCTTGGCCGTGCCGACCATGCTGGAGCGTGGCTATGACAAGGGGCTTTCGGCGGGCACCGTCGCCTCCGCCGGGACGCTGGGCATCCTGATCCCGCCATCGGTCATGCTGGTCTTCATGGGCGATCTGCTGTCGGTGTCACTGGGGCGGCTTTTCGTGGCCGCGCTGATCCCCGGACTGGCACTGTCGGCGGTCTATGTCGTCTACATCGTCATCCGCTCTGCCCTGCAGCCATCGCTCGCCCCCAAGGCGCCACCGCTCTCGGCCGAGGAAGCCCGCGGGCTTTGGCTGGAAACCCTGAAATCCGTGCTGGCCCCGCTGATCCTCATCATTGCGGTTCTGGGCTCCATCCTCGCCGGCATCGCCACCCCGACCGAGGCATCTGGGGTGGGCGCGGCGGCGGCGCTTTTGCTGGGGCTGGTGCGCGGGCGGCTGGGAATGGCGACCTTGCAGGCGTCGATGAACGGCTCCATCCGGCAGCTGGCGATGCTGTTCTTCATCTTCGTTGGCGCGACGGCCTTTGCCTATATCTTCCGCAAGGTCGGGGGGGAGCATTTCATCGTCGACACCGCCCGGTCCCTGCCGCTGGGCGACTGGGGGCTTCTGTTCGCGATGATGGGCATGATCTTCGTGATGGGCTTCTTCTTCGACTGGATCGAGATCACGCTGATCATGCTGCCGATCTTCGCCCCCATCGTGCCGCTTCTCGACCTTGGCGGGCATGTGGAACCCGCGCAGATGATCTACTGGTTCGCGATCCTCGTCTCGCTGAACCTGCAAACGAGCTTTCTGACACCACCCTTCGGATTTGCACTGTTCTACATGAAAGGCGCGGCGGGCCGGATGCTGTCGATGCGCGATATCTATCGCGGCGTGGCGCCCTTCGTGATGCTGCAGCTGGTCGTTCTGGGGATTGCCATCGCATGGCCCGACCTCGTGCTGTGGTTGCCCGGAAAGCTGATGCCATGAGGGTCGCGGGCAAGCGGGCCATCGTGCTGGGCGCGGGATCGGTCGGGCCGGGCTGGGGCAACGGCAAGGCGGCGGCGGTGCTGTATGCCCGAGAGGGCGCGTCGGTCCTGTGTGTCGATCGCGACCGCGCCGCGGCCGAGGAAACCGCACGGATCATCCGCGGCGAAGGCGGCCGGGCAGAGGTGTTTGCGGGCGATATGACCGACCCGGGCGCAGCCACCAGTGCCGTGGCCGCGGCGGTGGCGGCCTTCGGCGGGCTCGACATCCTGCATTACAATATCGGCATCTCGACCCGCGGGGGCATTACCGAGACCCGCCTCGAAGACTGGCAACGCGTGTTCGCCGTCAACCTCGACGGGGCGTTCCTGACCACGCAGGCCGCGCTGCCCGCGCTGGAGGACGGCGGCGGCGCCATCGTCTATATCGCCACGCTGGCCGCGGTGATGAATGGCCCCTACCCGTATGTCGGCTACGAGGCGTCGAAGGCGGCGCTGGTTCGGCTCGCCTCCTCCGTTGCCATCGAATATGCCGCCCGCGGCGTGCGCGCCAATGCGGTCCTGCCGGGCATGATCGACACGCCCCATGTGCAGGCGATGATCGCCCCCGGCACCGATCCGGCCACACTGGCCGCCACCCGCGCCGGGCAGGTGCCGATGCGCCGGCAGGGCACCGCGTGGGACGTGGCAGAGGCCGCGCTGTTCCTTGCATCGGATGCGGCAGGTTTCATCACCGGGGAAACCCTGCGCGTCGATGGCGGCATGGGCATCCTTACAGGCCAATCGGAGAGATAGATGGACAAGACGGCACTCGTGACGGGCGCGGCCCGCGGCATCGGTCTGGCGACCACGCATCTGTTCCTGGAAGAAGGGCGCCGCGTCGCGATGATCGACCGCGATGCCGAGGCGCTGGCCGCCGCCGCCGAGGGGCTGGAGGGCGCGCTGCCCATCGTCTGCGACGTGTCGATCCCCGACCAGGTCGACGCGATGGTGGCTGAGGTGACGGCCGCCTTTGGCCGGATCGACGCGCTGGTCAACAATGCGGGCGTCGCCGATTTCGGCCCGATCGGAGAGACCGACTTTCAGCGCTGGCGCAGGGTGATGGAAACGAACCTAGACGGCGTCTTTCTTGTCAGTCAGGCCTGTGCCCCGGCGCTGTGCGCGCAGGGCGGCGCCATCGTCAATATCGCGTCGATCTCCGGCCTTCGGGCCTCCACCCTGCGGGTGGCCTATGGCACGTCCAAGGCCGCAGTCATGCACCTGACCCAGCAGCAGGCGGCGGAGTTGGGGGAGTTCAACGTGCGCTCTAACTGCGTGGCGCCGGGCCCGGTGAACACCAAGCTCGCGCTCGCCGTTCATACGCCCGAGATCCGCGCGGCCTATCACGACGCGATCCCGCTGAACCGCTACGGGTCGGAGCGGGAGATTGCCGAGGTCATCGTGTTCCTGTGTTCGGACCGGGCCAGCTATGTCTCTGGCCAGACCATCGCGGTGGATGGCGGCTTTGGCTCGACCGGCATCGGCCTGCCCGCACTGCGTCAGGTCACGGATCAGAAGGTCTGAAACGACGACGAGAGGACAAGCAAAGGGCGACCGGAACGGATCCGGTCGCCCTCTTCATGTCGGTCATGGCTTAGCGCTTGGTGCGACGGCGCTTCAGCCCCACCAGGGCAAGGCCACCCGCAGCCATCAGCGGCAGCGCGCCCGGCAGCGGCACGACCGGCCCATCTTCGATGTCTTCATAGGCAACGAAGACAGCGCCGGTGTCATCCATCGCGACGGCGTCTCCCCCGCTCAGATGGGCGTAGGCGTCAACGGCAAACGACATCGAACTGTCAGAGATATCCGTGTCTTCCAGCGAGGCGTCGGTGAAGGGCATGACGGTCCGGCCCGTGGTGTACTGGATCGCGCTGCCGATGCCCGTCAGAAGGCTGTTATAGGCAGAGTAAAGGGACGAACCGGCCGTGGCTTCGAGGATGACCAGAACGTCGCCGCCATCCGACACGAAGTTCGCCACGCTTGCGATTTCCGCAGCGGTGTAGTCGATGGCGTTGTTGTAGAAACGCGTAATCACCAGCAGATCGACACCCGCCAGCAGCGCGTCGGTCAGCGTGGACGCATCTTCAACGGCCGAAACGCCGGCTTGGGCGTTGAAAAGGGCGCGGGTATCGCTCTGCTGTTCTTCGTTACGGGAAAACAGAACGCTCGTCGCGCTATCAAGAACGTTCAGGTACAGCGCGTCATTGACCGCCTTCCCCGCGGTGTTGACGTCGGCAACAACGGTCACGGAAGCAGCAGAGGCACTGACGGCCGCGGCGGCGGTCAGCGCGATGGAAAGGGCAGCACTCTTCAACGTACCAGATTTAAATTTGAACATCTTATTCCCCCCAGAGAGAAAAGTTTCGCGTCGGAAAGGCCACGACAAGCTGCCGTAGCGTCAATAGTGTCACCCTAGAGACAGTTTAAATCAAGGTTTAGTTAAGGGACCTGTCCTGTCGAAAAGGACAGGTCTTCAACCCTCTTTTGCAGGCCGCGCCCGCCCAGTCGATCGATCACCAGCCGGGCGCGCACATTCTGGGGCAAAGGCCGGGGCGGGCGTCCTGCCCGCCCGGCGCCAAATCGGCCGCGGACAGGTCCGATAGATTGGCCGGTGCAGACGGGGCCGATTACCAGGAATTGTAGGCGAGGTACTTGCCCGACATCTCGATCTTCACCCGGTCGCCCTTGGGGTGTTCCACGCGGGTGACGTGCATGTCGAAATCGATGGCCGACATGATGCCGTCGCCGAATTTCTCATGGATCAGCGCCTTGATCGTGGGGCCGTAGACGCCGACGATTTCATACAGGCGATAGATGCAAGGATCGGTCGGCACGGTCTGTTCCCAGACCTTGGTCGGGCATTCCTCCAGCACCGGTGCGGCCTCGGCCGGCAGGCCCAGCAGTTTCACCAGCGCCTCGGCCTTTTCTTTCGGCATGGCATTCATGCCCATCGCGGCGGAATGCGTCCAGACCGGCGACATGCCGATCGCCTCGGCGATCCCTTCCCAAGTCAGGCCCTGCCGTTTCTTGACAGAGATGATCATGGCGGTGAGGTCTTCCTTGGTCAGGTCATCGGTGTGGGTGAGGTCTTTCATCGCGTGTCTCCCTGTTGATTGCGATGGTCATCCGCCGAGTTGCGCCAGCAACACGACGACAATTAAGGCAAGGGTGGCAGAGACGCCCTGCCAGAAGCGAACCGGATGGCGTTCGACCAGCGGCACATGGCGCGCGGCCCGATAGGTGGGCGGTGGCCTGTGCAGATCGGACATGAACTCGGACAGCGCATCATAGCGGCGCAGCGGATCGGGATGGACGGCACGGGCCAGCGCGGCGTCGACCCAGTCGGGCACACCATGGGTGTCGTCGCGGGCGGGCCGGTAGCGCAGGCGCCGCTGATCGTTTCGGTTGCGGACCTTGGCGACCTCGGCCCCATAGGGCAGCCGCCCGGTCAACAGTTCATAGGCGATGACCCCAAGGGCATACTGGTCCGACCGCCAGCTGACCGCATCGCCCGACAGGTATTCCGGCGCGGTGTACTGGTACGTTCCCATCATGTCGCCGGCGAGGCCAGGCACGGTCTCTTCCAGCCCCGCCACCCGGACAGAGCCGAAATCGATGATCTTCACGGTGCCGTCGCCGTCGATCATGACGTTTTCGGGCCGCAGATCCTGATGGATCATCTCGCGCCGGTGAAAGGCGCGCAGGCCCCAGGCGATCTGGTCGACGATGTCGCGCACCTGATCCAGCGTCGGGCGCGGCGTGTCGGTCATCCATTGGCGCAGGGTCCGCCCCTCGACGAACTCCGTCACCGAATATAGCGCCGAGCGCTTTTCGCACGGGGCAGAGCGCAGCACGTGGAACGAGACGATGCGGCGCGCCACCCAGTCTTCCAGAGCGAAGCGGCGCAGGAAGTCCGGGTCCTCCTGCATGCCCGTCGCCGGGATCTTCAGCGCCACCCGCGTGCCGCCCGCGGTGACCGCCAGAAACACATGGCTGCGGGATGAGGCATGCAGGGGGCGCACAACCCGGAACCCGTCGATCCAGTCGCCGGCCCGCGGCAGGGGCGGCACGGGCAGGGTCGCGTGCCCGGCGTCGAGATCGCCATCCTGCATGGCGGGCAGCGCATGGATGCGCAGGATCTGAACGGTCAGGTTGTCGGCGCTGCCCGCATCGAGCGCAAGATCGGCAAGCGCGCGGGCCGCCGCGGTCAGGTCCGGCGCCGCCGCGATTTCGCGGGCCACGGCGCGGCCAGTCACATGATCATGCACGCCGTCGGTGGTCAGAACGAATACGTCACCGACAGACAGCGGCACGCAGCGATAGTCGATTTCGATCTGCGGGGCCGCCCCAAGGGCACGACCAAGATAGGTTTCCGTGTCCGAAATACGGACCTTGTGGTCGTCGGTCAGGGGCTCAAGGCTGTCACCGGACAGGCGCGCAATCCGGCTGTCGCCGATATGGAACAGATGTGCCTCCCGCCCTTTCAGGATCAGGGCTGAAAGCGTGCAGACATGGCCGCGATTGGCATCGCCGATCGTGCCGTTCCGCGCATGCAGCCACGCATTCGTCGCCGCGATCACGCGGGAGGCCGCGGTCTTGACCGTCCATGTCTCCGGCGTGCTGTAGTAATCGGCCATGAGGCTTGAGATCGCGGTCTCGGACGCCTCGCGCGAGACGGGGCTGGAACTGATGCCGTCCGCCACGGCCAGCGTCAGGCCCTTGAACACCCGTTCGGGCCCCTCTGGCAGGCAGGCCCCGAAGAAATCCTGGTTCTGCGGCTTCCGCCCGGCCGCGGAATACTGGCCGATCGACACGGCAAGACCGGTCTGGTCGCAGGCATCCTTGGGCATGGGCGGCTCCGGTTGAAAAAGACGGGGCCCCGCGCACCGGGGCCCCGAAGGACCGATTATTCGGCCGGCATGGTGGACACGTCACTGTTGTGGGTCACGGCCGCCTTGCGCGAGGGCGAGGTCTTGTAGTGGGTCGAGTAGATCATCGCGCCCACGAAGGTCAGACCGCCCACGAGGTTGCCCAGAACCGTCGGGATCTCGTTCCAGAACAGGTAGTCGGTGATCGTGAAGTTACCGCCCAGCAGAAGGCCCGAGGGGAACAGGAACATGTTCACGATGGAATGTTCGAAGCCGAGGTAGAAGAAAACGAGGATCGGCATCCACATCGCGATGACCTTGCCCGACACGCTGGTCGACATCATCGCGGCGACCACGCCGGTGGACACCATCCAGTTGCACATCACCGCCCGGACAAAGAGTGTCAGCATGCCCGACGCCCCGGCCTCGGCATAGCCGACGGTGCGGGCCTCTCCGATCACGCCGATCTTCTGGCCGACGGCGTTCGGTTCATGGCTGAACCCGGTGGTGAAGATGATCGCCATGAAGATCGCGACGGTGAAGGCCCCGGCAAAGTTGCCGACGAAGACAAGGCCCCAGTTGCGCAGCACGCCCTTGACCGTGACACCCGGCCGCTTGTCGAGCAGGGCAAGCGGCACCAGCGTGAACACGCCCGTCAGCAGGTCGAAGCCCAGCAGGTAGAGTGTGCAGAACCCGACCGGGAACAGCAGCGCGCCGATCAGGAATTGCCCGGTGTTCACGGCCACCGTCACGGCAAAGGCCGCCGCCAGCGCGAGAATGGCACCGGCCATATAGGCGCGGATCAGCGTGTCCTTGGTCGACATGAAGACCTTGGCTTCACCGGCATCGACCATCTTCGATGCAAATTCGGGTGGATTGATGTAGGACATGTTCGGTTCCTCTGTCTGTTCGGGCCTGCGTTTCGGAGGCCGATCAAAGGGCGCAGTCGCGGCGCCGTTTTGGGAGAGGCAGGTCAGGGAACACGGCAAACATGACGCCGCGTCCTCGGACCGGCCCCGTGGGGCGGTTTCGAAGGAAGCAGCGCCGTTGCTGCACACCCAGAAAGGGTATCAGATCGGAAAGGGCCGCGCCGTTGCGGCTTGGGGCAGGTGTGACCACCGGCCATGTTTCGATTAGGCCCGCACCACGCACGCAAGCAAGCGAATCGAGACCGATTGCCGCAAGTTTCGGTCGAATCGAACACATCCTGATTGTTTCGCCGCATTCCTGCGCAGCATCTGGCAAGATTTGTGACCATTCGCCCATTTCGCGGGCGCAGCATGTCTGGAATGATTCGATGATGCCCCTGCACACGCGCGCCGCTTGCTGCGCCTTGCCGCGGCGCCTAGCCATGCGGGGGGACAGACGAGAGGCCAAATGCCCGACATGATTTCCATCGTCGTGGTCGAAAGCGACCGAGACCGCGCGCTTCTGATCGTGGACAGCCTGCGGGAAGCCGGCGATTTCGACGTCTTCGTCGTCTCCGAGATGACCGGACTTGCGCGCCAGATTTCAGAGCGGAACCCGGACGTGGTTCTGGTGGACGTCACCAGCCCCTCTCGCGATATCCTGGAAGAACTGGCGCTGGCCTCGGGCCCGCTGGACCGACCGGTGGCGATGTTCGTCGACCGGTCGGACGACAGCCTGACCAAGGCCGCGATCGAGGCGGGCGTATCCGCCTATGTGGTCGACGGGCTGCGCGCCGACCGGATCAAGCCGATCATGGATGCCGCCATCGCCCGCTTTCACATGTTCGCGCGGATGCGCGCAGAGTTGGAGGCGACACGCCGGGCGCTGGAGGAACGCAAGGTCATCGACCGCGCCAAGGGCATGCTGATGAAGGCCAAGGGGCTGGACGAAGACGCGGCCTATGCGCTGTTGCGCAAGACGGCGATGGACCAGGGGCGCAAGGTCGTCGATGTCGCACAGGCGCTGGTCACGGCTGCGGGGCTGTTGTCGTGAGCATGGTGGACTTGCAGGTCGGGTTCATCCCGCTGGTCGATGCCGCCCCCCTGATCGTGGCGCGCGAAATCGGCTTTGACGAGGAAGTCGGGCTGCGGCTTTCCCTGCGCTCGGCCCCAAGCTGGGCAACCTTGCGCGACATGCTGGTGATGGGTCAGGTCGAGGCCGCGCATCTTCTGGCGCCGATCCCCGTGGCGATGGCGCTGGGTCTTGGGGGCATGGCGACGCGGCTGGACGTGCTGTCGGTGCTGTCGGTCAATGGCAATGTGATCGGCGTATCGACGCCCTTGGCGGACCGCATGCGCGCCGCCGGCTTCGGTTTCGATTTCACGGATGCGCGGGCGGCCGGGCAGGCGCTGATCGCCGCCTGTGATACCCGCCCCCGGATCGGCGTGCCCTTCCCGTTCTCGATGCATGCGGAACTGCTGTATCACTGGCTGGGCGTCCGGGCCCCGCAGGATCTGGATGTCAGAACCGTCCCGCCCCCCCTGATGGCCGATGCGATGGCCGCGGGAGAGATCGATGCCTTCTGCGTGGGCGCGCCCTGGGGGTCCATCGCGGTGGAAACCTGTGTGGGGTCGCTGTTGCTGCCGGGCACCGCGATCTGGGCCTTTGCCCCGGAAAAGGTGCTGGCCGTCCGGCATGACTGGGCAGAGAGCGAACCCGGCCTTGCGCGCCGCCTGATGCGGGCGGTCTGGCGGGCCGGGCGCTGGCTGGGACAGGCGGACAACCTGTCGACCGCGTCCGAAATTCTGGCGCGGTCGGAATATGTCAACGTGCCCGCCGAACTCATCGAACGGGCGCTGACCGGGCGGGTCACGATCAGCCCGCGGGGCGAGCTTCGCCGGGTGCCCAATTTCCTTGTGTTCCATCATGGCGCGGCGAGTTTTCCGTGGAAGTCGCAGGCCGCGTGGATCGCCGCCCGGCTGGCAGAGCGGAACGGGCTTGACCGGGCGCAGGCCATGCAGACCGCGCGCGGGGTCTTCCGCACCGATCTCTACCGCCGGAATCTGGGCGATCTGGGCGCCGAATTGCCCGGTGCGTCGGAAAAGGTCGAAGGTTCGGTGCAGGTGCCGACGCCGGTTGCCTCCGAAACGGGACGGCTGATTCTTCAGCCTGATCGTTTCTTCGACGGGCATATTTTCGACCCAAGCGCGACAAACTGACGCCATATTGGGCAGAATGCTGCGCCGCAAAGACAGGAAGCCTGTCATTTTCCATTTTTGAACTGGAACAGATTGACGCCCGCGGAGTGCATTTGCATGGTGAATGTGTGGCGGGGCAAGGATGTCTCGTCACACGAAATTCACCCACGATGATGCGGGTATTCCTGAGCAAAGCCGCTCGACCCTTCGCATGAATGCGAGGCTGGTCGGCGGCTTTTTTGTTTTCCTGCCCGCACCCACGGGCCCTGATCGAGGATCGAACTCCACATGAAACGCGCGATTGCCCTTCTGGCCGCTTCGACGATGCTGACCGCCCCTGCCTGGGCCGAGATGCTGGATGTCGAGAAGGACGAGCTGAAATTCGGCTTCATCAAGCTGACGGACATGGCGCCGCTCGCCGTGGCCTACGAGATGGGCTATTTCGAGGATGAGGGCCTGTTCGTCACACTGGAGCCGCAAGCCAACTGGAAGGTGCTGCTGGACCGCGTGATCGACGGCGAACTGGACGGCGCGCACATGCTGGCCGGTCAGCCGCTGGCCGCGACCATCGGCTTCGGGACCGAGGCCCATGTCATCACCCCCTTCTCGATGGATCTGAACGGCAACGGCATCACCGTGTCGAACGAGATCTGGGCGCAGATGAAGGAGAACATCCCCCACGAAAACGGCAAGCCGGTGCACCCGATCTCTGCCGCGGCGCTGAAGCCGGTGGTCGAAAGCTACCGCGCCGAGGGCAAGCCGTTCAACATGGGCATGGTGTTCCCGGTCTCGACCCACAACTACGAACTCCGCTACTGGCTGGCCGCGGGCGGGCTTGAGCCCGGATATTACAGCCCCGACAATGTCAGCGGCCAGATCGGCGCCGAGGTTCTGCTGTCGGTGACGCCGCCGCCGCAGATGCCCGCCACGATGGAGGCCGGCACGATCTATGGCTACTGCGTGGGTGAGCCGTGGAACCAGCAGGCGGTGTTCAAGGGCATCGGCGTGCCGGTCGTCACCGACTACGAGCTTTGGAAGAACAACCCCGAAAAGGTGTTCGGCATCACCGCCGAGTTTGCCGAAGAATACCCGCAGACGACGCTCGCTGTGACCAAGGCGCTGATCCGGGCCGCGATCTGGCTGGATGAAAACGACAACGCCAACCGGGAAGAGGCGGTCGAGATCCTCAGCCGGTCCGAGTATGTGGGCGCGGACGCAGAGGTGATCGCCAACTCGATGACCGGCACCTTCGAATACGAAAAGGGCGACAAGCGCGAGGTGCCCGACTTCAACGTGTTCTTCCGCTATAACGCGACCTATCCCTTCTATTCCGATGCGGTCTGGTACCTGACCCAGATGCGCCGCTGGGGCCAGATCGCCGAGGCCAAGCCGGACTCCTGGTATGACGAGGTGGCGAAGTCGGTCTACAAGCCGGAAATCTACCTGGAAGCCGCGCGCATGCTGGTGGACGAAGGTCTGGCGAACGAGGCAGACTTCCCCTGGGACAGCGACGGCTACAAGGCAGCGACGCCTGCCGCGGATGTGATCGACGGCATCGGCTATGACGGCCGCCAGCCCAATGCGTATCTCGACAGCCTGCCGATCGGGCTGAAGGGCGACCAGACGGTCGTCGGCAACGAGGTACAGGGCTGAGCCCGCGCGCGGGGGTGATCTCCTCCCTGGGCCCCCGCGCGCCCATTTTCCAAAGGACGCTCCGATGACCGCAATCGACCCCGATACGCTGGGCCGGGCAGAGGCCCGCCGCACCGCCCTCTTTACCCGGATCAACAAGGCCGATGGCTGGTTCCGGATCCTCGGCCTTGGCTGGCTGACCCCGATCCTGCGCGCCGCGGCTGGCGACAACCCCAAGGCGCAGATGCGCGAGTTGTGGCAGTTGCTGGGCGTGCCGCTGGCCGCGATCCTGATCTTCCTTGTGGCCTGGGGCACGCTGGCGCCCAAGGTTCAGACCTCTCTCGGCGCCATTCCGGGGCCGGCACAGGTCTGGGCACAGGTGCAGGTGCTGCACGCCGATCACGTTCGGACCCAGGAAAAGGCCGCCGCCTTTTACGAACGGCAGGAGGCGCGGAATGAAAAGCTGATCGCCGCCGGCAAGGAAGACAAGGTCAAGTGGCGCGATTTCACCGGAGCGCCGACCTATTATCAGCAGATCTGGACCTCGATCCAGACGGTGTTCTTCGGCTTCATGCTGGGCACCATCGTGGCCGTGCCGCTGGGCATCGCGGCGGGCCTGTCGCGCACCGCGAATGCCGCGCTGAACCCGCTGATCCAGATCTTCAAGCCGGTCTCGCCGCTGGCATGGCTGCCCATCGTCACCATGGTCGTCTCTGCGGTCTATGTAACCAATGACGGCATGTTCTCGAAATCCTTCCTGACCTCGGCGATCACCGTCACGCTGTGTTCGCTCTGGCCCACGATCATCAACACCGCGCTTGGCGTGTCCTCCATCGACAAGGATCTGGTGAACGTCTCCAAGGTGCTGAAGATGGGCACCTGGACCAAGATCACCAAGCTGGTCCTGCCCTCCGCGCTGCCGCTGATCTTCACCGGGCTGCGGCTGTCGCTGGGCGTGGGCTGGATGGTGCTGATCGCGGCGGAAATGCTGGCGCAAAACCCCGGCCTTGGCAAATTCGTCTGGGACGAGTTCCAGAACGGGTCTTCCGACAGCCTTGCCCGGATCATGGTCGCGGTCTTCACCATCGGCCTCATCGGCTTCGCGCTGGATCGGCTGATGTACGCGATCCAGTCCATGTTCACCTTCTCGGCCAACCGGTGAGCGCCATGGGTATTCTTGAGTTCCAGAACGTCTCCAAGGGCTTCGGCGAAGGTGCGGCGCGAGAGGAGGTCTTGAAAGACATCTCCCTGACGGTCGACGAGGGCGAGTTCCTGGCGATCCTCGGCTTTTCCGGCACTGGCAAGTCGACGCTGATCAACCTGATGTCGGGGCTGGTCACGCCCGACCGCGGCACGGTGCGTTTCAAGGGCGCGCCGGTAACCGGGCCGGGGCCGGAGCGGGGGCTGGTATTCCAGTCCTACTCCCTGATGCCGTGGCTGACCGTGGCGGGCAACATCGCATTGGCGGTCGATGCCGTGCACAAGGGCACGCCCAAGGCGGAGCGCCAGGCGCTGGTGGAGAAATACATCGCCATGGTCGGGCTCAGCCACGCCGCCCAGCGCCGCCCGGCTGAACTGTCGGGGGGCATGCGCCAGCGGGTCGCCGTGGCGCGTGCGCTTGCGATGGACCCAGAGGTTCTGTTGATGGACGAACCGCTTTCGGCGCTGGATGCGCTGACGCGAGCCAACCTGCAGGACGAGATCGAGGCGATCTGGGAGGCCGACCGCAAGACCGTGGTCCTGATCACCAATGATGTGGACGAGGCGATCCTGCTTGCCGACCGGATCGTGCCGCTGAACCCGGACGGCACCTTGGGTGATGCGTTCAAGGTCGACCTGCCGCGCCCGCGCGACCGGACGGCCATGAACCATGACCCGGCGTTCAAGGCGCTTCGCGGACGCGTTACAACCTATCTGATGGATGTGGGGATCGCCGCCAAGGTGGCCGAAACCCGGACCCTGCCGAATGTCACGCCGATCCATTCCGTGCCGAAGGTCGTGGCCGAGGCCGCGCAATCGGCGCTGGAGGCGAAGTACCTGGAATTTTCCAAGGTCCACAAGATCTACCCAACGCCCAAGGGCCCGCTGACCGTGGTCGAGAATTTCGATCTAAAGGTCCGTAAGGGAGAGTTCATCTCTCTGATCGGGCATTCGGGCTGCGGCAAGTCCACGGTGCTGACCATGACCGCGGGGCTGAACGATATCTCCAAAGGTGTCGTGAAGCTGGATGGATATGAGGTCACCGGCGCAGACCCCGAACGCGCCGTGGTGTTTCAGGCGCCGTCGCTCTTCCCGTGGCTTTCCGCCAAGGAAAACGTCGCGGTGGGCGTCGACCGGGTCTATCCGAAGGCCTCCCAGGCGGAACGGCAGGACGTGGTGGAATACTACCTTGAACGGGTTGGACTGGCCGACGCGATGGACAAGCCCGCCAGCGAGTTGTCGAACGGCATGAAACAGCGCGTCGGCATCGCCCGGGCCTTTGCCCTTTCGCCGAAACTGCTGCTGCTTGATGAACCCTTCGGCATGCTCGACAGCCTCACCCGGTGGGAGCTGCAAGAAGTGCTGATGGAGGTCTGGTCGCGCACCAAGGTCACCGCCGTCTGCGTGACCCATGACGTGGACGAGGCGATCCTGTTGGCCGACCGCGTGGTGATGATGACCAACGGCCCGCAGGCGACCATCGGCAAGATCATGGAGGTGAACCTGCCGCGCCCGCGCACCCGCAAGGCGCTGCTCGACCACCCCGACTACTATGCCTATCGCGAGGAACTGCTCGGCTTCCTTGAGGAGTACGAACACGGCGCGAAACCCCGGAAACCCGCCCCCCGGGCCATCGCCGCGGAGTGAAAGCCATGACACCTCAACAGATTTCACTGGTCCGCGAAAGCTTTGCCAAGGTCATCCCGATGAGTGAGGACGCGGCACACATCTTCTATGGGCGGCTGTTCGAGATTGCCCCCCAGACACGCGGTCTCTTCCACGGTGACATGGACGAACAGGGCCGCAAGCTGATCGCCACGCTGGCCGCGGTTGTCGACGGGCTCGACCGGCTGGACGAGATCGTGCCGGTGGCAGAGGCGCTGGCCGTGCGCCATGTCGGCTATGGCGTGAAACGAGAGGACTACGCCCCGGTCGGCACCGCCCTGATCTACACCCTGTCCGCCGGGCTGGACCATGAATTCGCCCCCGAGACCAAGGCCGCGTGGAGCGCCGCCTATGACCTGCTGTCCGCCACGATGACCGCGGCGGCCTATCCCCATGCAGCGGAGTAAGACCGAAATGGAAAGACAGAAACTCGTCGTCATCGGGGCCGGCATGGCCTCCGGCCGGGCGCTGGAACATCTTCTGGAAGCCAGCCCCGGCGCCTACGACATCACCCTTTTCAACGCCGAACCCCGCGGCACCTATAACCGCATCCTGCTCAGCCCGGTTCTGTCGGGCGAGAAGACCTTTGACGAGATCGTCACCCATGACGAAACCTGGTACGCGACCTCCGGCATCGCCTGCCGCTTTGGCGAGAAGGTGCTGGGGATCGACCGCGACCGGAAAACCGTCACCGGCGAAAAGGGCGAAGTCTCCTATGACAAGCTGCTGATCGCCACCGGGTCCACCCCGGTCATCATCCCGCTGCCGGGCCACGACCTGAACGGCGTGATCGCCTATCGCGATCTCGAAGATACCGAGACGATGGCGGAGCTTGCCAAGAAACCCGGCGCCCGCGTCGTGGTGATCGGTGGCGGCCTTCTGGGGCTGGAGGCCGCGGCGGGCATGGCCGCCCACGGGGCCGACGTGACCGTGGTGCATCTGATGGGCCACCTGATGGAACGCCAACTCGACGAGGCCGCCGGGTATCTTTTGCGCAAGGCGCTGACCGATCGCGGGATCAAGGTGCTGTGCTCGGCGAACTCCAAGGAAATCCTCGGGCAGGACGGCCATGTGCGCGCGCTGTTGCTGGACGATGGCACGGAACTGCCCTGCGACCTGCTGGTGATGGCCGTCGGCATCCGGCCCGGCACCGCCTTGGCGAAAGAGGCCGGCCTGGCCGTGGGCCGCGGTATCCATGTCGACGACCAGATGATCACCTCCGATCCCGATATCCTCGCCGTCGGCGAATGTGTCGAGCATGACGGCGCCATCTTCGGCCTTGTCGCGCCGCTTTACGATCAGGCGAAGGTGGTGGCCAAGACGCTTTTGGGCGACGACGCGGCCTATGTGCAGCGGGAGGTGTCCACCAAGCTGAAGGTCACCGGCTGCGACCTGTTCAGCGCGGGTGATTTCGCCGATGGCGAGGGGCGAGAGGACATCGTGTTCCGCGACCCCGCCCGGGGCGTCTACAAGCGGCTGGTGATCGAGGGCGACCGCCTGATCGGCGCGGTGATGTATGGCGACACCGGGGACTCCGGCTGGTTCTTCAACCTGATCCAGTCGGGCGAGGATATCGGAGAGATGCGGGACACGCTGATCTTTGGCCCGGCCTATCAGGGGGGCGCGGCCGTGGACCCTATGGCGGCCGTTGCAGCCTTACCGCCTGAGGCGGAGATCTGCGGCTGTAACGGCATCTGCAAGGGGCAGATCGTCGACGCCATCGCCGGGGGCGCGACCGACCTGGGCGCCGTCCGGGTCGTGACCAAGGCCAGCGGGTCCTGCGGAACCTGCACGGGGCTGGTGGAACAGGTGCTGGCGGTGACGCTGGGCGATGCCTATCAGGCGCCCGCCGCGCAGCCAGTCTGCGGCTGCACCGACCTGACGCATGAGGACGTCCGCCGGCTGATCAAGGCGCAAGAACTGAAATCCCAACCCGCCGTCTGGCAGGAACTGGGCTGGAAGACACCCAACGGCTGCCATGTCTGCCGCCCGGCGGTGAACTACTACCTGCTGGCCGACTGGCCGCTGGACTATGCCGACGATCCGCAAAGCCGCTTCGTCAACGAGCGCAACCACGCCAACATCCAGAAGGACGGCACCTTCTCGGTCATGCCGCGGATGTGGGGCGGGATCACCACCCCCGACGAGTTGCGCGCGATTGCCGATGCCGCCGACAAGTATCAGGTGCCCACGGTCAAGGTGACGGGTGGCCAGCGGATCGACCTTCTCGGCGTGAAGAAAGAGGACCTGCCCGCGATCTGGTACGATCTGAACCGGGCGGGGATGGTGTCGGGCCACGCCTATTCCAAGGGGCTGCGCACGGTGAAGACCTGCGTCGGCACCGACCATTGCCGGTTCGGCACGCAGGATTCCACCGGGCTGGGCATCAAGCTGGAAAAGACGCTGTGGGGGTCGTGGACGCCGCACAAGGTCAAGCTGGCCGTGTCGGGCTGCCCACGCAACTGCGCCGAAGCGACCTGCAAGGATGTGGGCATCGTCTGCGTCGACAGCGGATACGAGGTCGGCGTGGCGGGGGCTGCGGGGATGGACGTCAAGGAGACCGAATTCCTCGCCAAGGCAGAGAGGGAGGAAGAGGCCATCGCGCTGACCGTCGCCTTCATCCAGCTTTACCGGGAAAACGCCAAATACCTGGATCGACCCTACAAATGGGTCGCCAAGGTGGGGCTCGACTGGGTCAAGGCGCAGGTGGTGGACGACCTCGACACCCGCGCGGCGCTGGTCGAACGCTTCGAGATCTCGCAATCGGTCTACCGCAAGGATCCGTGGGCCGAACATGCCAAACCCGATACGGCCGTGCGCTTCCAGCCGATGGCCGACCTGACGCTGGAGGCCGCGGAATGAACTGGATCGATATCGGCGCCATCGACGACATCCCCCTGCGCGGCGCGCGCGTTGTGAAAACCCGCCATGGCTGTGTCGCCGTTTTCCGCACGGCAGAGGCGGAGGTCTTCGCCACATCGGACCGCTGCCCGCACAAGGGCGGGCCGCTCTCCGACGGGATCGTGCATGGCCGCAAGGTGACCTGCCCGCTGCACAACTGGGTATTCTCGCTGGAAACGGGGCAGGCGCAGGGCGCGGACGAAGGGCAGATCGAAACCTTTGCCGCAAAGGTCGAAGACGGCCGCATCCTTCTGGATGCTGCCCGCCTGATGGCGCGGAGTGCCGCGTGATGGCCACCTGCACGACCTGCCCCTATTGCGGCGTGGGCTGCGGCGTGATCGCCGCGCCCGACACGGCCGGGGGCTGGTCCTTCAAGGGCGACCCGACCCATCCTGCAAACCTTGGGCGGCTATGTTCGAAGGGCACCGCGCTGGGCGAAACGCTGGATCTGTCCGACCGGTTGCTGACCCCACTGATCGGTGGACATCCGGCGGGCTGGGACAACGCGCTGGACCTTGTCGCCAGCCGGTTCCGGGCGGCGATCGACGCACATGGGCCCGACAGCGCGGCCTTTTACGTCTCTGGCCAGTTGCTGACCGAGGATTACTATGTCGCGAACAAGTTGATGAAGGGCTTCATCGGCTCGGCCAATATCGACACCAATTCCCGGCTGTGCATGGCGTCCTCGGTCGCCGGGCACAAGCGCGCCTTTGGCACCGACACGGTTCCGGGGCAATATACCGATCTGGAAGAGGCCGATCTGGTGGTGCTGGTTGGGTCGAACCTCGCCTGGTGCCACCCGGTGCTCTACCAGCGGATCGTCGCGGCCAAGAAGGCCCGCCCCGGGATGCGCGTTGTCAATATCGACCCGCGCCGGACGGCAACCTGCGATATTGCCGACCTGCATCTGCCAATCGCGCCGGGGGGGGATGTGGCCCTGTTCAACGGGCTTCTGGCCCGGATCGTGGAACAGGGCGCCGTGGATGAGGCCTATGTGAAGGCCCATGTCGACGGGTTCGATGCCGCGCTGGAGGCCGCAAGCGACGCCGATCTTTCCGCCACGGGCCTGTCGCCCGACGACCTGCGCCGTTTTTATGACCTTTGGGTCCGGACCGAGAAGGTCGTGACCGTCTACTCCCAGGGGGTCAACCAGTCCTCTGCCGGGACCGACAAGGTCAATGCGATCCTGAACTGCCACCTTGCCACCGGACGGATCGGGCGGCGCGGCATGGGGCCGTTCTCGGTCACCGGGCAACCGAACGCGATGGGCGGGCGCGAGGTCGGGGGGCTGGCCAACATGCTGGCCTGCCATCTGGACATCGAGAATGCCGAACATCGCGCGGCCGTCAGGGCCTTCTGGGACGCCCCCGCAATGCCCGAGGCCCCCGGGCTGAAGGCCGTCGACATGTTCCGCGCCGTGGCCGACGGCCGGATCAAGGCGCTGTGGATCATCCACACAAACCCAGCGGTCAGCATGCCCGAGGCCGACGCGGTGCGCGACGCCATCGCCGGGTGCGATTTCGTCGTGGTCAGCGACATCACCGCCGCCACCGATACCGCCCGGCTGGCCGATGTCGTGCTGCCCGCGGCGGCGTGGGGCGAGAAGGACGGCACCGTCACCAATTCCGAACGCTGCATCAGCCGGCAGCGGCGCTTTCTGCCCGCACCGGGCGCGGCGCGGCCCGACTGGCAAATCCTGTGCGATGTGGCCGCGCGGATGGGCTGGGCGCAGGCCTTCGACTATCGCGGTCCGGCCGAGATCTTCCGGGAATACGCCGCCCTTTCCGGCATTGCCGGGCGGTTCGGGCGCGATTTCGATATCTCGGGGCTCGCCGGTCTCGGCGACCGCGCCTATGACGACATGGCCCCGACGACATGGCCGGTGAGCGACACTCGACAAGGTGGCCGGTTCTTTGCCGGGGGCGGGTTCTACACCCCCGATGGCCGCGCGCGGATGCTGCCCCTGCACCACCGCGCCCCCGCCACCCAGACCACGCCGGAGCATCCGTTCCGGCTGAACACGGGCCGCGTGCGCGACCACTGGCACACGATGACCCGCACGGCGAAATCGCCGCGGCTGAGCCAGCACATGGCCGAACCCTATCTGGAAGTGCATCCCGCCGATGCCGCCCAACTGGGCCTGACGCCGGCCGGGATCGCAGAGGTCACGAGCCCCGCCGGTCGCGCGCTGCTGCGCGTGGTCGTCACAGATCGCGTCAGGCGGGGGGAGGTCTTCGCGCCCATGCATTGGACCGGAGAGACCGCTGCCCTCGGCCGGGTCGATGCGCTGGTGCCCGCGGTGACCGACCCGGTTTCGGGCCAACCCGAAAGCAAGGCGGCGGCCGTTCACGTCGCCCCACTGGCTGCCACCTGGTACGGGTTTGCCGTCGCCGCGGACAGCATCCGGCCCGAAAGCAGCTATTGGGCACGGGCGCGGTCGAAAACCGGATGGCAGGTCGAAATGGCCTGCACCGACCGCCCGTCCGACTGGGAAGGCTACGCCCGGCGCCTGTTCGCTCTGCCAAAGGCAGAGGCCGTATCCGTGATCGACGCGGGCCGCGGCACGGCCCGGGTCGCCCTGATGCAAGACGGGCGTGTGGCGGCGATGCTTTATGCCGGGCTGGACCCGGTCGCGCTGTCCCGGCCGCATGTCGCCGCGCAGATCGGCGCCGAGGGCACGCTTGATGTGCTGTCGGGCCGTCCGGGTGCAAATCGGCCCGAACCCGGCCCAACCGTGTGCGCCTGTTTCGAAGTGGGTGTGAACACCATCATGGCCGCCATCCAATCCCAGCGCCTGACCTCGGTCGAGGAGATCGGCACAGCCCTGCGCGCGGGGACGAGTTGCGGATCGTGCCGCCCGGAACTGGCGACACTCCTTGCCCGGGCGACGCGGGTGGAGGCCGCGGAATGAGCCTTGCCCCCTTCATCCATGCCATGGGCCGCGGACCGTCCCGCGGCCGGTCGCTGACCCGGGACGAGGCGCGGGACGCGATGGGCCTGATCCTGTCGGGACATGCCGCGCCCGAGGCCGTGGGGGCTCTGCTCATGCTGATGCGCTATCGCGGAGAGACCGCCGGAGAGGTTGCAGGCTTTGCCCAAGCCCTGCGCGAGACGCTGCCCGCCTGGCCGGGCGCGGCACCGGGGATGGATTGGCCGAGCTTTGCCGCCGGGCGAACGCGGGGGCTGCCGTGGTTCCTGCTGTCGGCGCGGCTGGTGGCGATGGCGGGGGTGCCGGTACTGATCCATGGCTGGAACTCTCATCAAAGCCCGGTTGCCGCGGTGCGCGATGCGCTGCCGCTGGCCGGGATCGGACAGGCCCGCGACATGGCCGAGGCCGCGGAGATCATTGCAGCCCGCGGTATCGCCTATCTACCGCTGGAAGCCTATTCGCCAGCGGCGCTCGACCTTCTGCGCCTGCGCGATGTTCTGGGCCTGCGCTCTGCCGTCAACACGGTGCTGCGCGTGCTGAACCCCGCCGGGGCGGGCGCCGCGGTTCAGGGTGTGTTTCACCCGCCCTATCGCGAATTGCAGGCGGATGCCGGCGCCCTGCTGGGCACGCGCAACCTCACCGTTCTGAAGGGCGGCGGGGGAGAGTTCGAACGCCATCCGTCAAAGGACATCGCGCTGTTCGGCCTGCGCGACGGCCAACCGTGGCAGGCCGGGTCCCCCGCCCTGCTGGAGGACACGCGCCGCCTTGCCGACACCCTGAACGACCCGGCAGACCTTGCGCGCCTGTGGCGGGGCGAGCTATCCGATCCCTTCGCCGAGTCCGTTGTGATCGGCACGGCTGCGCTGGCGCTGGACACCGCCGGACGGACCGATTGCCTGCCCCTTGCCCGCACGCTTTGGGCCGACCGTCACGATGCCAAGGCCGCCTGAAAGGAGACTGAACCATGAAGACCTTCCCGATGTTCCTGACCCTTTCAGGCCGCGAAGTAGTGATTGCCGGCGGCGGAGAGCAGGCGGCGCAAAAGGCGCGCCTGATCCTGAAGACCGAGGCCGATCTGACCCTTGTGGCGCCAGAACTTGACCCCGAACTGGCCGCGCTGGTTGCCGCGGGCCGCGCACGGCACCACGCCGGTGCGATCTGCCCTGCGTGCTTTGGCGATGCGGCGCTGGTCTTCATCGCGACGGGCTGTCCGGGGGTCGACCGGGCCTTGCACGCCTTGGCGAAAGAGGCCGGCGCACTGGTGAACGTGGTGGACCAGCCCGCCTTGTGCGATGCGGTGACCCCCTCCATCGTCGACCGCGACCCGGTGGTCGTGGCCATCGGAACCGAGGGAACCGCCCCGGTTCTGGCCCGCCAGATCAAGACCCGGGTCGAGCAGATGCTGGAGCCGCGCCTTGGCGATCTGGCCGCCATGGCGGGGCGGATGCGCGAGGCGGTGGCCGCCCGCGTGCCGGCCGACCGGCGCCGGGCGTTCTGGCGCTGGGTGTTCGACGGTGCGCCGCGTACCCTGCATGCCTCTGGCGCCGAACGCGACGCAGCCCGCGCCCTGAAGGCGGCGATGGAGGAAGGCCGCGCCCCCGACGCGTGCGAAACCGGGCTGATCAGTCTCGTCGGCGCGGGCCCCGGTGCGCGCGACCTGCTGACCCTGCGTGCGGTTCAACGCCTGCAAGAGGCCGACGTGATCTTCTATGACCGGCTGGTCGATCCGGAGGTGCTGGAACTTGCCCGCCGCGATGCAGAGCGTGTCTATGTGGGCAAGGCCGTCGGTGCCCATGCCTGGCCACAGGAAAAGATCGACGCGGTGATCGTGGCCGCCGCGAAACGCGGGCAGCGGGTGGTGCGGCTGAAAAGCGGCGATCCGGGCATCTTCGGCCGCGCGACCGAGGAGTTGGACGCCGCGCGGCAGAACGGCATCGCCGTGGAGGTCGTGCCCGGCGTGACGGCCGCCTCTGCCGCCGCGGCCGCCACGGGGCGCGCGCTGACCGAAAGGGGCGCGACCGACCGGGTGGTCTTCGCGACCGGCACCTGCCGCCCCGGCGATGCCGACCCGGACTGGGCCAGCCTGCTGCTTCCCGGCACGACGCTGGCGCTTTACATGGCGGTCAGCAAGGCCCCCGCGGTGCAGGCCAACCTGCTGTCCGCCGGCGTGTCCCCGGACAGCGAGGTCGAACTCGTCGCGTCCGCCTCCACCACCGGGGAGACGGTGACGCGCTGCCCCCTGTCTGACCTCGCGGCCACTGTTGTGGCGC
Organism: Rhodovulum sp. P5; assembly: GCF_002079305.1. Lineage (NCBI taxonomy): Bacteria > Pseudomonadati > Pseudomonadota > Alphaproteobacteria > Rhodobacterales > Paracoccaceae > Rhodovulum > Rhodovulum sp. P5. The sequence goes on from NZ_CP015039.1 coordinate 2,120,720, forward strand.
AGAAGGTTCAGAACCCCGCGATCATCTTCATTCGTCGGCCGAAGACAGCCGCGATCATGGTCGAGACCTCGCCGAACGTGGCGGCCGACGCCAGCGGACCGGCACCGGCACAAATGCCCCGTCTGGCCGCACTGGCCTGAGGCAAGGGCCTAGAAGTCCAGGTTCGCCACGCTGAGGGCATTCTGCTGGATGAATTCGCGCCGGGGTTCGACCACATCGCCCATCAGCTTGGTGAAGATGTCGTCGGCCTCGGCCACATCGGCCACGCGTACCTGCAGCAAGGTCCGCGCCTCGGGGTCGAGGGTGGTTTCCCATAGCTGGTCGGGGTTCATTTCACCCAAACCCTTGTAGCGCTGCAGGCTGAGGCCCTTCTCGCCCTCGCCAAGGATCGCCGCCAGTAGTTCCGAGGGCGCATTGATCGTCTGGTCCCGATCCTTGCGCAGCAGCGTGGCGGGCGTGCCATACACATCGCGCAACTTGTCGGTCAGGCTGCCAAGCCGTCCGGCCTCGGGCGAGCGCAGGACGGGGCCGTCCAGCACGCGCACCTCTTCGACGCCGCGCAGGATACGGGTAAACCGCATCCCCTTGTCCTGCGTCGGGCGGCCCTGCCAGCCCCGTTCGTATTCCGCGGCAATCAGGTCCAGCCGGGCGGCCACCCGGTCGGCCGTGCCCTGCAGATCGGCATCGACCTGCCCGGGCAAGAAGGCCCCCGCAATCGCGGCCTGTTCAAGGATGTGGGACGGGTAGTGGGTCGGGAAGGCCTGAAGGATGCGGCGCACATGCCGCGCCTCTTCCACCACGCGGGCAAGGTCGGCGCCCACGATCTCCTCGCCCGAGCCAAGGCGCAGAACGGCGCCCTCGATCCCCATCTCGATCAGGTAGTCCTCAAGCGCGCCCTGGTCCTTCAGGTAGACCTCGGACTTGCCGCGGCTGACCTTGTAAAGCGGCGGCTGCGCGATGTAGAGGAACCCCCCTTCGATGATCTCGGGCATCTGCCGGAAGAAGAACGTCAACAGCAGCGTGCGGATATGGGCGCCGTCCACATCCGCATCGGTCATGATGATGATCTTGTGATAGCGCAGCTTCGAAATGTCGAATTCATCCCGCCCGATCCCGGTGCCAAGCGCCGTGATCAGCGTCCCGATCTCCTGACTGCTGAGCATCCGGTCAAAGCGGGCCCGTTCCACGTTCAGGATCTTGCCCCGAAGCGGCAGCACCGCCTGATTGGCCCGGGCCCGCCCCTGCTTGGCCGAACCGCCGGCGCTGTCGCCCTCCACCAGGAACAGTTCCGAATGGCCGGGGTCCTTTTCCTGACAATCGGCCAGCTTGCCGGGCAGGCTGGCCACGTCCATCGCCGTTTTCCGCCGGGTCAGTTCGCGGGCCTTGCGCGCCGCTTCGCGTGCCAGCGCCGCCTCGACAATCTTGCCGACGATCTGGCGCGCCTCTTGGGGATGTTCCTCGAACCACTCGGCGAGTTTCTCGTTCACGAGGCTTTCGACGGCGGGCCGCACCTCGGAACTGACCAGCTTGTCCTTGGTCTGGCTGCTGAACTTCGGATCGGGCACCTTGACCGACAACACACAGGTCAGCCCCTCGCGCGCATCGTCGCCGCTAAAGCTGACCTTCTCCCGCTTCGCCAACCCGCTGGAAGTCGCGTAGCCGTTGATCGTGCGGGTCAGCGCACCACGAAAACCCGCCAGATGGGTGCCGCCGTCCCGCTGCGGGATGTTGTTGGTGAAGGGCAGGACGGTTTCATGATAGCTGTCGTTCCACCACATCGCGACCTCGACGCCGATGCCGTCGCGCTCCCCCTCCATGAAAATCGGATCGGGCATAAGGGCGGTCTTGTGCCGGTCGAGGTATCGCACGAATTCCCGCACCCCGCCCTCGTAATGCATCTCGACCTTCTGGGGCTCTGCCCCCCGCAGGTCCTGCAGCGAAATCTGCACGCCGGAATTCAGGAAGGCCAGTTCGCGGAGCCGGTTTTCCAGCGTCTTGAAACTGTAATCGAGGTTGGAAAACGTCGCGAGGGAGGCGAGGAACCGCACCTCGGTACCGGTTCGGTCGCCGGCGTCCCCCACGACCGCCAGATGCTCCGACGTTTCCCCATGCTCGAAGCGGGCGAAATGCTCCTTGCCGTCGCGCCAGATGCGCAACTCCAGCCAATCCGAAAGCGCGTTCACAACGCTGACGCCCACGCCATGCAGACCGCCCGACACCTTGTAGGAGTTCTGGTCGAATTTCCCGCCCGCATGCAGCTGGGTCATGATGACCTCGGCCGCGCTGACGCCCTCCTCCTCGTGGATGCCCACAGGAATGCCGCGGCCGTTGTCGCTGACCGACACGCTGGAATCGGGGTGGATCGTGACGGTCACGGCATCCGCATGGCCGGCCAGCGCCTCGTCGATGCCGTTATCTACGACCTCGTACACCATGTGGTGCAGGCCCGAGCCGTCGTCGGTGTCCCCGATATACATGCCGGGGCGCTTGCGCACCGCCTCCAACCCCTTGAGAACCTTGATGGAATCTGCGCCGTAGTCGTCGGTCCGGGCTGCGTTTTCCGCCATGCGAGCGATCCTTTGCTTTATGGCGGTTTTATAACGGTTTGTGGTGGGGTTGTCACGCGCCCCCACAAGATTTGGTGTCAGGCAAAGGGGATAATCAGCCCCACCCCGATCAGCAGCATCCCCGCGATGCGGTTTGTCCGTCTCAGCGCCGCAGGCGAGGTCAGGATGCGCCGCGCCCGGTCGACGAACAGGGCGAAAATCAGGTTGCCAAGGAACGGCACGGCCATCGAAATGGCCATGATCGCGGCAATGTCCGGTGGCCGGATCGCGGCCAGATCGAAGAACCCCGGCAACACCCCCATGTAAAACAGGATCGCCTTGGGATTGCCCAGGATCACCGCAAGCCCCGCCAGGAATCCCGCCCACATGCCCGGGCGCGTCAGGCGGCTGTCCTCGGCGATGCTGGCACCCGGGTGACGCAACAGCAGAACGCCCATGCCCAGAAAGACAAGGCTCGCCACGGTGCGCAGCACCACAAGAAACCCGTCGAAGACCGATACGATCCACGCGACGCCCAGAATCGCCAGCAGCGGCCAAAGCGCGTCGCCGATCACCACGCCCAGGGCCAGCGGCCATGCCGCATTGAACCCGCCCGAAAGGGCGCGCGCGGTCAACGCCACCCAGACCGGGCCGGGCGTCAGAAACAGGATGAAAAGCGCGCCCGCATAAAGCGCAAGATCGCCCGGCGTGATCGTCATGGTATCGCCCCTTCGGAAACCGTGCTTGCGCCCCCGGCCTCGGCCACTTCAAGATACTGCGCCCGGGGGCCCAGCGCCTTGAACAGCTCCGCCCCCGTTCCGGTCATCCACGCCTGCGCGCCAAGGGCGCATACCTCATCGAACAGCGCGGCCCGACGCCCGGCATCGAGATGCGCGGCAACCTCGTCCAGCAGCAGAAGCGGCGGCGCGCCGAACGCTCCGCTCAGCGCCCGGGCATTGGCAAGGACCACCGCGATCAACAGCGCCTTCTGCTCGCCGGTGGAACACAGATGCGCCGGCATGTCCTTGGCCTCGAACACGGCCTCCAGATCGGCCCGGTGCGGCCCGGTCAGGGTACGGCCGGCGGCCATGTCCCGGCCCCGCCCCGCCGCCAGAGCCGCCGCCAAATCCTCCGCCGTGCCCGGGTCGGCCCCGTCCGGGCCCGACAGGGCCAGCGCCGCCCGCGGAAAGGCCGTCTCCGCCCCCTGCTGTGCCACGTCAAGGCGAGACAGCGCCGCCCGCCGGTTGGCGCCGATGGTTGCCCCGGCCTCGGCCATCCGGCCCTCCAGCGCCGCGTACCAATGCGCATCCCGGACGTCGTCCTTCAGCAGGCGGTTCCGTTCCCGCATGGCCTTGTCATAGGTCAGCACCGCGTCGGCATGGCCCGGCTCAAAGCTCAGCGTCACGCGATCCAGGAACCGACGCCGCCCCTCGGCCCCTTCGGTCCACAACCGATCCATCGCCGGCACCATCCACAGAACCCGCGCAATCCGGCCCAGCGCGACCTGCGGGGCGGGCTTGCCGTCGATCCGCACCTGCCGCGGTCCGCCGGGTTCGGCCCAAGTCTCCACCTCGTGCACATCACGCAAGGACCGCAGCACCGCGCGGACCTTCCAGCCCAGTGCTCCGGGGGCGCGGGCCATGTCCGGCGCGGCGGACCGGCGAAGGCCCCGGCCCGGCGACACCAGGGACACGGCTTCCAGAAGATTGGTCTTGCCCGCCCCGTTCGGACCGAAGATCGCAACGGGGCGCTCGTCCATCGACAGATGCGCCCGGGCATGGGACCGGAACTGGGAAAGGGTGATCTCGGTCAGCGCCAGCCGGGGCATGCCGCGGCCTTCTTCTTGGCGAAAATACCCTCGGCGAAGCCACCCGGCAAAGCCGGGTTCCCCCGCGACGTCGCCGTCACACGCGCATCGGCATCACGACATAGACGGCCGACTCGTCGTTGCCTTCGCGCATCAGGGTCGGATCGCCCGCGGAATTGAACAGGAAGACCGCGTTTTCACGATCCACCTGGCTGGCGATTTCCAGCAGGTACTTGGCGTTGAAGCCGATCTCCAGCTTCTCGTCGCCATAGGCGACGGCCAGTTCTTCTTCCGCGGCACCGCTGTCGGGTGCGTTGACCGACAGCACCATCCGGTCCTCGTCCAGCGCCAGCTTGACCGCGCGGGAGCGTTCGGAACTGACGGTGGCCACGCGGTCGACGGCGCGGGCGAATTCCGCGGCATCGACTTCCAGACGCCGGGTGTTGCCCGCCGGAATGACCCGGGAATAGTCGGGGAAGGTGCCGTCAATGACCTTGGAGGTCAGCGTGATCTCGGGCGTGGCAAACCGCACCTTGGTTTCGCTGACCGATACCGCGATCTGGGTGTCGTCGTCTTCCAGCAGCTTGCGCAACTCGCCCACGGTCTTGCGCGGCACGATCACGCCCGGCATGGTCTCGGCCCCCGCCGGCAGCGCAGCGTCGATCCGCGCCAGCCGGTGCCCGTCGGTCGCGACGCAGCGCAGAACCCGGCCGTCCTCGCCATCGGCCACATGCATGTAGACGCCGTTGAGGTAGTAGCGCGTTTCCTCGGTCGAGATGGCGAATTTCGACTTGTCGAACAGCCGCCGCAGCACCGGCGCCTCGGCGGAGAAGTTGGAGGTGTATTCCGAGGACGCCATCACCGGGAAGTCTTCCTTCGGCAGGGTCGCCAGCGTGAAATGGGACCGTCCGGCCCGCACCTCCAACCGCCCGGACGCGCCATCGTCAGAGAGTTCCACCAAGGCCCCGTCGGGCAATTTGCGCACGATCTCGTGCAAGGTCACGGCGGGCACCGTCGTTGCCCCGGCCCGCTCCACCATGGCCTGCACCTTGTCGACGACCTCTATATCCAGGTCCGTCGCGCGGAAGCTGACGCTGGCGCCCTCCGCCTCGATCAGCACATTGGCAAGGATCGGGATGGTGTTGCGACGTTCCACCACCGATTGCGCCTGACCGACCGCCTTCAAAAGCGCGCCGCGTTCGATGCTGATCTTCATGCCCTCGCTCCTCATGCAGCCGGGAGGCGAACCGTAACGGTTTCGCCTCCGGCCTCAAGGTTTTTCTGGAATGTCCGGGACTTTTCCAAGGGCGTCAAGGGCGTACACGTCAGACCGTCAGGCGTCGAGCATCCTGCGCAACAGTTCCAGATCCTCGTCGATCTGCGGATCGCTCAACCGCAGCTCGTCGATGCGCTTGACAGCATGCATCACGGTGGTGTGGTCGCGCCCTCCGAACCGGCGCCCGATCTCGGGCAGACTGCGCGAGGTCAGGTGCTTGGACAGATACATCGCGATCTGCCGCGGCCGCGCGATGGTGCGGTGCCGCTTGGGCCCGATCATGTCGGCAAGGCGCATGTTGTAGTGCTCGCTCACCTTGCGCTGGATTTCCTCGACCGTCACCTTGCGGTCGGTCGTGCGCAGGATGTCGGCCAGACAATCCTGTGCCAGATCCAGCGTGATTTCCTTACCCACCAGAGAGGCGAAAGCGAAAAGCCGGGTCAGCGCCCCTTCGAGTACACGGACATTCGTGGAAATCCGGTGGGCGAGGAATTCCAGAACGCCATCGGCGATGGCAAGGCCGGGATACTGCGTGCGGTACATGTCCACCTTCTGCTGAAGGATGCCCAGCCGCAATTCATAGTCCGTGGGATGCAGATCGACGACAAGACCGCATTGCAGGCGGCTGCGGATGCGGTCTTCCATGTCCTTGATCTCCCCCGGCGCGCGGTCGGCGGAAATCACGATCTGCTTGTTCTGGTCCACCAGCGCGTTGAAGGTGTGGAAGAACTCCTCCTGCGTGCTGTCCTTGCCGGCGATGAACTGCACGTCATCGACCATCAGCACATCGACCGACCGAAAGAGCGACTTGAACCCCATCATGTCGCGTTCGCGCAGCGCCTGCACGAAGCGGTACATGAACTGCTCCGCCGAGAGATAGACGACCTTCTTTTCCGGCGACCGTTCCAGAAGCTCCCACGCGATGGCGTGCATCAGGTGCGTCTTGCCAAGCCCCACACCGCCGTAAAGGAACAGCGGGTTGAAGGTGACAGCGCCGCCTTCGGCGACCCGGCGGGCCGCGGCATGGGCCAGCGCGTTGGGCTTGCCGGTGACGAAGGTGTCGAAGGTGAACCGCGCATCCAGCGGGGCACCGGGCAGATCAGCATCGGCGCGCGCCTCGGCCCCGGCGGGGGCCGATGACCGGTTGGCCGGCACCGCCACGTCATTGCGACCGGACGCGACCGAGAACACCAGACGATCGGCCATCACGCCATTCTGCGTCATGTTTTCCAGAATCTTGTCGCCATAGTGCCGCTTGACCCAGTCGCCGACAAAGGTGGTCGGAACGGAAAACTCTGCCACCCCGTCCTCAAGCGTCCGGAATTCGAGGGGTGCGATCCAAGTTACGAAGTTGTTCTTTCCAATAGCCTTTTCCAGGTTTTCACAGATCCGCCCCCACGTTTCGTCTTTCATCTATCGCCCGCTTTCTTTCAGTCCCGCTCTTCTTTTTCGCCGGCTGCGCCCGACCTGTCCGCACGGACAATAGCCGAACCGGCTCTTACCCACCGGGCAAAGAGGGACAGGCCATTGACAGGAAACAAGAAGATTGTCCGATGGACGCAACGTCCCCGGCGATCATCCCATTACGCCGCCATGGCGCTTTATATTATGGACATGAGACGCAGTGTTCGCGAACCACCACAATTCGCGCATCCTGCGAATGCATCAAAACGCGATGAACCCCCTCAGTTTCACGCGCCCTGTTTTTCTCCGTTCATGCCGGATTCCGACGGCAGCGTCGGCCAGTCCAGCACCTGCGGAGGCTGCATCACGTCATGTCCCCCCAAAGCCGATGTGACTCGTAGGGACTAAGTTAGAACCCGCAGCCAGCACCGCGCAACAGAACTATGACCTTGACTAGGACTGGAGCGAAAACGAATCCGGATGGCGTTGCGATGGCGACACGAGGTCGATTTTTCACAAAAAAGAGGGCACGGCTGCGCGGCCATGCCCTCTGCATTCGAATCGGAGATATGGCCTTAGCTGCCCAGCGCCTTCACGCGGGCGGACAGGCGCGACATCTTCCGCGCGGCGGTGTTCTTGTGAACGACGCCCTTGGTCACGCCGCGCATCAGTTCCGGCTGCGCCTCGCGCAGGGCGGTTGCCGCGGCGTCCTTGTCGCCAGAGGCGATCGCCTCTTCGACCTTGCGCAGGTAGGTCCGGATGCGCGAACGACGCGCCTTGTTCACGGCATAGCGGCGCTCGTTCTGGCGGGCGCGTTTCTTGGCTTGGGGCGAATTTGCCATCTCGTCTGGTTCCCTTCTCCGGGTCTCATCGTTCAAAATTCTCGCGCAACGAGCCCCGGCCGGGTTTTGCAGACTACCGGCTGATTCCGGCCAAAGCGGGCCTCACGCGCATGTAAGGGCCGTCGCTTAGGCGAGACGGCCCCAAAAGGCAACCGGAAATTGCACCGGCTTGTCGTCAACCGTCACTTGTCGCGGAATTGCGGTTCCCGCTTGTCGACGAAGGCCTGCATGCCCTCGGTCTGGTCTTCGGTGGCAAAGAGCGCGTGGAACATCCGCCGCTCGAACAGCAGGCCCTCGCGCAGGGTCGTCTCATAGCTGCGGTTGACGCATTCCTTGACGGCCATGGTGGTGATGGCGGATTTCTCGGCGATCTTGCCGGCGGCGGCCATCGCCTCTTCCATCAGCTTCTTGGCGGGGACCACCCGACTGACAAGGCCGGAGCGTTCCGCCTCTTCCGCGTCCATGAAGCGGCCGGTCAGATGCATATCCATCGCTTTCGACTTGCCCACGACGCGGGTCAGGCGCTGGGTGCCACCGATCCCGGCCACGACGCCCAGGTTGATCTCGGGCTGGCCGAACTTGGCGGTGTCGGCCGCGATGATGAAGTCGCACATCATCGCCAGTTCGCATCCGCCGCCCAGCGCATAGCCCGACACCGCCGCGATGATCGGCTTGCGGCAGGCCAGAAAGCGTTCGGTTTCGCGCGTGAACAGGTCGCCGGTAAAGACGTCGACGAAACTCTTCTCGCTCATCTCGCGGATATCGGCCCCCGCGGCAAAGGCCTTTTCCGACCCCGTCAGGACGATGCAACGCACCCGGTCGTTGTCGTTCGCCTCGGTCACGGCGTCGGCCAGTTCGGCCATCAACTCGCCATTCAGGGCGTTCAGCGCGTCGGGCCGGTTCAGGCGGATCAGCGCCACGTGGTCCTCGATCTCGACGATCAGCGTCTTGTAAGCCATCTTGCTCCGGCCTCCATGTCGTTCGGGGCCGAGTCCTTAGCAGCCTCACGCCCGCTTTCAAGTTATCTTTGGCATTGCGGGCAGTAGAAGCTCGATCGCCCCGACTGCGTGATTCGGGCAATCGTGCCGCCACACCCCGGCGTCAGGCAGGGTCGGCCTTCCTGCGCGTAGACCCGGAAACTGTGCTGGAAATAGCCAAGTTCGCCGTCCGTATGCCGATAGTCACGCAAACTTGACCCACCGGCCGCGATGGCCTCCTCCAACACCGCGCGGATCACCGGAACCAATCGGGCGACCCGCGGCGCGGCGATGCGCCCGGCCTTGCGCCGGGGCGAAATTCCCGCCCGGTGCAGCACCTCGCAGACATAGATGTTGCCCAGGCCCGCCACGATCCGCTGATCCAGCAGCGCCGCCTTGATCGGCGTCATCCGTCCCTTGAGCCGCGCGACAAGATAGTCCTCGTGAAAAGCATTGCCCAGCGGTTCGGGGCCGAGATCTGCCAGCAGCCAGTGGTCGCCCAGGCGCGCGGTATCGATCAGGTCCATCGCGCCGAAGCGCCGGGCGTCGTTAAAGGTAATCCGTGCCCCCCCGTCCATGTCCAGAACGACATGGTCGTGCTTCTGCGGGGCGGCGACGGGATGGTGGAACGCCCCGGGCATATCGCCCGAGATCAGCATCCGCCCCGACATGCCCAGATGGATCAACAGCGTCTCCTCGGTGGAAAGCTCCGCAAGGATATATTTCGACCGCCGCCCGAGCCGCAGCACCCGCGCCCCGGTCAGACGCTCTGCCATGCCTTCGGGCAGGGCCCAACGCAGGTCGGGGCGGTTGACCTGCGCGGCCGCGATCACCCGCCCCTCCATCACGGGGGCAAGCCCGCGACGCACTGTCTCGACCTCGGGCAATTCGGGCATCGGCACTTTCCTCCGGCGCGGGGTGCATTGTAGTCCCCGACGAGCGCCTTATAAGAAGGCCCGAACAGTACAACGGCAAGGCCACCCATGACCGACACTCAGGATACCACCACGCATTTCGGCTTTCAGACCGTGTCGGAGTCGGAGAAGGCCGGCATGGTGCACGGTGTCTTTACCCGTGTCGCCTCCCGCTATGACCTGATGAACGACCTGATGTCGGCGGGCATCCATCGCATCTGGAAAGACGCGATGATGGACTGGCTGGCCCCGCGCCCGCATCAGCGCCTGCTGGACGTGGCCGGCGGCACCGGCGACATCGCCTTCCGTTTCCTCAGGCGTGCCCCCGGCGCGACCGCGGTCGTCTGCGACATGACCGAGTCGATGCTGATTGAGGGGCAGAAGCGCGCCGATGCCGAGGAACTGGGCGCAAGCCTTGACTGGGTGGTCGGCGATGCGATGGATCTGCCCTTCGAGGACAACAGCTTCGACGTGGTCACCAACGCCTTCGGCACCCGCAACGTTACCCGGATTCAGGATTCGCTGACCGAGGGCTATCGCGTGCTGAAACCCGGCGGGCGCATGATGACGCTGGAATTCAGCCAGATGCCCAACCCGATGATGCAGTGGGCCTATGACCGCTATTCCTTCAACGTGATCCCGGTCATGGGGCAGGTCGTGGCCAACGACCGGGACAGCTATCAGTACCTCGTTGAATCGATCCGCAAGTTCCCCGAACAGGAAACCTATGCCGACATGTTCCGGGCCGCGGGGTTCGAGCAGGTGAAATACCGCAACCTGTCGATGGGCATCGCAGCACTGCATTCGGGCTGGAAGATCTGAGTTGCGCGGACCTCACAATATCTGGCGGCTGGTGCAGACACTGGCCACGATGGAGCGCACGGGCGCCAACCGCTTCGTGCTGCAGCAACTGGGTGCACCGGCCAGCGTCGCGGCCTTGGCCCGCGTGCTTGGCTGGCCACTGAAATGGCTGGGGGAAAAGGGCGACCCGGACCTTCCCCCCACGACCCGAGCGATCACCGCGCTTGGCCCGGCCTACATCAAGTTCGGCCAGATCCTGTCGACCCGGCCCGACGTGGTGGGCGACGATCTGGCGGTGCAATTGCGCGTGCTGCAGGACAAGCTGCCGCCCTTCCCGGTGGAGGTCGCGAAGGCCACGGTCGCGCAGGAACTGGGCCGGCCGGCGGACGAGGTGTTCTCGGAATTCTCCGAACCGATTGCCGCGGCCTCCATCGCGCAGGTGCACAAGGCGCGCATCGCAGCGACGGGCGAACAGGTCGCCGTGAAGGTCCTGCGCCCGAATGTGGAGCGGGAATTCCGCCGCGACATCGACGCCTTCTATTTCGCGGCCTCGACGATCGAGATCCTGGCCCCCTTCTCCCGCCGGCTGCGGCCGACCGACGTGATCGCCCATTTCGACGGCGTCGTCACGGGAGAGCTTGACCTGCGGATCGAAACCTCGGCCGCGGCGGAATATGCCGCCAATACCGAAGGCGACGCAGGCTTTACCGTGCCGCGGGTGATCTGGCCGCTGTCGGGCAAGCGGGTGATGACGCTGGGCTGGTGCGAAGGCGTGCCGCTGGGCGACAATGCGGCCATCGATGCCGCGGGCCACGACCGGCGCGCCATCGGCGAACGGGTTTTGTCGATGTTCCTGCGCCATGCCCTGCGCGACGGCTTCTTCCACGCCGACATGCACCAGGGCAACATGAAGGTGGCGCCCAACGGCGACGTGCTGGTGTTCGATTTCGGCATCATGGGGCGGATCGACGAATATACCCGCCGCGTCTATGCCGAGATTCTCTATGGCTTCATCCGCCGCGATTATCGCCGGGTGGCCGAGGTGCATTTCGAGGCCGGTTACGTCCCCGCCGACCGCGACATCGACGAATTCGCACAGGCGCTGCGATCCGTGGGCGAACCGATCTTCGGCATGGAAGCCACCTATATCTCGATGGCGAAGCTTCTGGCCTATCTCTTCGAGGTCACCGAACGCTTCGGCATGGCGACGCGGACGGAACTGATCCTGCTGCAGCGGACCATGGTCGTGGTCGAGGGCGTGTCGCGCTCGCTCAACCCCTCGATCAACATCTGGGAAGTCGCCAAGCCCATCGTCGAGGAATACATCAAGGAAAATATCGGGCCCAAGGCCCTGGCGCGGGATCTGACGCGCACCGCCCGGGTGCTGGCCCGGTTCGGGCCGCGCCTGCCGGATCTGGCCGAAGCGGCCCTGATCCAACAGTCGCAGCGCAAGGCCGAACCACCGCGGCCGTCGCGCCTGAAACCCGCGATCTGGATGGGGCTTGGCTCTGCGCTGACCCTTGCCGTGGTCGGGCTTGTAACGGTTCTCTGAGTGGCCGGATCAGACCTCCGGCTGCCGCAGGGCAGAAATGTCCGAGGCAGAGGCCTCATCACCGCCCGAGAAGACGATGACGATCCCGTCGGAGTCTGACCGCACCTCGGTGATTTCGGCGAAGACCTCGCCCTGCGCTTCGGAGATATGCGCGTCGTCGGCATAGCTTTCCACCACGAAGGTATAGCTGCCGGCATCCGCGGTCGTGCCCGCGGTATTGGTGCCGTCCCAGACGACGGGCTCCCCATCGATGCTGATGTCGAACCGGCTGATTTCGCGGTTGTTTTCATCGCGCACGACCATTTGCGCGCTGTCCGCGGCCGAATCGATTTCCGGAACTACCGAGATCGGCGAGCCATCGAAATATGCGGCAACCGCGGCGCGGCCTTCCATGCCGACCCAGCCGCCGTATTGGGCAAGACCCGCACCGCCGAGGTTTTCGTTCAGATTCTCCAGAAGCTCGTTGGACTTCACCTGCTGCTCGACCCCGGAGAAGGTGGCAAGCTGCACGGCGAATTCCTGCGATTCCATCGGGTTCAGCGGGTCCTGATTCTGAAGCTGAACGGTCAGCATCGTCAGGAAGGTCTGGAAATCGCTGCTGAGCGCCGAGGAATCATCGGAACTCTGCGTCGTGCTGGTGGTGCTTGTGCTCGTGGTCGTGCTGGCAGTCGTGGTGGAAACGCTGTCCATTGCTTCGCTCCTTCTAAAGCCTGAGGTCGAGACCGGACGACGTTCCGGTTGCCGAGTCTCGTCGTTGTGTCCCGGCCTCTGCGACCATGTCCGCAACACGATCACCCTCGCCGCCATTGTCGGACGAACCGTCCGCCGTGTGCCGTTCACCGGTGTTCCCGAAATCCAGCACGACCTCGCCGTAGCCAAGCTCGCGCATTGCGTCGTTCAGCATCTCGGCGTGGCGACGCATCAGGTCGAGCGTTTCGGGTCGTTCCGCGTTGATGGTGACGGTGATCCCGCTGTCCCCGGGGTTCAGGGTCAGGCGCACGCGGCCCAGTTCCTCTGGGCTGAGCGTCAGTTCGACGGAACCATCGGTGGTCCGGTGCAGTGCCTCGGCAAGCTGGCGCATCGCGGGCCGCGGGGCCTCGGCAAGCGGCGGGTTCGGCAACTGGCTGAGCCGCGCGGATTCGGTCGACCGCTGTTCGACGCCGCTTGCCTCCACCGACTGCAAGGCATCGCCAACCGCGGTGTCCACGGCGGCCGCACTGCGACCGTTTTCAAAGGCCATGCGCGCATCGGCGATGTCAGAGGCCGCCGGGCGTGCCGCGGCGGATTGGGCGGTCTCGGTGTCCGCACGAACGGTCCCCGTCTGCGCGCGGCGCAGCGCGGCCACATCCTCGGGAATGTCGGCCTCCCTTTCCGCCCGCGTCACCGAAGCCCGGGCCTCGCGATAGGCGCTGCCGGCTTGAGCCGTCATCTCGCCAGCAACACGCGTCTCGGCCGCAACGGCACCTGCGGGCGCCTGAGGCAGCGTGGTTTGCGCGGGGGCCGATTGGGTGGACGACGAGGCGGATGTCTCGGTCGGGGCCGCGGTGGTTTGGGCGGCCTGCAGCGGGTCAACACCGGCTTGGGGCGTCGCCGATTGGGGGGCGACAGCCTGAGCGGCCAATGGCTGTGCCGGCGCCGGCTGCGGGGCCGCAGCCTGGGCGGACAACGGCTGGCTTGGCAAGGATTGGGGCGCGGCCCCTTGGGCGGTCGGTCCGGCCGCCTGTGCCGTCGCGCCCTCTGTCGATGTGGCAGACAAGACCGCCGGCATCGACGCCCCGACCCCGCCAGCGGGCACAACGCCCGGCCTCTGACCAAGGGCGGCGTCGCCTGCAGTGGTCTGCAATGGGGCCGTTTGCACGACTCCTGACCCATTCTCGGCCGGCACGGACGCAAGGCCAAGCTTGGGCGCCATCGCATCGACGGCAGATGCACCGCCCGATGTAACCGCGGGCATCACGGCCCCGATATCGGTGGTCCGCAGGTCGACAACGCTGGGCGCAGTCGAGCCTTGAGCCGCGCCACCGCGTACCGTATCGACGATTGCGGCCTGATCGGTTGCGGCGATCTCACCGGTGGCAAGCGCAATTGCATCACCTGTCGCGCCGATGTCCGCCCCGTCAGAGGTCGGCAGAGCCGAGCCCTCCCCCGCCGCCGCATCATCGACGGCAATCACACGGGGCGGGACCGAGCCGGTTTGCGCGCCCGGATACCCCTGGGTTCCGGGCCAGAGCATGTAGGGCGCCGCGATGTAGGAGGGCTGTTTCGACGAGGCGGCCGCCGTATCATCGGCTGCGCCGGTGTCCTGCGCAGCCGTTTCCGGGTCTGCATCGGGGGGCTGCGCGGCCTCGGTGGATTGATCCGACGTCTTGTCGCCGCCTTGTCCACGGCCTGCGCTGGCGGCCTTGGCGGTTCCCGAAAAGACGGACTGGAACGGCTCCGTCCCGGACTCGGGCGAGGATGCACCGCTACGGGTGCTGTCGGAGGTGAGCGGGGCGGCCGAGGGGCCAAGAGGAGGAAGAGCTTGCATGCGATACGCCGGACTTCTGCCACAGTTCGCATCCAGATGACCGAAAACCGGTTACCGATTCTTTACCGACGAGCCGCGATAAATGGAAAAACGACTCGCAGTTTAGGAAACTCGGCATGATCTCACCTTTGAATGCGACCTCCGCCGCGCCCGTCACGCAAAGCGCGGCCAACAAGGAAATGAAATTGCGTGAGATGGCGGAAAAGCTGGAAACGCAATTCCTGGCCGAAATGCTGAAACATGCCGGTGCCGGAGAAGCGCGCGGCGAATTCGGCGGTGGCGCGGGCGAAGAGCAGTTCACATCCTTCCTGCGCGAGGCGCAGGCACAGGAAATGGTCAAGGCTGGCGGGCTCGGCCTGTCCGAATTCATATTCGAAGCATTGAAGGAGCGTATGGATGACGCTGGATAAGGCAGACGAGATCGCGGACGTTCTGGAACGCGAACGGGTTGCGCTGCGCAACGCCGACTTCAAGTCGCTGAACAAGCTGAGCGATGAAAAGGAAAGGCTGTTTGCCGATCTCGGCGACACGCCCTTCGCCGATGCCGAAACGCTGAAGCGGCTGCTTGACATGGCCAAGCGCAACGAAACGCTGCTGGACGCGGTCCGCCGGGGCATCGACAGCGCCGCGCAAAGGCTGAAACGCCTGCGCGAACCGGCCGAACCCCTGGACACCTATAGCCAGACCGGACAGCGCACGCGCCTCGACGCCACGAAAAGGTCCCTCACGCGCCGCGCTTGATCCCCATTTTAGACAAACACGACGCTTACCGTCCTTCCTCGTTAGGCGTTGTTTTACCTCGGACTGAAAGGTTCGGGACGCGTCCGGAAAAGCCGGGCGGCACGGCGCGGGAAACCCCGCCTCCCGTATGGGTCAGAACGCCTGAACATGCCGCCAAATGCGGCGCTGAAACCCCATGGCGCAAAGCGCCGTACACTAGGAAGGACCACACATGTCCAGCATTCTGACGAACTCCAGCGCAATGGTTGCCCTGAAAACCCTGCGCAGCATCAACTCCGGTCTGAACAGCACCCAAAGCGAAATCTCGACCGGCAAGTCGATCTCGTCGGCGAAAGACAACTCTGCCGTCTGGGCCATCTCGAAAGTGATGGAATCGGACGTGACCGGCTTCGACGCCGTTGCCACCAGCCTGCAAACCGGCGGTGCGATGGTGTCCGTGGCCCGTACGGCCGTTGAATCGATCACCGAAGACCTTCAGGCGATCAAGGAAAAGATCATCGCGGGTCAGGACCCGTCGGCTGACACCGGCAAACTGGACAACGAGATCACCGAACTCGTGTCCATGATCGAATCGAAGATCAGCGGCGCCCAGTTCAACGGCGTCAACCTGCTCAGCTCGGGCGGCACCGAATCGATCCTCGGCTCGATCGACCGTTCCGGCACCGCGGTGACCACCAACACGATCACCGTGAACCACCAGAACATGTCGACGGCTGCTGCCGCCGCGGCTGCCGGTAACCTTGCCGCCGGTACCAACGCCACCCTGCTCGACGTGGCTGGTAACAGCGACGTTGCTGCCGCGGTGATCGCGGGCGGCGGGTCTGAAGGTTTCGCGCTGACCGGCATGGTTGCCGGCAACACGATCACCATGGCCATCGACGACCGTAGCTTCAGCTACACCGTCACCACGGCCGACACCGCCTCCGGTTCGGACGTGAACGAGATCGCCATCGCGAACCTCTACTCGCAGGTCATGAACTCCGGCATGTCCGGCATCACGGCCGTCTACGACCCGGCTTCGGCCGCTGCCGACCTGACCATCCAGGCCGCTGCCGGTCTGGATCGTTCGCTCAGCGTTGCGATCACCGACGACGGTTCCGGGGCGCTTGGCGGCCTGAGCGGCTTCAGCACCAGCGGCACCGTCGCGCAGGTTGAAGCGTTCATCAACGGCGCAATCGATGCGGCGGCTGCCCTTGGTGCATCCGAATCCCGGATCGAAAGCCAGACCGAGTTCGTGAAGAACCTGTCGGACTCCCTGAAAACCGGTATCGGCGCGCTGGTCGATGCCGACATGGAAGAGGCTTCGGCCAAACTCCAGGCTCTGCAGGTTCAGCAGCAGCTGGCCACCCAGTCGCTGTCGATCGCGAACCAGGGTCCGCAGAACCTTCTGTCTCTGTTCCGCTAAGTCGGATCGGGCCGGGGCTGAACGCCCCGGCCCCTTTCCTGATGGCAAAAAGCTATTCGTGAATGGAAGGACAGACCGTGAACGCCCTGCAAATGGCCCAACAGGCCTATTCCGCCCCCGCACAGAACCAGACGCGCAGCCCGCGCGCGACCGAATACGCCGCTTTCGCCCGGATTACCGCCCGGCTGAAGTCGGCCCACGAAGCTGGCCGCGACGCCTTTCCGGCGTTGGCCGCGGCCCTGACCGAAAACCGCAAGCTCTGGCGCATACTGGCCATCGACGTGGCCGACAGGGATAACGCCCTGCCCCCGCCGTTGCGCGCCCAGATCTTCTATCTCTACGAGTTCACCGATCAGCACTCTGCCAAGGTGCTGAAGCAGCAGGCCGATGCCGGCCCCCTGATCGAGATCAACACCGCCATCATGCGTGGCCTCCGAAGCGCAGAGAGGGTGTCATGAGCGGTCTTGTCCTGAAACTCGGCCCCAAGGAACGGGTGCTGATCAACGGCGCGGTGATCGAAAATGGCGACCGGCGTACCCGGCTGGCCATCAAGACCCCCAACGCCAACATCCTGCGCCTGCGCGACGCGATCCACCCCGAAGAGGTCAACACGCCGGTTCGCCGTGTCTGCTATATCGCCCAGCTCGTTCTGGCGGGCGACGCGGAACCGGAAGAAACCCGGCCCCAGCTTCTGCGTGGCATCGAACAGCTCAGTCAGGTTCTGACCGACCATGACAGCCGCGCGCAACTGACCGCGGCGACCGACGCGGTGCTGGCCGATCAGTTCTATCAGGCGCTCAAGTCGCTGCGTGCACTGTTGCCGCGCGAGGAACGTCTTCTGGCAGGAGGCCCGAGACTGTCATGACCTACACGCCCGTTGTCCCCATGAGCGGCATTGCCGGCTGGACCTTCCTCGAACGCACGAGAGACCTCCAGCAGCAGGCCTACAACCAGAGCCAGACCGTCCAGAACGACGTCGAGTACTTTGCCGAGAACATCGGCAAGGTCGAAACGGCAGAACAGCTCGTGTCGGACTACCGGCTGCTGAAAGTCGCCCTGGGGGCCTTTGGCCTCCAGGACGAGATCGCAAACAAGTTCTTCATTCAGAAGGTGCTGGCCGACGGCGTGCTTGCCGACGATGCGCTGGCCAACAAGGTCGCCGACAAGACCTATTACAAGTTGTCCGAGGCGTTCGGCTTCAACAGCCTCACCGGGCCCGAGACCCAGACCGAGGGCTTTGCCGAGAAGATCACCGACGCCTACATGACCCGCAGCTTCGAAATTGCAGTGGGCGAGCAGGACAATGCCATGCGACTTGCCATGAACCTTGACCGGGATCTGGCGGACCTGGCCGAAAGCGATATGAGCGAGAACGCCAGATGGTACAGCATCATGGGGTCGGAACCGCTGCGCGAGGTGTTCGATACCGCCTTCGGGCTGTCGGACTATTTCGCCGCGCTGGATGTCGACAAGCAACTTGAAACCTACCGCGACAAGGCAGACGCCTATTTCGGGGACGAGGGCGTGTCCCAGTTCGCCGACGACGAAAAGCGGCAGGAACTGATCAACCTTTTCCTCGCCCGGTCGGAGATCGCTTCGGGGATTTCAGGCTACTCGCCCGCGCATACGGCGCTTGCGCTGCTGGGGGGCTGATCGGATCAGCCCGCCTCGGCCGCCTTTACGACATCTTGCCCCGATGCCTTGAGCACCGAGGCAAGGCGCGCAAAGCTCTCACCAACGCCGCCGGGGGAATCCTCGGCCAGGAAGGCATCAAGCCGGTTCCAGACCGCGATGGCCGCGTCGATCTCGGGGTCCGACCCGGCGGCATAAAGCCCTGCCTGGATCATCATCTCCGCCCGGTCATAGGCGCCCAAGAGCCGCCGCGCCTGCGAGATCATGGCGTTCTCGGGGCCCGTTGCGGCCTCTGGCAGGCTGCGCGACACCGACCGCAACAGATCGACCGCCGGGAACCGCCCGCGTTCGGCAATGCGGCGGTCCAAGACGACATGGCCGTCCAGCACACCGCGCAGGATGTCTGCCACGGGCTCTTCCATGTCCGACCCCGCGACCAGAACCGAGAAGACGGCCGTGATGTCACCCGCCCCGTCGCAGCCGGGCCCGGCGCGTTCGGCAAGCGACATGATCGCCTGCGCGGTGGAGGGCGGATAGCCCCGCAGTGCTGCGGTCTCGGACGCGGCGAGCGCCAGTTCGCGATGCGCCTCGGCAAACCGGGTGACGGAGTCGGCCAGAAACAGCACATGCTTGCCCTCGTCCCGGAAATGCTCGGCCACGGCCATCGCCGCCCAGGCCGCACGCCGGCGCACCATAGGCGACTGGTCCGAGGTGGCGGCCACCACGACCGACCGGGCCATGCCCTCCGGCCCCAGTACCTTGGTCACGAATTCGCCGACCTCGCGCCCGCGCTCACCCACCAGTGCGATCACCGCCATGTCGGCCTGCACACCGCGCGCAAGCTTGGCCAGAAGCGTCGACTTGCCAACGCCGGAACCCGCGAACAACCCGATACGCTGCCCCGGACAAGCGGCAGAAGCGTGTCGAAGGCCGCAAGCCCCGTCGCCAGCCGTTCCCCCAGCGGGCGCCGTTGCGTGGCCGGGGGCGGCGGGGCGCGCAGAGGACGCGGCACCATGCCGGGCATCAGCGGCCGTCCGTCCAGCGGCTTGCCGAACGGATCGACAACACGGCCGAGCCAGCCGGGATGGGGTGCAATCTCACCCGGGCCCAGAAGCACCACCCGGTCACCGACCGACAGCCCCTCAGGCGTGCCGTCGGGCAAGACGGTGATGGTGTCATGGGACAGGGCCAGAACCTCGCCCCGCCGTCTTGTCCCGCGACCGTGGCGAATTTCGACCAGATCGCCAAGCCCCGCGGCCTCTGCCAGACCCGCCACGGTAACCGTCCCGCTGCCCGCGGCCACCACACGCCCCAGCGGCCGAATCGGAGACAGGGCCGCGATACGGCGCAAGAGGGCGGCGAAAGGACTGTCAGGCATACGGATTCTCCGGCCGGTTTATCACTTACCGTTTCTAAAGGAATCGCACTTAAGCATTGGTTGAAACCGAGGGAGAAGCCCCGATGTTCAAAGAACTTGAAATACTACGCATGGCACATGGTTTGGCAGAGCATGCCGGCCATCGTCAAACTGTCATTGCACGCAATGTGGCAAATGCCGACACGCCTGGCTTTCGCGCCAAGGACATCGACGGCTTCTCGGAATTCTACTCCAAATCGGATGAAGGGCTGAGCCTGCGCACGACGCGGGCCAATCATTTTTCCGCTGGCGACAGCCTTGGCCAAAACATCGAATTGTTCGATTCGGAAGGCGATGTCGACCCCAACGGCAACAGCGTTTCCCTCGAAAGCGAAATGGTCAAGGCCGCCGAAACCAAGCGTCAGCACGACATGGCACTGGCTGTCTATCACAGCTCGATGGGCATTCTGCGCACCAGCCTCGGCCGGGGCCGGTAGGCGAAAGGATTAGACGATGTACGACCTCAGCGAAACCTTCGGCCTGTCGGCCAGCGGCCTGAAAGCACAGGCCACCCGCCTGCGCCACGTGTCGGAGAATATCTCCAACGTCGACACGCCCGGCTATCACCGCAAGATCACGCCCTTCAATGTCGCGTTCAACGCCGATGGCCTTGCGGGCGAAGTCGAGACCGGCCCGGTCTATCTGGATCAGACCGAACCGAAACAGATTTTCGATCCCGCCCATCCGATGGCCAATGAAGACGGCTATTACGACGGGTCGAATGTCGATCTCATGATCGAGATCGCCGACGCGCGCGAAGCGCAGCGCAGTTACGAAGCCAACCTCAAGATGTTCGACCAGGCCCGCAAGATGACGCAGGGCCTGCTTGAACTGCTACGCCGTTAGGAGACAGAGAAATGGAAATCGGATCCACTTTTGCCGCCCATGGCTATGCCTCGGCGCGGCCGGCAACCCAGCCGGAAGTCCGGACAGACACGCCGGAGAACGCCTTCGTCAACCTCGCGCGGAACTTTGCGCAGACGATGGAAACGGGCGAGCAGACGGCGATCTCTGCCATGTCGGGTTCGGCCGACCCGCATGCACTGGTGCAGGCCCTGGCACAGACCGAACTGGCGATCGAAACCGCCGTCACCGTGCGTGACAAGGTGGTCGAGGCCTATCAGGAAATCCTGCGGATGCCGGTCTGACGCCATGGATGAGGTCATCTTCTACGACACGCTCCGGCAGGGTCTCTGGATCGCGGTGATCATCTCGCTGCCGATCCTCGTGGCCGCGCTGGTCACCGGTGTGACCATCGGCCTGTTCCAGGCCCTGACGTCGATCCAGGAGATGACGCTGACCTTCGTGCCAAAGCTGGCCGCCATCGTCATCGTCTATTGGATGTCGATGGGCTTCATGGCCGAAACGCTGTCCAGCTTTTTCACCGGGCAAATCGTGCCCATGATCGCAGGGATCTGAACCATGTCGAGCACGGGCTATACCACGCTGTCGCGCCAGTCGGGCTTGCTGCGCGAGATGCAAAGCGTCGCCAACAACATCGCCAACGCCACGACCACCGGGTTTCGGCGGGAAGGCGTGATCTTCTCTGAATACGTCCTCGCCGCAGAGGGTGAGGGCGAGTCGCTGTCGATGGCGCGTGCCCATGCCCGCCAGATCGACCTGACCGCCGCGCCCCTGACCCATACCGGCAGCCAGTTCGACTTCGCGATCGAGGGCGAAGGCTTCTTCCAGGTCGAGACGCCGAACGGCCCGCGCCTGACACGGGCCGGCAGCTTCACGCCCAATGGCGAGGGCGATCTTGTCACCCCGGAAGGCTACAGGGTTCTGGACGCAGGCGGCGCCCCCGTGTTCATTCCCGCCGAGGCCAATAACATCGCCGTCGCCGCCGACGGGACGCTGTCGGCCGATGGACAGCCCCTGACCCAGATCGGCCTGTTCACGCCGGCCGACCCCAACGCGCTGTCCTCCGTGGCGGGCACGATGCTCGACCCCGGCGGCGCGACCGAACCGCTGTTGAACGGCACCATCGTGCAGGGGTTCGTCGAAGGCTCCAACGTCGATCCGATTTCGGAAATCGCCCGGATGATCGAAGTGCAGCGCACTTACGAGATGGGCCAGAACTTCCTCGACCGGGAACATGACCGCATCAGTTCCGCCGTGCGCACCCTCGCCGGCAGCAACTAGCCAGAAAGGATAGCCCATGCGCGCCCTGAAGATCGCCGCCACCGGGATGTCGGCCCAGCAGATGCGGGTCGAGACCATTTCCAACAACCTCGCCAACATGAACACCACCGGCTACAACGCACGCCGGGCCGAATTCGCCGACCTGCACTATCAGCAGGTCACGCGCGCCGGCACGATCAACGCCGCGGACGGCACCACCTTGCCGACCGGCATCCAGCTTGGGCTTGGCGTCCGCCCCTCGTCGATCACGGTGCAGGTGTCGCAAGGCTCCCTGTCGCAGACCGGCGGCGATCTGGATGTCGCCATCGAGGGCAAGGGTTATCTGTCCGTCACGCTGCCCTCGGGCGACACCGCCTATACCCGGGACGGCGCCCTGAAACGCAGCGGCGACGGCCTGATCGTCACCGCCGACGGCTATCCCGTCTCGCCCGACATCACCATCCCCGACGATGCCAGCAGCATTTCGATCAACTCCGAGGGGGAGATCTACGCCTATTTCTCGAACCAGGTCGATCCGCAACTTCTGGGCCAGTTCGACCTGACGGTGTTCTCGAACGAGAAGGGGCTAGAGGCCCTGGGGTCGAACCTGTTCCTCCAGACCGCGGCCTCTGGCGGCCCGATCACCAGCACGCCGGGCGACAACGGGTTCGGTACGCTGCGGCACGGCTATCTCGAAGACAGCTCGGTCGATGCCGTGCGCGAGATCACCGAACTGATCGAGGCCCAGCGCGGCTACGAACTGAATGCCAAGGTGATCTCTGCCGCCGACCAGATGCTTGGTGCGACGACGCAGGTCCGGTGATGAAAGCGCTCGCCCTGCTTGCCCTGATGGCGACGGCCCAGCCGGTTTCGGCCGAGATGGTCGTCGCCACCCGCATGATCCGCGGGATGACGATCCTCGGCCCCGACGATGTGGCCCTGGTCGAGGGGACGACGCCGGGCGCGCTTGTCGAACAGGCCGACGCAATCGGGCAGGAGGCCCGGGTGAACCTTTACGCAGGCCGTCCGATCCGGGCCGGCGATATCGGACCGCCGGCGATCATCGAACGCAACCAGATCGTGACCGTCCTTTATGCCGGGCGGGGCCTGACCATCGCGGCCGAGGGCCGCGCCCTGGAACGTGCCGGGGTCGGCGACATGGTTCGCGTGATGAACCTGGCCTCCCGCAAGACCGTCAACGGATATGTGTCGGAAGACGGAACGGTTTCCGTCGGCACGACCCTGAAACACTGAGGAGCCAGTAGGCCCATGAAGCCGATCATCGCCGCAGCCCTGACCGCCGTCGTGCTGTTCCCCGCCGGATGCGCCGACCTGAAAGAAGTCGGCAAGCCCCCGGCATTCAAGCCGACCGCAGGCACCAACGAATATTACGCGATGAACGCCGCCGGGGCGCTTCCGCCCGAGGTCGAGCGGCGCGGGCCCGTCGACAACTCCTCGCTCTGGGCCGCGGGCAAGAAATCGCTTTTGGGCGACCGGCGTGCCGGACAGCGCGGCGACATCCTGACCGTCGTCATCGAACTGGACGAAAAGGCCGAGATGTCGAACGCCACCGACCGCAGCCGCAGCGGCAGCAAGAGCATGGGCATTGCGCAGCTTCTTGGCCTGCCGCAGAACATGCTGAAAAAGCTGCCGGCCGGCGCCACCATGGATCCGGCGATCGATACGAATGCCGACACCAGCCACAGCGGCGACGGCTCGATCAAGCGGAAGGAAAAGCTGACGCTGCGGGTCGCCGCGACCGTGACCCAGGTGCTGCAGAACGGTGTGTTCCAGATCGAGGGGACACAGGAAATCCGGGTGAACTTCGAACTGCGCGAACTGGTCGTGACCGGCTATGTCCGGCCCGAGGATATCTCGCGCCAGAACGAGATCACCTATGACAAGATCGCGTCGGCCCGTATCTCCTATGGCGGACGGGGCCAGATCACCCAGATGCAGCAGCCGGCCTACGGCCAGCAAATCCTTGATATCGTAAGCCCGTTCTGAGGAAACATCATGGCCAAGCTACTCCCGGTCATCATCGCCGTTGTCGGTCTTCTTATCGGGGCCGGGGCGGGGTTCATGCTCAAGCCCGCCCCGGCGCCCGCCCCCGCGGACGAACATGCCGCCGATGACGGGCACGGCGACGATGGCCATGCCAAGCCCGCCAAGGCCGACGCCCATGGCGACAAGGGCAAAGGCGGCGGACATGGGGATGGGCACGGCGACGAGGGCGGCACCGACTTCGTCAAGCTCAACAACCAGTTCGTCGTCCCGGTGGTGCATGACGAAAAGGTCGCGGCGCTTGTCGTGCTGTCGATCAGCCTTGAGGTCGAGACGGGCGGCGGCGGCGATGTCTTCACGAAAGAACCTCGGCTGCGCGACTCCTTTCTGCAGGTGATGTTCGATCACTCCAACGCCGGCGGCTTTGACGGTGCCTTCACCGAAAGCGGCACGATGACGCTCTTGCGCCGTGCGTTGCTGGAAACGTCCCGAACCATCCTCGGGCCGATCGTCCACGACGTCCTGGTCACCGATATCATCCGTCAGGATACCTGACCGGGCGCCCGCCTATCGCAGGCGGGCCCGTTCGATCAATCCCTGAACCGCGCGGTCACGCCCAAAGGCTTGGGTGGCCGCGCGAATTGCGTTGGCTTCCTCGACCCGTGCCCGGGCCAGTTCCGCATTCAGCGCCTTGCGCCGGAGCCGGTGATGGCGGGCGCGGGGTTCCTCCAGCATCGCGCGAACCGCGACGTCGTCGTCGGCCGCGGCCCGGCGGGCCTCTGCATCCAGCGCGGCCAGCTCGGCCTCCACCCGGCGGCATTCCTGTGCCGCCGCGCGCAGGCGGGCAAGGGCGGCCTCCTTCAGGGCGCTGCCGACATCGGCCAACCGCAACAGGCGGGCATCGGGTTTGCTCATCGGTTCGCTCCGGCGCGGGTGCGCATCTCTTCGGCAAAGCGGATCGCGGCGGCCACGGCGCGGTAGTGCTCGGGCCGGATTTCCTCCCCGATCTCGACGCTGGCATGCAGCGCGCGGGCAGTGGGCGGATCGCGGCGCATCGGCACGCCGGCCTCGGCGGCGACCTCGCGGATGCGCGCGGCGATCTCGTCCACGCCCTTGGCAACGCAAACCGGTGCCCCGCGAGAGTTTCGGTTCCATTTCAGCGCAACCGCGTAATGCGTGGGGTTGACGATCACCACGTCGGCCGTCGGGACATCCTGGATCATGCGGTTCGTGGCGATATCCATGGCGCGCTGGCGCCGCTGCTGTTTCATTTGCGGATCGCCTTCGGACTGCTTGACCTCTTCCTTCATTTCCTGATGCGACATCCGGTTCTTGCGCTGGTGTTCAGCCGCTTGCCACACATAGTCGATGGCCCCCATCACACCGGCAATCGCGACCGCAACAACCATGAACTGCGCCGCCATGCGCACCAGTTGCGCAACCGCCATGTTGGGCGACAATTGCATTACGCCCAGCATCTCCTCGATGTGATAGCTGAGATAGACGCCCAGCAAGACGGCATAGAGGGTCAGCTTCACCGTGCTTTTCGCGAATTCGAAAAGACCGCCGCGCCCGAACTTGTTCTTCGCGTTCTGAACGATCGACAGGCGGGAGAGCTTGGGCTTGATCCGCTCGGGCGCTACGACAAGGCTGCGCTGGGCCAGGACCGACAGCAGGACAAGCAGGCCGGGAACCGCGAACCACGGCAGGATCGGAATACCCACCTGAGCGATCAGCCCGCCCACAGGGGCCGTGCCGTGACCGTTCAAAATCAGCGGCGCGATCCGGTCCGCCTGGCCCAGCAGCACGGCACCGACGGTGCCCAGCGCCGTCAGGCTCCCCGCCCCGAAGGCGAAGGCCGTCAGCGAAAACCCGGCATAGGCGGCGGCCGTGTTCAGATCGACCGACTTGGCCAGTTCGCCTTTCTTGCGCGCATCGTCGAGCTTCTTTTGTGTCGGCTCGAATTGCTTGTCGTCATTTTCCGTGTCGCCGCCACCGCTCATCAGCCGCCTCCGAAGGGCATCGCGAACAGCTCAAGCAGGCGGCCCTGCCACAGCATCAGCATCGGCGGCATCGACAGGAACAGCAGGATCAGCCCCCCGGCGGTGATTGCCGGGGCACCGACAAAGGCCACCATCAATTGGGGCATCGCCTTGTTGATGACGCCAAGCGCAAGGTTGTAGATCAGCGAGGCGATGACAAAGGGCATCGCCAGCGTGGCGGCCAGCCCGAACCCCTTTGCAATCCGCAGCACGCCCCAGTCGGCCAGGACGCGGGCGTCGGGAAAACGGCCCATGGGCAGGAAGTCGTAGGACAGGATCATCGCCTCGGCCGCGCGCACATGCAGGCCCGACATCACCGCAAGCGCAAGACCGGCGGTCATCATCAGCCGCCCCATCGCCGGCTGCGGGTCCATGGTCGCAGCACCCAGAAGCTGCGACAACGATGTTGCCTGTGCCGCGATTTCACCGGCCATCTGCAAAGCGATGATCATCATCCGCAGCACAAGGCCAAGCGCCAGGCCGATCACCGTTTCGGTGGCCAGCATGATCGGGAAAGGGGGGGCGACGGCCGGAAAGGCCGAAACGACCGCGGGCGTGATGACCAGCGTGAAGGCCAGCGCCACCGCAAGACGGACGCGCACCGGCACCGCGCGTTCGCCAAAGGCGGGCAACATGGCCATGACCGCACCGACCCGCAGAAAGACAAGATAGGCGGCCAGCAGAACCGGCCGCCAGAGTTCGATCAGCGCCGTCAGTTCGGCATTCATGCGGCAACCATGCCGACAAGCGCGGGCCTGATATTCGTCCCGATCTCCTCGAACGACAGCACGGGGGCGGAAATCCCCTTGGCCGACAGCGCCATGCGCAGGAACCGGCGCCGGCGCCCCGATGTCGCGATGACCGGGAAGACGCCCGCCTCGCCCGATTTGGCAAGCTTTTCCGAAACGGCCCCGGCCAGGCGGTTGAACTCGTCCGGGGGCAGAGCGACGTCGGCCGACCCGTGGTCGGAGGGCACCTGATAGGCGATGAACCGCTCTTCCCATTCCGGCGAAAGCTGCAAGAGCGGCAGAGTCCCGTCCTCGCGCCGGTGTTCGGCGACAAGCTGGAAGCCCAGCCGGCGGCGGACATGTTCGCAGATCGACTCGGGCCCGGCATGGGCGGGGCGCGCCTCGGCGATGGCCTCCATGATCAGGGGCAGGTTGCGGATCGACACCCGTTCCTCCAGCAGCAGGCGCAATACGGCCAGCAGCAGGTCGGGCGGCACCTTGTCCGGCATCAGCTCCTCGATCATCCGGCGGTTGGCGGCGGCGCGGTCGGTGTCGGACAGGTCCATCACCTCGTCCAGCAGGCGGCGCAGCGCCTTGTGCGTCAGCAACAGGGCAAAGTTGCTCTTGACCACTTCCAGAAGATGAGTCGCCAGCACTTCGGACGCGTTGACGACCGTCACCCCCTGCAGGGCAAGATCCTCGCGCTGGTCGGCCGCCACCCAGCGGGCCGGTGCACCGTAAACCGGTTCGCGCACGTCCTCTCCCGGTGGCAGGAGGGCGGCGGCATCGGCCTGAAGGGCAAGAACCCGGTCGGGGCGCAACTGGTCCCGGGCCTGTTCCACCCCCTGGATCAGCATCACATAGGTCCCCGCGGGCAAGGCGCCGTTATCGGTCAATCGGATCTCGGGCAGGATCAACCCGTAGCTTTCGGCCACATGCCGCCGCATCGAGGTGATCCGCGCCTCGATCCCGGTCGAGGGGTCAAGCACCATGCCGACAAGGTCGGGCGCAAATTCCAGATGGATGTCATCCAGATCCAGCAGATCGCCAAGCTTGCTTTGCGGCTGGCTTTCGCCCCCCTCTTCATCTGTCGCGACGGGCTTGCGGGCTTCTTCATCAAGACGCTTGCGCTGCAGGAACGCCGCGGTGCCCAGCGCGAGCGCCCCGGCCATGAACGGCAGGAAGGGAAGGCCTGGCACCAGCGCGAACATCCCCAGAAGGACGGCCACGGTTGCAAGCGCGGCGGGGTGGCGGCCAAGCTGGGAAAAGAGCGCGAAATCGGCCGTCCCGTTCGCGCCGCCCCGTGCCAGCAGCAAGGCCGACGCGATGGAGATGATCACCGCGGGGATCTGGCTGACAAGCCCGTCGCCCACCGTCAGGATCGCGTAGGTTTCCAGTGCCTGCCCCATGGGCATGCCATGCACAAGGACCCCCATCAGAAGGCCCATGACAAGGTTCAGAAGTGTGATCAGCAACCCCGCGACCGCGTCGCCCTTGACGAATTTCGATGCACCGTCGAGCGAACCGAAGAAGGTCGTCTCGGCCTGTTCGGTCTCGCGGCGGCGCCGTGCTTCGGCATGGTCGATCGCACCGGCGGCCATGTCGCTGTCGATGGCAAGCTGCTTGCCCGGCATCCCGTCCAGCGCAAAGCGCGCGCCGACCTCGGCCATGCGGCCCGCGCCCTTGGTGATGACCATGAAGTTGACGATCATCAGCACGCCGAAGACGACAAGGCCAAGGAACACGCTGCCGCCCATCACGAACATCGCGAATCCCTCGATCACGTCGCCGGCGGCCCCGGTGCCGGTATGGCCCTGCCCGATGATCAGCTTCGTGGAAGAGACGTTGAGCGACAGCCGCAGCATCAGCGCGGCCAACAGGACCGTCGGAAAGGCCGAGAAATCCAGCGGCCGTTCGACAAACAGCGTGACCGTGAAGATCAGGATCGCCAGCGCGAAGGAGGCCGCCAGCCCGATATCCAGCACCCAGGCGGGCATCGGCAGAATCATCATCACGATGACCGCCATCAGCGCCAGCGCCAGTAGGATCGTCGGGCGGAAGAGGTCGTTGAGCGTCAGGTTCGGCATGGCGACGCGCCCTCCTGCTCAAGGGGCGCAAGACCGGGCAGGAATGCCGCCCGGCCGGGCCATGAAGATGACGGGCGCAAGCGCCCGGCAGCGGAAATCAGGGTGGGAATCGGTTCGGGATACGCCATTCTGGCCAGTCCGGTTTTGGTAAACGTCCCGTAGACCTTAAGGCCGCAGCCATTGATAAAGGCTGAACGGCGGCGGGGCGTCAGTCGGTCGCCCGCGCCCCTTCAAGCAGGGTATCAAGCTGAGCCCGGATCGTCGTGCTGCCGTTCAGGATCGCCCGGGCCTCCGCAAGGCTCGGCTCGGCATCGGCGGTGGGGCGGGGCACGTCGCGCCGAAGGGTTGCGAAACTGCGCTGGCTTTCGCCACCGGCCGTTTCAACCGTGTCCCAGTCGCGCGCGCGCCATGCCAGATCGGCCTGCTTTCCGGTGTCGCCAAGGGCGCCGTAGTATTGCGCCGCGGTCTGCAGGTCGTCCTGCAACTGCGCCGCCTTTGCCCGCAGGCGGTCAGCCTCTTCCCCCGTCATCCCGCCAAGGAACTGCACGGCCTGGCCGGGCTGGTCCATAGCAATGGCAAGACGGGCGCGGACCATGCGCTCTTCGGGCGTGCCGCGCGGCGGCGCCCGGTTCATCAGCTCTGCGGCACGGTCGGCAAATCCAAGATCCGCCAGACGGCTGGCAACCGCGAACCGCGCTTCATCCGAGATCGGAAGATCCTCTCGGGTCAGGATGCCGTCGAAGGATGCCTTCAGGAACTGCGTGTCCGATCCATCCGCGGTCAAACCGGTGACAAGTTCGGTCGCCAGCGCCGGGTCGTTCGCCAGGTCGTTCTCGACCATCAGGTCGAAGGCACGTTCGAAATCCACATGCTTGCCGGTCCCGCGAATGGCAAGGGCCATCAGGTGCGCGCCAGACTCCGTCCCGCGACGTTCGAAGGCAAACGCCTCGGCCAGGGCGATGTCGTCCATCGTCGGGATCTCGCCCTTGTCCAGTTGTGTCTCAAGCTGAAGGGCAAGGGCATCGGCCGCGGCCAGCCCACCGTCCGACAGAACCTCTTCGATGCGGGCGTCGGCTTCCTCGTCAAGGCCCTGCACCTGCTCCAGCTTCGCCTCGACAAGGGTCAGCTCATGGGTCTCCGCCTCGGGGCCAAGGCGAATGATGGCATTGCGCAGGTTCAGCGCGGTCTGTTCGTCCCCCGCCTCCAGGAACCGATCAGAGATGATCGGGCCCAGATACCGCCGCAAGTTCAGCGGCAGTTCGGAAAACGCCATCAGGATCGCCGAGGTATCGATATACTCGTCCGGCGGCAGTTCCGGCATGGCCAGCGCCGCCCAAAGCGCTACGCGCGAGGGGCATCCAAGCTGCGTTTCGAACAAGTCGGGCTTGCGGGCCTGCCCCTCGTCCATTATCGCGGCCAGTTCGTCCCAGACCGGCGTGGCAGGGTGTTCAAGACCGATCTCTCTGAGAACGGCGCGGGCTTCGGCCCCCATCGTCTGGGACAGATAGGCCTGAACCAGACGCCGCACGGCGTCGGGCGAGTTCTGGTCGCGAATATCGGTGAGGTCTGCCCGCCGCTCTGCAATCAGTTCCGCGGCCGGACGCTCTGCCCCCCATCCGACCAGGTCGAAATAGCGGTCGGGAAAGCAGCTGTGCCCCGAGGCGGAGGAGGTCACGGGGTCGCCCTCCTTGCCCATCGACAGGCCCTGATCGATGCTGGTCTCGATCCGGACATTCGGCCGGTCTGCAAGACCGCCGCCGCCATGGGTTGGTTCTTCATGGCCGACCTGCGCGGCATGCCCGCCATGGGCGGGTTCATGGGCCGCAGGCTCTTCCGCATGGGCAGGTTCCGGGCCGTGGCCGGCTGCACCGCCATGCTGCGGTTCTGTTTCAGGCGGGTCGACCGCGTCGACCGCAGGTTCCAAAAGACCCTGTGCGGCCGCGCGGCTGATATCCTTCAGAAGGGCGGCTTTCAGGCCAGCCAACCGGGGGTCGGATACGGTGGCCTTGGCCTCGGGCGTCAGGAATTCCCCGACAACAGCAGGCGGCGGCGACCGGTGGCCGGTCACGATCGGCAGGGAGAACCGGCCATCGGCCTGCACGCGCTCCACCGGGGGGTCGGGCGGCTCGGGCACGACCGGCTGGGTTTCGGGTTCGGCCGCTGCAACGGGCGGATTGGACGGCTCTTCGGGGGCCATGTCAGACGACAGGGGCGCCTCGAACGGCGATCCGGCCGGCGCCGGTCCGGTCCGCACGTCTAGAACCAGAAGTCCGGGGCGCAGAACGAAGGCATCGCCATGGACGCGATCCGCCACCTCGACGGCGACAAGACCCGGTTCGATCTCCCGGATGTCGGCGATGCGGTCGCGGGGGATCTTTTCGAACACACCGGCGAAATCGAAATCGAGACCGCGGTTTTCGAACCGCAAGAGGTATCCGTCGGGTCCGCGCCCCATCGACCAGGCCTCGGCCGAGGGGGTTTCGAACACGATGCGGGAAAACTCGGGATGCTCCCCCGAGCGAATCCGCACCTCCTGCGCATGACCCGACAGCGCCGGGAGGAGGGAAAGAACCGCAAGAGTTGCGATCCGTCTCATGCGGCCTCCCGTTTCGAGGCCTTGAGCGCCTCTTCAAGGTCGGAGAAGCTCGGGCGGCGGCTGCCGGGCGTGTTCTGCCGGCCGACCTCGATACAAATGGTGGGCGGATGGTTGTGCAGGTTGGCGACCAGAACCTCGCGGATGAGGTTGTAGAAATGCGCGTCTTCCTCCACCGCGGCCTTCAGCTTGACCGCGAAGGGGCCGACCAGACCATAGGCGAGGAACACCCCAAGGAACGTGCCGACAAGCGCCCCGCCGATCATCTTGCCCAGAACCTCGGGCGGCTGATCGATGGACCCCATGGTCTTGATAACGCCAAGCACGGCGGCCACGATCCCAAGGGCGGGAAGGCCATCGGCCACGGTCTGCAGCGCGTGGGAGGAGTGCATCGAATGATGCATATGCGCCTCTAGCCGCTTTTCCAGAACCTCCTCGACCTGGTGCGGGTCGTCATAGTTCATGCCCGCGGCGCGCAACGTGTCGCAAATAAGGTCAACGGCTTCGTGATCGGCGGCAATCTTTGGATACCGGCCGAAGACCGGGGAATCGCCCGGCGCCTCGATATGCGTTTCAAGGTCCAGCGGGTTCTGGCGCGCGATCCGGATCAGTTCGAACATCAGGCACAGAAGATCGCGATAGTCCTCGGGCTTCCATGTCGGGCCCTTGAACACCTTCCCGATGTCCTTCAGCGTATGCTTGATCGCCGGCACGTCGTTACTGATCACGAAGGCGCCGACGGCCGCGCCGCCGATCATCATCATTTCATAGGGCAACGACTTGATGATGATCGCCAGCTTGCCCCCGGCGAGGAGGTAGCCGCCGAATACCATCGCGAAGATGATGACGATCCCGACTATCCCGATCATTGTCCGACGCTCCGATAGGTTTCTTCTGGACCCGACATTGTCAGGCCCGCCTTAAGAAAAGACTGATCATTCCGTGGGGGCGAGTGCATTGCGCCCCGCAAGGATCACGCTGATCGAATAGGCAAGGTTGGGGTCCAGCCCGGCAAGGATCGCCGCGGCGGAATCCGACCGCATCCGGCCCAGAAAACCGGCCGCAAACCCCGGTTCCATCTGGGCAAAGACCGCCGCAGCCTGTTCGGGCTTCATGTTCTCGTAGACCGATGTCAGCTGGGCGACGTCGGATTCGGCGGCGCCATCCGCCAGGGCCAGCGTGGCCTTCAGCGAATCCTCGGCAGCTTGCAGGGCGGCCATCTGCCGCTCGATCTCCTCGCCGGAGATTTCCAGCGTGGCGGCGCGGTTGGCAAGGAAGGCCTCACGCCGGTCAAGCTCGGCTTCGCGCTTTTGCAGGGCCTCAAGCACCGAGGCGATCTCGGGCGGCGGTGGACAGGGGGCTTCCCCCGCACCATGCGTTGCGTCCGCATGGGATTGCGCCCCCTTGTCGAGATGGCGCAACTCCTCCGTCAGGGCCTGCGCCGTCCCTCCGCCAAGGCGCACGACGCCCGAGGCAAGGAACAGACCTGCGATGACGGGCAGAACGGCCCGGCTGGCGGTTTTCGGCTTCGACTTGGGCTTCGATTTCGTCGGGCGGCTCATCGGGCGGCCTCCCTGACATTACGGCGGAAGAGCAGCATGCCCTCCTGCGCGGGTGCGTCCGCTTCGGCCGTTTGGGCCGGTTCAGCAGCCGATTCGGCGGGGGCGGCCTCGGCCGTGGGGATCGGCACGACGGTTTCATCTGCCGGGGACGCGGCGACCGGCGCGGGTTGCGCCGCCGGGGCAGGCGCCGCCGCCGGTGCCGGGGCGGCTGCGGGCCGCGGCGGGGCCTGCATCGCCTTGGTCAGGGCGTCGTCGGCATCGGGCATGTCATGCATCGCCGCCAGCATGATTTCCAGTCGCCGGGACACCTCCTCGGCGCGGTCGGTCAGGGTTGCCAGGCTGTCTGTTGAATGCACGGCAGAGCTTTGCGCGCCTTTCAACACCTTGGTCATGTCGTCAACCTGGGCCGACAGGACGGCAATCGCGCCGCCCATGCCCTTTTCAAGATCGGTGAACCGGCGAAGGCGACGGGCCAGAACGAAACAGTAGAGCGTCGCACCAAGGGCTCCGGCGATCAAAAGCATGTCTGCGATCAGTGCCATGAAACTTTCCTCAGTTCAGAACGAATTCGGTGACCAGCAGATCGCGCACGCGCTCCGGCCCGGTCACAAGTTGAACCCGGCGCAACATCTGGCCGCGCAGGGTGATCAAGGCCGTGGGCCTTTCCAGTTCGGCCACATCGACCGCCCGGAGATAGCTGTTGAGGACATCAAGGATGCGCGGGGTCACGCGTTCGACATCCCCCCGGTACTCCGGCGGGACTTCAAGCTGCGCGCGGAACTGCAGGTGCTTGCTGTGCGCGTTCGGCCCGAGCGATATGATCAGCTTTTCAAGTTCGACGAACTCGACATCGAGCAGCTTCGATTCCCCATGACCATCGCCATGGCCGCCGGCATTTCCGTGTCCATCGTCATGCGCCATTTCTTCGCCGGTCTCTTCATGACCGCCGCCGAGAATCATCCCGGAATAGATTGCGAAAAACGCCCCGCCCCCCAGAACGAGGGCCAGCACAACGCCTATAATCAAAGGCATTTTCGACTTTTTGGCGGGTTCTTCCGCCTCTTCCATTTCGGTCGCGGCCATCCTTGGCCTCCTTCTTTGCCGCCTCCTCTATAGCCGCAGGAGGGCTAACCGATTGTTAAGTCGGGCCTGCGAAGGATGTGAGGCAGAAACGAGGCAGAAGCCCCAACATCGGGAGACCGAAATTGTCCCAGCTTATGGCCGTATGGACCGGGCTGAACCCGCGCCGCAGGATGATCGTGATTCTGGCAACCGTTGCCATGTTCGCAGCCGTTCTGGCACTGTCGCGGGCAGCAACCAGCCCCAGAATGTCCTTGCTATATTCCGGTCTCGACGCAGCCGCCGCCGGCGACGTGATCGAGGCCATCGACCAGTCCGGTGTAGACTACGAGGTCCGCGGCTCGGCGATCTATGTCGATTCGCGCCACCGTGACAGCCTGCGGATGACGCTTGCCGGCGAAGGCCTGCCCGCCAATGGCGCCGCGGGCTACGAACTTCTCGACAGTCTTTCCGGCTTCGGCACTACATCGCAGATGTTCGATGCCGCCTACTGGCGCGCGAAAGAGGGCGAGCTGGCCCGGACGATTCTTTCCAATCCCCAGTTCCGCAGCGCCCGGGTTCATATCGCGGCGCCGTCCTCGCGCCCCTTCGCCCGCAGCGTGAAACCCTCGGCCGCCGTGACGGTGTCGGTTGGCGGTGGCGCGGTCGCTCCGGCCCAGGCACAGGCGCTGCGCCATCTGGTCGCGGCAAGCGTGGCCGGACTGCTGGCAGAGGATGTGTCGGTGATCGACGCCACCACGGGCATGGTCGTGGCCGACGAGATGGGCGCAGGCTACGGACGTTCTGCCGATGAGCGGTCAGAGGCTCTCAAGGCCCGGCTGGAGCGCATCCTGGCGGCACGCGTCGGCCCCGGCCGGTCCGTGGTCGAGGTCAGCGTGGAGACGGAAACGCAGACCGAATCGATCCGCGAACGCCGGTTCGACCCCGAAACCCGCGTCGCGATCAGTTCCGAACAGCAGGAAAAGTCGGTCAGTTCTAAGGAGACCGGTTCCAACGGCGTGACCGTTGCCAGCAACCTGCCCGAGGGGGATGCCGGCAACGAACGGTCGGCGGAACGCAAGGAAACCGAAAGCCGCAACCGGGTGAACTATGAGGTGTCCGAGACGGAACGCGAAATCCTGCGTTCTCCCGGCGCCATCAAGCGGTTGAGCGTCGCTGTCCTTGTGGACGGAACCATGGCCACCGATGCCAACGGCACGGAAACCTGGCAGCCCCTGCCCGACGAAGAACTGGAATCGCTTCGGGAACTCGTCGCATCGGCCGCCGGCTATGACGAGGCGCGCGGCGACGTCATCACGATCAAGTCCATGCAGTTCGAACCGGTCGATCTTCCGGGCACCGGGCCGCAGGGTGGCCTGTTCAAGGACGTGACGCTTGACCCGCTGACGCTGATCCAGCTGGGCGTGCTGGGCACCGTCGCGCTGATCCTGGGCCTGTTCGTGGTCCGCCCGATTCTCGCCGGACCGCCGGGCGCGGTGACCGCAAGCCTTCCCGCCCCCGATGGCGGGAGCGGCGACACGGCCCTTCTGAGCGGCGAGGTCGACCCCGACGACGGCATGGCCGGCGGATTCCCGATGGGACAGATGGGCATGGCAGAGATCGACCCCGCCGATTTCGGGGGCGGCATGGGCATCGGCGCGATGGGCGAGGGCTCCTTCGGCGGCGGCGATGACAGCGCCGTGGACAGGCTGAAGGACCTGATCGAAAGCCGTCGTGAGGAATCCGTGGCGATCCTGCGCGGCTGGATGGAAGAACCGCAGGAGAACGCCTGATGTCTCGCCTGAAGTTCGAGGATTTTTCGGTCCCCGCCCCGCAAAAGGCCGCCGCGGTTGCGGCCCCCGCACCCGACCCGCAGGAAGAGCGCTTGAATGCCTATGAAGAAGGCTACAAGGCCGGCTGGGACGACGCCATCGCGGCCGAAGCCGCGGCCCAGACCCGGATCAGCGCGGATTTCGGCAAGACGCTGCAAGAGATGACGTTCAGCTATAACGAGGCGCGGGCCCATGTGATGGGCGCCCTCGGCCCGCTGCTGACGGCAATGGTCGAACGGGTCATGCCGCAGATCGCCGCGGACGGCTTCGCCCGAACGGTTGTGAAAACGGCGATGCAGATGGCCGAAAGCGAGGCCGACCATCCGCTGTCCCTTCGGGTTTGCCCTGAAAACCGGATGCCGCTGGAAGACCTGGTCGGCAAGGACCCGGGCCTTCCCCTGAAGATCGTCGAGGACGACACGCTGGGCCCCGGACAGGCCCTGATTTCCAGCACGACCCGCGAAAGCGAGGTCGACATTGACGGAATGCTGCTCGCGCTCCGCACGGGGCTTGAGGAATTCCTGACAGCCGAAGAGGAGGCGCGACGCCATGGATGACACCGCTATTGACGGGGCGACGGAAGGTCTGGGCGCCAAGATACTGGACAAGGTCCCGATCGAGATCACCGTTTCGGTCGGCAAGGCCCGCCCGCTGCTTCGCGACCTGCTTCAGATCGAGCAGGGCGGCATCCTGCCGCTTGACCGGCGAATCGACGACCCGGTGGAACTTTACATCGGCGACCGGCTGATCGCCCGCGGCGAGTTGCAGGAAACCGAAGGTCCCGACGGTGGCGAGATCGCCGTGCGGCTGACCGAGATCATCGACACGATGCCGGGTACCTGATCCATGCGCAATCTTTGCCTGTTTGCCGCGCTTGCGCTGGTCGCCCTTGCGGTGCCGGCGGCGGCGCAGGACATCTCGATTTCCCTCGGCGACGGCGACTCTCTGACCGGCCGGGGGATTCAGCTGATCCTTCTGATCACGGTGCTGAGCCTTGCCCCCGGGCTTGCGATCATGCTGACCTGTTTTCCGTTCATCGTGACGGTTCTGGCGATCCTGCGGCAGGCCATCGGCCTGCAGCAGTCCCCGCCCAACATGCTGATCGTCAGCCTGGCGCTGTTTCTGACCTATTTCGTGATGGAGCCGACCTTCACGCAGGCCTGGCAGAACGGGGTGATCCCTCTGGCCGACGAAGTGATCAGTATCGAGGATGCGATCCCCCGTATCCTCGATCCGTTCCGCGATTTCATGGCCGCACGCGCCAAGCCCGACACGTTCGATGCGCTGACCTCGCTGCGTCCACAGGCCGACGCGGCCATTCCCATGGCCGACGCGTCGCTGTCGATCCTGGTTCCGTCCTTCATGCTGAGCGAGATCGAGCGCGCCTTCGAGATCGGCTTCCTGATCTTCCTGCCGTTCCTGATCATCGACTTGGTCGTGGCAGCCGTGCTGATGTCCATGGGTATGATGATGGTGCCGCCAGCCGTGGTCTCGATGCCGTTCAAGCTGGCCTTCTTCGTGGTCGCCGACGGCTGGAGCCTTGTGTCAGAGGCGTTGGTGCGCGGCTACTTCCCGCAGGGCTGACCCGACGGGTCAGCCCACCCTCGCCTGCCGCCCCAGCGCGTGCGCCAGCAGGATCAAGTCCCCCCAAAGACTGGCGCCGCAACTGTATCGCAGATCGAAATCGATCCGCTCGCCGAACGCGTCCCGGTCATGTCCGAAGATCTGCCAGGGCCCCGTCAGGCCGGGGCGCTGGCCGAGATAGGCTCCGCGTGCAAGGCCATAGCGCGCAAGCTCGGCCCGGGTCACAGGCTGCGGGCCGACGAGGCTCATCTCTCCACGCAGGACGTTGAGCAGCAACGGAAGGGCGGAGAGCCCCGTGGGGGACCGGAACCGGGCCGCGACGCGCGCGCCCTCCGTCCACCGACGCGCCGGGTGGCTGACAGGCGTGCATCCCGCGCTGGCCGCAATCTCCAGGCCTGAAAACTCACGGCCACCCTGCCCGACATAGCGAACGGCGACAAAGCCCGGTCCGCTGCGCAACCGGGCATGGGCCCAGAGGGTGGCGACGATCGGAAGGGCCAGGGGCAAAAGGACCAGCGCCAGAACGCAATCGAGGCTGCGCTTGCCGCGATAGAGCGGGGGCGCCTCGGCCGCAGGCCCGACATGATGCGGCTGGATCGTCGGTCGAGGAAGGGGACAGGCTGTCACGATGCCCTCCGATAGCGATGGATGCAGACTACCGGCACCATCCTGCACCGAACGTTGTAAAAGCATCCTTGCGGCACCCACCGGGAACGCCGCAAGTTTTTCTATATTTTACAGAGGATTGGCGGGGTTTCGCACCTGCGCTGGCCGCGGGCTGGCCGCCGACATGGGCGGCCAGAAAAGTCAGCATCAGCGGACGATGAACTCCGCATGCAGGGCACCGGCGGCCTTGATGCTTTTCAGGATGTCGATCATGTCGGTCGGGGCAACACCCAGCGCATTCAGACCGGCCACCACTTCGGACAGTGTGGTCCCTTCGCGGATCTCGGCCATGCCCTTGCCCGGGTCCTTCTCGATCGCGGCGTTCGTGCGGGGGACGACGACGGTCTGCCCCCGGGCAAACGGATTGGGCTGCACGACCACCGGCTCTTCCTCGATCCGCAGGGTCAGGTTGCCCTGCGCCACCGCCACGCGCGAAATCCGCACATCTTCGCCCATCACGATCGTGCCGGAGCGCTGGTCGACCACCACGCGCGCCCGGCGTTCGGGTTCGACCGTGATCCGCTCGATCCGCTGAAGCGCGTGGGCCGGGGACGGCGCCCCGGTCGCATCGATGTCCAGCACCACGGTGCCGGCATCGATCATCCGGGCCACACCGCGGCCAAAGCGGCCATTTACGGCGGCCTCGATCCGGGCGGCCGTCGTGAAATCAGGGGTCCGCAGGGCAAGGCGCAGGCGCTTCAGCGACGAGAAATCGAACTCGATCTCACGCTCTACCCGTGCCCCCGACGGGATGACGCCCGCCGTTGGCACACCCTGAACCACCTTCGCGGCCGCGCCTTCCGCAGCCACGCCCCCGGCGATCACCGTGCCCTGGGCCACGGCGTATATCTGCCCGTCCGCCGCGTTCAGCGGCGTCATGACCAGCGTCCCGCCCAGAAGGCTCTTGGCATCGCCGATGGCCGATACCGTCACGTCGATCTGGGATCCGGTGCGCGAGAACGGCGGCAATTCCGCCGTCACGAACACCGCTGCCACGTTCTTGGGGCGAAATTGCTCTCCGGTAACGTTAACGCCCAGCCTTTCAAGAACATTGGACA
Source organism: Rhodovulum sp. P5 (assembly GCF_002079305.1). Taxonomy (NCBI): domain Bacteria; kingdom Pseudomonadati; phylum Pseudomonadota; class Alphaproteobacteria; order Rhodobacterales; family Paracoccaceae; genus Rhodovulum; species Rhodovulum sp. P5. The sequence goes on from NZ_CP015039.1 coordinate 2,159,900, forward strand.
TGATTTCTTCGGTGAAGGGCGCGTTGCGGATACCGTCGCCGGTGCCGTTCAAGCCCACGACCAAACCGTATCCGACAAGATCGTTGCCGCGGACCCCGTCGAATTCGACGAGGTCCTTGATCCGGATTCCGTCGCCATAGTCCGTCTCGTCCACGCCGGCAAATGCCGCCGGGACCCAGAGCAGGGCGAGGATGATCAGCGCGAAGCGGCCCATCATGAGATGTAGTTCGCAAGACTGAGCTGCGAAAGCCGTGCGGTCAGCATGTAGAGCATCTCCAGTTGTCCTTCGACGGCCTGCAACTCGGTCGCCGTGTCGTATTGATCGACTTCAAGAAGTTGCGTCATGGCCAGTTCAAGCGTGTTCCGGCTGGCGGCATTGGCCGCCTTCGCCGTCTCGATCTGGTTTTGTTTCACACCGACCTCGGATCCGAGTTCGACAAGCTGGTATTGCGAGTCAAACAGCCGTTCCGACACCTCGGTCGCAACCTGCGTTCGCGACACCACGTCCCCCGTCAGGATCGTGTCGTCGGCAAGCAGGGCGCCGATCGTCAAGGACGACAGCAGGGACCGGATATCATGGTCCGCCGCGGTCAGTTCCAGAGACGTCGTTTCATGCTCGCTAACGCGCACCTCTCCGGTTGCCGTGAACGACCCGACATAGCCGGGTTGGCCGGGCACCGACGGATCAGCCGTCAGAAACCCGTCGAGGTTGGTTTCATCCGTGAACCAGGTGTCGAGTGCATCGGCCGCGGTTGCCGGCGGCGTATAATCCGCATCGGATACGACTTCGGTCATGGCAAGAAGGATCGCCTCGGCGTTGGACTGGGGCGTATCTTCCAGAACCCCGCCGGAGGCCCGGGCGGTCGCGTACCAGCTGTTGACCTCGTCAACGGCATCGGCCGCGTTGTTTGCGGTGATCGCGGCGATTGCGCTGGTGTGGATGTCGGTCGCATCCGCTGACGGGATGGAGGACAGGTAGCCGTCGACCTTGGATTCAAGGTTGAACCAGCTTTCCACCACCGTGATGATGTCATGCGGGGTGTTTGCGCCAGCCGCGGACACGGCGGCCTTGACCGCGTAAAGGATGGCACTGGCGTCGTCCACGGGCACCGTGTCGGTCTTTTGACCCGCGAACAGCGAGCGGCCGCCATAGGTCGTGTTCAAGTGCCCGATGCAGGCATCCAGCATCGTCTCGGCCTCTTGCCCGACAACGGCCAGGCTCATGGTGTTTTGCCCGGCACTGGTTGTCAGCGAAAAGTCCGCTGCGAGTTGCTCTGCCACCGACGTGAGCTGACCCAGGACTTCCTGCGTCACGTCGGCCGCGGTTCCGACTTCGGCAACGGCGGAATCGTAGCTGTCCATCAGGGTCAGGCTACGCTCGATCCCGCCGATCGTGCGGAAATCGCCCCGCAGATGCGCGGACCGGTCTGCGACCTGACCGGTCGACAGTTCCTCGGACAGCGTCGAAAGCCGGGCCTTCAAACCGCTATTCTGTGAGCGCAGGAGCATGGTCTGCGCAAGGTCACCCATGGTCGAAAGATACATCGCTCACAACTCCAGCAAGGCGTTCATCATCGTTTCCAGCGTCTGAATGACCCTGGCATTCGCGATATAGGCCTCCTCATAGCGCAGGAGGTCCTGAAGTTCGGCATCGGTATCGACGCCATTGGCGGCCTCGGTTTCCATGAGGGCCGTTGTCCGCGCAGAAGACAGGCTTGCCTCCTGCTCGACCTGCAGCGCTTTCACCGAAACCGCGTTGACCGTCTCGGTGGCCAGTTCCGCCGCCGAGTAAGAGCGGATCGTGAAGTCGCCCGACGCGGGCACCCCGCTGCTGGACAGGGCATCCGCATACGCATTCAGCAGCGTTGCGTCCCCGACCTCGCCCGGCGTGGCAGCGCCAAGCCCGCTGCGCAGGCGCCAAAGGGTGTCGCCGTTGCTGTTGATCTCGATCCGGTCCGAAAGGCCGACCTCATCTTCGGGCAGGACGATGTTGAGCGCAGACCCGCTATCGGTGAACAGACCCGCGCCGGTTCCGTCCACATCGACGCCCTCGAACCGCTCGATCAGGTTGCGCGCGAGCGCGTCGAGATTGGTCTGGGCCTCGGTCGTGATGGTGTCCCGCTGGTCGAAGAGCCCCTCCAGGCGGCCGCCGCCCATCAGCGCGCGCGAGCCAGCGACCGAGATCGGGTTGCCGTTCAGCGTCAGGCCGTTGAGTTGGCCATCCTCCACGGACATGGAGGCATCGATGTAGGATGTTGACTCGAAGCCGATTTCAGCGGCCCGCCCATCAAGCAGGATGGCACCGTTTTCGGTGTAGAGAGCGACCTCTTCATTGGGCCGTGCGATCTGGCGCACCGGCACGATTTCAGAGATCTGGTCGATCAGAACCTGCCGCTGGTCCAGCAGACCGTTATAGTCATAGCCGGAATTCACGTAGCGCTTGATCTGGTTGTTCAGGTCGACCACGCGTTCAAGGGTGTTGTTCAGCGTGTCGACATCCTGTGCGATGGCTTTCTCCGCCTCGGTGCGGAGTTCCTGAATCGTGTCCGTTGCATCGTTGATGCTGTCGGTGACCGCGTAGGCGGCGTTCAGCACATCGGCCAGCCGTGTTTCGCTGTCGGGCCGGCTTGCCGCGTTGACAAGGGCGGATTCCAGCGCCGCGATACGACCGGCGATGGAATACTCCTCGTCCGGCGTTCCCATCGCGGCCTCGATGCTTGAAAGGGCATCGGCCCGGGTTTGCAACTGGCTGGTTTCGGCCTCTGCCATTCGGCGATCCGTCAGCAGTTGCACATCGGACTGGCGTTGAACGCCCTCGATCCGGACCCCGCTTCCCGACCCATGCGTGCCGGCGCTGGAGGTCTCCAGCACGCGACGCCCATACCCATCGGTCTGGGCGTTCGCAATGTTCGACGAGACGACCTGGGTCCCGCGCGAGGCGACGTTGAGCCCGGACAGGGCATTGCCGAAGGCTGTAGACAGGCTCATTGTTCACCTCCTGTAAAGTGTTGCGGGACCCTGGATTGGCCTAGCGTTTGATGTTCGTGGTTTCCTGAAGCATTTCGTCGACGGTCTGGATGACCTTCGCGTTGGAGGAATAGGCACGCTGGGTCTGGATCAGCGCGGTCAGTTCCGCGGCAACGTCGGTGGCCGATTCCTCAAGCGCAAAGCTGACCACGTCGCCCGTGGGCCCGTCGCCGGCATCCCACAGGAAGAACGAACCGCTCTGGTCCGAGGTCGTGTACATCTGGTTGTCGAGCGAGGTCAGACCGTTGGGGTTCGACACGTCGACGATCGGGATCTGGTACAGCGTCCGGGTGATGCCTGTGTCGAAGTTCGCACTGACGAACCCGTTGCCGTCGACCTCGATCGAGGTCATGTTGCCCACCGGGAAACCGTCCTTGTTGATCGTGGTGGGGGCGAAGCTGTCGGACAGCTGCGTCATGACGCTGCCGCTGTGCTGCGCACCGATATCGATGGTGATACTGTCGTCGAGGGGACCGACCTGGATGGTCAGAAGGCCCGTGGCCGGATCGTAGACCGAGCCGACAACATCGCTATCGCTGGCGGACCCGTACGCCGCATAGGTCGCGTCGGTATCCCATTGTTCGCCGTAGGGAATTTCGTTCGTCGTCGTGTTGCCGTATGCGGCCGCCTGGGCCGGGTCAGCGGTCGTCGGGCGGTTGCCGGTCGTCAGGTAGTAGGTCGGATCGCCATTGTCATCGACGATGGGGTTACCGGTGGAGTCATAGGCCGGCGCGTAATGCGTGCTGTCCCACAGGTGATCGGCGTCGGAATAAGTGAAGCCGGTGTAGAGAAACACCTCGTTGTCGCCGGCGGCCTCAACCATCGTCCAGGTGGGCGTTGCCGCGTTCGGTGTGGAGTCGTAATAGGCGACATCCGACAAATGGTTGCCGGAACTGTCCACAGCCGGCACCGCGACCTTGCCTTCGGGGTCCATCGCGACCTGGGTCACATTCTCGATCGTGCCGCCATTGGTCTGGCTGGCATTGAATTCGATCACGTATGAGCCAACGACCTCGCCATCCTTGCCCGAGTCCCGCAGGACCACAGTCCAGAGGTTGGAGCCGGGCGAGCCTTCGGGCGGAATGACCGGCGAATAGGAGATGTCGAGGTTCTGCGACGTGCCGAGGTTGTCGAAATACTCAACCGACAGGGACAGGAAATCGCCGTCTGCGTCAGCGCTTGTCTCGACCGCGGGCAGGTTGACGCCGATGGTCATCTCGGTCGTCGGTTCGGCGGCGAACTGGTTGTTGGCGATCTGCACGGGCACAAGGCCCTCGATGGTGTCGCGCGGATAGTTCGGGATCGTGCCGTCGGCGGTTGCGGGCCACCCCAGAAGCACCTGACCGGAGGTCGTACGCAGATAGCCGTCTTCGTCCGTACGGAAGGACCCCGTGGTCGTCATGTACATCGGCCAGTCATCGGTGGCCGAGATCAGGTCGGTCTGTTTCATCACCGGGATGAAGCCACGACCACGCACGGCCAAGTCGGTCGCGTTGTTGGTGGTGGCCAGAGCCCCGGATTCGTCGATCATGCGGGTTGTCGTCGTCCTGACCCCACCCGCGGAATACGTCCCAGCCGTGCTGCCAATCACCATGGCATGGAAATCCGCCTCGGCGCACTTGTATCCGTGCGTGCCGGAGTTGGCGATGTTATCCGAAATGGTTGATAGCCGGGTCGCGTTCGCGTTCAACCCGGCCACACTGGCATTCATAGACGAAGACATGGACATGCGCGCACCTTTCTGTTGCTGTGCTATCGGCTGCCCAAGGGGTATCGTCTGCGCTTTAACGGCTGCCTAACAGATAAAATCGGTCTCATTTCGAGATGTCCGACCGCAGCAGCACCAGTTCGATCCGGTTGTTGCGCGGCGCCATCGGCTGTTTCACCGCGGGCTTGTGGTCGGCATAGCCCGTGACACGCGCCACACGCTTGGTGACGATGCCGCGTTTCTCAAGCATCTGGCGGGTCACCTGTGCGCGTTCGGTCGACAGATCCCAGACCGGGTTTTCCGCAAGAACCAGCGGACGCGAACTGACATGCCCGGAAATCGCGACTTCGTTGCGGACCAGGGCAAAGGCCTCCGCGATAAGCGAGATCAGCTCTCTCATGACCGGTTCGGGGTCGACCCCGTCCTTCGAGAAGAGCGGCGCCTCATCGAGGTCGAAGAGTTCGATGATCAGGCCCTCGTCCGTCAGCCGGGTCACGATGTGGCGCAAAAGCTGCTCGCTCTGCACCGTTTCGCCGTTCTTGCCGTTCAGAAGATCCTCGATCTCCTTCAGCGCCTCCATCTCGGCCTGCGCCGTCTCCGACATCTCGGATTCTTCGGGCTTCATGATATTGCCATAGCCCAGCGATCCGCGTGCCTGCCTGTCCGGTGACGGCGTCGCCTGGGACGCCCCCGTGCCGTTCTGGGAAAGCGTCTGCTCCGACATGACGCTGTCGCCTGCAAAGGCACCGTCGCCACCGCCGGACGTTCTGTTCACCGGGATCGTGGGATTGAAGTAATCCGCAAGCCCCTTGCGCTGTTTTTCCGTCGTCGCGTTCAGCAGCCACATCAGCAGGAAGAAGGCCATCATCGCGGTCACGAAGTCGGCATAGGCAACTTTCCAAGCGCCACCGTGATGCCCGTCTCCGCCGACAACCTTCTTTCGCTTGATGATGACTGGCGCATTGGTTCCAACCGCCATCACACCACCTCGTTTTGCACCCCGTTTCATTTATGGGGAACAGGTCTGAACACAGGTTTAACGGCAAACCTTGGCCAATCCGGGGCAAGAACCCGGCGATCCGGCCACTTTCACCGGGACCGGCCCCAGAATGCAGGCATGATCGGGGCGGCGATGCGCAAGGAAGGTGTTGGCCCTGTCACCCGGCACCAGACGGCGCGACCGGCAGGCGAATCTCCCCAGCCGCGCGCGCCTTCGCAATTGACGCCCAGCGGCGCGCGGACGACAGTTCCAGTCGCCGCCCTGCCGCCGCAGACCTGCGAGAGGACATCATGCCCGCCATTCCCGACCATGCCCGTGCCGTCATCATCGGCGGCGGTGTTTCCGGCTGCTCGGTCGCCTATCATCTGGCCCAGCGCGGCTGGAGCGATATCGTTCTGCTGGAACGCAAGCGGCTGACCTGCGGCACCACATGGCATGCCGCGGGGCTGATCGGGCAGTTGCGCGGCACCCAGAACATGACCCGGCTGGCCAAGTATTCCTGCGATCTCTACACACGGTTGGAGGCTGAGACCGGGATTGCAACCGGCATGCGGCAGGTCGGTTCGATCAGCGTGGCACTGACCGCCCACCGACATGAGGAACTCTTGCGGCAGGCGACGCTGGCCCGCGCCTTCGACGTGGAGGTGCACGAGATATCCGTGCCAGAGGCCAAGGCGATGTACCCGCATCTGAACACCGACGGCGTGGTGGGCGCCGTGTATCTGCCGGGCGACGGACAATGCGATCCGGCCAATATCGCGATGGCACTGGCCAAGGGCGCCCGGATGGCCGGGGCGCGGATCGTCGAAGGGGCGAAGGTCACCGCCGTTACCGACAACGGCCGCCGCGTCACGGGTGTGGATTGGGCGACAGACGACCATACCGGCCACATCGCCGCCGACGTCGTGATCAATTGCGGCGGTATGTGGGGGCGCGATCTGGCGGCGCGGTCTGGGGTGACCCTGCCGCTTCATGCCTGCGAACATTTCTACCTTGTCACCGAACCCGTCGACGGGCTCGGCCATCTGCCGGTGCTGCGGGTGCCCGACGAATGCGCCTATTACAAGTCCGACGCGGGCAAGATGATGCTGGGCGCATTCGAACCGCGGGCCAAGCCCTGGGGCATGAACGGCATTCCCGAAAGCTTCGAATTCGACACGCTGCCCGAGGATTTCGACCATTTCGAACCGATCCTGGACATGGCCACCCGCCGGATGCCGCTGTTCCAGACGGCCGGCGTGCACACCTTTTTCAACGGCCCCGAAAGCTTCACCCCCGATGACCGCTATTACCTCGGCGAAGCGCCGGACCTGACGGGGTACTGGGTGGCGGCGGGCTATAACTCAGTCGGCATCGTGTCCTCCGGGGGGGCAGGCATGGCGCTGGCCGCGTGGATCGACGAAGGGGCACCGCCCTTCGATTTGTGGGAGGCCGACATTCGCCGCGCCCAGCCCTTTCAACGCAACCGCCGTTATCTGCGGGAACGCGTGACGGAAACGCTGGGGCTGCTTTACGCCGATCACTACCCCTACCGTCAGATGGAAACCGCGCGCGGGGTCCGCCGCAGCCCGGTCCATGACGCGCTGGCCGCCCGCGGCGCCGTGTTCGGGGAACTGGCGGGATGGGAGCGTGCCAACTGGTTCGCCCGACCGGACCAGAAGCGCCGCTACGAATACGACTGGCACCGGCAGAACTGGTTCGACAACCAGCGGGCAGAGCATATGGCCGTGCGGACCGGTGTGGGTCTGTTCGACATGACGTCCTTCGGCAAGATCCGGGTAGAGGGGCGGGATGCCTGCGCCTTCCTTCAGCGCCTGTGTGCCAACGAGATCGACACCGCGCCGGGGCGGATCGTCTACACCCAGATGCTGAACACCCGCGGCGGGATCGAGGCCGACCTGACCGTCACGCGCCTGTCGGACACCGCCTTTCTGCTGGTGGTGCCGGCCGCCACGTTACAGCGCGATCTGGCATGGCTGCGTCGCCATCTGGGCGACGACTTCGCCGTCATTACCGATGTCACTGCGGCCGAGGCCGTGTTCTGCATCATGGGGCCGAACGCGCGCACCCTGCTGGGCGCGGTCAGCCCGGACGATCTGTCCAACGCCGGTTTCCCGTTCGGCACCGCGTGCGAGATCGAAATCGGGCTGGGCCTCGCCCGCGCGCACCGGGTGTCTTATGTCGGCGAACTTGGATGGGAACTCTACGTCTCCACCGATCAGGCGGCGCATGTGTTCGAGACACTGGTCGAGGCCGGGCAAGACCACGGTCTGACCCTGTGCGGCCTGCACGCGCTCGACTCCTGCCGGATCGAGAAGGCCTTTCGCCATTTCGGCCATGACATCACCGATGAGGATCACGTGCTGGAGGCCGGCCTTGGCTTTGCCGTGAAACCGGACAAGGGCGATTTCATCGGGCGGGACGCCGTCCTGCGCAAGCGAGACGCCGGGCTCAACCGCCGGCTGGTGCAGTTCTGCCTGACCGACCCCGAACCGATGCTGTTCCACAACGAGGCGGTCATCCGCGACGGCCGGATCGTATCGATCCTGACCTCGGGCAATTACGGCCATGCGCTGGGCGGAGCCGTCGGGCTGGGTTATGTGCCCTGCCCCGGCGAAACAGCGGCAGAGGTGCTTGCCTCCACCTTCGAGATCGAAGTCGCCGGAAGGCGCCATGCCGCGCGGGCCAGCCTTGCGCCGATGTATGACCCGCGCGCAGAACGGATGCGGTCGTGAACCAAGCGGTGAAGATCGGGGCAACAGTGCTGCATTTTTGGGCGTGAAGACAGGTTGCCCGCGGGCAACGGCCCCGGCACGGCCGCGGCCTTGACGCCTTTGCCCGCACGGCCGCATAGACGTTGCGCCCAACGGGCTTACCACAGGGGACGCTGCGATGCCGATCTACAATTACCGCTGTAACGCCTGCGAGGCCGAGTTCGAACTGCTGGTCCGTCTCAGCAGCGACACCGCGCCCACCTGCCCCGAATGTGACAGCAGCGATCTGACCCGCATGGTCTCTCGCATCGCGCCTCCGGGGAAAAGCGCCGAGATCTTTGCCAGTGCCCGCAAACAGGCGGCGAAGGAAGGCCATTTCAGCAACTATTCGAAATCCGAACGGCCCAAGATCAAACCCTAGGGGCCTATCCCTGCGGGGTCATGCCCCGGCGGGCCCGTCCCCGCTCAAGGCCAAGCTGCCGTTCCCGCCAGATGATCAGCACGCCCGCAGCGATCACCAGCGATGCGCCGCCCAGCATCACGGGCGTGGGCACCTCGTCGAAGATCACGTAGCCCACGATCAGCGCCAATAGCATCGAGGCATAGTCGAACGGTGCGACCACCGCCGCCTCGGCATAGCGATAGGCAGAGGTCAGGCCGATCTGCGCCAACCCGCCGATCAAACCTGCGCCCACCAGCATCGCGGCCTCTGCCGGGGTCGGCACCACCCAGCCGAACGGAACGGTCAAAAGCGACAGGGTCGAGGCCGTGACCGAGAACCAGAAGACGATGGCCGCGGTATGTTCGGTCTTGACCAGCTTGCGCACGAAGACCTGCGCCAGCGCCGCGCACATGGCTCCGCCAAGCACGACCATCGCGCCCAGCGCCTCATGCGCGTCCATGTCCGCGCTGCCGAACGCCGTCAGGCGCGGGCTGAGGATGATCAGAACCCCCACAAGCCCCAGCGCAACGGCCGTCATCCGGAAAAGCCGCACCTTTTCGCCAAGAAACATCGCGGCGAAGATCACGACCAACAAAGGCGCGGCATAGCCGATGGCCGTCACCTCCGGCAGGGGCAACAGGCCAAGACCGGCAAACATCAGCCCCATCGCCGTGCCACCCACCAGCCCGCGCCACAGATGCCCCGTCGGGTTCTTCGTCTTCAGCCCCTGCCGCAACTGCCCTTGCAGGGTCAGCCACATGACGATCACCGGGATCGCGAAGAAGGAGCGGAAGAACACCGCCTCCCCCGGCGGCACATGGGCCGAGCTTGCCTTGATCAGCGCCGACATCACCACGAACAGCGCGACAGAGGACAGCTTGAAGGCGATGGCGCGGGCGGGGTTCATGGGGGATGTCCGGGCAGATACCCATCCTGCATACGCCTGCTTTGGCGGTCGTGGAAGTCCCTAGCCTGTGCGCAGGCGCACCACAGCCCAGCGCGCGGCATCCGCCACGACCGGGTCGGCATCCTGGGCCAGGGCCTGCACCGCTGAGGCAAGGCTTGGATCGCCCGAGTTCCCAATGGCATAGCAGACATTCCGCACGAAGCGCCCCCGCCCGATCCGCTTGATCGGAGAGCCGGAGAACCGCATGCGAAAGGCCGCGTCGTCCAGCGCCGCCAGCTCTGCCAGCGGCGGTTCGATCAGGTCGGGGCGGGCCTTGTATTTCGCCTCGCGCGCCGCAACGGCAAACTTGTTCCACGGACAGACGCCAAGGCAATCGTCGCACCCGTAGATCCGGTTGCCAAGCGCGGGGCGCAGGTCGGCGTCCACCGGCCCCTTGTGCTCGATCGTCAGGTAGGAAATGCAGCGCCGCGCATCCAGTTGGAACGGCGCGGGAAAGGCGCCTGTGGGGCAGGCATCAAGACAGGCGGTGCAGCGCCCGCAATGCGGCTCCTCCGGGTCATCGGGCGGCAGGTCGAGCGTGGTGAAGATCACCCCCAGAAAGAACCAGTTGCCCAGATCACGGCCCAGAAGGTTGGTATGCTTGCCCTGCCATCCCAGCCCCGCGGCCTGTGCCAAAGGTTTTTCCATCACCGGCGCGGTATCGACGAACACCTTGATCTGATGCCCCGGCGCCTGGTCCAGCAGCCACCGCCCCACCCGCTTCAGCCGTTTCTTCAGGACGTCGTGATAATCGCGGTTTTGCGCGTAGACGGAAATCGCCCCGCGGTCGGGCCGGCCAAGCACCGCCAGCGGGTCGTGCTCATGGGTGTAAGGCTCCGCGACCAGAATGATCGATCGCGCCTCGGGCCAAAGCTCTGCCGGGTTGCCGCGCCAGCCCATCCGCTCGGCCATCCAGTGCATCTGCCCGTGGCGCCCCTTGTCCACGAACGCCGCCAGCCGCGCCGGGGCCTCCGGGATCGCATCGGGGCGGCAGACGCCCATCTTCGCCAGACCTTCGGCGCGGGCCTGCGCTGCCAGCCGCGCTTTCAGGTCGGCGCTCAAAAGTCGAGGTTGGAATAATGCCGGGGCGGCGGGAAACCCGATACCTGATCGGCAAGGATATTGCGGAAGGCCGGGCGCGACTTGATCTTGGCATACCAGTCTCGGACATTCTGGTTCCGGTTCCAGTCGACGTCAGAGATGTAATCGAGCGCCGAGATATGCGCCGCCGCCGCGAAATCGGCCAGTGTCATCACGTCGCCCGCCAACCAGCGGCGCTGTTCCAGCAAATGGCCCATGTAGTCGAGATGATACTTGATCGCCTGCGCGCCTGCCTTGACGTTGCGGCTGTCGGGGTACCCCTCTCCGGTCACCTTCTTGTTCACGCGCTCATAGAGCAGCTTCGTCGTGACCTCGTGGTGGAACTTGTCGTCGAACCAGAAGATCAGCCGCCGCGCCTCGTACCGCTCTGCGGGCGTGCCGGGCAGCAGTTTCGGATCCGGATAAGCCTCGTCCAGATATTCGCAGATCGCCTGGCTTTCCGACATCGCGCGCCCGTCCATGCGCAGGACCGGCACCTTGCCCGCGGGATTGCGGCGCATGAAGTCTGAATCCCGTTCCCAATACCGTTCCTCGATCAGTTCCACCTCGATCTTCTTCTCGGCAAGGACAAGGCGCACCTTGCGGCAGAACGGGGACAGGGGAACATGGTACAGACGGTTCATGCGACACTCCCGGTCGGTGATGTGTGCTTCGTGATGCCGTGGCGCGGGGCGATTTTCAACCTTCGAAGCAGTCGTCGCGGTTGTCGAGGCGGATCGTGGCCGCCCCGTCCCGCACCTGATTGGCCCGCCGCCGCAGGGTGGGCGACAGGTTCGCCGGGTTACGCTCCTTGGGATTGGGCAGGATCACCGCCAGCGCCGCGGCCTGCGAGGGGCTGAGCCGTGCGGGCGGCACCCCGAAATGTTCGCGCGCGGCCGCATCGATGCCGAAGATACCCTCTCCGAACTCGGCCACGTTCAGATAGACCTCAAGGATACGCCGTTTCGACCATGTCAGTTCGACCACGGGGGTAATCACCGCCTCCAGCGCCTTGCGGGGCCAGCTTCGCCCCTGCCAGAGAAAGACGTTCTTGACCGTCTGCTGGGTGATGGTCGAGGCACCATAGCGCCCGTTCGCCGCCAGCGCCCCGCGGATCGCCCGCATGTCGAACCCCCAGTGCAGGCAGAAATTGGCATCCTCCGCCGCGACGGCCGACCGCTGCATCACCGGCGCGATCGCCTCCATCGGCACCCAGACATGTTCGACCATGCCCAGACGCCGTCCCTCCGACCACATCGTGAAGGTCGTCGGCGGGTTGAGGACGGACGGGGCCGCGATCCCGACAAACAGGGTCACGGGCAGTCCGATCAGGGTCCATTTCCACGCACGCCGCAACCGCTGGCGCAAGGGCACGGACGACGACGCCTTCCGGCCCGCGGTCTTGCGCGGCTTTGCCTTGCGGGCCGGTTTGGCCCGTGATGCCGTTGTCTTTGTCGTGCTGCGCCTTGCCATGGTCGGGGTGATAACGCGGGGCGCGCGCCTTGACCATTCCCCGCCTTGCCCCGGCAGCGCCGCGCTCTGTTGCCCAGAACGCAACGCCATGTTTCCGCCCTTATTCTTGCACCGAAATTCCGCGTTCTGCTATCCCGTCGCCGGGGGCGCTCGCTAACGGAGCGTAGTAATGAATAAGCTGTTTCTTTCCTTGGCGCTGATGCTGCCCGTGGCCGCGCAGGCCGCACCGATTTCGCTGAACGAGGTTGTCAACCGCACCACCACGTCTGCCGGAAGCCTCGTCTCTGACGGTCTGTACGACGCTTTCGACGGTGCCTTCACCATCTTCAACTACGGGTCGTTGAGCCTGTCGCGCGACATTGCCACGCTGGAAGGCGACGTGACCTACCGGGTGCTCGACACCTTCACCAACAACACGGCGACGACGATCACGACCACCGTCACCAACTACACCAATCTGGGCTCTGACGGGCGCGAATACATCGTCGAGGAAGGCGTGGACCGCGCAACCACCTTTGAGGACCGCCGCACCGCATACGGTTCTCCGGTTGACGAATACGACCCGGTGCTGACCTTCCTTTATGGCAACAACGCCTTTTCCGCGGCGAACATCTCCGGCGACGTCAGCAGCAACCGCTTCGACATGGATATCGTCCTGACGCTGGATCCGGGCGAGTCCATCGGCATCCTCTACTTCGCGACGCTCTACAAGGACGCGACCGACCGGTCGGGTGATGTCGCCGCGGCGCAGGCCATCGCAGACGCATTCGCGGCCGACCCGTTCACCGGCACGGGGCTAAGCGCACAGCAGATCGCCAGCGTGGCCAACTTTGACGCCAACGCACCGGCCGTGCCGCTTCCGATGTCGCTGCCGCTGCTGCTGGCGGGTCTTGGTGGTCTGGCAGTTCTGCGCCGCCGCTGACATCGCCCCCCGAACACCGACGCAGGGCGGCCCACGGGCCGCCCTTTCGATTCCGTGCGCCCGGGCCATCTGCTTGACGCAACGAAAAACCCCCGCGTCCAACAGGCCGCGGGGGTTTTAGTCTCTAAGGCGTGGCGCCGATTACTCGGCCGGAACGGCGCGTTCCTCGATGCCCAGCGGATGGCTCAGCTTGTCCAGCATCTCGCGCGGGCAAACCTGCAGGAAGTTGCCTTTCTCAAGCTCCCAGTGATCGAGGATGTCGCGTGCCCGGCGGCTGCCGGTTTCCTCGACATGGGCGGCCAGAAGGGTTTTCACCTCGGCTTCCCAGTGCTGGACGGACAGCTTGCAGGTGACGATCGTTTCCATGTTCATATGGCTCTCGGCCGTCCCCTCGGGGTCATAGATATAGGCCATCCCGCCGGTCATGCCGGCCCCGAAGTTCGCCCCGATCTCGCCCAGGATCACCGCAACACCGCCGGTCATGTATTCGCACCCGTTGGAACCGCAGCCCTCAACCACCACCTTGGCGCCGGAGTTACGCACCGCGAAGCGCTCACCGGCCCGGCCCAGCGCGAACAGACATCCGTCGGTCGCACCATAGAGCACCGTGTTGCCGATGATCGTGTTGTCCGATGCCTTCAGCGGCGAAGAGAATGGCGGGCGTACGACGATGGTCGCCCCCGACAGGCCCTTGCCGACATAGTCGTTGGCATCGCCCGCAACCACGATCTTCAGCCCCGGCGCACCGAAGGCCCCGAGCGACTGGCCGGCGCTGCCCGCAAGCTTCACCGTCAGGTGGTCACGCTGCAGCTTGTTACGCATGCCGAAGCGCTGAACGATATGGCTGGACACGCGGGTGCCGATGGTGCGGTCGGTGTTCCGCACCGCGTAGGAGACCTGCATCTTTTCGCCATCCTCGAAGAACCGGTGCGCATCGCGCAGGATCTCGGCATCCAGCGTATCGGGCACCGCGTTCCGCGGGCGATAGCGGTCCAGAACCGGGCGGTCGCTGGCATCGACCTGGATCAGAAGCGGGTTCAGGTCCAGATCGTCCAGCGTGGCCGAGCCGCGGCTGATCTGCGTCAGCAGGTCGGTCCGCCCGATCACGTCAGACAGCGAGCGCGCGCCGATGGAGGCCAGGATTTCCCGCACCTCCTGGGCGTAGAAGGTGATCAGGTTCACCACCTTGTCGGCATTGCCGGTGAACTTGCCGCGCAGCTTTTCATCCTGCGTACATACGCCCACCGGGCAGGTGTTCGACTGGCACTGGCGCACCATGATACAGCCCATCGCGATCAGCGCGGCGGTGCCGATGCCGTATTCCTCGGCCCCCATCATCGCCGCCATGACGATGTCGCGGCCGGTGCGCAGACCGCCATCGGTACGCAGCGTCACCCGGTCGCGCAGGTTGTTCATCGACAGCACCTGATGCGCCTCGGTCAGGCCCATTTCCCAAGGCAGACCGCAATACTTGATGCTGGTTGCCGGGCTGGCCCCGGTCCCGCCATTGTGGCCCGAGATCAGGATCACGTCGGCCTTGGCCTTGGCGACGCCCGCGGCAATGGTGCCCACGCCGGAAGACGCCACCAGTTTCACCGTCACCTTGCAGCGCGGGTTGATCTGTTTCAGGTCATAGATCAGCTGCGCAAGATCCTCGATCGAATAGATGTCGTGGTGCGGCGGGGGTGAGATCAGCGTCACGCCCTTGGTCGAATGCCGCAGCCGCGCGATCAGGTCGGTGACCTTCATCCCCGGAAGCTGGCCGCCCTCACCCGGCTTGGCGCCCTGGGCGACCTTGATCTCCAGTTCCTCGCAGTGGTTGAGGTATTCGGCAGTCACGCCGAACCGGCCCGACGCCACCTGCTTGATCTTCGCAGACGGGTTGTCGCCATTGGGTTCGGGGTGGAAATGCGCCGGATCCTCGCCACCTTCGCCGGAGTCCGACTTGGCCCCGATCCGGTTCATCGCGACGTTCAGCGTCTTGTGCGCCTCGGGCGACAATGCGCCCAGCGACATCCCCGGCGTCACGAACCGCTTGCGGATCGAGGTGATGCTCTCGACCTCCTCGATCGGCACGGGCTTGCCCACCGACTTGATGTCCAGCAGGTCACGCAGATGGATCGGCGGATTCGACCGCATCGCGGCCGAGAACTGCTTCCAGATCTCGAACGACGCGGTGTCGCAGGCCTTCTGCATCATGTGCATGGTCTTGGCTTCCCAGGCATGCGTCTCGCCTGTGCGACGCGCCTTGTAGAAGCCGCCGATGGGAAGGACGTCGCGCGCGCCGCGCCAGCCCTGTTTGTGCACCTCTTCCAGCTTGCGCTGGATGCCCGAAACACCGATGCCGGAGATCCGCGAATGCATGCCGGGGAAGTATTCGGCACACATGGCACGGGACAGGCCGACGGCCTCGAAGTTCAACCCGCCGCGATAGGACGAGATGACCGAGATCCCCATCTTGGACATGATCTTGAGAAGACCCAGGTCGATGGCCTTGCGGAACCGCGCCACAGCCTCGTTCAGCGAGCAGTCCAGCAGGCCGCGGCGGATGCGGTCGGCCAGCGTGTCCTCGGCCAGGTAGGCGTTGACGGTGGTCGCACCGCAGCCCACCAGAACCGCGAAATAGTGCGGGTCCACGCATTCGGCAGCACGCACGTTCAGCGACGTGAAGGTCCGGAGCCCCTTGCGCGTCAGCCAGCTATGCACCGCGCTGGTGGCAAGGATCATCGGCATCGGGACCTTGTCCTCGCTCTGGTACTGGTCCGTCAGCACCAGGTGACCGGCGCCGGAGCGCACGGCATCCTCCGCCTCGGACCGGATCCGCTGCAGCGCATCGCGCAGCGCGTCGGGGCCTGCATTGGCGGGGAAGGTGCAGTCGATCTCGGTCATCGGCACGACGAACTGGCTGACCAGCTCGTCGAACTGGGCATTGGCCAGGAACGGGCTTTCAAGGATGATGATCCGGGTCTGGCTGCCATCTTCGTCCAGCACGTTGCGCAGGTTGCCGAAGCGCGTCTTCAGGCTCATCACCCGGTATTCGCGAAGGGAGTCGATCGGCGGGTTGGTGACCTGGCTGAAATTCTGCCGGAAGAAGTGGCTGAGCGGGCGGTATTTTTCCGACAGCACGGCGCTGGGCGTGTCGTCGCCCATGGACGCGATGGCCTCTTTCCCGTCTTCGGCCATCGGCATCAGGATCGTCTCGATCTCTTCGACCGAGAAACCCGCCGCGATCTGACGCTTGCGCAGGTCCGCACCTTCGAACATCGGCTTTTCCTCGACGCCCGCCAAACGCTCGTCGAAGTCGTGCACCTTTTCCAGCCAGTCGCCGAAGGGCTGGCTGTCGGCCAGCATGTCCTTGAGATCGGAGTCGTGGTAGAGCTTGCCCTCTTTCATGTCGACGGCAATCATCTGCCCCGGGCCAAGCGCGCCCTTTTCGCGGGCGGTGGATTCGTCGGTCGGGACCATGCCGATTTCGGATCCAGCGACCAGCAACCCGTCGCCGGTGACCACATAGCGCATCGGCCGCAGGCCGTTCCGGTCAAGCCCGCCGCAAACCCAACGCCCGTCGGTCATGGCCAGCGCCGCGGGGCCGTCCCACGGCTCCATCACCGAGTTCACATAGGCATACATGTTGCGCCAGGAGTCTTTCAGCTCCACCGCCTGGTTCGACCAGGCCTCGGGCACCAGCATCGTCTTGGCCATCGGCGCGTTGCGACCGGCACGCACCAGAACCTCGAACACCGAATCCAGCGCTGCAGAGTCGGACGAACCCTGCGCCACGATCGGCTTGATGTCGTCGGCCAGTTCGCCAAAGGCAGAGGACGCCATGCGGATCTCGTGGCTTTTCAGCCAGTTCAGGTTGCCCTTCAGCGTGTTGATCTCGCCGTTATGGGCCAGCATGCGGAACGGCTGGGCCAGCCACCATTGCGGGAAGGTGTTGGTGGAATAGCGCTGGTGGTAGATCGCAAAGGACGACTCGAACCGCTCGTCCTTGAGGTCGGGATAGAATTCGGCCACCTGCTCGGCCAGCATCATGCCCTTGTAGATCACGCTGCGGCAGGACAGCGAACACAGGTAGAGCGTCGGCACCTGCGCAGCTGCGGCAGCCTTTTCGATCCGGCGGCGGATGACGTAAAGTTCGCGCTCGAACGTCTCTTCATCCACGCCCTTGGAGTTGGAAATCAGGATTTGCTCGATCTCCGGCCGCGTGGCATTGGCCTTTTCGCCCAGCACGTCGGTATTCACCGGAACGTGCCGCCAGCCATAGATGTAATAGCCCATCCGCAGAACCTCGGATTCCACGATGGTCCGGCAGACCTCCTGCGCGCCGAAATCGGTCCGCGGAAGGAAGACCTGCCCCACCGCGATCAGGCGGTCGGGGTCGGGCTCATGCCCGGTGCGGCGGATCTGGTCATAGAAGAACGGCACCGGGATCTGCACGTGGATACCCGCGCCGTCGCCGGTCTTGCCATCGGCATCGACGGCCCCACGGTGCCAGACGGCCTTGAGCGCATCGATCCCGTTCTCGACCACCTTGCGCGAGGGCTGGCCATCGATCGCGACCACAAGGCCCACCCCGCAGGAGGCATGCTCATCGTCGGTGCGGTACAGTCCCTGCTCGGCCACGAAGGCACGCTTGGCTTCCTCGCGCGCCACCCAGTCGGCATCGTATTTCGTCATGGTCAGACCCCTTCTGTTGCGGGTCGGGGCCGCGACTGTCATGTGCGCGCCCCGGATCATGTTCGGTGAAAGGGGCGGTCTGCCGCCCCGGGCCCTGGTCGCCGCCTATTCGGCCGCGACCTGTGCAGGCTGATCGAGATATTTGAGGATGCTGTCGGCGGCCTCGCGCCCGTCGCGGATGGCCCAGACCACAAGGCTTGCCCCACGCACGACATCGCCCACGGCGAAAACGCCCGGCAGGCTGGTCTCATGGCTGCCGAACTCTGCCTTGATGGTACCCCAGCGGGTCACTTCCAGCGCGGTTTCCCCCCAAAGCGTCGGCAGGTCCTCAGGCTCGAACCCAAGTGCCTTGATCACCAGATCGGCGGGTTCGACATAATCCGCCCCCTCGATCACCTCGGGGCTTTGACGGCCGGTGGCATCCGGCGGTCCAAGGCGCATCTTCTGCACCATGACCGATTCCACCGGATCGCCGGCAAACCCCTTGGGCGCCGAGAGCCAGACGAATTCGACGCCCTCTTCCTCGGCGTTCTGAACCTCGCGCTGGCTGCCCGGCATGTTCGCCCGGTCGCGGCGGTAGAGGCATTTGACCGATTCCGCGCCCTGACGGATCGCGGTGCGCACGCAGTCCATCGCGGTGTCGCCGCCGCCGATGACGATCACGCGCTTGCCCGCGGCATTCAGGGTGCCGGATTCATATTCCGGCACATCGTCGCCGAAACCGACCCGGTTCGATGCGGTCAGATAGTCCAGCGCCCGCACGATCCCCTTGGCCCCGGCACCCGGGCCCTTCAGGTCGCGCGATTTGTAGACGCCGGTCGCGATCAGCACCGCGTCATGCTTGCCGCGGATCGCGTCAAAGCTGATATCCTCGCCCACATTGCAGTTCAGAACGAACTCCACCCCGCTGTCCTCAAGCTGCTTGACGCGGCGCATGACCACGTCCTTCTCCAGCTTGAAGCCGGGGATGCCATAGGTCAGCAGACCCCCCGCCCGATCATGGCGTTCATACACCGTCACCTGCACACCGGCGCGGCGCAGCCGGTCGGCCGCCGCCAGACCGCCGGGGCCAGAGCCGATAATCCCGATGCTTTCGGCACGGGTTTCCTCGGGCGTGACGGGTTTCACCCAGCCTTGTTCCCACGCGGTGTCGGTGATGTATTTCTCGACCGCGCCGATGGTGACGGTGCCATGGCCCGACTGTTCGATCACGCAATTGCCTTCGCACAGCCGGTCCTGCGGGCAGATGCGGCCACAGATCTCGGGGAAGGTATTGGTCGCCTGGCTCATCGCGTAGGCTTCTTCCAGCCGGCCTTCGGCGGTCAGCCGCAACCAGTCGGGGATGTTGTTGTGCAGCGGACAATGCGACTGGCAATAGGGCACGCCGCACTGGCTGCAGCGCGCGGCCTGATCGCCCGCACGGTCATCGGAAAACTCGGCATAGATCTCGTTGAAGTCATGGGTGCGGGCCTCGGCCTCGCGCTTGTCCGGCGTCTGTTGTGCCACGTTGACGAACTGAAGCATCTTGCGCTTCGACATCGCGCACTCCTTCCATATAGGTCCCGTACTTCGAGCGATCTGTATAAGAGCGTTCGGATTCAAATAAAAGTCACAATAACTGACGTAAAAGCGGAAAATCCGGGCCCCGGTGTCGCACGAGGCACGAAAGCCGCCAAATTCAGGTCAGCACATGTGACGTTATCGAAGACTTCCCATTCCAGTACGCACGCCTATCCTGTCCGCCGAATCGCATTCGGAGCGGATATTCGTGGCACTCTATCATTTGTTCATCCTCGCCGTGATCCAGGGGATCACGGAGTTTCTTCCGATTTCCTCATCCGGGCACCTGATCCTTTTGCCCAGGCTGACCGGGCTGGACGACCAGGGCCTTATCATCGACGTTGCCGTCCATGTCGGTACGCTGGCCGCCGTGGTGCTGTATTTCCACAAGGACGCACTGATTGCCCTGAAAGGTCTGGCCCGCGTCGTGCGCGGGCAGATCGACACGCCCGGCGCTTTCCTTGCCCTGTGCCTGATCATCGCCACCATCCCGGTGATGGTTCTGGGCTTGGTCATCAAGCTGACCGGCCTTGACGAAGCCCTGCGCAGCATCGCGGTGATCGGCTGGACCATGCTGCTGTTCGGGATTCTGCTATGGGTCATCGACATCAAGGCCCCCCAGACCCGGAAAGCCCCGGAATGGACGCTGAAACATGCGGTGACCATGGGGCTTTGGCAGGCCATTGCGCTGATCCCGGGCACCTCGCGTTCCGGCATTACCATCACCGGGGCAAGGGCCCTGGGTTATGATCGGGTGGGCGCGGCGCGGCTGTCGATGCTGATGTCGATCCCGACCATCCTTGTCGCCGGTCTGGTCGTTGGAAGCGAGGTCGCGCTGGACGCCGACATGGCCATGGCCCGCGACGGCGCAATCGCAGCGGCCCTTGCCTTCCTCTCCGCCCTTCTGGCGCTGGCGGTGATGATGCGCCTTGCCCGGTCGATCAGCTTTACGCCTTACGTGATCTACCGCGTGGTCCTTGGCGTGATCCTGCTGTGGATCGCCTATACCTGAAGCGAGACAGCGGGGGCGTCCAACCTCGGCCCCCCGCTGCCGAATGAGAGTCGTTACGATCCCAGCCGCTTTGCAGCCTCTCGGATCTCATAGAACTGACCCGCCGGGCGATACCGCCACAGGTATTCCGGCAGAACGGCATCCATCGCGGTGGGCGCAATCCCAAGCTCGGCAAAGCCGGGCATACCGGGGCTGACCACGTTGTCGACCGCAAGGTTGGTCACCTGATCGCGGGTCAGGACGGAATTGCTGAAGAGCCCCAGCGACAGCGACTGAAGCAGATCGAAGACCGTCGCCATCGCCGCGGACAGGAAGAACGGCAGGTTCAGCACGATCCGGTTCGGGCGGCCGACCAACTCCAGCATGTCTTCCATCAGGTCACCGAAACGCCGCACCTCGGGCCCGCCAAGCTCATAGGTCCCGGCCGGAACCTCGCCCGCCGCCGCCATCGCCGCGGCCTCGGCCACATCGTCGACATAGACCGGCTGAAACTTCGTCATGCCGCCGGTCACCGGCAGGATCGGCGTGAATCGCGACATCGAGGCGAAGCGGTTGAAGAACTGGTCCTCGGGCCCGAAAATCACCGACGGGCGCAGAATCACCGCGTCGGGGCAATGGTCCCGTACCGCCGCCTCGCCCAGCCCCTTGGTCTTGGCGTATTCGCTCTTGGCCTGGGCGTCGGCGCCGATGGCCGAAATCTGCACCACCCGCCCGATTCCCATCGCCGCCGCTTCCTCGGCGATGTGGCGCGCGCCATAGTGCTGGACCAGCCCGAAGGTATTCTTGCCGACCTCGCTCAGGATGCCCACGCAGTTCACCGCAACCTCTGCCCCCTGCAGCGCCGCGCGAACCGAGTCGCGATCGCGGACATTGCACAAGACCGGCTCCACCTGCCCGACGGCCCCGTAGGTGCGCACGAAGATCGCCTCGTTCGGGCGGCGGACGGCAACGCGCACCCGCCACCCCCGCTGCGCCATGCGCCGGGCGATATAGCGGCCGACGAACCCGGACCCGCCGAAGATTGTAACCAGCTTGGACATGAAAGAGCCCCCTGCATATGATGGTATGCAACGGGATATAGACCGCCATGCGCCTGTGCAAGAGAACTGAGTGCCGCGTGCAAAATGGCCGTTGACACTGCCGGCGGGCGCCTTTAAGTCACCGCCTCACGACACCTGCCCAGGTGGCGGAATTGGTAGACGCGCTAGCTTCAGGTGCTAGTGTCCGTACGGACGTGGAGGTTCGAGTCCTCTCCTGGGCACCATATTCAAGACCGCATTTCCCGGCACTCCCCGCGCAGAAGAGGCCCTTGTCATCTTGCGCATGCAGGAGACGTTGGACCATTGCCCCCCGCCTGACTTAGTCTCTGTCCGACGCACCTCTTTGCGTCGGTCCATGTTCGGAGACGAAGCAATGCAGTCCCAAACCAAGGCGCCCCTCAGCGCGGATTCAAAGCCAGAGGGGATGTTGGCGAAGGCGCGCGAGAATCTGCGCATGGCCTGCGACCAGCTCAACATTCATCCCGACGTGTTCGAGGAACTGAAATGGCCGCGAGAGACGCTGGCCGCGACGCTCCTGATCCGGATGGACGACGGCAGCCGGCGGGCCTTCAAGGCGTGGCGCTGCCGCTATAACGACCGGCGCGGGCCGACCAAGGGCGGTGTGCGCTTTCATCCCAATGTCTCGCTGGATGAAATCGAGACGCTGGCCTTCTGGATGACGTTCAAATGCGCCGTGGCCAACCTGCCCTTCGGCGGCGGCAAGGGGGGCGTCTGTGTCGATACCAAGCAGTTGTCGCCCGTGGAACTGGAACGCCTGAGTCGCGCCTATATCGAAGCCTTCGCCCCGTTCATCGGCCCCGATCACGACATTCTGGCGCCCGACATGTATACCAACGGCATCGTCATTGCGTGGATGTCGGACGAATACAGTTCGATCTCCGGACAAGCCTCGCCCAGCGCGCTAACCGGCAAGCCGCTGGCCTTTGGCGGCACCGTGGGCCGCATCGATGCCACGGCGCGCGGAGGGTACTATGCCTTGCGCCATCTTGAGACATCGCTTGACGTCAACCCCGACAAGTCCACCGTCGCGATCCAGGGTTTCGGCAATGTGGGCTATCATTGTGCCAAGCTCCTGCATGCGGATGGCTACACCATTGTCGCCATCACCGATTCCAGCGGTGGGATCTACGACCCAGCCGGTTTCGACCCGCTGGCCGTCATGCAGCACAAGCACGAAACCGGCAGCGTCAAGGGCGCCAAGGGGCATGGCAAGACCAAGCAGATTTCCAACACCGTGCTTCTGGAACTGGATTGCGATGTTCTGGTGCCCGCCGCGCTGGAGCGGCAGATCACGCTGGACAATTGCGACCGCATCAAGGCCCGCGTGATCCTGGAGCTTGCCAACGGTCCGGTGTCACCCGAGGCCGACAAGCGTTTGACCGAGGCCGGCCATGTCATCGTGCCCGACATTCTGGCCAATTCCGGCGGCGTCACCGTTTCGCATCTGGAATGGGTGCAGAACCGTTCCGGGTTTTACTGGGACGAATCGCGGGTGCGCGACCATCTCAAGACGACGATGGAGACGGAGACCCGGGCCATCTGGACCCTGCATAACGAGATGAGCGTTTCGATGCGCGAGGCCGCCTATATCCACGGCCTACGCCGGATCGCCGAATCGGTGGAGGCCCGTGGCACGCCCGCCTATTTCGACGGAACGTAAGGGCCTCTTCGGCGACCACGCCCAGATTGCCCGCCGCAGGGGCTGGGCGGCGTCACCCACCCACAACCGGCCCTGCACGAGTCGCGCGTCAGTCCGTGGCCGCACCGGCCGCCGGCACGGCCTCAGCCTCCGCCCGGCCGCCGGCCGGGATCTGGTTGATGCGGAACAGGGTGTTCAGGAAGGGCGACATCTTGCGGCCTTCGAAATGGCCGTTGAACCGGTCGAACGCCGTGCCGTCGCTGAAGATCTCATATAGCGCGCGGATGACATCCTCCCGGAACCCGGGCACCTGACCGGAGATCACCAGCGCGTAGGGTTCATAGCTGATCGGCCGCGCGAGGGCGGCCTTGACGCATCCCTCGGCCCGGCCCGTCTTCTGCACGCTGTTGGCGATGATGTCCGCATCCCCGAAGTAGTAGCCCAGATCACCCCGGCAGAACGCGGCCGCCGCATCCCCGTGTCGTGGGAATTCCCGCGGGCAAATCCCCTCTCCCGGTTGCAGATCAAGCAGCCCGCGCCGGATCGCATCCCGCAACACGGGCCCAATCGTGGTGCCGACCACGTATCCTGCATCGACATGGCGGGGTTTCGCGCCGTCCGGGGCCGGTTCCGCGAAGATGCACGCCGGCCGTGGCGAGGCCGCGGTTTCCGCCGCCGGGGGGGCCTCTGCCGCCTTCTTCCCATCTGCCTTGAGGTAGGAACCGTTGGCCACGAAAACGATGGGCGAAAAGGACAGCCGGCCCGCCGGTTCCAGACCTGCGAAATCACGCAACCGCCCCAGTGTGATCGTCGTGGGATCGCACAGAAGGTCGATATCGTCACGCGTGCCGCGCAAGACACCGATGCGCTCGTCAGCGGTCACCGGCACTTGCCGGAAGGGATAGCCCGCGCGCGTCACCGCGTCGGTGCACAGATCGACCAGAAAGCCCACGAAGCTGCCGGTTGACGCATCCTGCGCGGCGAACGGCCCGGCATCCACCCGCACACCGATGGTGACGAAGGGCTTTTGCGGGGTCTCGGTCGCGCCAGCCGCCTGTGCGATGACCACCGATAGCAGAAGCGCAAGAAATGCACGTACCGGCATGGGCCTATGCCTCCTCCGCAGCGGGCGGGGCAAGCGCACGGCCCGCGGGCAGGACGTTCGCCGAGGCGGCGAATTCATGGACAAGCGTCGCCCGAACCAGAAGCCCCACCGCCAGGCCGATCAGCCCGGTAATACAGGCAGCTTCCAGCAGAACGGGCCAGGAGTCGGCATAGCTGAACCTGTCCCTCAGCGCGACCTGGGACGACAGGGTGCGGGTCACGAAACCGGTGACGAACATCACCCCACCGGTGATGAAGGGCAGCCAGCCCAGCACCTTTTCCGACCGCGCTCCATCGCGCCATGCGTCGATGGTCAACAAGACCAGCATGGCCAGCACAGGCCCCCGCATCGCCGCCGGGCCCTGGTATTCGATGGCAAAGCGCAGTACCGCCTGCCAACGCTCGACCACGCGCTCCAGACCGACCGAGGCGATGGTGGCGTAGATGTTGTAGCCCACGACGCAGACCACCGCGGCAAAGCCCGACAGCGCGAACACGGCCATGAACTGGGACAGCCATCTTGACCAGTGGTCGCGAAAGACGTTGCGCCACGCGTTGTTCTGATAGGCCGACTGGTGATAGCTGACCGCCATCAACAGGGCGAGCACATAGGTCAGCGCCGCGCTGAAAAGATAGTTCATCCCGATCAGGATACGGCTGTCCCCCACAAGGGAATCGTCGCTGGTGACCGTGTCGCGCCCGAAGAACATCCCGAACAGGAACGCCGCCAGCAAGACCGCCGCCATCGCCCGGACCCAGATCAAAAGGCTGATGCTTTCCCGATCGGCCCAGAAGACGGCATAGCGGACGTAATTCACCAGTTTGACCTGCGCGAGATACCGCTGCTGCGCAGAATCCGGCCCACTGGCGTCAGGCGGGACTTCCCAGCCCAACGCGTCGCCATCTTCGATCGACAGAATGCCGTGCTCGACATAGAGCATCAGCAACACGCAGACATCGGCGCAGATCAGGTCCGCCTCTTTCGCGGCCTTTTCCCACGCCGCGCGCTTTTGTTCCGGCGTGCGGCCGTTCGATCCGTCCGGTAGGCTTTCGAAATCCGACAGGGTGTCGAGATCAAGCAACAACCGTTCGATCCGACGGGCAACGCCGGTTTCCACCGCGGCCACCTCATCGCGCTTGGCGAAGTTTGCCAGTTGCAGCTTTTCCTGCAGGATCCACGACCGGAAGGCGATGATCTTCGCGATATCCTCGCGAAAGGCCAGCGGATCGTCGAGCATGCGCACCGCGTTGTCTTCGTACCGCTCCAGCCGCTCCCATTCCTGCTGTGGGATCAGGAAGGTTTCGTCCTTCTCGCGGACGAGGCCGAGCGATTGCTGCCGCAAGTGGCGGCTTCCGGCGACCAGTCGTGTGGGAATGCCCGACAGCCGATGCGCCGCAAAGCGGACCTTTTCTTCCATGCGCTGCAGAACCGGAACGCTGGGCGCAAGCCCCACCATCGTCAGGCTGACCGTCAATGGCACGATCGGATCCTTGCCGGGGTCGTCTGCCTCCTCCGCCGGTCCTACATCGGGCGACAATTGCTGCAAGTCCGGGGTAAAACCTGTGACCAGCTCCGTCTTTGTGCCCGCATCGTCGGTCGGCACGGCACTTGCGCCGACCTCTCCCCCGCCGGCCATGTCGATCCCCGGGATTTCAAGACCCAATACCGGGAACAGCAGCGCGCCATAGATACACAGGATCCAGTACACCAGAAGCAGGATCACCGTGTAAAACGTGTAGGCCCGCCAATAGACCGTCTTGCGGCGCATGTCGGACGGGGTCAGAAGCTCGATCAGGCGTGTCAGTTCGCGCGACTTCTCGTAAGAAGGCCGATTGAACTGTTCCCACGCGAACACGACGATAATCGCGGCGCCGAAAAAAAGCGCCGCCTGATATTCACTCATCTTGCCTCTCGTATCGCGGCGCTAGGCCGCCGTCTGCTCAGGTACAGTCCTGAACGGCCGGATTGCACGCCACCTGTTGGGCGACGGTCGCATCGGGCCAAAGCCCGGCAGCCGCGACCGCGGCAAGAAGGGTAAGGGTCAACATGATTTGGCGCATGGCGCTTTTTCCCAGATGAAATACGGAAGGACCCAGGAACCAGCTAATCTTAACACTATAATAACGTTAACATGCCCGCTCCGATTCAGGGAGTCGAACCTTGCAATCGGGGCGATTTTGTAAAGCCATACAATATATTGCCCTGAACGGGGCAACATTGCCTGCATCCTGCGCCACTATGCCCGCAAAACAGCAGCATTCGGGCGCCCGCATACGCAAGCTCCCCGAATCCGGATCTCGGCCGCGTCCCGATCAGTCCGGCAGGATGCGCACTGCCCCCTTGTCCGCCGATGCGGCGAAATGGGCATAGGCCTTGAGTGCCTGAGAGACATGGCGCTGACGCGGGGCGGCCGGGGTCCATCCCTTCGCGTCCTGCGCGGCGCGGCGCTCGCTCAACACACACTCCGGCACGACCAGCGTGATCATGCGGTTCGGAATGTCGATCTCGATCAGGTCGCCATCCTGCACCAACCCGATGGTCCCGCCCGACGCCGCCTCGGGCGAGACATGGCCGATGGACAGCCCCGACGTGCCGCCAGAGAACCGCCCGTCGGTGATCAGCGCGCAGGCTTTGCCCAGCCCCTTGGATTTGAGATAGGAGGTCGGGTACAGCATTTCCTGCATGCCCGGTCCACCTTTGGGGCCTTCGTAGCGGATCACCACGACCTCCCCGGCTTGCACCTTGCCCGTCAGGATGCCACTGACCGCCGCGTCCTGGCTTTCAAAGACCCGCGCGGGGCCGGAGAAGACAAGGATCGACTCGTCCACACCCGCGGTTTTCACGATGCAGCCGTCCGGGGCGAGGTTGCCCTTCAGCACTGCCAGACCGCCATCCTTGGAAAACGGCGTCTCCGCCGATCGGATCACGCCGCCCGCGCGGTCGGTGTCCAGCGACGGCCATGTGGAGGACTGGCTGAACGCCTCGATACTCGGCACACCGCCGGGGGCGGCAAGAAACAGGTCCTGCGCCGCCGCGGCGTTGGATTTCACGATATCCCACTGGTCGATGGCCGCGCCAAGCGTCGATGTATGCACCGTGCCGCAATCGCGGTGGATCAACCCCGCCCGGTCAAGCTCGCCCAGGATTGCCATGATGCCGCCGGCGCGGTGCACGTCCTCGATATGCACATTGGCGGTGTTGGGCGCCACCTTGCAAAGGCAGGGCACCCGGCGCGACAGCGCGTCGATGTCGTCCATGGTGAAATCGACCTCGGCCTCCTGCGCGGCGGCAAGGATGTGCAGCACCGTGTTGGTCGACCCGCCCATCGCGATGTCCAGCGCCATGGCGTTTTCGAATGCGGCCTTGGTCGCGATGGACCGCGGCAGGACACTTTCGTCGTCCTCTTCATAATACCGGCGGCACATTTCCACCGCCTGCCGCCCGGCCTCAAGAAACAGGTCCTTGCGGAAGGTATGGGTGGCCAGCGTGGTGCCGTTGCCCGGCAGCGACAGGCCCAGCGCCTCGGTCAGGCAGTTCATGGAGTTCGCGGTGAACATGCCCGAACAGGACCCGCAGGTCGGGCAGGCGCCCTGTTCGATGGCCAGAAGATCGCCGTCGCTGACCTTGTCATCTGCGGCAGCAACCATCGCGTCCACAAGGTCCAGCACCACCTCGCGCCCGTCATGCAGCGTGACCTTGCCTGCCTCCATCGGCCCGCCAGAGACGAAGATCGCCGGGATGTTCAGCCGCAGCGCCGCCATCAGCATGCCCGGCGTGATCTTGTCGCAATTGGAGATGCAGATCATCGCATCGGCACAATGGGCGTTGACCATGTATTCGACGGAGTCCGCGATCAGCTCCCGCGACGGCAGCGAATACAGCATCCCGTCATGGCCCATCGCGATGCCGTCATCGACGGCGATGGTGTCGAACTCCTTGGCCAGCCCTCCCGCCGCCTCGACCTCGCGCGCCACCATCTGGCCGAGATCCTTCAGATGCACATGGCCCGGAACGAACTGGGTGAAGGAGTTGACGATGGCGATGATCGGCTTTCCGAAATCGCTGTCCTTCACACCGGTGGCGCGCCACAGGCCGCGGGCACCGGCCATGTTGCGGCCATGGGTCGAGGTACGGGAACGGTAGGCTGGCATGTCGTCTCTTTCCGGGCTTGCACGTCTTGGCAGTGACGAGTGCGCCTTTGGGCACGAAAAATCAACCGGTCAATTCCGGTGGGTGCTGACCGGCCATCCATCAGGCGCCGGTCTGGGGGCGCGGGCAGTGCCTTTGCACCTCGCCCCGCCCGCCGGGTATCACCCCACGACGTTGTAGCCGCGCGAACGCATGCAATTGCGCACGATGGCGGCCTTGTTCTGTTGCTGCTGCACCGCGCCCGCGGCGATGCCCGCAACGGCCCCGACGATGGCCGCGTCGCGCACATTCGTGCCCTTGTTGTTCAGAACGGCCGTGGTACCGCCCGCGGCCAGGGCGCCGGTTCCAGCACTTGCACCGGTGGTGCTGTCGAACGCCCCTTGCCGCGCGGCCAGCGACTGGCACTGGGCCAGATCGATATCGTAGTTCGGCCCAACGGGGCCGTCGATCACGGGCTGGTAATTCGCCCCCGAATTTTCACAGGCGGCGACAAGGCAAATCAGGGAAACGATACCAAGGGATTTCAGGCGAAGCATTTCAGAACCTTTCGGTGCATGGAATTACGTGCTTGGCGCGGTCCGGAAGATGACGGACCGCGAGATCACTCTATCCCATTGCGCATGTCCGAACCAACAAGCCGCGCCCCCGACCTCAGTCGTAGCTGCGCTGATCGTCGATGACCTTGCCGTCATTTGGCAGGCTGCCCGGCGCGACAAGGTCCACCTTGCCCTTCAGCTTCAGCACGGCTGCGATGCTGTCGGCATAGGCCCCGGGATCCGTGGCCTCGGTCTCAAGCTGCACGGTCATGGTGTCCATCTCGCCCTCGCGCCCGGCGATGACGCGGGCCTTCAGAACCTCGGGGTGGCGGGCGACCAGATCGGCCACCTGTTCGGGACGGACGAACATGCCCTTGATCTTGGTCGTCTGGTCCGCGCGGCCCATCCAGCCCTTGATCCGCATATTGGTGCGCCCGCAGGGAGAGATACCGGGCAGCACCGCCGACAGGTCGCCGGTGGCAAACCGGATCAGCGGGTAATCCTTGTTCAGCGTCGTCACGACGACCTCGCCCACCTCGCCATCGGGCACCGGATCGCCCGTGCCGGGGCGTACGATTTCCACGACCACGCCCTCATCGACGATCATCCCCTCCATCGCGGGGGACTCGTAGGCGATGTTGCCCAGATCGGCGGTGGCATAGCATTGCAGGCAGGAAATGCCCCGGTCCGCGTATTCCTGACGCAACGAGGGGAAGAGCGCCCCCCCCGACACCGCCGCGCGGGTGATGCGCGACAGATCCAGCCCCATCTCCTCGGCCTTGTCCAGGATGACCTTCAGATAGTCCGGCGTGCCCGCATAGGCCGTGACCCCGATGTCATGGGCGGCGCGCGCCTGCAATTCCGTCTGCCCGGTACCCGCGGGCAGCACCGTTGCACCGACGGCGCGGGCGCCGTTCTCAAAAATCATGCCCGCCGGCGTCAGGTGATAGCCGAAACAGTTCTGGACGATATCGCCTTCGCCAATCCCGCAGGCATAAAGGAACCGGCCCATGCGCCACCAGTTGGTCGACACGCTGGCGGGTTCATAGATCGGCCCCGGCGACTGGAATATCTGGTCGAACTGGGCGCCTTGCCACGCCGTATACCCGCCGAAGGGCGGATGCGCCGCCTGCGCCGAGGTCAGGTCCGCTTTGCGCAGAACCGGCAGGTCGACCAACGCCTCCCGCCACGCAAAGGCATCGGGGTCCACCCCGCCCAATGTCTTCGCGTAACCCGGCAGCGCCTTGGCCGCCGCGATCTGCGCGGGCAGGCATTCTGCCAGAGAGGAAATCCGCTCGTCCTCTGAACGGGTTTCCAGATCGTCGAAATAGTCGCTCATGCCCGAGGCCTCCGGTTGACGGGGTGTTTTACAGCACAGTGCCGCGCTGCAACGGGGTCCGTCAACTCAACCAACGCTTGCGGCGCCGATAGGACCGCACATCGCGGAAGCTCTTGCGGCCCTCGTCGGCCATGCCGAGGTAGAATTCCTTGACGTCGGGGTTTTCGCGCAGTTCGGCCGCCGGTCCGTCCATCACGATACGCCCCGATTCAAGGATATAGCCGTAATGGGCATAGCGCAGGGCGACATTGGTGTTCTGCTCGGCCAGCAGGAATGTCACGCCCTCGTTCTCGTTCACCGACTTCACGATCTCGAAGATCTGTTCCACCAGTTGCGGGGCCAGACCCATGGACGGTTCGTCCAGCAGGATCGTCTCTGGCCGGGACATCAGGGCGCGGCCGATGGCCGTCATCTGCTGTTCCCCGCCCGAGGTATAGCCCGCCTGGCTTTTCCGGCGCTCTTTGAGGCGGGGGAAATAGGAATAGACCATCTCAAGATCGGCCTGCACCGCGGCGGCGCCATCGGTGCGGGTATAGGCGCCGGTCAGAAGGTTCTCCTCCACCGTCAGATGCTCAAAGCAGTGCCGCCCCTCCATCACCTGGATCACGCCCAGCTTGACCAGATCGGCGGGGTTCAGATCCTGCACCCGCTCGCCACGGTAAAGGATGGACCCCTTGGTCACCTCCCCGCGTTCTGACCGCAGCAGGTTGGAAATCGCCTTCAGCGTGGTCGTCTTGCCCGCCCCGTTGCCCCCCAGAAGGGCCGTGATGCCGCCCTTGGGCACGTTAAGCGACACGCCTTTCAGCACGAGGATCACGTGGTTGTAGATCACCTCGATATTGTTGACTTCCAGCAGGGCGTCTTCGGTTTTCGCGGCGTCGAACATGGGCAGCCTTCCCGGATCGGATGATCCCGGCGCGGGGTGGCCCCGCGCCGGGATGGTCACATCACTCGCAGCGCAGCGAGATCTCGTTCTCCGCGGCAAAGGCCATGGAGTCGTCCTCGATCAGCGGATCGATGATCGCGTCGTCGGGCGCGATGAAGTCGGTCAGGGCGACCCATTTGCCCTCTCCCGCGTTCCACTGCTGCACGATGCCCATGCCGGATCCACCGTGATTGGCGCAGGAGACCGAGAATTCCGGCCCGATGCCCGGCGCACCCAGTGCTTCCATCTTGGCGGCGGTCATCTCCAGCGCCTCCATGCCGTCGCGCATCATCGACGCGTCGATATCGGGCGTGCCATGCAGGCCCTGCGCGGTCTTGGCGGCCTCGACCGCCAGCATCGCGGCGTACATGCCCCGGGTATACAGCACCTTGCCAAGGTTGGACCCGTCGCCAGCGGCCATCCCCTTGTCATGGACATAGGTCTTGATGTCCTCGAACACCGGCAGATCGCCGATCTTGTTCATGTTGAGCGACTTGTAGCCGTCGGCGGCCATGCCCGCGGGGGTCACGTCATGTTCGGCGCCCGCCCACCAGTTGCCGATGAAATGATCCATCGGGAAACGGATATTGGCAGCCTCCTGCACGGCGACCTGGTTCATCACGCCCCAGCCCCACATGATCACATAGTCCGGGCGTTCCCGCCGGATTTGCAGCCACTGGGATTTCTGCTCCTGCCCCGGATGGTCGACGGGGATGGTGTTGAGCGTGAAGCCGTGCTTTTTCGACAGGTCTTCCAGCGTCCGGATCGGCTCTTTCCCGTAGGCGGAGTTGTGGTAGAGCAGCGTGATCTTCTTGCCGCCCAGATCGCCGCCGTTTTCCTCCAGCAGGTACTTGATCGCGACCGAGGCCGCGTCCCAGTAGTTCGCCGGGTAGTTGAAGACCCACTCGAAAACCTTGCCGTTTGCCGCAGACGTTCGGCCATAGCCCATCGTGTGCAGAGGAATGCCGTCAGCTTCCACCTTGGGGATAAGCTGGTAGGTGATGCCGGTCGACAGCGGCTGATAGATCAGCGCCCCTTGCCCCTTGGTCGCCTCGTAGCACTCCACACCCTTTTCGGTGTTATAGCCCGTCTCGCATTCGATGACCTGCGCGCGCACGCCGCCGATGCCGCCGTCACGCTCGTTCACCAGGGTGAAATAGTCCTGATAGCCGTCCGAGAACGGGATGCCGCCCGCGGCATAGGGCCCGGTGCGATAGCTGAGATCGGGGAATACGAGGTCGGCCAGTGCCGGCCCCGCCGCGAGGGCCGCGCCAAGCGCGAGTGGTGCGAGTTTGTTCATGCGATGTTTCCTCCCAAAGGGTATTCCGGGTTGTCCCGGTTGGTGCGCGTTTCCCCGTCCCCTCAATGCGGGAACGGCCAAAGCCTCAGTTTTTCCTTCCCGATCCGCCAAAGCTGCGCCAGCCCGTGCGGTTCGGCGATCAGGAACAGGATGATCAGGGCGCCGACGATCATCAGTTCCAGATGCGCGGCCAGATCGGTCGGCCAGCCCATGGCGCCGACCAGAACGTTCTTCAGCAGGACCGGCAGCAGCACCAAGAACGCCGCGCCCGCGAAACTGCCGAAGATGGAGCCCAACCCCCCGATGATCACCATGAAGAGGATCAGAAAGCTTTTCTGGATGCCGAATGCCTCGCCCACCTCGACCGCGCCCAGATAGACGGCGAAGAACAGCGCACCCGCGATGCCGACATAGAAGGACGACACCGCAAAGGCCGTCAGCTTCGCCTTAAGCGGGTTCACCCCGATGATCTCTGCCGCGATGTCCATATCGCGGATCGCCATCCACGACCGCCCCACCGTGCCGCGGGTCAGGTTCCGCGCGATCCAGGCCAGCACGACCACGAAGACAAGGCAGATCATGTATTTCGCCCACGCGTCCGTGTTGGGGCCGGTAACGGGGATGCTGAACACCGTCCGTTCCGGCGCGCTGATCTGGCCGGAGGCGGAGTTGTTGTAAAACCACGGCACCTTGTTGAACAGCCAGACGAGGAAGAACTGCGCGGCCAGCGTCGCCACGGCAAGATAGAACCCCTTGATCCGAAGGCTCGGCAGGCCGAACAGAACGCCCACAGCCGCGGTGACCAGCCCCGCACCGATCACATGAAAGACGATGCTGACATCGGGAAAGGCGGTCATCAGCTTGTAACAGGCATAGGCCCCGACGGCCATGAAACCGCCGGTGCCCAGCGACAACTGCCCGCAATAGCCGACAAGGATGTTCAGGCCCAGCGCGGCAATCGCGTAGATCAGGAACGGCACGAAGATCGCGTTGGCCCAGTAGTCGTTGACCACGAAGGGGATGACCGCGAAGGCCACCACGAGAACGGCATAGTACCGATACCGGTCGAACAGGATCGGAAAGGTCTGGTTGTCCTCGTTATAGGACGTCTTGAAGTCGCCGGCCTCGCGGTAGAACATGACCTCTTCTTCCTCCCCTTACGCGGTTCTTGCGACCGCTGCCCGTCTGTCGCGGGCCGTTGTCATGGCACATCACCCCGCCTGCATGGGGCGGGATGGGCCGTCGTCTAGTGCCTTCGGTCCACCATCCGCACCCAGCACAGCGTCCCGCCCATGAAGCCCGCGAAGGCAAACATGGCATAGGCCGCAGGCATCCACATCGCGTCATTCACAGACGCGAGGGCCAGATAGGTAAACGCAGCAAAGAACCCCCAACCGATCACACAGGCAATGGCATAGAGCTTTTTCATCGCTCAAACCCTCTCGATGATCTTTTCTCCGAACAGGCCCTGTGGCCTGAACACAAGGAAAAGTAGCGCGAGAACATAGGCGAACCAGTTCTCCGTCGCGCTGAGGGTGAAGCCGAACGTGGTTCCGAACCAGGGTGAGCTGACGATGAATTCGAAGAGTTTCTCGCCAACCCCGATGATCAGCCCGCCAACGATGGCCCCGGGGATCGAGGTGAAGCCGCCCAGCATCAGCACCGGCAATGCCTTGAGCGCGATCAGCGAAAGCGAGAACTGCACCCCCGATTTCGCGCCCCACATGATGCCCGCCACCAGCGCGACGAACCCCGCGATGGACCAGACCAGAACCCAGATGAAGCGGAGCGAGATGCCCACCGACAGCGCCGCCTGATGGTCGTCGGCCACGGCGCGCAGCGCCCGGCCCTGCTTGGAATACTGGGAAAACACGGTCAGCGAAATCACCAGAAGCGCGGCCACGAGTGCGGCCACCATATCCAGCTTGTCGATGAAAAAGCCGTAGAAGTTGTCGCCGCCCAGGAAGGCGGTCTTTTCCTCGACCCAGAAGCTGGCGCCCTGCGGCAGGCCGACATCCAGCGTCTTGATCTCCGACCCCCACATGATGTCGCCGAAACCTTCGAGGAAGTAGGCCAGCCCGATGGTTGCCATGAACAGGATGATCGGTTCCTGGTTCACCAGGTGCTTGAGGATGAACTTCTCGATCAGGATGGCCAGCACCACCATCACGCCCACGGTCAGAACGATGGCGACAAGGGCCGGCAGGTGCCAACCGAAATGGTGCAGATCCGTCCCCAAGGCCGCATTGATCAGATGCGCAAAGGGTATCTGCCCCTGTTGCAGCCCCACCAGCGTCAGCGCCGCAAACAGCGCCAGCACCCCTTGGGCATAGTTGAAGATGCCCGATGCCTTGAAGATCAGCACGAAGCCCAGCGCCACCAGCGCGTACAGCACCCCGGCCATCAGGCCGTTCAGCATCACCTCGACGGCGTAAAGGAACTGGTCAGGCATTCGCCATTCCCCCTTCGATGCAGCAGCGCCCGCAAGTCAGGCCCGCCCCGGACGGTCGGTCCATCACAAACACCCTAGTCATGGCTGACCCCCAGATACGCGCTGATCACATCGGGGTTGGCGCGCACCTCATCGGGCGGGCCGTCGCCGATCTTCTTGCCGTAATCCATCACCACGACCCGGTCGGACAGGTCCATCACCACGCCCATGTCATGTTCGATCAGAACGATGGTGGTGCCGAATTCGTCGTTCACGTCGAGGATGAAGCGGGACATGTCCTCCTTTTCCTCGACATTCATCCCCGCCATGGGTTCGTCCAGCAGCAGAAGCCGCGGCTCGGCGGCCAGCGCCCGGCCCAGTTCGACCCGCTTTTGCAGGCCATAGGGCAAGCGGCCCACCGGCGTCTTTCGGATATGCTGGATCTCAAGGAAGTCGATGATCTTTTCCACCGCTTCGCGGTTGGCGCTTTCCTCTGTCTGGGCGCGGCCCCACCACAGCGCCTGCGCCAGCAGGGACGACTTCATCCGGGTGATGCGCCCGGTCATGATGTTGTCGAGCGTCGACATGCCGGAAAACAGCGCAATGTTCTGAAAGGTCCGCGCAATCCCCTGCCGCGCAACCTGATAGGGGCGCATCGGCGGGCGAAGACGATCCTCGAACCAGACCTCGCCCTCACTTGGCGTGTAGAAGCCCGAGATCACGTTCAGCATGGACGACTTGCCCGCGCCGTTCGGCCCGATGATCGCGCGGATCTCGCCCTCGCGGATGTCGAAGGAAATGTCCTTGATCGCCACCACCCCGCCAAAGCGCAGGGTGATGTTCTTCAACTCCATCAGCA
Organism: Rhodovulum sp. P5; assembly: GCF_002079305.1. NCBI lineage: Bacteria > Pseudomonadati > Pseudomonadota > Alphaproteobacteria > Rhodobacterales > Paracoccaceae > Rhodovulum > Rhodovulum sp. P5. Next base: position 2,195,808 of record NZ_CP015039.1, read on the forward strand.
CATCGCCGATGGTGCGGCCGTCCTCGGTCACATAGGGCTCATACGCCGGCTGGCTCATAGCAGCCCCATGATCTTTGCGGCGGCCCCCCGGAGCGCGGCACCAAGGATCGTCGCCACGCCATAGGCCGCGAACACCGTCAGCAGGTTCACCCCGGCATAAAGCGCGGCCTGTTGCAGCCGTGCCTTGCGGGCGGTGTCGGGCTCTGGCTGCGGCTGCATCGGGGCGCGCACCTGCGTGAACATGGCCACGGCCAGCGCAAAGACCGCGGCCAGAAACCAGAACCCCGCATCGAAGACCACCAACAGGGTGAACAGCGCCAGCGTCAGCTTCAGCACATCGCCCGGCGTACCGCTGAGGATACCTTTCCAGTCGATCGGGGTCGGGTCGCTCATGCCGCGGCTACCTTCTTGGCTGGTTTCACGGGGAAGGTCTCTGCTTCGAGGATCTTCAGCGTCGCGCGGATACGGCCCTTGCGCCCGTCCTCATAGGTGACCTCGGTTTCGGTGTATTGCTCGGTCGAACCGTCATAAAGCGCGGTGACCAGATCGGCGTATTTCTCAGCGATGATGTTGCGGCGCACCTTTCGGGTCCGGGTCATCTCTCCGTCATCGGCATCCAGTTCCTTGTGCAGCACAAGGAAACGGTGGAGCTGACAGCCCGACAGCATCTCGTCCTCGGCGACGCTGCGGTTGACCTCTTCGACATGGGCGCGGATCGTGTCCAGCACCCGGGGGTGGCCCGCCAGTTCCTGATAGCTGGCATAGGCGATGTTGTTGCGCTCCGCCCAGTTGCCCACGGCGGTCAGGTCGATGTTGATGAAGGCGGTGCACATCTCGCGCCCCGCGCCGAACACCACGGCCTCCAGGATATCGGGGTAGAACTTCAGCTTGTTCTCGACATATTTCGGCGCAAACAGATGTCCGTCGGCCATCTTGCCCACGTCCTTGGCCCGGTCGATGATCCGCAAGTGGCCCGAGCCTTCCTCGAAGAAGCCCGCATCGCCGGTGGCGACCCAACCCTCGGGGTCCTTGGTCGAGGCCGTGCTTTCGGCGTTCTTGTAGTATTCCTCGAACGTGCCCGGAGAGCGGTAGTAGACCTCGCCATTCTCGCCGATCTTCACCTCCACCCCCGGGGACGGGACGCCCACGGTGTCCGAGCGCACCTGCCCGTCGGGCTGCTGGGTGATGAAGACCGACGCCTCTGTCTGGCCGTAGAGTTGTTTCAGGTTGATCCCGAGAGAGCGGTAAAAGGCGAAAATCTCCGGCCCGATGGCCTCCCCCGCGGTATAGGCCACGCGGATGCGCGACAGGCCAAGGGTGTTCTTCAGCGGCCCATAGACCAGAACCTGCCCGGTGCGGTAGTTGAAGTAATCGCGCAGGGGCTGCGGATAGAGGTTCAGCAGCGGCCCCCGCCCCTTGAAATGCTTCCGCGTCTCGATCGGGTGGCGCAGCTTGACGAAGAACCCCCGCACCGCGTTTTCCACGATGGTCTCGATCGCGAAGCCGATCCCCATCATGTAGTGGAAGAACCAGCGCCAGCGACGGCGGAGTGTCGGTGTCGACTGCTTGTTGCGCAGCCGGGGCATGCCGAAATCTTCGCCCGTGGTCTTGGCGAACTCCATGAAATGATGGAACAGCGCGTATTTCAGATCGCCCGCATCCTCCATCCGGATCATGACATTGGTCAGCATCGTCTCGAAGATACGCGGCGGGGCAAAGAAATAGGTCGGCCCGATCTCGCGCAGATCGGTCATCATCGTCTCGGGGCTTTCGGGGCAGTTCACGCAGAAGCCCGCATACATCGCCTGCCCGATGGAAAAGATGAAATCGCCCACCCACGCCATCGGCAGATAGGCCAGAACTTCTTCGTCCTGCCCCAGATGGTCGAATTCGCACGACGCCCTGGCGGTGGCGATGATGTTGCGGTTCGACAGGACCACGCCCTTGGGCTTTCCGGTCGTACCAGAGGTGTAGAGCATCACGCAGGTGCTGTCCCATGTCAGCTCTGCGATGCGCTTGTCGAGTTCAGGCTCCAGCCTGAAATGGGCGGCGCGCCCCTCGGCCTCGATATCGGACAGGGAGTTCAGATGCGTGTGGTCGTATTTCCGCATGCCCCGCTTGTCGTTGTAGAGGACATGCTCGATATGCTGGATGCGGTCCTGAACCTCGATGACCTTGTCCACCTGCTCCTGATCGCCGCAGACGACAAAGCGCGCGCCGCAATGGTCAAGAACATAGGCCATCTCTTCGGCGACGGCGTCCTGGTAAAGCGGCACCGGCACCGCGCCACACATCTGCGCGGCCACCATGGCCCAGTAATGGGCCGGGCGGTTGCGGCCGATGATGGCGACATGCTCTCCGCGCTCCAGCCCCAGCGCCAGCATCCCCATCGCGATGGCGCGAATCTCGTCATTGGCCTGGCTCCATGTCCAGCACTGCCAGATACCGAATTCCTTCTCGCGATAGGCGGGACGGTCGCCCCATGCGCGCACGTTCCGCGCAAAAAGCGCCGGTATCGAACAAAGCTCGCCCGCAGACGCGCCGGATGGTGCCAAGTCAGATCCTCCCTATCGCCGTGTCGTACCGGTGCCGCCGCCCGCTTGTCCCGCGGGTCTGGCAACGCCGGCGATGGCCGAAACCGGCCCGACGCAGCTACGATCGCCGGGTTGTCCCGGTCCTGTAAAAAGGGGCCCCTCCCCCCGTTTTCCTCATCATGCTTCGGATTTGCTGACCGAACCCGGCCTCCCCCGCACCGAAGCAACGCAGGCAGATTTGCGCAAGGCCCGCGGGCGGTCAAGCAAAAGGTTAGATTATTGCGCGGTGGGGCAAGAGTCTTTCGCACAGGCCCTGAGAACCGCACCCTTTCAAGGCGTCATCCGCGCGCCACTGCACAAAATCCCGAGCTTTGGGCGTGGGTTGCGCGCCATGCAAAAAGGCCCCGGTGCAGGAACTGGACGGGCCGTCGAAAGGGCAGAGGTTGCGCCTTAGCGGTCGAAGAAATCTTCCTCGACATCGGCGGGGCTGATCCCGATGGCCTCCAGCCCGGCCTCAAGATAGTCGGCGAACAGCGGCATGTTGACGAGATAGTTCTCGGTCGGCGTGCTGGCCTCGGCCTTGGCGGTCGCGATGGCCTCTGCCAGTTCGCCGGCCTCGTAGGTTTCGCGCCCGATCCATGTCAGCGCCACGAGGCTGGCCTTCTCATCCTCGTTCATCGCGCCGATGAACGCCCGCAACTCGGCCTCGGCGACCTGCTTTTCCCGGGCCTGAAAGATGACCTGAACGACCTTGCGGGGGCTGATTTCCAGCAGCTCTTCCATCGTGACCTCGTCTCCTTCGCACGGGCGCACAGTGTTGCGCGCGCCCGTCCGAGACTCAAGGGGCTACATCACTTGCCGCGCGCGAAAAGCGGATAGTAGGCCCAGTCCGGCAGGAACTGCGCCAGCCGGAACACCCATGCAAAGGGCGCCGGGAACGAGCGCGAGAAGTTGTCGGTCATCATATGCTCGACGATTTCATGGGCGGCCACGTCGGGTTCCATGATCATCGGCATGTTGAAGTCGTTCTTGTCGGTCAGCCGCGTCTTGACGAAGCCGGGCAGCACCGCCTGTACCTTCACGCCGGTGTCGCGCAGGTCGCAATACATGCTTTCGGCCAGCGACATCACACCGGCCTTCGACGCGGTGTACCCGATCGATCCCGGCAGGCCGCGATAGGCCGTCAGGCTGGAGGTCAGCACGATATGCCCCGCGCCGCGGTCCAGGAATTTCGGCACCACCTGCCCCATGACCCGTGCGGCGCCCGTGAAGTTCACGTCGCACATCGCCTCGACCTTCTCGGCGTCCCAGTCTTTCGCCGACATCGGCCAGTAGACCCCGGCCAGGAAGACCACGCCGTCAACCTCGCCCGCCTCTTCCACGGCCTGTTTCACCGACGCCCCGTCGGCCACGTCGATGGGCACGATCTTGGCCTTGCGCGGCAGGGAGTCTGCGAGGTCATCCAGCCGCTCTTCGCTGCGGGCGCTCAGCACCAGCTCCACGCCAAGCGCGCTCAGCCTTTCGGCAACGGCGCGGCCCAGCCCCTCGCTCGCCCCGATGATCCAGTATCGTTTTCCAATCCAGTCCGTCACGCGGCCTCCTTCGGGCGCATGGTCGCAACCAGCTCGGCCACCTTGATGCCGAACTTGCTGAACTGGCTGCGATTCATGATCGCCCCGTTCTCCATCAAATACATCCAGTCGGTGACATCCAGAACATGCCCGCCCGAATCCGCAGGCAGCCGGATGCGGTAGCGCAGATGTATGGCGGAACCCATCTGCATGCCATGCCCCGACCCCACAAGATCGGGCGCATCAGCACGAATGGTCCCATCATTTCCAAGGGAAAACGTCCAAATGCGACTTTGGGTAGCACCGCTGTCATATGTGAACTCTTCGGTCATCTGGCCCTTGTCGCCCTCCCACGTCGCGTCGAAATCCGCGACGAAGCGAGAGGTCACGCGGCCAGTGGGCCCGTAGATCACGCCCTCGCACAGGATCGGGCCGTTCAGGTGGCGGCGCAGGTCGATATCGGGGCCGGCATTGGCATAGTCCCCGGGCCCCTGCGCCTTGAACCCCAGGTACCGGTCCTTCAGGGCCACCGCGGCGAACGCCACCAGCAGCCCGAGTACAAAGATCGCAAGACCCGTCATCGAATATCTTCCCCTCTCAACGGCGTCGCGGCCAGAAGCGCGACGGCCACCAGTTTCAGTGCGCAGGGCACCAGCGCATACAGCACGCCCAGCATGGTCAGGGCGGTATCGGGGTTTTCCCCGCCCGCCGTGAATCCCGCGCGATCCAGAAGCGGCAGTAGCGTGACCGCCGCAAAGGCCAGCGTGAATTTCGAAACGAACGACCAGATGCCAAAGGCCTGGCCCGCATTCGGGGCCACGCGCGCCATCCGCCCTGCAAAGATCGCCGGCAGCAACGTCATATCCGCCCCAAGCGCCGCGCCCGAGGCCACGCAGATCACGGCAAAGGGCAGAACATCCCCCGCCTCCAGCGTCGCCGCAAAGCCGAACGCCCCAATCGACAGGACCATGCCGCCCAGAAGCGTCCGCTTTTCACCGAAACCGCGGGCCATCCGCCCCCAAACGGGGGCCGAGGCCGCCGCGGCCAGGAAGAACAGCAACAGCAGTGGCCCCTCCCATCCCGGGGCGGCCAGCCGGCTTTCGACGAAGAACAGGAACAGGGTGGAGGTCACGGCCACGGGCGTCGCATTGACCAGCGCGATCAGCAGCAGGCGCCGGGCGATGGGATCGGCCAGAACGTCGCGTAGCCCGCTCTGCTCCGGTGCGATGGGAAGGGACCACTCCCGCCGCATGGCAACGGCCGCGGTCAGGGCCAACCCGCAAAACCCGGCCGCGAACAGGGCAAAGGGCGCATCGCTGACGGTAAGCAGAACCGTCGGGGCGACCGCCGCAAGGCTCACCCCCAGAAGCGCCCCGGTTTCGCGCCATGAGGCCAGCCGCACATGGCCGCCCCCGCCCATCCCGCGGGCCCGCGCCACCCCCTGCGCATAAAAGGTGATGGTCAGGAAGCTGAACGCCGTGAACAGCCCCGCCAGCGTCAGGGCGAACCACAACAGCGGCGAAACCGGCGGCGTCACCGCGAAAAGCGCGACCATTGACCCCGCCAGCAGAAGAACGCCCAGGGCCACCGCAAGCCCGCGCCAGCGATGCGTCCGTTCCGACAGCCAGCCAAGGGCGGGGTCCTGCACGACGTCGACCAGCCGCAGCCCGAACAGAACGGCGCCCAACGCCGCAAGGCTGACCCCATATTCGTCGACGTAGAATTTCGGCGCGTGAATATAGATCGGCAAGCCCGCCGCGGCCAAGAGCCCGGCAAACAGCGCATAGCCCGGCAGCGGGGCCGCCTGGGTCATGTCACCTCGTCGGTGGGCGGCTCCGGCCGGGTGCGATAACCAGCGCGCTTCAGGAACAGGATCAGCGCGTGCCAGTGGATCAGCGCCAGCACCCGGCGCGACCCGAACGGCCGGCGCAGCATCCCCCGCAGGATCGCCCAGTTGGTCAGCGGTTTGCGCGGCCCCGTCAGCGTGGCGTAAAGCCCGGTTTCATCGTTCGACGAATAATCGATCCAGATGCCGATCTTGTCGGGCCGGATGTCGAAGCGGAAGCGATAGCCCCCCTCGATCGGCAGGAACGGCGAGACATGGAAGATCTTCGTCGCCGTCAGGATATCGCTCGCCTCGATCGGGCGCTGGTCGGGGTGGTGGCACAGGTACGAATGCCGGTCGCGCCACGGGTTGTTCACCTCGGCAATCACCACGCGCAACGTGTCGTCCTTGCCGTAGCACAGCCAGAAGCTGACCGGGTTGAATTCATAGCCCTGCACCCGCGGCAGGGTCAAAAGCTCGATCCGGCCCTTGGCAGCGAACAGGTTGTGGGCCTTCAGCACGGCGCGCACCCAGGCTGCGCCGCGCCCCTCTCCCCACGGGCCGCCATGGTCGACGTCCCAGACCGACATGCGGTTCTTCGCGTTCAGCGAAAACCACGACGGCCCCCGAACCTCGGCCTCTGCATCATAGAGCACATAGTCCACGGTATGGCGCAGCTTGTGGCCGACCTTGCCCCGCCGTTGGTGATAGGTCGTGCCCCTTACATGTTCGACAATTCCCGTCATGCCGTCACCGTCTCAGACTCCCGCCGCTTCATCGCCTCGACCACGTCGACAGCGCTGGAAAGCCCGTCCTCGTGAAATCCGTTCTTCATCCATGCCCCGCAGAACCATGTCCGGTTCAGCCCGTTCATCGCCTGCACGGCCTTCTGCGCCTCCAGCGCGCCAAGGTCATAGACCGGGTGGCGGAAGGTGACCGTGTCATAGATCAACTCCTCGCGGATATCGCGCTGGGAGTTCAGCGTCACGAACAGCGGGTCGTCCTGAGGGATCGGCTGAAGCGAGTTCATCCAGTAGGTCAGGTCGATCCGGTCGGTCTTCTTCGCACTGTCCTCGACATAGACCCAGCTTGCCCATGCAGCGCGGCGTTTGGGCATCACGCGCGTGTCGGCGTGCAGGACGGCCTCGTTCGGTTGATAGCGGACGGCGCCGAGGGCCGCCTTTTCCTCGGGCGTGGGGTCGGCCAGCAGGGCCAGCGTGTCATCTGAATGGGTGGCAAAGACGACCGCGTCGAACGGCTCCCACGTGCCGCCCCTGGCTTTCACCTCCGGTCCCGCTTCGGTCCGGCGCACGGCCTCCACCGGGCAGGCGGTTCGGATGTCGGCCCCCTGGCCCTTCAGCACGGGTTCCAGCCGCCGGATATATTCGACCGACCCGCCCTTCACCGTGTACCACTGGTGCTGCCCGGTATGGGACAAAAGCGCGTGGTTTTCGAAGAACCGGATCATCGCCTGCGCAGGGAAGTCGAGGATGCCTTCGGTCGGGGTGGACCAGATCGCCCCGGACAGCGGCAACAGATACCGGTCGCGGAACCAGTCCCCGGTGCCAAGCCGGTTCAGAAACTCCCCAATGGAAATCTCCGGGTCCTTTGCCACCTCCAGCGCGCGGGCGTTGAACCGCATCACGTCGCGCAGCATCGCCAGAAACTTCGGGTTGAGCGCGTTGGCGGGCTGGGCGAACACCGCCTGAAGGTTCCGAAGCCCGTATTCGAACGCGCCCCCGTCCAGCGAGGCACCGAAACTCATGTCCGATTTCGCCACGGGCACGTCGAGATCGGCAAAGAGCTTCGTCAGATGCGGATAGTTCACATAGTTGAAGACGATGAAGCCCGTATCGACCGGTTGATCGCCGCGCTTGCCGGCCACAACGGTGCGGGCATGACCGCCAAGCCGCCCCTCCGCCTCGAAAAGCGTGACACGATGATCGGTGGCCAGAAGATGCGCGGCCCCAAGGCCGGAAATCCCCGCACCGATGACGGCGACGCGCCGGGGGGCGCCCGCTGCGGTCTCGAAAGGCATGCTGTCCTGCTCCTGATCTGTCCGAGGGTGGCATATGGCGCACACCCCTTGGCTGTCCAGCACCGGTTGGCGACACATGCCCATTTTAGAATTTTTCTCGACTGGCGGTGATCCGATCCCCGGTACATCGCGTATCACGGATATGTTGGACGGCATCAAAGCCATCGATCAAATGGATGGAGCCCCGAAGGATCGGGCCTATCTTGTTGGGCATCAGAATCGTGTCCGGCAATCGAAGGCAGACGTCGTGAAGGAAGAGGTTACGCCCGATGCACGCTGGTTGGTTTGCATCGAACATGTGCGCGAACGGAAGGATCAAGGCGCCTTTGCCGAGCTCTTTCGGCATTTCGCGCCGCGCGTGAAGGCGTTCTTGATGAAGTCTGGGGCCGATGCGGCCCTGGCAGAGGAATGTGCGCAGGAGGTGATGGCAACGGTCTGGCGCAAGGCACATCTGTTCGACCCAGAGCGGGCTAGCGTGGCGACGTGGATATTCACCATCGCCCGGAACAAGAAGATCGACGCCTTGCGCAAGCAGAAGCGGCCCGAGCCCGAGGACCTGCCTTGGGGCCCGAAGCATGAGCCGGACCAGGCAGAGGCCGTTGCCCTGCAACAGGAGAGCGAAATTCTGGGCAAGGCGCTGGCCGCCCTGCCCGAAAACCAGAGGGTTCTGATCGAGCGGGCCTACTTTGGCGAGTTGTCGCATAGCGAGATCGCCGCGGAAACCGGGCTCCCGCTCGGGACGATCAAGTCGAGGATACGGTTGGCGCTGGAACGGTTGCGCCACGAAATGAAGTGAAGAGACGGCAATGACGAGTGAGATCAAACATCATCTGACCGACGAGATGCTGATGGGTTATGCGGCAGGCAATCTGCCCGAGGCCTTCAATCTGGTCGTGGCAAGCCATGTGTCCATGTGCGACGACTGTCGCGCAAGACTGGCGGAATTCGAAGCCGTCGGTGGCGCGGTGCTTGACGAGGATCCGGTTTGCGAAATGTCCGACGACAGCTTCGCAGCCACGATGCAACTGATTGCCGACATGCCGGTTGAGGAGCGGATCGAACGCGTCGCGCCCGGCCCGGCGGGCATCTTCCCCGGTCCGTTGCGTGATTATCTGGGTGGCGATGCGGACACCGTGCGGTGGAAGTCGGTCGGCGGCAAGGTGCGTCAGGCGATCCTGCCCACGTCGAAAGAGGCGACGGCACGGCTGCTCTACATCCCGGCCGGTGTGCCGATGCCCGAACACGGCCACAACGGCACGGAAATGACGCTGGTCCTGCAAGGGGCATTCGAGGATGCGGACGGGTATTTCGGCCGCGGCGACGTTGAAGTGGCGAATGAAGAGCTTGACCACACACCCGTCGCCGCCCCCGGCGCGGACTGCATCTGCCTTGTGGCAACCGATGCGCCGCTGAAGTTCCACGGGTTGTTGCCGCGCATCGCGCAGCCGTTCCTTGGGATCTGACCATCCGGCTGTGGCGCGACGTCTGTCCCTGCGTCTCGCAACCGCCGCGCCCCGGGCCTTGGCCCGGGGCCTGTTTTTTCGGGACGTTGGAAAAGCCGCGGAGCGCATACGCGCCCGTATCGTGCGGGCCTGACTACTCTGCCGCGCCGCCAAGGCGCAGAACCGGGGGCCCGTCCTCCTCCAGATCCTCGAAATCCAGCGTGTCCAGTCGCGCCGCGCGCTTTCCGGCCCGCTCGGCGGCGACGCCGATCCCCTCCAGATCCGCGCGCGCCTGTCTGAAATGGGTGTTCAGCTTGTCCACCCGTTCCACCACCAGTTCCACATCCCGGTGAAGCTGGCGCAGGGTCTGCCTTATGGCGCCCGCCTGCTCCCGCATCCGCGCATCTTTCAGGATCGCCCGCATCGTGGTCAGCGTCGCCATGCAGGTGGTGGGCGACACGATCCACACCCGCGCCGCGAAGCCTGCCCGCACGAGATCGGGGAAGTTGGCGTGCAACTCGGCATAGACGGCCTCGGACGGCAGGAACATCAATGCGCCGTCCGCCGTTTCTCCATCCAGAATATACTTCTCGGAAATCGCCCGGATATGTGCGCGGACAGAGGATTTCATCAGCTTCGCCGCCTCGCTGACCTCCCACTGGGTTTCGGCGCGGCGCAGCGCCTCGTACCCCTCCAGCGGGAACTTCGCGTCGACCACTATGGGCCCCGGCGGATTGGGCAGGTCGATCAGGCAATCGGCCCGCTTGCCGTTCGACAGCGTCACCTGAAACCGGTAGCTGTCCGGCGGCAGGGCCTTGGCAACGATGTCGTTCAACTGGATCTCGCCAAAGGCGCCGCGGGTCTGCTTGTTCGACAGGATGTCTTGCAGGCCCAGCACGTCGCCCGACAGTTTCTCGATATTGGCCTGTGCCCGGTCGATGGTCGCCAGACGCTGCTGCAACTCCCCCAAAGACAGCGCCGTCCGGCGGGACGCGCCCTCAAGATTGCGGTTCATCTGGTCGGAAACCTGCGCCAGACGGCTTTCCATCAGTCTCAGCATGTTGGCCTGCGCGGCGGCCTGCGCCTCGGACACATGGGTCAGGCCACCCGCCAGCCGGTGCTGACCCTCGCCCAGCGCCTCGACCCGGCGGGCCAGTTGGTCCATCTGGTAGATCAGCGGTTCGGCCAGATCCGCCGACCGCCCCGCCCGCCGGACGGCGAGGATCAGAAGGATCAGCACCAGAAGCGCCAGCGCCGCGCCGCCAAGGCTGGCCAGGACCAGCGGGTCGTCCCAGCGTTGCGCCAGTATCCAGTCGCGGACCTGCGCCCAAGCGTCTCTCATGTGCGTCCAAACAGCCGCTCGATATCGGCAAGCCGCAGTTCGACGTAGGTCGGCCGGCCGTGGTTGCACTGGCCGGAATGGGGCGTCGCCTCCATCTCGCGCAACAGGGCGTTCATCTCGTCCACTCGCATCCGCCGGCCCGAACGGATCGAGCCGTGGCAGGCCACGCGGGACAGGATCGCCTCGATCCGGGCCTGCAGCGTCTGGCTTTCCCCAAGGTCTGCCAGTTCGTCGAGGATATCGCGGATCAGCGCCGTCGCATTGACCTCTCCCAGCAGTGCGGGGGTTTCGCGCACGGCGATCGCGCCGGGGCCGAAGGGTTCGACAGTCAGCCCCAGCCGGGACAGATCGGCGGCGTGGTCCAGCAGGCGCGCGCAGTCGTCGTCCGACAATTCCACGATCTCGGGGATCAGCAGGGCCTGCGCCGCGACGCCGTTTTCGGCCATCTGGCGCTTCAGCCGTTCATAGACCAGCCGCTCATGCGCGGCGTGCTGATCGACGATGACCATGCCCGTTTCGGTCTGCGCGATGATGTAGTTTTCATGTACCTGCGCGCGGGCCGCGCCCAGCGGCAGCGCCTCGGCCTCCGGCTCCGGTGCTGCCGGTTCGAAGCGGGCGGACGGCTCTGCCAGACCCGGCGACAGGGGGGCGGGGGCCTGTGCGGCATAGGCGGCCGAAATCGCCCGGGGCGAGGGGCGATCCATCTGGTAGGGGCGCGGCGCGGCCTGTTCGGGCCGCATCGCCCCCAGCGTGGCCCCGGCCACGGTGGTCGACGCCCGATGCCCGGCCTCTGCCAGCGCGTGGCGCAGGGCCGACACGATCAGCCCGCGCACGATCCCGGCCTCGCGAAACCGGACCTCGGCCTTTGCCGGGTGCACGTTGACATCGACCCGGTGGGGATCGCAGTCCACGAACAGCGCCGCGGCGGGGTGCCGGTCGCGTGACAGGAAATCGGCATAGGCCGCACGCAAGGCCCCGATCATCAGCTTGTCCCGCACCGGGCGACCGTTGACGAACAGGTATTGCGCAACGGCCGAACCGCGGGAATAGGTCGGCAGCGCGGCATAGCCGATCAGGGCATGATCATCACGCTCGGCCTCGATCCTGAGCGCATTGTCGGTGAACTCCCGCCCCATCACCCGGGCAAGCCGCCCGGCCAACGCATCGAACAGATCACCCGATTCCGCATCCGCCCGGAACACCACCCGCCCCTCGCCACCGTCGGAGACATCGCGCAGGGTGAAGGCCACCGTCGGTTCGGCCATGGCAAGGCGCTTGACCACGTCGCCGATGGCCTGCGCCTCCGCCCGGTCGGATCGGAGGAATTTCAGCCGCGCGGGCGTGGCGTGGAACAGATCGCGCAACTCTACCACCGTGCCGCGGGTCAGCGCCGCGGGGGTCACCGGCCCGATCTTTCCACCGGTCACCGCGATCTGCGCGGCCTCTGCCCCCGCCACGCGGCTGATGATGGTCAACCGGCCCACCGCGCCAAGGGAGGGCAGCGCCTCCCCCCGGAAGCCGAAGCTGTGGATGTTCAGAAGGTCGGACCCGTCGATCTTGGACGTCGCATGGCGGGCCAGCGCCAGCGGCAGATCGCTGGCCCGGATGCCATGCCCGTCATCGGTGACCCGGATCAACGTCTTGCCGCCATGGGCATAGGCGACCTCGACCCGCCGCGCCCCGGCATCAAGCGCGTTTTCCACCAGTTCCTTGACCGCAGAGGCCGGGCGTTCGACCACTTCGCCCGCCGCGATCCGGTTGGCCGCGGCATCGTCAAGCTGACGTATCGGTGGGGGGTCGGCGCTTATGTTGCGGTTGGGGGAGTTCATGCCACAAGGGATAGCACGCCCTTCCCCGACTCGCCAAGGTTTAGTTCGTCCCGGTCAGCCCCTCGGGCTGGCCGACCACGATGAAGTGCAATCCCTCGGGGTCCAGCAACTCTGCCGCCACGCGTTTTACATCGTCCAGCGTCACGGCGCGGATATTGTCGTTGCGGGTCTCGACATAGTCGATGCCCAACCCCTCCATCTGCATGCCGACAAGGATGCGCGCGATCTTGGCGTTGCCGTCGAAGCGCAGCGGATAGGCACCGGTCAGATAGGTCTTGGCATCTTCAAGCTCTTCCTCGGTCGCACCGTCTTCGGCCATCTTGCGCCATTCGTCACGGATCACCTGTACCGCCTCGGCGATCCGTTCGTTGGCCGACGCGACACGACCATAGACAAGCGGCGCATGGTCCCGCGGATAGAGGTAGGAATAGACACCATAGGTCAGCCCGCGCTTGACCCGGACCTCCTTCATCAGACGCGATTCAAAGCTGCCCGCGCCAAGGATCTCGTTCATCACATAGGCGGCGAAATAGTCGGGATCGTCCCGCTCCATCCCCTTTTGCCCGAAGACAGCCACCGATTGCGGCGTGTCGAACTGCTCCACCGTCACACCGCCCGGCAGCGCGAATTCGGCCTTGCCCGGCATCGGCGCGCCCGTCTCTGGCAGATCGGCCAGCAGCGTATCAAGCAGCGCCCCCAGTTCCTCGGCCGTGATGTCGCCCACGGCCGAGACGAACAGCCGGTCGCGCGCGAGCACCCGTTCATGGGCGTCCACCAGATCGGCGCGGGTCAGCGCGGCAACGCTCTCCTCCGTCCCGTCGCTGGAACTGCCATAGGGATGGTCGCCAAAGGCAAGGCGGTTGAAGGTTTCGCTCGCGATCGCGTCGGGGTCTTTCTTGTCGGACTGGATCCCCGCGATCACCTGACTGCGCACCCGTTCGACCGCGTCGTCGTCGAACCGTGGCGACAGCAGGGCATCGCGCAACAGTGCCACCGCTTCGTCCCGGTTCTCGGTCAGCATCTTCACCGAAACGCTCAGCGCATCGGGTCCGACATCGAAGCTGAAACTGGCGGCCAGCGCGTCACGCGCCCGGGCGAAGGCGCGGGCATCCAGATCGCCGGAGCCTTCTTCCAGAAGCGCGGTCATCAGGTTGATCGCCCCGCGCTTGCCGGGCGCATCCAGGCTCGCCCCGCCCCGAAAACGGATCTCCAGCGCGACGAAGGGAATCTCGTGGCTTTCGACCAGCCACGCCTCGACCCCGCCGGGCGAGGTGACCTTCTGTATGTCCACCGCCGCGCGGGCGGGGACGGCCAGCATCACGGCCAGGGCAAGCGATAGAACAACCCGGATCATTGCGTCACCTCCGCCACGTCATCCGCCGGGCGTTGCAGCCAGCCCGTCACCGCGTTGTCACGGTTCAGAACCATCCGCGCGGCGGCCATCACGTCTTCGGGCGTGACTTCTTGCAGGATGGTGGGCCATGCCTGCACATCTTCGACCGTCAGGCCAGAGGTCAGCGCCGCCCCATAGCGACGCGCGAGCCCCTGAATATCGTCGCGGGCATATATTTCCGCGGCGTGGAGCTGCGTCTTGATACTGGCGAACAGATCAAGGTCGATCCCCTCTTGCAGGAACTCCGCCAGCGCCGCGTCAAGGGCGTCTTCGGCCTCCTGCAAGCTGACATCGGGCGCGGGCACCGCGATCACGCCAAAGGTCGTGTCGTCGAGCGACACCGCACTGTAAAACGCCGCCGTGTAAAGCGCGACATTCGCGTCGAATTGCAGCTTGGCGCCCAGAACCGATGTCGCGCCCTCGCCACCAAGGATCTCTGCCAGATAGGTCAGGGCGGCGGCGGTCTTCTGGTCGCCCGGGTCGCGCTCCGGCGCCAGGTAGCTGCGGATCACATAGGGTTGGCCGACCCGGGCGTCCTGAAACATCACGCGCCGTTCCGCACGCTGCGGAGGTTCCTGCGGGCGCATCCGGTCCGGCAGATCGGCGGTGGGCTCTAGCGCGCCAAAACGGGTTTCGGCAAGGGCGCGCACATCCTCGGGTGTCACATCGCCGGCAACCACGAGGATGGCATTATTGGGCGCGTAGAAGGTCCTGTAAAACGACAGCGCATCGCCCTTGGTCAGCCCCTCCATCTCGTGCTTCCAGCCGATGATCGGGATTCGGTAGGGGTGGTTGAGGTACTGGACGGCCTTGCGTTCCTCGTTGAAGAGGGCGCCGGGGCTGTTTTCCGTCCGGGTGTTGCGCTCTTCCAGGATGACGCTCCGTTCAGTCAGGACATCATTTTCGGCAAGGCGCAGATCGCGCATCCGGTCGGCCTCAAGCTCCATCATCAGGTCCAGACGGTCGGCCGCGACACGCTGGAAATAGGCGGTGTAGTCCCACGAGGTGAAGGCGTTGTCCGACCCGCCATTGCCCTTCACGATGGAGGAGAACTCGCCCGGCCCGATATCGTCGGTCCCCTTGAACATCAGGTGTTCAAGGAAATGGGCGATGCCGGATTTCCCCGGCGGCTCATCCGCGGCGCCCACCCTGTACCAGACCATGTTCACCACGACGGGGGCGCGGTGATCCTCGATCACGACGACCTGCATGCCGTTGTCCAGCGTGAAATCGGTGACCTTGTCGGCACGGGCCGGCAGCGTCAGCAGGATCAGGAAACCTAGCGCAAGGCGGATCATCGGCAGTAACCTCCCGGGGAGTATCTTTGGCGGCAAGCTACGCCCGGCCCAACCGTTTTCAACGCCCGGCACGAAGATGTGAGGCACCTAGTCCGACGCGGGCGGGGCCCCGACATTGCGCACGCCGACCTGCCGCCAGCGTTCCAGTTCCGCGTGCTGGTCCAGCGACTGCTTGGCATAGGCGCTGAAATAGACGTTCACGTTGAACAGACGTTCCAGCAGCCGGCCGTCGTGGCGGCGGCGATAATCCAGGTCTTCCTCGGCCAGCGTCTGCCGGATCGACGGACTGACGCCATAGCGCGTCACATGGCTGATCAGGCCCTGATCGCCCCGCACACCCCGGGCCGCATTTCCGCCCAGCGCGGCAATGGCGTCGGCCTCTGGCGTCGGGTCGACACGGTTCGGCGCGCCCGGCGTCGGCAGCGGAAGCTGCGCGAAATCCTTGGGCATCTCGATCGGCTTGTTGGGCAGAACGGAGAACTCGTCCGGGGTCCTGTTGGAGGCCCGGACATTCATCAGTTGCGGATCGCCCTTGCTGCATCCGGCCACGACCGTCGCCAGAAGCATGCCCGATATCCAGAACCGCATGGATGCCATGCCATCACGTCCTTTGCCCGTTTCGGACCTCTTTACCGCAGCTTGCACGCGGCGTCACGGGGTCTTCTCGTCCCCCGTGAAGGCGACAAGCCCCAGCGCGCCTGCGAAGATCGCGATGTCGGCGACGTTGAAGGCATAGGGGTTGTCGATACCGCAGCAGGACATGTTCAGGAAATCGGCCACGGCCCCATAGACCAGCCGGTCGACAACATTGCCCAGCGCGCCCCCGATCAGGCACCCGGCCGCGATCAGCGCAACGCCCCGATGCCGACCGCGCAACATCCAGATCAGAACCGCCGCCGAAATCGCCAGCGATACGCCGATCAGGACCCAGCGGCCCAAATCCCCGTCGCTGGACAGCAGGCCGAAATTCACGCCCCGGTTCCACGCCATGCGAAAGGTCAGGTAGGGCGGCCAGATATCCATGCGCAGCGCGTCCGCCAGCCCAAGCCCCCAAACCACGTAAAGCTTGGAAATCTGGTCGAGCGCGAACACCACGCCCGCCGTCAGCCAGAGCGCGCGCATCCCCCTAGTGCCGGAAATGCCGCATGCCGGAAAAGACCATGGCCAGCCCAGCCTCGTCCGCGGCGGCGATCACCTCGTCATCGCGCATCGACCCGCCGGGCTGGATCACCGCCGTCGCCCCGGCCTCGGCCGCGGTCAGCAGGCCATCGGGGAACGGGAAGAACGCGTCAGAGGCAACGACCGAACCCTTGGTCAGCGGTGCGGAAAGCTCCAGCACCTCGGCCATGTCCATCGACTTGCGCGCAGCGATGCGGGTGGAATCCACGCGGCTCATCTGCCCCGCGCCGACCCCCACGGTGGCGCCGTCCTTCACATAGACGATGGCGTTCGATTTGACATGCTTAGCGACGGTCCAGGCAAACAGCAGATCGGCGATCTCTGCCGCGCTCGGCGCGCGCTTCGTCACCACCTTCAGATCATCCGCCGTGATGCGCCCGTTGTCCTTGTCCTGCACAAGCAGCCCGCCAGAGACCTGCCGGAAGGTCAGCCCCGGCTCGGCCGGGTTGGCAAGGCCATCGGTCGTCAACAGCCGCAGGTTCTTCTTCCTGGCGAAGACCTCCTTGGCCGCATCATCGGCGGCGGGGGCGATCACGACCTCGGTGAAGATCTCGGTAATCGCGTGGGCGGTCGCCTCGTCCAGCTTCATGTTCAGCGCGACGATCCCGCCAAAGGCCGAGGTCCGGTCGCAATCGAACGCCCTGCGATAGGCAGCCTCCAGCGTATCGGCGCGGGCCACACCGCAGGGATTGGCGTGCTTGATGATCGCGCAGGCGGGGCCGTCGGCGGGCAGAAACTCGCTGACCAGCTCAAAGGCCGCGTCGGTGTCGTTGATGTTGTTGTAGGACAGCTCCTTGCCTTGCCACTGGGTCGCCGTCGCAACGCCCGGGCGGTTCGACCCATCGGTATAGAACGCCGCCGACTGGTGCGGGTTCTCGCCATAGCGCAGGGTCTGCGCCAGCGTCCCGGCAAAGGCACGGCGGCGCGGCGCGGGTTCCCCGATGGCCCCGGCCATCCATGTGGACACAGCGGCATCATAGGCGGCCGTGCGGGCATAGGCGATCTGGGCCAGACGCTTGCGGAAGGAAAGCGAGGTCGCCCCGTCCTGCGCGTCAAGCTCTGCCAGAAGGGCGGCGTAGTCTTCGGTATCCACGACCACGTTCACGAAGGCATGGTTCTTGGCCGCCGCCCGGATCATCGCCGGCCCGCCGATGTCGATGTTCTCGATGCAGTCGTCATAGTCCGCGCCCTTGGCCACCGTCGCCTCGAACGGGTAAAGGTTCACGACCAGCAGGTCGATGGCGCCGATCCCGTGGCTTTCCATCGCCGCCTGATGGTCGGGGTTGTCGCGCAGCGCCAGAAGCCCGCCATGCACCATCGGGTGCAGCGTCTTGACCCGGCCGTCCATCATCTCCGGAAAACCGGTGACCTCGGACACGTCGATCACGCCCAGCCCGGCCTCGCGCAGGGCGCGCGCCGTGCCACCGGTGGACAAGAGTTCCACCCCCCGCGCCACGAGGGCCTTGCCAAGGTCCTCCAGCCCCGTCTTGTCAGATACGGAAATCAGCGCGCGGCGCACGGGCACAAGATCGGTCATCGGGTCGTCCTTTGCAGTTTCGTCGTCGGGTCTGGGCCGGAAGGCCGCTTAATCACCGAGATGGTCGTCGCGGTCAAGATCGCGCGGCGGGCGCAGGCTTCCCGGCGTCTTGGCCAGACTCCATTTGATGACGCTCGCATAATCCATCGCGTCGGCAGAGAGAACGACCTGTTTCGTCGCGCGCGGCTCCGTCTGCCGCGGGTCCAGATAGACGCCCGGCTCCAGCGCCAGTTTCGCCGCGCCGTCGTGGCGGAATATCCACGTCTCGCCGCTTTTCAGGGTCAGGGCCACGGCCGCACCCTTGGGGTCGCGCCGGGCCGCGACATCGGGGTGCAGGTGAAAGCGGATCGTGAACGGCAGCCAACCGTTCGGCATGCGCGCGCGCATCCGTTCGAAGACCTCGCGTTCGGGGTCGGAAAAGGCGGCAAGCGTATCCTCGCCGCCCAGGCTTCTGCCGTCCCGCGCCATCAGCAACTGGCGCACATGGGTCAGGCCGTGCGTGCCGGAATAGCCATCATGCCAGACGGTCAGGCTGTGCCCGCCAAGACCCGCTTCCTGCCGCGCGACCACGGTGCCCGGCCGTTCGATCAGCAGGGCTGGCGCGCCCCGCCGCCGCACAGGACCAAGGCGAGAGGACGAATACCCCTCGATCGCCAGCGTGGAATGGGACGGCGTGGCCCGCCCGGCACGATGCCAGTCCGCCCCGAACAGGTGACCCGCCCCCCAGTTGACGATCACCGGACGCCGGCCCGAGGTCAGTTCAAACGCAAGGGTCGAGGCATGGGCATTTTCCGACATCGCCGGGGCGGGCGGTTGCGCGGCATCGACGATCACCGTGGTCCGCCCCGCGGCCAGCCGGGCATAGCCCATCGCCAGTCCGGGCCGCGCCGTCGGCCGGATACGTGCATCGGCCAGCGCGCGGTCCAGCACCCCTTCCCCGCCGCAGTCGCCGCCGTGGAAACGCGCCAGCGCGCCGTCCGCATGCCGCAAGGCGCGCAAGGTGGGCGCGATCCGGGCAATCCCGTCCTGAAGGGCCGCGCCCGGGTCTTGCCCGGCCTCTGTCAGGGTCGCGGCCGTCATGGTCAGCAGAATGAAGACCTCCAGCAAGTCTTCGGGGTTACGCGTGGGCAGACCGCCGGCATCGTCGATGACCTCATCGCAATGCGCCCCGATGGCCGCCAGCGCGGCGCCCAGATGGTCACCGGCCGCCGACAGGGACAGCGCCGCGCGGATCAGACCGGCCAGCGCCGTAAACCGCGGCCGGCCGGGCGGGGCCGACGACCAGCGCCGGGCGAGGAACCGGGCCTGCTGGCCCAGCGCCCGCAAAAGCGCGCGGGAGTGCGCCGCATCCGACAGGCCCAGAATGGGCCCGGCATGGGGCAGCAGATGCATAAGCCGCCGGCCCGTCTCCTCCGGCGACCGGTCAGGCCCGCGCCCGTAGCGTGAAACCCAGTCATGGGTCCAGTCCCGGGCGCGCCTGCGGGCCGGGCCATCGGCCACGGCGGCGAGATCGTCAAGCCATACGAACCCGTGGAGCGCGTTTCGGATTTCCGGGTCCTCTTGCGGAAGGTCCCAGATCGAGGCGCCGGGAATGTCCACCACCCGGTCGCGCAGCTGGAACCGACCCTCGCACAGCAGTTTCCCCCGGTCGAAATTGCCGGGCCAGCGCGGCGCGGGCTGCCATGTCAGGGTCGTCTCTGGCGCCGAAAGCGTGTCAAGCCGGGCCCGAAGCCGGTTCAGCCAGATGAACGGCCCCCGCTCCGGGAGCATGCTGTCGAAAGCGCCTGACATTCCGGCCTGTCTGCCTTTCTGGCGGGTACGGATGCAGCATAGCCAGCGGTCCGCCCCCTGTCACCGGCCAAGCGGATCAGCCGACCGGGGCCTTGCGCAGGCCGGCTACGAAAAAGCCATCCATCCCACCCAGATCAGGCCAGAAATCGGGGCGCAGGCGCAGCCCGCCCCCGGCAGCGTGCCAGCCCGGTTCGATCCAGTCGGCCGCCAGCGCCTCAACCGACAGGTCCGGGTGGCGTTCCAGCGCGGCGGCGATCTGGCCCTCCCCCTCTTCGGGCAAAAGGGAACAGGTGCAGAAGACCAGCCGCCCGCCCGGCGCCAGCATGGCAAGGGCGGCATCGATCATCCGGGCCTGCATCGCGAACAACGGCTTGATCGCCGCGGCGGTCTTGGCAAAGGGCAGGTCGGGATGGCGGCGGATCGTGCCGGTCGCCGAACAGGGCGCATCCAGCAGGATCGCCTCAAACGGTTCAGCGGGCATCCAGTCCAGCGCATCGGCGACCACCAGATCGGCGGACAGGTCGGTGCGGGCCAGGTTTTCCTCCACCCGCGCCATACGCTGATCAGAGATATCGAGGGACGTGACCGTCGCCCCCGCGGCGGCAAGCTGCATGGTCTTGCCCCCGGGCGCGGCGCACAGATCCAGCACCCGTTCTCCGCGCTGAGGGGCGAGGAGTTTTGCCGGCAGGGCGGCGGCGGCATCCTGCACCCACCAGTCGCCGGTTTCATAACCCGGCAGGGCGGAGACCTGGACCGGCCCGGTCAACCGTACCGAGCCGGTGGGCAGTGCCCGGCCCCCGACCCGGGCGGCAAGCGCCGCCGTATCGCCGTCTTTCGGGGTCAGGTCCAATGGCGCGCCCGCGGCATGGGCGGCCTCGATGCCCGTCACCGCGGCCCGGCCCCATGCACTGTCAAGCCGGCCGCGCAGCCAGCCGGGCAAACGCTGGGGCGGCTGGGCGGCCCAGGCCTCGGCCGGGGTCTCGGCCACCTTGCGCAACACCGCGTTGACCAGACCGGCGAACGATACCGTGCCACGATCGGCGCGCGCCAGCCCGACCGCGGCATTGACCACGCCGTGGGGTGCGGCGCCGTCCTGCAGCATCTCGACCGTGGCCAGACGCAGGATCGCCCGCACCGCGCCCCGGGGGGGCCTGCGCAGATGGG
The DNA here is from genome assembly GCF_002079305.1 of Rhodovulum sp. P5. Taxonomy (NCBI): domain Bacteria; kingdom Pseudomonadati; phylum Pseudomonadota; class Alphaproteobacteria; order Rhodobacterales; family Paracoccaceae; genus Rhodovulum; species Rhodovulum sp. P5. Next base: position 2,216,751 of record NZ_CP015039.1, read on the forward strand.
GTTTCAGGATGGCATCGGCCCGGTCCATGTGGCGCAGCGTGGCGACCGCCAGACGCTGCGCCGCGGCCCGCTCCGCCGGGGCAAGCAACGCCAGCGGCCCGTCCTCCCCGCCCAGTTCCGCGATGGTCCGCGCATCTTCCAGCACGCACAGGATTAGACCCAGCGCCGCGCCGCGCACCCGGTCGGGGCCTGCGCCCTGTTTCTTGTCCCGCTTGTCAGACATGCACCCTGCCGTATATCAACCGTCCAGAACCGGCAAGGAGCCGTCATGACCGACACTTCCCGCAAGGACCTGCCCCCCGCCGCGATCCGCGCGCTGCAAGAGGCAGAGGAACGCCGCAAGAAGGCCGAGGCCGTGGACATGCCGACAGAGCTTGGCGGCCGCGACGGCCCCGAACCCGTACGCTACGGCGACTGGGAGAAGAAGGGGATCGCCGTCGATTTCTGACGGTCAGTTCAGCCGCAAATCTGCATGGCGCCCGGCACCGCGATCCGAGGTGAACCGAACGGTCTGCCCACGCACCTGCACAAGCTGGCAGTTGTAGCCGAGGTCCTCGTCTCCGAAGTTCAGGTCACGGCAGAAATAGCCGCCCTTCCATGACCAATCCCCGACAACCGGTTTGCCGAAGGCGCGCCCGGCGATCTGCCCGCCCGGCGTGACGGTCAGTTTCACACCCAATCGGGTCAGTTTCCTGCCTTCGACAAGGCTGACGAAGCCTGAACGGCTGTCGACATCGCGAAATCCCTCGGCAGCGGCAGGTGCGGCCGTTGCGATCAGGCCGGCAAGGGCGGTTGTGCAGACAAAGCGCATTCGACAACTCCGGAATGTTCCCTCGCGGAGGGATACGTTCCGCGCGCCGATCCGGATGACTTCTGCCCGCAGACCGCCCCTGCCGCCCTTGGGACACGTGGGTTTAGCGCCGCACCCGCGGCCCGCGCGTCAGCCCTGCACCTTGCGGCGAACGATCAGCGACCCCAGCCCGGTCAAGAGCAGCGCGGCCGACAGCGGGACGGGAACCCGCGAGACCTCTTCAACCACGAAGTCGTCCATGATCGCGAAGGTGGATTCCGGCACCGTGATCAGCAGACCGGTAAGATTGTCAAAACCGGAAAAGGTAACCACTTGCGCGCCGGGATCGTTCACAACGGGCTCTGTCAGTGTCCGGGTAATCTGCCCGCCTCCCGCAAGCCAGCCTTCGAAAGTCACCCCGCCGAAGAAACCGGAACTGACGGCGATCCGCACGGAGCTGAAGTCGAATGTGCCGCCTTCGACATAAAGCAGCAGTTCCCCATCGCTTTGCAGGCTGAGAACCCGCCCCCCGTCGCGCGCGAAGCCATTGAAATTGGTGTTCGACGACTGGTCGACCGCCGTGATGAACGTTTCCGAAGGCGTGTAGGATCCGAAAACGAAACCGTCCTCGTCATAATACTGAAACCTCGGAAGCTCGCTTGGTCCCTGCCCGAAATCAAGGACAGTGGCGGACGCTACGGACGACGAAAGTGCGAAGGCACATGCAGCTATGAAAGACAGGCGCATCTGAAATTAACTCCCCCTAGAACCATTACAACTTCGGATGCGACCACATCGCCCGGGACCTGTCAACAAAAGACAGCCACGCCATATCGGGCACCGGGGCAGCGCCCTGTTGCGGCATGCAGACGACGACGCCCGCAAGAATTTTGCGCAAATAATCGACGCGCTTGGCTGCCCTAGCAGGCTGCTAGAGAACTGGAAATCCCGTCATCGCAATACAAAACCGTTCGTTGTGAGCAATGATCGAGCAAGGCAACAAGAGCCGCGCCCGGACCAGCGCCGGGACGATGTTCCGAACGCTCTCGACCTCAGGTGCATGCCCTGTGCTTTTGCAGCAGTCCGCTAGAGGCCCAGCACATCCACCATGTCATATTCGCCGGGCTTCTGATCTTGCCCCCAAAGCGCGGCCTTGACCGCGCCGCGGGCAAAGATCGCGCGGTCGGTCGCGATGTGGCGCAGCACGATCCGCTCGCCTTCGCCGGCGAAGATCACGTCATGTTCACCCACCACATCGCCGCCCCGGATGGCAGAGAAGCCAATGGCCCCCCGCACCCGTTCGCCGGTGATCCCGTCCCGGCCACGATCCGCCACTTCATCCAGCGCGACGCCGCGCCCCTCCGCCGCGGCCTCTCCCAACATCAGCGCGGTGCCCGACGGCGCGTCGACCTTGTGGCGATGATGCGCCTCGACAACCTCGATATCGAAATCCTCGTCCAGCGCGGCGGCCACCTTGCGCGCCAGTTGCGCCAGCAGGTTCACCCCAAGGCTCATATTGCCGGCCCGCACGATCACCGCATGGCGCGCGGCGGCCTTGAGCTTTTGCAACTGCTCCGCGGAAAAGCCGGTGGTGCCGATCACATGCACGGCGCGGGCCTGCGCGGTCAGCGTGGCGGTGGCCACCGTTGCCTCGGGCGTTGTGAAATCGATCACGGCCTGCGCCTGGGCGATCACCTCGATGGCGTCGTCGGTGACCTTCAGCCCCATATGCGGGCCGCCCATCGCCTCGCCCAGATCGCGGCCGACCCACGGGTGCCCTGCGCGTTCGACGGCACCGACAAGCCGGGCATGCCCGCCCTTGACGACGGTCTGCACCAGCATCCGGCCCATGCGGCCCGACACGCCCATGATCACGATCCCCGGCAGATTGACCATCGTTCTCTCCTTGCAAGATGTCGCCCGTGTCTAACCCCAAGCGCGAGGCTTGGCAAAGGTCCCGCTTGTGCAAACGGCGCCCATGACCTAGATGCACGGCATGTCCAGATCGTCAGCCCCCTCCCAGCGTCAGCTTCGCGTCGGCGAGCTTATCCGTCGTACCTTGTCCGAGGTTCTGGCCCGCGGCGACGTGCACGACCCGGAGTTGAACCGGATGTCGATCACCGTGGGCGAGGTCCGCACCTCTCCCGACCTCAAGGTCGCCACGGCGTTCATCCTGCCGCTTGGCGGACGCGGGGCCGAGGACGCGCTGGAGGCGCTGCGCCGCAACAAGGGCGAATTGCGCCGGATGGTGTCGAAGAAGCTGACCCTGAAATTCTCGCCGGAATTGCGCTTTGCGCTGGACCAGACCTTCGACCAGATGGATGAAACCCGCCGCCTGTTGGCACAGGATGACGTGGCGCGCGACCTTGCCGATCCGGAAGCGGATGGGGCCTAGGGCGTTTCTCATCGCGCTTGCCGCTGCGACTCTGCTTCCGGTCGTGGCATCCGCATCTTGTCGAGACATGACCCATGAGGGGCGCGGCTATGCCGTGTGCAGCTTCGACCCGACCCTCAGCGATCTGCGGCTGTTCCGGCTTGACCCCGATGGCAGGGTGATCGGCACCTTCGCACAGCTTCAGTCGGTGCTGGCCAAACAGGGGCTGAGGCTGGCCTTTGCGATGAATGCGGGCATGTACCACCCCGACCGCAGGCCTGTGGGTTTGTATATCGAGGGCGGAGAGCCGCAGGCGCGCGCGGTCGCCTCCGCCGGGCCGGGCAATTTCGGGCTGCTGCCCAATGGTATCCTCTGCCTAAACGATGGATCGGCCCGCGTGATCGAAACCCGCACCTATGTTGCGGATCCGCCCGCCTGCCGCGATGCGACGCAATCGGGGCCGATGCTGGTGATCGACGGCGCGCTTCATCCCCGGTTTCTGGTGGACAGCACCTCGCGCTATGTCCGCAACGGTGTGGGTGTGGACGACGCCGGGATCGTGCATTTCGCGATATCCGACCGGCGCGTCACCTTCCACGAATTCGGGCGGCTGTTCCGCGACGTGTTGAAGACGCCGAATGCGCTGTACCTCGACGGCAAGGTCTCCAAGCTTTACGCGCCCGACCTCGGCCGCTTCGATCTCGGCCTGCCGATGGGCCCGATGGTGGGCGTGGTGGCGCACAGCCCGAGTTGACGGCGCCCGGCGGGTTCGGTAGCACGCCAGCCTCACAAGATCACAGGTGGAGCGAGAAGAGTGGGACGCAGCCGGAAGGGACGCGACATTTCGGGGTGGCTGGTCGTGGACAAGCCCGCGGGGCTGACCTCGAACGCCGTGGTCAACAAGGTGCGCTGGGCCTTTCAGGCGAAGAAGGCGGGCCATGCCGGCACGCTCGACCCCGCGGCGACGGGCGTTCTGGCCATCGCGCTGGGCGAGGCGACGAAGACCGTGCCCTATATCACCGATGCGCTGAAGGCCTATAGGTTCACCGTCCGCCTCGGCGCGGCGACCAATACCGACGATGCAGAGGGGGAGGTCATCGCGACCTCGGACAAGCGCCCGACGGATGCGGATATCGCCGCCGCGCTGCCCGCCTTCGTTGGCGATATCGACCAGATCCCGCCGAAGTTTTCCGCCGTCAAGATCGACGGGGAACGCGCCTATGCCCTGGCCCGCGCGGGCGAAGAGGTCGAGATCGCAGCGCGCCCGCTTTATGTCGACAGCCTTGAGATGGTCGCGCGGCCCGATGCCGATCATGTCGAGCTTGAAATGGTCTGCGGCAAGGGTGGCTATGTGCGCTCCATCGCGCGCGATCTTGGGGAAGCGCTGGGATGCCTCGGCCATGTCGAAAGCCTTCGGCGCGTGTGGTCCGGCCCGTTCGACGCAGAGGACGGCATAGGCATGGACCTGATCGAAGAACTTGCCCGGACACCGGAGATCGACGCCTATCTGCGCCCGCTGGAAGAAGGGCTGGCCGATCTGCCGGAACTGCCGACCACACCGGAAGGCGCGACACGGCTGCGCAACGGCAACCCCGGCATCGTCCTGAGTTCCGAGGCGGAATATGGCGAGGAGGCCTGGGCATCCTTCGACGGGCAGGCCGTGGCGGTTGGCGTCTACAAGGCGGGGGAATTGCATCCCAGCCGGGTGTTCAACGGGTAAGTGCCGGGGCGCCTGACTCTCCCTGTTCCACTTCCCCTGTTCCACTTCGGACCCGCGACATTCTCAGTGGATCGGGGAGCCGTGCCATCGACGGGCCGAGGCGTGGCGATCCAACGGAAGAGTTGCCCACTTTATCGGGCAATGTTCGGCGGACGTGCGAGCGGAGCGCCGGCTTCACCAGATCGCCGGGCCGTGGGGTCGGCCCGTCGATGGCGCGGCGGCCTTGCGGCCTTGACTCCGCGCATGGTCAGACCATGCCGAAACGCCCAGTCGGTTAGAAAATCAAGCCAAAGGCCATTGCCCTTGACCGGGTCAGAGCTTGCGCCGGGGATTGGCCAACTCCAGCGCCTCGCTCAGCACCTCGCGGTCGCCGATATGGTTGGCGAGGATCAGGATCAACTGGGCGTTCAGCGCATGGCTTTCCGCCTCGCTCAGGCCCCGATGGGCGCTCAGAAGCTCGGTATAGAACCCGTCATGGTCATCAAGGTTGGGGGTCGTGATGAGCTTCACAGCCGCCCCTCCCACAGTTCCGCCAGGGCCGCGTTGACCTGTGCGGCGTCACACTCCACCCAACGCGCGGCGATCACCCGGTCGGGCCGCAGAAGGTAGAGCGCCCGCGGCGCATCGCCAAGGAACTGGGCCCGGACCTTGTCGGTCACGGCCATCTCAAGGCAGGGCACCGGCACGCCCTTGGGTGCGGGACCGTTCAGCGCCAGCAGCGTGACATCCTCGCCCAGCCGGTCGAACAGCCAGCCATTGCCCTGGGGCACGTCCGGCACGACGGCACCGGGCCGTGTCATCGGCGGCAGCAGGGCATCGTCGGGGCCGGCGCTGTCATAGACGCAGCCATGGGACAGGCGGCCGGAATTGACCCAGCCGCGCGCGAAATCCGCCTTGCGCGCCAGACCCAGCACCTGATCGCGGAACAGCCGCTCCACCCCGGCGGCGGGCGTGATGAACCGTGCCGCGGCGGTGGATTGCCGGATATCGGCCTCGGCCGCCTGCACCCGTTCCCGGTCATAGCTGTCGATCAGGCGTTCGGGCGCGCGCCCGTCCAGAACCGCGGCCAGTTTCCAGCCGAGATTCTCGACATCCTGCAACCCGCCATTGCCGCCCCGTGCCCCATAAGGCGGCACAAGATGCGCGGAATCGCCCAGAAAGATCACCCGGCCATGGACGAAGTTGTGCAGCCGCCGGCACTGGAACTTGTAGACGCTGACCCATTCCAGCTCGAAATCCGGGCCGACCAGCTTTTCGATCCGCGGGATGACGTTTTCAGGCCTGGCCTCTTGCGCGGCATCGGCATCGGGGCCCAGTTGCAGATCGAGCCGATAGATATTGTCGGCCTGCCGCTGCAACAACGCCGACTGCCCGTCATGGAAGGTCGGGTCGAACCAGAACCAGCGTTCGGCCGGAAAGTCGGCGGCCATCTCGATATCGGCGATGAGGAACCGCTCCTCGTACATCTCGCCCTCGAAATCGAGATCGAGGATCGCCCGCATCGTGGACCGCGCGCCATCGCAGGCCAGCACATACTCCGCCGAAAGGCCATAGCGCCCGTCGGGCGTGCGCACCGTCACATGGGCTTCGTCCCCGGTGTCATCGACCGACGTCGCGCGGTTGCGGAAGCGCAGATCGATCAGGGGCTCGGCCAGGGCACGTTCGGCCAGAAACTCCTCGACATAATATTGCTGGAGATTGGCGAAGACGGGCAGGCGATTGCCCGGTTCGCTCTCCAGGTCGAAGTCGCAGACCTCGTCATCGCCATGGCAGACGCGGCCGATGCTCCACGGGACGGCCTTCTCAAGAACCTTGTCGGCGATACCCAGACGGTCGAACAGGTGCAGGCTGCGCCGCGACCAGCCGATGGCGCGGGACCCCGCGGCGACCGTATTGCCATCGTCCAGCACGACGGACGGAATGCCCCGACCGGCAAGGTCCAGCGCGATGGACAGCCCGACCGGCCCGGCCCCCACGACGATCACCTTGTGGCGCGGCTCCTGTCCGGTCAGGCCCGGGGGCGCCACGTAGGGGAACGTCTTGTGGTCATAGGGCATCAGGCAATCTCCCGCCATGCAGGCTGCCGTGCGCTTTAGCGCGACCGGCGCCGCAAGAAAACCCACGGAGCGCGGACAGTCTTAACCGCTTGCCGCGTCGTCCGTCAGACCGGGCCGCCCACTCGCAGCACCGGATTGACGAATGCGCCCTGACTAGAACACGGCCTCCCGCGGTCTGGGCGGGGTCACAGGCCATCGCGTCTCCCCCAGCGTTCTTTTTGTTGTCCTTCTCCCATATATTAACCTCTGTCAGTCGGTCAGCCGCTGCAACCGCTTTTTTTCTGTGCTTTTGGCCAAGCATTGCACAACCGCTGTGCGAGAGGGCCGGCCACCGCGGCAGGGGCCCTCCGGCACCGGGCACCGCTCCGCCGGTTCGGACCGGGCGCCGCGCCGAAATCGCATCTGGTCAACGCAACCAGACCGCGCAAAAGTGGCCGCAGCATCGGACAGGCAGACCGGGAGGAGAACAGTCATGACCGGTATCGTCATCCTCGGCGGCGCACGCACCGCCATCGGCGCCTTCGGGGGCAGCCTTTCCGGCGTCCCGCCCATCGAACTGGCACGGATCGTGTCCAAGGCCGCGCTGGCACGGGCCAAGCTGAAAGGCGACCGGGTTGGGCATGTCGCCTTCGGCCACATCATCAATACCGAGGCGCGGGACATGTACCTTTCCCGCGTGGCCGCGATAGAGGCCGGCATCCCCGAGACCTGCCCGGCGATGAACGTCAACCGGCTGTGCGGGTCGGGGGCCCAGGCGGTCGTTTCCGTGGCGCAGGCGCTGATGCTGGGCGATGCGGAATTCGGGCTGGCCGGTGGCGCCGAATCGATGAGCCGCACGCCCCATATCCTGTCCGCGGCCCGCTTTGGCCGGAAGATGGGGGATACTGCCGCCACCGACATGATGCTGGGCGCGCTGAACTGCCCCTTCGGCACCGGGCATATGGGTGTGACCGCCGAAAACGTGGCCGCCGAGCACGACATCAGCCGCGCCGACCAGGACGCCTTTGCCCTGCAAAGCCAGGAACGCGCAGCATGGGCGATTGCCGAAGGCCGTTTCGATAGCGAGATCGTCCCGGTCGAGGTCACACGCGGGCGCGAAACGGTCAGCTTTACCCGCGACGAACACCCCAAGGCGGCCACGCTGGAGGCCCTTGCCGGCCTCAAACCCGCCTTCCGCAAGGACGGGACGGTGACCGCGGGCAATGCCAGCGGGATCAATGACGGCGCGGCGGCGCTGATCCTTGCCCGCGAAGACGCGGCAGAGCGGGAGGGGCTGACACCCCGCGCGCGCCTTTTGGGCTATGCCCATGCCGGGGTCGCCCCCGACATGATGGGGCTGGGTCCGATCCCGGCAGTCGAGACGCTTGTCGGCAAGCTCGGGCTGGGGGTCGCGGACTTCGACGTGGTCGAGAACAACGAGGCCTTCGCCGCGCAGGCGCTGGCGGTGAACCGGGCGCTGGATCTTGACCCCGCGCGGGTGAACCCCAATGGCGGTGCCATCGCGCTCGGCCACCCGGTCGGGGCGACAGGCGCGATCCTGACGGTCAAGGCGCTTTACGAACTGGACAGGGTCGATGGCCGCCGTGCGCTGGTGACGATGTGCATTGGCGGCGGGCAGGGAATCGCACTGGCGCTGGAACGTCTTTGACGGGGCAAAGGGCAGCCCCCGCCGCCCCCCGAACCGATAGGCACGCGCGTCTGACGAGACGCGGATCGGCGCCTTGACCCCAGAACGGGCACACGCCCGTTTCCGGCAAGGCCATGACGCCGTGGCGATTTTCTGCCCCCGTTAATCGGCCATTCACCTCGATACGGAAAATTCTCTTCAAACGACTCGGAGACTCCGTTGATGGACGTAGCAGAAAGACTTGCCCGGGAACGGCGCGCCCGCCTTGCGGCGGAACAACTGCTCGATCAGAAAAGCCGCGAGCTTTTCGAAGCCAATCGCCGCCTGTCCCAACATGCGCGCTCCCTGTCGGAAGAGATCGTCCAGACCCGCCAGACGGCGGAGGAATTGCGCGGCCGCAACAGCAAGGTGATGTCCGAACTTGCCGTCGTCTCCAAGGAATTCAACGTGGCCAAGCAACGGCTGTGGGATTCGCTGGAAACCGTGCGTGACGGGTTTGCCCTGTTCGATTCCAAGGACAGGCTGGTGATCGCCAACAATGCCTATCTGTCGGTCTTCGACGGGTTGGAGGATGTCCGGCCGGGCATCCGCTATGACGAGATCATTCGCCTGATCGTCGAGGAAGGCATCGTCGATATCGGCGAAGACGACCCCCATGACTGGGTCGAGAAGATGCTGACGCGGTGGCACGAGGACCCGGTGCCGTCCAAGGTGATCCGGCTTTGGGACGGCACCTATGTCAAGATGCTGGACCGCCGGGCGCCGTCGGGTGACGTCGTGTGCCTGTCATCGAACATTACCGACATGATGCGCATGTGGGCCGCGGTGGAGGCGGTGCCGGACGGCTTCGTCCTTTATGACCACGACGACCGCCTGGTGATGTGCAACGACCGGTACAAGGAAATCTATGCCGAAAGCGCCGAGGCGCTGGTTCCCGGCAACCGGTTCGAGGAAATCCTGCGCTTCGGCCTTGAACGCGGCCAGTACGAAGAGGCAATCGGCCACGAGGATGAATGGCTGTCCGAACGGATGAACCGCCATTTCAACCCCGGCGGCCCGATCGAGCAGGAATTGAGCGACGGCCGCTGGCTGCGGATCCTCGAACAGCGCACCCCCGATGGCGGTCTGGTCGGCCTGCGCGTCGACATCACCCAGCAGAAGCGCCAGCAGGAAGCGCTGGAGCGCGCCCGCGTCGCGGCCGAAGCGGCGAACCGCGCCAAATCCGCCTTCCTCGCGAATATGAGCCATGAACTGCGAACCCCGATGAACGGTGTCGTGGGGATGGCGGAACTTCTGTGCGAGACATCGCTTTCCGACGAACAGCGGCTTTACGCCCAGACGATCCGCGATTCAGGCGAGGCGCTTCTGGGGCTGCTGAATGACGTGCTCGACTATTCCAAGATCGAGGCGGAAAAACTGCAACTGCACCCCGAACCGTTCGACCTGGAACGCACGATCCACGAGGTCGTGATGCTCTTGCAGGCGCCGGCGCGGGACAAGGCGCTGGACATGATCATCGACTACGACCTGTTCCTGCCCACCCATTTCATCGGCGACCGGGGCCGCATCCGCCAGATCCTGACCAACCTGATCGGCAATGCCGTGAAGTTCACCGAAGAGGGCCACGTGCTGGTGCGCGTTGTCGGCTTCGACGATCTTGACGGGAAATCGCGCCAGATCATCGTGACTGTCGAGGATACCGGCATCGGCATCGCCCACGATCTGCAGCAGCATGTCTTCGGCGAGTTCAACCAGGTCGAGGATCAGCAGAACCGGAAATTCGAAGGCACCGGGCTGGGCCTTGCGATCACCAAGCGCCTGGTCGAGATGATGGGCGGGGAAATCTGGCTGATCTCGGAAAAAGGGGCGGGGTCCTGTTTCGGCTTCAGCGTCAAGCTGCCGGCGACCGAGGCGACCGAACCCGAACCGACCGCCGACAGCATCGGCGCCCGCAATGTCGTGGTGGTTGACGACCAGGAGGTCAACCGCACGATCCTGGAACGCCAGCTGGGCCAGTTCGGGATGAACGTCGTCAGCCACATGGCGGGCGAACTGGCGATGGAGGATGCGCTCAAGGCCGACCTCGTCGTGACCGACCACCGCATGCCCGGCATGGACGGTGTCGACTTTGCACAGGCCCTGCGGGACCGGGGCTATGCCGCGCCGATCCTGATGCTGACCTCGAACCCCTCGATGATGGCCGACCGGGACAAGGCGTCAGAGGCCGGCATCAAGATGATCCTGCAAAAACCGGTGCTGCGCCGCACGCTTTACGATGCGATTACAGAGATCGCACCCGCCGCAATCGAGCCGCCGGTCGCGGAGGTCGCTGACTCCTCCGACAGGACGATGCGCGTGCTTGCGGCAGAGGACAACCAGACCAACCGGCTGGTCCTGGAAAAGATGCTGTCGGGCCTGAACATCGACTTGCGCTTTGCCACCGATGGCAACGAGGCGGTGTTCCGCTTCTGCGAAGAGCGTCCCGACCTGATCCTGATGGATATCTCGATGCCCCATTGCGACGGCAAGACGGCCACGCGGCGCATTCGCGAGATCGAGAGCGACGGCGACGATCCCCCGGTCGAGATCGTCGCGCTGACCGCCCACGCGATGAGTGGCGATGCCGACGAGATTCTGGCGGCCGGGCTGAACGCCTATCTGACCAAGCCGCTGCGCAAGAACGACATCGTGGCCGCGATCGCCGCGGCGCGGCCGGAAGACTGTGCACCGCTGCACGTTGCGGACACCGGGGCAAGCGCCGGGCCGCGGCTTGCGCCCGAACCGGCATTGCAGGCCGGCTGACGGCCGGGCCCTGCCGGCCCGCAACCGCCGCCGCGGCGCGTTATGCCTCTGGTCCGGCGAACGCGTCGGAATAGGCTTCGCGCAGCAGGTTCTTCTGCACCTTGCCCATCGTGTTGCGCGGCAGGCTGTCGACGAGCAACAGCTTGCGCGGATGCTTGAACCGGGCGAGCGAGGCGCCGGCGGCGGCACCGATGGCGTCAAGGTCCGGCACCTCGCCCGGGCGGGGCACGATCAGGCCCAGCACCGTTTCCCCGAAATCCGCATGCGGGACGCCGATCACCGCGCTTTCCAGCACACCGGGCTGGGCGTCGAGCACCAGTTCGATTTCCTTGGGGTAGATGTTGTAGCCGCCGGAAATGATCAGGTCCTTGTTGCGGCCCACGATGTGGACATAGCCATCCGCATCGATCAGGCCCAGATCGCCGGTGATGAAGAACCCGTTCGCGCGCAACTCCGCCGCGGTCTTGTCCGGCATCTGCCAATAGCCCTTGAACACATTGGGGCCACGCACCTCGATCTGCCCGATCTCGCCCTCCGTCAAGGGGGCGCCGGTTTCGGGATCGGTGATCTTGACCTCCACCCCCGGCAGCGGAAAGCCCACAGTCCCCGGGCGCCGCTGCCCCTCATAGGGGTTGGAGGTGTTCATGTTGGTCTCGGTCATGCCGTAGCGTTCAAGGATGCGGTGGCCAGTACGCTCTTCGAACTGCCGGTGGGTATCGGCCAGCAAGGGCGCGCTGCCCGAAATGAACAACCGCATGTGGCGGGCGGCCTCTTGCGTAAAGCGCGGATCGTCCAGCAGCCGGGTATAGAAGGTCGGCACACCCATCATCGCGGTGGCCCGCGGCAGGCCCGCAAGGATCGCATCGAGGTCGAATTTCGGCAGGAAGATCATCGCCCCGCCAGCCACCAGCGTCACATTCGTCGCCACGAAAAGCCCGTGGGTGTGAAAGATCGGCAGCGCGTGCAAGAGGACATCCGCGGCCGTGAAGCGCCAGTAATCCGCCAGCGTCGCCGCGTTGGACAATAGGTTGCCTTGCGTCAGCATCGCCCCCTTGGACCGTCCCGTCGTCCCCGACGTATAGAGAAACGCCGCAAGATCATCCACGGCCCGCTCCACGGTTTCGAAGGCATCGGGCATGCTTTGCGCCGCCTCGGCCAGCGATCCGGTGCCATCGGCGTTCAGCGTCTCAAGCCGCGCACCCAGACGGTCACACACCGGGGCGATGTCGGCCGCCTTCGGCCCGTCGCACACCACCAGCGCCGCACCGCTGTTTTCGATGAAATAGGTCAGTTCATCGACCGTGTAGGCGGTGTTGAGCGGCAGGAAGACAATGCCCGCCTGAACACAGGCGGCATACAGCGCCAGGGCCTGGGGCGATTTCTGCACCTGAGCGGCCAGACGGTCGCCGGGCCGCAGGCCGCGCGCCGTCAGCACATGGGCAAATCGCGCCGCCAGCCGAAGGAAGGCGTCATGGGTCAGGGTCGTGCCATCGGGCAGATGCAGGAAGGGCGTGCCCTTGCCGGCATGTTTCCCGAACAGGCGGTCGTAGAGCGGGTTCGCCATCTGTGAAGCTCCTGATCTAGGGATGGTCCGGGCCGTGCCGCGTCACAGCCCGGGCCCCATGACGAGATCGGGCAGCCATGTCGCCAAGCCGGGGAACAGGCACAACAACACGATGGCCAGCACCATGCAGGCGACATAGGGCAGCGACCCGACAAGGATCGTCCGAAGCGAGATATCCGGCGCAATCCCGTTGATGACATAAAGGTTCAGACCGACCGGAGGCGAGATCAGCCCGATTTCCATGTTGATGGTCAGCACGACGGCGAACCAGATCGGATCGAACCCCGCGGTGGTGATGATCGGCAACAGGATGGGCGCGGCCATCAGGATCACCGCCACCGGCGGCAGGAAGAACCCCGCGATCAGCAGGAACACATTCACGGCCCCCATCAGCACCCAGCGGTTGACCTGCAACGTGCCGATCCATTCCGCGATGGATTGCGTGATGAAAAGCGAGGACAGCATGTAAGAGAACACCCCCGCCGCCGCGATGATGAACAGGATCATTACCGATTCCCGCGTGCTGTCGCGCAGCACCACCCAGACATCGCGCGGGTGCCACAGCCGGTAGATGATCATCGCGATCAGAAGGCACAGCAGCGCGCCCACCGCGGCGGTTTCCGATGGCGTCGCAACCCCGCCATACATCGCGAAAAGCACCCCGATGATGATGGCAAGAAAGGGCAGGACGCGGGGCAGGATCTCCACCTTCTCGCGCCATGAATAGGTGCCTGCGGACAGCAGCCGGGCATCGCCGGACCGCCATGTGGAGTAGAGCGACCACGCCATGAAGAGGCCCACCAACATCAGCCCCGGCACCACGCCCGCAAGAAACAGCCGGCCGATAGAGCTTTCGGTGGCGATGCCGTAGACGATCATCGTGACCGATGGCGGGATAAGGATACCCAGCGTGCCGCCGGCCGCGATGGAGCCTGCCGCGACCCCCTCGGGATAGCCGCGCTTGCGCATCTCGGGGATGCCCATCTTGCCGATGGCCGCGCAGGTGGCGGGGCTGGACCCCGACATCGCCGCGAACAGCGCACAGGCGCCCAGATTCGACACCACCAGCCCGCCGGGGACCCGGGTCAGCCAGCGTTCCAGCGCCTCGTAAAGGTCTGCCCCTGCCCGGGTGGAGGCGATGGCCGCCCCCATGATGATGAACATCGGGATCGACAGCAGCGCGAAATTGTCGAGCTTGCCAAAGAAGATCTCCGGCATCAGCCCCAGCGACCGCATCCCGTCGAAGACGATCAGGAACCCACCCGACACGATCAGCAGCCCAAGCGCCACGGAAACCCCGGAAAACAGCACAAGGATCGTGGCCAGCGCGACAAGCCCGCCCAGAAGCAGAGGGTCCATCAGATATCCTCCAGGCCGAAGGGGCGGTCGACCCGCAGGATCAGCGCCACCAGATCGGCGACGAGCTGCAACAGCAACAGGCCGAAACCGACCGGGATCGACAGATACGGGATCCACAGCTTCACGCCCCAGACCGTGTCGGACCGCCAGCCCCGCGCCCAGGCGAAATGCCAGAATTCATAGCCGTAGACGAACATCACGCCCACGATCAGGATCGAAACCGACAGGGTCATCACCGCCAGCCACAGCCGCGCGCGCGGCCCCAGCGCCAGCGGCACCAGATCGACATTCACATGCCCCCGCTGGCGCTGCACATAGGGCAGGCCGACCAGCGTGGCCGCGATGACAAGGTAGACCACCGCCTCGGTCTGCCAGATGGTCGAACCGTTCAGAACGAAGCGGATGAAGATCATCTGGCAGGTGATCGCGACGGCGGTCACGATCATCGCCGCGGAACACCACCCCGCAAGGGTCGAGATCGCGGCGACGACGCGCAGGAACGGATTGCGGCCGGAATGCGCGACGGTGGCCTCATGAACCTTCATGGGCTCCTCCGGTTGGCGGACGGGGAAAGGGCGGCGGCGCTCAGGGCACCGCCGCGTTCGCTCACTCGACCGCGAAGGCGAGATCCAGCAGGTGCTGCCCGTCGGGCACATCGGCGACGAAGGCCTTGTAGGAGGTCTCTTTCGCCAGGTCGCGCCAGGCGTTGAACTCTGCCTCGGTCATGGCGGCGATTTCCACGCCGGCCTCTTCGAACACGCGGCGGGATTCGGCGTCTTCCTTCTTGGCCTCTTCCAGATAGAAGGCCTGCGCCTTCTCGGCGGCGGTCAACAGGGCGGCCTGCTGCGCGTCGCTCAGCCCCTCGAAGGTGGACTTGTTCATCAAGAGGGGCTGATACATGAACCACAGCGCATAATCGCCCGCGGGCGTGTAACAGCCCACCTGCTCATACAGACGATAGCTGACGAATGACGAGGACGAGGTGTTCGCCGCATCCAGAACGCCTGTCTGCATCGCGTTGTAGATCTCCGACGACGCCATCGACGCGATGGAGGCCCCGGCACCGGCCAGCATCTGCTCGAACGCCTTGCCCGCGGCGCGCATCTGCAACCCGTCGACATCGGCCGGCGCGGTGATGCACTTGTCCTTGCCCGCGAAGCCGCCCGCCAGATAGCCGTGGACCAGCACCATCACGTCATCATCGGCCATCTTGGCCTCGATCGCCTCCATGAACGGGCTTTCGTTCATCCGGGCCGCGTGGTCGTGGTTCTTCACCAGCCCCGGCATCAGCGTCAGGTTATAGGCCGGCTGCTGACCGCCCGCATAGGACAGCGGCAGAACGGTCATGTCCAGTTGCCCGCGCGACAGGGGCTTGTACTGCTCCCGCGCCTTGAACAGCGACTGCGTGGGGAAAATCCGGATCTGCAGATCGACGTCGGCCGCGGCGACCTCATCGGCCACGATCTGCGCAACCTGATGGCGCACGTCCTTGTCGGACCACTGGTGGGACAGGCGCAGATCAGTCGCGCTTGCGGTCACCGTGCCCGAGATAAGCGCAAGCGCCCCGGCGGTGGCCGTGTGTTTGATGTTCATCGATTTCCTCCCGTGGACGTCCGATCCTTTGTTGGCCGGACCTGTCGCTTGTGTTGCATCGGCGGCTTTTTCAGTCAACCTTCTCGTATACAATCGCACTATTCTTGCGTGCAATTGGCGCACGCGCTAGAGCGCATAGCATGGAGCGCAAAAGATCCGACATCATCGCGGACGAGCTTGAGAGCCTGATCTTCGACGGCACGTTTTCAGATGGCGACCGTCTGGACGAGGCGCAGCTTGCCGAACGCTTCTCGGTCTCCCGCACCCCGATCCGGGAGGCGTTGCAGCGTCTGGCGTTGTCGGGGCTGGTCGAGCAACGGCCGCGCCGCGGCGTCTTCGTCCGCCAACCGGGGCTGGCCGAACTGGTAGAGATGTTCGAGGTCATGGCCGAGCTGGAGGCCGTCTGCGCGCGGCTGGCCGCCCGGCGGATCTCCGACGCGGCGCTGGACGCGTTGCGCGCCGCCAATGACCGCTGCCGGCAGGCGGTCGAGGCACAGGATGCCGATGGCTACTACCGGGAGAACGAGCGGTTCCACGCCATTCTTTATCGGGAATCCGGCAACGGGTTTCTGGAACAGGAAAGCCTGCGCCTGCATCGCCGCCTGCAACCCTTCCGCCGCCTGCAACTGCGCCTGCGCGGGCGGCTGCGGCAATCCATGGCAGAGCATGAAAGCGTGGTGGCCGCGCTGGATGCAGGTGACGGGACGGCCGCGGCCGAGGCGATCCGGAGCCATGTCGCCGTGCAGGGCGAGAAATTCCACTATCTGATTTCAAGCCTGAAACCGGCGGCGGAGTGACGTGCAAGGCCGGGGCCACGCGCGGCGGCCTTTACGCGGCGCCAACCCCGCGGACGCCGTGACTTGCCCTATTTCCGGCGGTCACGCCTGCCCGACCCTGTCAGGCCCAGCGCCTCACCCCCGCACGAATACAGGCCGGTCAACGGCAGACTCCGGGTCGAACGCATAGCCCCCCACCGTAAAGGCCGTAAGATCGGCAGACTCCGTCACGCCGTTTTCCAGAACCCAGCGGGCCATGGCCCCCCGCGCGCGTTTCGCCGACACCGCGATCACCTTGCGCACGCCGCCGCGCTCTTCCTCGAACCGGGGCGATATCAGGGACAGATTGCCCAGCGCCGCGCGGTCGATGGCGCTGGCGTATTCCTCCGACGCGAGGTTCAGGATGGTCTTCGTGCCGACGTCGGCCGCGTCCGCAACCAGCGCCTCGGCGATCTTGGTGCCCCAGAAGGCGTACAGCGTTCCCGCCGGGTGCCCGGGCAGCTTGCGCCCCATTTCAAGCCGGTAGGCACAGACGGCATCGGTGGGCCGCAACAACCCGTAAAGGCCAGAGAGGATGCGCAACCGCCGCGCCGCCTCGGCCCGGGCAAACTCGTCCAGCGTGGCCAGTTCAAGCTCCTTGAAGGCATCGCCATCGAACATGTCCCCGGCGGCCTGCCGCCCCTCGGCATTCGGCGACCAGGCGGCAAAGCGCCCGGCATTCAGCTCTGCAATCGCGGGAGAGACCTTCATCAACGCGGCAATGTCGTCCGCAGGCCAGTGGCGCGCGACATCGACAAGCTCCGCCGCCTCGTCAAGGAACCGCGGCGTCGTGGTGGCATGCCCCGCGGCGCGGGTTTCGTTCAGGCGTTTCGCGGGCGACAATACGACAAGCATCCGGGTCCTTTCCTTGAAATCGCGCCGAGAGATAGCAGGGCAGACGGTGGCGTCCAGCCCTACGCCTCGGCCAGAACCTCAAGGAAGGCCGCGCCGAACCGGTCGGCCCGGCGTTCCCCAGCAGCCGGGTCAGCGTACCCATGTCGCGCGGCTTGACCTCGGCCAGCTTGGCCAGCAGCGAGGCCGGACAACTGAGGGGCTTTTCATGCCCGTCGGCCCCGCGCGACAGGTCCGCCTGAACCGCGGCGAGACGGTCGAACAACTGCCCTTCGGACCGCCCCGACAGCTTGCGCCGTGCGGGGTGGGGCATGTCCGGCGCCGCGCCCGTGATGACGCCCAGGAACGCCGCGCCATAGCGTTGCAGCTTTGTGGCGCCGACCCCGCCGATCCGGGCCATCGCGTCCATGCTATCGGGCCGGGTTTCCGCCATCTCGATCAGGGTGCGGTCGGTAAAGATGATATAGGCCGGGACATTCGCGGCCTCGGCCAGCGCACGGCGCTTGGCCTTCAGCGCAGACAGAAGCGGCGCGTCCTCCTCCGACACCAGCGCCTTGACCACGGGGCGGTTGCGTTCCGCCCGGATCGTGTCACGGCGCAACTCGATCCCCTGCTCGCCTTTCAGGATCGGGCGGGCGGCGGGCATCATGCGCAGGGCGCCGTGGCGTTCGGGGTCGGGGCGGACAAGATCGCGGCCCATCATCTGCCGGAACACCGCCTGCCAGCCCTTGCGGTCGAACTCCTTGCCGACGCCGAAGGTCGGCAAGGCCTCATGGCCGCGGGCGCGCACCTTGTCCGTTTCGGTTCCTGTCAGGATGTCGATCAGGTGCCCGGTGCCGAAATACTCCCCCGTGCGCAGCATGGCCGACAACGCCTTTTGCACGGCTTCGGTGGCCTCGAACCGGTCCGGCGGGGTGTCGCAAAGATCGCAATGACCGCAGGGGGCGGCATCCTCCCCGAAATAGGACAAAAGCGTCTGGCGGCGGCAGGCCATCGCCTCGGCCAGCCCCAGAAGCGCGTTCAACCGGGCGTGATCGGCGCCTTTCCGTTCGGGCGGCGCCGCACTTTCATCGATCTGGGCGCGGCGCAGGCGGATATCGTCGGCCCCGAACAGCGTCAGCGTTTCGGCCGGCGCCCCGTCCCGGCCCGCGCGGCCGATCTCCTGATAATAGGCCTCGATCGACTTGGGCAGGTCGGCATGGGCGACCCAGCGGATATCGGGCTTGTCCACGCCCATGCCGAAGGCGACCGTGGCCACCACGATCAACCCGTCCTCCTGCTGGAACCGCGTTTCGACCTGGCGCCGCGCGTCGGCCTCCATCCCGCCGTGATAGGCGCAGGCGCTGTGCCCGGCCTGCGACAGCGCCGCGGCAAGACCTTCGGTCTTCGACCGCGTCGCGCAGTAGACGATCCCGGACTGTCCCTTGCGGGCGGCGGCAAAGGCAAGGATCTGCTGGCGCGGGCGGTCCTTCGCCCCGAAGGCAAGGTGGATATTGGGCCGATCGAAGCCGCGCAGAAAGCTTTCGGGCGGCACCCCGTCGAACAGGCGGCGCACGATTTCCTCGCGCGTTTCGGCATCGGCGGTGGCGGTAAAGGCGGCCAGCGGAACGCCCAGGTCGCGGCGCAGATCGCCGATACGCAGGTAATCGGGCCGGAAATCATGGCCCCACTGGCTGACGCAATGGGCCTCGTCCACCGCGATCAGACCCACGCCGATCCGGCGCAGCATGTTGATTGTGCCGCCCGCGGCCAGACGCTCTGGCGCCATGTAGAGCAGTTTCAGGTCGCCGGCATCGAGGGCACGAAAGACCTCTGCCGTTTCGTCCTCGGTATTGCCCGACGTCAGGGCCCCCGCGGCAACGCCAGCCTCCCGCAGGCCGCGCACCTGATCGCGCATCAGGGCGATCAGCGGGGAAATCACCACCGTCACACCCTCCCGCATCAGCGCGGGCAGTTGATAGCACAGGGATTTCCCGCCGCCCGTGGGCATGATCGCCAGCGTGTTCCGGCCCGCAGCAACGGCGGTGACAATCTCTTCCTGACCTGGACGGAAGGCATCGAATCCGAAGACGGAGGCAAGAAGATGTTGTGCTTCGGCCATGGAACCTGCGGTGTATCTGGTGGATTGCGCCCACCGACACGCTACCGGTCGACAGGCGGGGGGACAAGTCCCGGCATCGGGATCGGGGCAATCCCCAGCCTTGCTATTTCAGGCGCAGGGGCAATCCAGCGGCCACGAACATCACCTCGTCGGCCACTTCGGCGACGCGCTGGTTCAGGAAGCCCTGCGCATCGCGAAAAGCCCGGGCAAGCGCATTGTCGGGCACGATGCCCATGCCGACCTCGTTCGACACCAGAACGACCGGGCTTCGTTGCCGGCCAAGCGCGGCGATCAGCGTATCGGCCTCCGGCTCCCACGGGCGGTCGGCGAACATGTGGTTCGACAGCCAGAGCGTCAGGCAATCGACAAGGCGCGGCCCTTCGCCGTCGCTCCGGTCCAGCGCCCCGGCAAGGTCCAGCGGTTCCTCGACCGTGGTCCAGCCCGCCCCGCGCCGGTCCACGTGATGGGCGATGCGCGCCTGCATCTCGGCATCGTCCCCGGCCTCGGCCGTCGCGATATAGATAGGCGGGCCGGGCATTGCGCGCACCAAAGCCTCCGCATGGCGGCTCTTGCCCGACCGCGCGCCGCCGGTGACAAGGATGATGCGGGACATGGCCGGTGTTCCTTCCGTGCAATGCGGGCGCGGTTGCATAGCCCGGGCAGAGGTGGCATTCAACCGCCCTGTTTTCCCGGCAGCCCGCGCGCCGCCGATGCCAGATGGAGAGACCATGAACGCCCCCGACACCTTCGCCACCGCCCTGCAGCGCAAGATCGACCTCAAGACCAAGCCGCAGGGGTCGCTTGGCCGGATCGAGGATCTGGCAACGCAGATCGCGACCGTTCAGGGCACGTTGACCCCCCGGATGGAGCGCTGCGGCCTGACGATCTTTGCCGCCGATCACGGCATCGCGGCAGAGGGCGTGTCGGCCTTCCCGCAGGAAGTGACGCGGCAGATGGTGCTGAACTTTCTGGCCGGCGGGGCCGGGGCCAATGTCTTTGCCCGCTCGGTCGGGGCGGATTTCCGCGTGGTCGATGCCGGTGTCGCCGGGGAGCCGTTCGGGGTCGATGGCCTGATCGACCGGCGCATCGGCGCGGGCACGGCCAGCTTCCTGACCGGCCCAGCGATGACCATGGATCAATGCGAGGCCGCCTTGGCCGCGGGCCGGGAAATGGGCACCGATGGCGACTACGATGCCGTGGCTTTTGGCGAGATGGGGATTGCCAATACCGCGACGGCCGCCGCGCTGGGGCACAAGCTGACCGGCGTGGGTCTGGATATTCTGGTTGGCCGCGGCACCGGGCTGGATGATGACGGGCTATCCCACAAACGCGCGGTTCTTGAAAAGGCCGCGGCGCGCACCGGGGAGCTGGCCCCCAAAGAGGCTCTGGCCGAATATGGCGGGTTCGAGGTCGCGATGATGACCGGCGCGATGCTGGGCGCGGCCGAGGCACGGCGCATCGTGATCGTGGATGGCTTCATCGCGACATCGGCCGCGCTGGCCGCGGTCCGGATCGCACCCGAGACGCGCGGCGCCATGGTCTTCGGGCACAAGTCGCAGGAACAGGGGCACCGGGCGCTTCTGGATGCGCTTGACGCCGATCCGCTGCTCGATCTGCATTTCCGGTTGGGTGAAGGCACCGGTGCACTTCTGGCTTGGCCGCTGGTCAAGGCGGCCGCCGCGATGCTCAACGAGATGGCGAGCTTCGAGGACGCCGGGGTCGCAGGCCCCGCATGACCGCGCGGCTTAGGGACGAGGCGGGGCTGATCCGTCTCGCCGCCCTGTTCATGACGCGCCTGCCCGTCCGGGTAGAGGCCGAGTACTCCCCCGAGCGGATGCGCCTGGCCTCTGCCTGGTTCCCGCTTGTCGGGCTGGGCATCGGCGCGGTGCTGGCGCTGGCCTACGGGTTGGCCGCGCTGGTCTTTCCGCCCCTTGTTGCCGCGCTGCTGGCGGTGGCCCTGGGCGTTCGGCTGACCGGCGCGCTGCACGAGGATGGTCTTGCCGACATCGCGGATGGCCTGGGCGGGGCCGCCGATCGCGCCCGCGCGATGGAGATCATGCGCGACAGCCGGATCGGCAGCTATGGCGCGGTCGCGCTGGGGCTGGTTCTGGCGGTCAAGGTGGCGGCACTTTCCCATCTGGGCAGCGCCGCGATGGCGGGGCTGATCGCGGCCCACGGGCTCAGCCGCCTGTCGCCGGTGCTGATGATGGCGCGGCTGCCCTATGCGCGCTCTGACGGCAAGGCGGCCTTCGCCGGAACCGGGCCCGGCCCACGCGGGCTGCGCATCGCGCTGGCGACCAGCGGCGTGACGCTGCTGGGCCTTGGGCTGACCGTGGGGCCGGTGGCCGCGCTTGTCACGCTGATCGCGCTGGCGGCGGTCCTGATCCGCATGGAGGCGATGTTCCGTTGGCGGCTGGGCGGCTATACCGGCGACGGTCTGGGCGCGGTGCAGCAACTGTCTGAAACCGCGGTTCTTCTGGCTATCCTCGCATGTGTCTGACCCTCGTGCGCCACACCGCCCCGGATGTGGCGCCGGGCACCTGCTATGGCCGTCTGGACCTGCCGCCCGGCCCCGATTTCCCGGATGAGGCCGACCGGCTGACCCGGTCCCTGCCACCGGCGACACGCATCCTGTCCAGCCCGCTGACACGCTGTCTGCGCCTTGCAGACCACATCGCACAGGCCCGTGGCCTGCGGGTGGAGACCGACCCGCGGCTGGCCGAGATGGATTTCGGCACATGGGAAGGCGTGGCGTGGGACGACGTTCCCCTTGCCGAACTGGATGCATGGGCGGCCGATTTCGACCATGCCCGCCCCCATGGCGGGGAAAGCGTCGCGATGTTCAAGACCCGTGTCGCGGATTTGCTGACCGGACTTCGAGAGGGGCAAGGCTGTTTGTTGATCACCCATGCCGGTGTCATGCGCGCCGCGCTCAACCTGACCGGGCAGGATGCGACATGGCAGCGTCGCTTCGCCTTCGGTGAGGCCCTGACGCTTTCGGCGGAGGACCT
The DNA here is from genome assembly GCF_002079305.1 of Rhodovulum sp. P5. Lineage (NCBI taxonomy): Bacteria > Pseudomonadati > Pseudomonadota > Alphaproteobacteria > Rhodobacterales > Paracoccaceae > Rhodovulum > Rhodovulum sp. P5. The sequence goes on from NZ_CP015039.1 coordinate 2,239,416, forward strand.
TGGCCGGCTGTAGGGCGCCACGGGCGGCCCGGCTGGTCCGCCCGTGGCGCCTCAACTGCCTTTTCTGTGTCATATCCCCGACAAACTGCCCGGGGATATCCGGCTAAGCCCTTGCCCCGCAACACATGAGAGCCGCCCGAAGGTGACGCACACAATTAGAATCACTTCATTTCAAATTGTATTCCGCCATGGGTGTCCGGCCGTCTTTTCATGCTTTCCTGATGCTGAATTTTTCGGCAGCGCAGCATCCATTGTATGAAAACTGACAGAAACCCGGGAAGCACCGGCCCCAAATACACGCATCACGAGAGATGTGAGGCAGAGGGCATGGACAAGGGCGGGCACTGTTCGGATGATGACATTGAAAGTCGAGGAAGCCATGAAAATCTCGCCCCCTGACAGAAACGCTCATCCCGTGCCACCCCAAGGATCATTCGAACATCTGCCGCTGGATACCGTCTGTGAAGCGGCCAAGATTCTGACCGGGTCCAGCGACCCTGTCGCTGCCATGCCGTCCGTTCTGAACGTCATGGCCTCTTTCATGGGCTTGCAGATGGGGGCGCTGGCGCTTCTCGACGATACGGGCGGGGACAAGGCCGGGAAGAAGGAACTGAATCCCTACGTCATCGCGGCAACCACCAAGGGGTCGGTCGGCAAGCCGGCCGCGTCCGGCGCCATGCCGCTGAAGGCGACGCGGGCGGTGTTCCGTACCGGTGTGTCGCTGGTGTCCTGCGACGTGCTGAACGAACTGGGCCCCGATGCGCTGCCCAAGGACGCCCCGCATGACCAGTTTGCCTATCTCGCCGTTCCGATCCGGGAACAGGTGCATTCGCCCTATGTGATCGGCGTGCTTGGCGCGTGGCGCGACCTGACAGAGGATGACGGGCACAATATCGACGAGGACCTGCGGGTGATGACCATGATCGCCTCAATCCTCGAACAATCGGTCAAGTTCCGCCGCCTTGTCGCGCGGGACCGCGAACGCCTGATGGAAGAGGCACGTCTTGCCCTGCGGCAGGCCAATGAAAACGCGGTGCGGGCGGACAAGAGCCTTTCCAAACCGATCGAAGGGATCATCGGGGACAGCCCGGCGATCAAGGCGGTGATCTCGCAAATCCGCAAGGTGGCGCCGACCAATACGCCCGTCCTGCTGCGGGGTGAAAGCGGCACCGGGAAAGAGCTTTTCGCCCGCGCCGTGCACTCTCTGTCGGACCGCAGCGACAAGCCGTTCGTCAAGGTAAACTGCGCCGCGCTGAGCCAGAGCCTGCTGGAATCGGAACTCTTCGGGCACGAAAAGGGGTCGTTCACCGGCGCCGTGGCCCAGAAGAAGGGTCGCTTTGAACTGGCCGACAAGGGCACGCTGTTCCTTGATGAGATCGGCGAAATCGGGCCGGAGTTTCAGGCCAAGCTGCTGCGCATCCTGCAGGAAGGCGAATACGAACGGGTCGGCGGCGCGAAGACGTTGAAGGTCGATGTCCGGCTGGTGACGGCCACCAACAAGGATCTTGAGGCCGCCGTGGCCCGGGGCGATTTCCGCGCCGACCTGTATTTCCGTATCTGCGTCGTGCCGATCATGCTGCCGGCCCTGCGCGAGCGTCTGGAGGACGTGCCGACACTGGCCCAAGCCTTCCTGAACCGGTTCAACGAACAGAACGGCATGAACAAGCGGATCAGCCCCGAGGCGATGTCGCAACTGGCGACCTGCCAGTTCCCCGGCAATGTCCGCGAACTGGAAAACTGCATCAGCCGAATGGCCGCGCTGTCTTCCGGGACAGAGATCGACGTGCGCGAAATGGCCTGTACCCAGGGCAACTGCCTGTCGGCAGAGCTTTGGCGGATGCAGACCGGGGAGCATTCGCCCATCGGCGGTCTGGCCGCGATCCGCACGCCCTTGCCGGTGATCGACAGCTCGGCCACCCGGCGCCCGCCTGTGACGCCCAGCCCGCAACCCCCGAACGGATTTTGCGAACCGGCGCAGGGGTCGATGCCCGGCGCTGCGGCCCCGATGGACCGTCCGCTTGAAAACGGCATCTCGCCGCAGGACGACCGCGCCCGCCTGGTCGACGCGATGGAACGTTCGGGCTGGGTTCAGGCAAAGGCCGCGCGGCTTCTGGGCCTGACCCCGCGTCAGATCGGCTATGCCCTCAAGAAGCACAATATCGAAGTTCGGAAGTTCTGAAGGCGACTGCGCAGGATTCCGCAAACGTTAGCCAAAAGGCCAACTTCTGCGGTTTCGCCCAAGTTAATTTCAATCTAGGTTAACACAGGGCTTCGGCCTGGCCAGGGTTGGTGTGTTTCGGCCTTGGCAAGCCCGGCATTACCGCCGGGTGGCGCCCGCCACACCCCCAAGGCGGGCGCCTTTCTTTTCCCGCCGTCGCGGCCCGATCCCACCCGACCCGACACGGTTCAGCCGCGCCATCCCGACCCTTCGCGCGACATCGATGTCGGATTTGCGACGCTCTGTCCGCCCCGCGACGGCACAAACTGCGTCAATGTGGCCCCATCCCCCGGAAAAGCCGACAAACGCACTTGGCACGGTACATGCTTCATTAACCTGTGACGAGCGAGCACAGCAAAGGAGACCGCCCATGTCCGCGCCCTTGATCCCGATTTCTGGCCTTACGGTCTCCAACCGGAAAGAAATGGGTGCAGAGTTGAGCAAGGGGGGATGTTCGTCATCGTCCTGCGGCTCCTCCGCCGGCCCCGAGGACATGGACCCCAAGGTCTGGGCCAAGGTCAAGGATCACCCCTGCTACTCGGAAGAGGCGCACCACTACTTCGCCAGGATGCACGTGGCCGTGGCGCCCGCCTGCAACATCCAGTGCAACTATTGTAACCGGAAATACGACTGCGCGAACGAAAGCCGCCCCGGCGTCGTGTCCGAACGGCTGACGCCGGAACAGGCCGCGCGCAAGGTTCTGGCCGTCGCTGCCGAGGTGCCGCAATTGTCGGTTCTGGGTATCGCAGGTCCCGGCGATGCCGCCTATGACTGGCGCAAGACCAAGGCGACCTTCGATCTGGTTTCCGAAAAGCTGCCCGACATCAAGCTGTGCCTGTCCTCCAACGGTCTCTCCCTGCCCGACTATGTCGATCAGATCGTGGACATGAATGTCGACCACGTCACCATCACCATCAACGCGATCTACCCCGAGATCGGTGCCAAGATTTACCCGTGGATCTTCTACAAGGGCAAACGCCGCACAGGGCTGGAAGCCGCGACCATCCTGCGCGACCGGCAGTTGCAGGCGCTTGAGATGCTGACCGAGCGCGAGGTGCTGGTAAAGGTCAACTCCGTCCTGATCCCCGGCATCAACGACGACCACATGGTCGAGGTGAACAAGGCGGTCAAGAAACGCGGCGCGTTCCTGCACAACATCATGCCGCTGATCTCCGACCCCGCGCACGGCACCCATTTCGGCCTGACCGGCCAGCGTGGGCCGACCGCGGCCGAGTTGAAGAAGGTGCAGGACGAATGCGCCGACGGCGCCAACCTGATGCGCCACTGCCGCCAATGCCGCGCCGACGCCGTGGGCCTTCTGGGCGAGGATCGCGGACAGGAATTCACCCTGGACAAGCTGCCAGAGGTGATCCCGGACGGGTCCGAGGCGCGCGAAGCCTATCGCGACTGGGTCGCCGAGGAACGCAAGGACCGCGAGACCGCCGCGAAATATGCCGAGGAAGCCGCCGCCGAAACGGTCGAAAAGCCGGTGCTGTTCGCGGTCTGCACCCAAGGGTCGGGCCGGATCAACCTGCATTTCGGCAAGGCGACCGAGTTCCAGATGTACGAGGCCGACGCCGATGGCATCCGGTTCGTCGGTCATCGCCGGGCGGATAATTACTGCCTGGGCGGCTATGGCGACGAAGACCGTATGGACGAAATCATCCGCGTGCTGGAAGATGTGCCCTACGTGCTGTGCCAGATGATCGGCGGGGGCCCGCGCAAGCGCCTGTCCGATGCGGGGATCGAAGCCATCGACAGCCTTGGCGAGGAATATATCGAAACCGCCATCGCCGCCGTGCTGAAATCCCGCGCCGCGCGCCGCGCCAAGACCGCCTGAGCGACCGCGAGAAGGGAGTGCACCCCGTGGCCTACAAGATCGTCACCGAGACCTGCACCGCCTGCGGCGCCTGCGAGTTCGAATGCCCCAACGCCGCGATCCGCATGGTGAAGGACACCTTCGTGGTGGACCCGAACCTGTGCAGCGAATGCGAGGGGCATTTCGAAAACCCGCAATGCGCCGAGGTCTGCCCGGTGCCCAACACCTGCATACCGGCCTGACGCAGATCATGCCCGGCGGCCCCGATCCGGTAGACTGGCAGGGACAGGCGCTTGACTGCGCCACCTGCCGGTTTTCCGACCTTCTGGCCGATCGGCAATGCGGCCCCGGTTGGGCCTGTGCGTTTGATCGCTATGCCCCCCGGATCGCGCGGTTCTTCATGCTGAACCCTGACATGGCCGATACCTGTCTGGACGATCCCTATTCCGAGACGCGCGCCAATGCCGCCCGCGTCGCCAATGTCTTCCGCCTGCGCCCGCTCTTGGACGATCCCGACCCGGGCGTCCGTTCCGTGGCGGTGACCCGGCTGCCCGCCGGCCAGTCCCGCGCCGCGCTGAACGACCCCGACCGAGAGGTACGCGTGGCGCTGGCCTGGCGCATGCCGCTAACCGATCTGCTTCCGCTTCTGCATGACGAGGATTTCTATGTCCGGCAGGTGGCCGCCCGGCGCGCCGATCCGGGCGTGCTGCCGATCCTGATGGGCGACCCCGACCCGACCGTGCGAAAGACCGTCGCCGAACGCGTCGCGACGAAATGGCTTGGCAAGATGCTGTTCGACCCCGAACCCCGGGTGCGCTGTGCCGTGGCCCGACGGATCGGCGAAGATTTCCTCAGCACCCTGGCCCGCGACGAGGATATCCGCGTCCGCCACACCGTGGCCGAACGCGCCCATGCCGAGCTTGCCCGGCAGATGTGCGACGACCCCGAAGCGCCCGTGCGCGAGGCCGCAGCCGAACGCCTTGAAACCCTCAACGCCGAAAAGGTGCCCCATGTCGACGGATGACCGCGAAATCGAAATCTACGGGCCCCCGGCCTTCGAGCCGGGCGAACAGGTCCGCTGCAAGAAACATATCCGCAACGACGGCACCGTGCCGGGCGCCGAGATCGGCGACTTCGTTGTCCGCAAGGACGAAGAAGGTTATGTGCGCGACATCGGCACCTTTCTGAACCAGTTTTACATCTATGCAGTGGAGTTCGTGGACAGCCGGTCCATCGTGGGCATGCGCCGTGACGAACTCATCAGCGTCGACAAGGAGATGGCGACATGAAGATCATGGTCCGTGAAACCCCCAAGGGCATGGAAGTATACGTTCCCAAGAAAGACCTCGAAGAACTGGTCGTGGAGCAGGAGAAAGAGGGCCTTTGGGGCGGCTGGGCGAAACTGTCCAACGGCTGGACCTTCGAGATGCCCGAATTCGACGAGGCGCCGAAACTGCCGATCACGGTGGATGCACGCCGCCTGTCGGTGGAGTGAGCGCCATGACCGCCCGGGAGCGTCTTTCCACCCTGCTGGACGAGGTCGCCGCCGGCACCCGCATCCCCTATCTGGGTGCGGGCGTCGCGGCATCGTCGGGCGGCAACCAACCCGCCTCTCCCGCCGAGCTTTGCGAGGCGATCGAGGCCAAGGTGCGCGCGCCGAAACGCGCCCGCGGCAACATGTGGTCGGTGGCGCAATTCGTTGAAAGCCGCCGCTTGCGCAAGACGCTTGAGGCCATCGTGCTGGAGGCGTTTGCCGACCGTCCGGAACCGGGCCCCTTGCACAAGTGGCTGGCCCGTGTGCGCCCGCCGCTGATCGTCGATGCCTGGTATGACAGCGCCATCCTCGACGCCATGGCAACCGGGGGCGAGGGAAGCTGGGGCCTTGTGCAGGGTGCCAGCCGCAACGGCGAATGGCACGAGATCTGGAACCGTGCCTTCGATTCCGCGCTGGAAGAAATCGGCGAACAGCCCGACCCGGCGTGGGAAACACTGGTCTACAAACCCCATGGCGTCATCCGGGAAGGGCACTCCTTCCTGATGTCCGACAGCGACTATGTCGAGGTCCTGACAGAAATCGACATCCAGTCGCCGATCCCGGAAGATGTGCAAACCCGGCGCACCGGGCGGCCCTTCCTGTTCCTCGGCTGCCGCTTCGACGATCAGATGCTGCGGCTCTTTGCCCGGCAGATCGCGAAACGCTCTGCCACCGGCCACGCCGCGGTGATCGAGGGCGAGTTGAGCCGGATGGAACAGAAGTTCATGGAAGAACTCGGCATCGAGGTTCTGGACCTGCCGCTTTCGGCCGTGACCGAGGCAATCGCCGCCCCGGCCTGACCCCACTTGGCGCTGTGGCGCCCCTATCCTGCTCCTGCGGCCCCCGTTTCGGGGGCCGTTTTGGTTTCGGATGCCTGCCCCTTCAAGAGTCCACGCCTTCGCCCCGGCCGAATTTTCGCAATGTCGGCGCATGTCACATGCACCGACAATCCAATCGCGCGGCCTTTGTCGGGTGTTTGTCGTGTTCGACACATGTGACGAAAGCGCGGCGGAGACGCCCAAACCCTTAAAAACAAATGAAAACATAAATTCCCACGGCTTGGCACGCTCCCTGCTTAACAAGGGGTGAGAGCGGCCGCGACGCCTTCTCGCGACACCAAACGAATTAGCTGCAAAGGAAAGACCCATGAGCGACCTGAGACAGATCGCCTTCTACGGCAAAGGTGGTATCGGCAAATCCACGACTTCCCAGAACACGCTGGCCGCGCTCGTCGAGATGGATCAGAAGATCCTGATCGTCGGCTGTGACCCCAAGGCGGACTCCACGCGTCTGATCCTGAACACCAAGATGCAGGACACCGTGATCCAGATGGCCGCCGAAATGGGTTCGGTCGAAGATCTCGAACTCGAAGACGTGATGAAGGTCGGCTACAAAGGCATCAAGTGCACCGAAGCCGGTGGCCCCGAGCCGGGGGTTGGCTGTGCCGGCCGTGGCGTTATCACCGCCATCAACTTCCTGGAAGAGAACGGCGCCTATGACGATGTCGACTACGTCTCCTACGACGTGCTGGGCGACGTTGTGTGCGGCGGCTTCGCCATGCCGATCCGCGAGAACAAGGCCCAGGAAATCTACATCGTCATGTCGGGCGAGATGATGGCGCTTTACGCCGCCAACAACATCTCCAAAGGCATCCTGAAATACGCCAACTCCGGCGGCGTGCGTCTCGGCGGCCTGATCTGTAACGAACGTCAGACCGACCGCGAACTCGACCTGTCCGAGGAACTGGCGAAGAAACTGGGCACCCAGCTGATCCACTTCGTCCCGCGCGACAACGTCGTTCAGCACGCCGAACTGCGTCGCCAGACGGTTATCCAGTACGACCCGAACTGCGCCCAGGCGAAAGAATACCGCCAGCTGGCCGAGAAGGTCCATGCCAACTCCGGCAAGGGTGTGATCCCGACCCCGGTCACCATGGAAGAGCTGGAGGAGATGCTGCTCGACTTCGGCATCATGCAGTCCGAGGAAGACCGTCTCGCGCAGATCGCCGCGCAAGAGGGCAAGGCGTAAGCCACACCCAATGTCCCGGGCCGGCGCAATGCGCCGCCGGCCCCCTCCCTGTCCCAAGGAGCCTCGAAGATGGCAAAAGATCTTGAAGACGGGCACGAGAAGCTGATCGAAGAGGTTCTCGCCGCCTACCCGAAGAAAGCGCAAAAGAAGCGCGCCAAGCACCTCGGCACCGCCGGCCCGATCGAAGAGGGCGAAACCGAGATCGTGTCGAAATGCGACACGGTGAAGTCGAACGTGAAATCCGTGCCCGGCGTCATGACGATCCGCGGCTGTGCCTATGCCGGCTCGAAAGGCGTGGTCTGGGGCCCGGTCAAGGACATGGTCCACATCTCCCACGGCCCCGTTGGCTGCGGTCACTACTCCTGGTCCCAGCGCCGCAACTACTACACCGGCACCACGGGCATCGACAGCTTCGTGACCTTCCAGTTCACGACCGACTTCCAGGAAAAAGACATCGTCTTCGGCGGCGACAAGAAGCTTGAAAAGACGATCGACGAGATCAACGAGCTGTTCCCGCTGTCGAAAGCCATCTCGGTCCAGTCGGAATGCCCGATCGGCCTGATCGGCGACGATATCGAAGCCGTGGCCAAGAAGAAGAAGAAGGAAAGCGGCAAGACCATCGTGCCCGTCCGCTGCGAAGGCTTCCGTGGCGTTTCGCAGTCGCTGGGTCACCACATCGCCAACGACGCCGTGCGTGACTGGGTTCTGGAAAACGGCACAGGCGCCGATTACGAGCCCGGCGAATACGACGTCACCATCATCGGCGACTACAACATCGGTGGCGACGCCTGGTCGAGCCGCATCCTGCTGGAAGAGATCGGCCTGAACGTGGTCGGCTCCTGGTCGGGCGATGCGACGCTGGCCGAAATGGAAAACGCGCCGAAAGCCAAGCTGAACCTCATCCACTGCTACCGGTCGATGAACTACATCTGCCGCCACATGGAAGAGAAGCACGGCATTCCGTGGATGGAATACAACTTCTTCGGGCCCAGCCAGATCGCCGCATCCCTGCGCGCCATCGCCGCGAAGTTCGACAAGAAGATCCAGGACAACGCCGAAGCGGTCATCGCGAAGTACCAGCCGCTGGTTGACGAGATCCTCGCCAAGTACAAACCGCGTCTCGAAGGCAAGAAAGTCATGCTCTATGTCGGCGGCCTGCGCCCCCGTCACGTCGTGACCGCCTATGACGACCTCGGCATGGAAATCGTCGGCACCGGCTACGAATTCGCCCATGGCGACGACTACAAGCGGACCGGCGAATACATCAAGGAAGGCACGCTGATCTATGATGACGTGACCGGCTACGAGCTGGAGAAGTTCATCGAGACCATCCGTCCCGACCTCGTCGGCTCCGGCATCAAGGAAAAATACCCGACGCAGAAAATGGGTATCCCGTTCCGTCAGATGCACAGCTGGGACTACTCCGGCCCCTATCACGGCTATGACGGCTTCGCCATCTTCGCCCGTGACATGGACTTGGCGATCAACAACCCGGTCTGGGGCATGTACGACGCGCCTTGGAAGAAATCGGCCTGATCGGCCTCGGCGGGGGCCTGAACGCCCCCGCACCCTCCCCATCAACCCTTTCGGCCGCGTCTCGGAATGCGGACGGGTCTGAAGAAGGAATGCACTCATGCCTCAATCGGCAGACAAGGTCCTCGACCACAACAAGCTGTTCCATGAGCCCGAATACAAGGAAATGCTCAAGAACAAGCGGGCGAAGTACGAAAACGCGCCGTCCGCGCCCCAGGTGACCGAAATCCTCGACTGGACGAAGTCGTGGGAATACCGTGAAAAGAACCTCGCCCGCGAAGCGCTGGTCATCAACCCCGCCAAAGCCTGTCAGCCGCTGGGCGCCGTGTTCGCCGCTGCCGGTTTCGAAGGCACGATGAGCTTCGTGCACGGTTCGCAAGGCTGCGTGGCCTACTACCGCTCGCACCTGTCGCGCCACTTCAAGGAGCCGTCCTCGGCTGTCTCCTCGTCGATGACCGAAGATGCGGCCGTGTTCGGCGGTCTGGTCAACATGGTTGACGGCCTGGCCAACACCTACGCACTGTACGAGCCGAAGATGATCGCCGTTTCCACCACCTGCATGGCGGAAGTCATCGGCGACGACCTGAACTCCTTCATCATTCAGGCGAAGACCAAAGGCTCCGTTCCGGAAGATTTCGACGTGCCCTTCGCGCACACCCCCGCCTTCGTCGGCAGCCACATCGACGGCTACGACAACATGATGAAGGGGATCCTCGACCACTTCTGGAAGAACGCCGAGCGCAAGGAAACCGGTTCCATCAACATCATCCCGGGCTTTGACGGCTTTGCAGTCGGCAACATCCGCGAACTGAACCGGATCCTCGGCGAAATGGGTGTGGAATACACCGTGCTGTCGGATGTGTCGGACGTGTACGACACCCCGTCGGATGGTGAATTCCGCATGTATTCCGGCGGCACCAAGCTGGAAGACACCAAGGCGGCCATCAACGCCAAGGCCACCATCTCCATGCAGCAGTACAACACCAAGAAGACCATGGAGATGATCGAGAAGACCGGTCAGGAAGTGGTCAACTTCCACTACCCGATGGGCGTGCAGGGCACCGACGAATTCCTGATGAAGGTGTCGGAACTGTCGGGCAAGGAAGTTCCGGAAAGCCTGACGCTGGAGCGTGGCCGCCTGGTCGACGCGATGGCCGACAGCCAAGCCTACCTGCATGGCAAGACCTACGCGATCTACGGCGATCCGGACTTCGTTTACGCGATGGCCAAATTCGTCATGGAAACCGGCGGCGAGCCGACCCACTGCTTGGCCACCAATGGCGGCAAGGAGTGGAAGGCGCAGATGGAAGAACTGCTGGCCTCTTCGCCCTTCGGTGCGAATGCTCAGGTCTGGGCGGGCAAGGACCTTTGGCACCTGCGCTCGATCCTCGCGACCGAGCCGACCGACATGCTGATCGGCAGCAGCTATGGCAAATACCTGGAACGTGACCTGGGTATCCCGCTGATCCGCCTGACCTTCCCGATCTTCGACCGTCACCACCACCACCGCTTCCCGACCTGGGGCTATCAGGGTGGCCTGACCGTGCTGGTCAAGATCCTCGACACGGTGCTCGACAAGCTCGACACCGAAACCGGGACCCTGGGCGAGACCGACATCTCCTTCGATCTCACCCGCTGACGCCACGCTGCCCGGGGGCACCTTTCCTGTCCCATCCCCCCGGGCCGCATTGTTCCCTTTGGCGTCATCCCGCATGCGGCCGGTGTTTTTGCACCGGCCGCATGTCTTTTGGGTGAGAGCGCCGGCGCGAAGAAGGAACGGCGGACGCATCAGACGGACCAGAAGAAAAGCGGGGCGCTGCACAGCACCCCGCTTTCATCTCACTTGAACTTCCACGCCACCCAGAGGGCAGCGTAAGCGCCGGTAAATCAGGCCTTCCGGCGACGGCGCAGGACAGCCAGACCGCCCAGACCGGCTGCCAGCAACGGCAGGGTCGCGGGCACCGGCACCGCAGCCATGCCGTCGACCGGCGCGGCAAGCTCGCCATCGACGTAGAATTCGACACCGGTCACGCCGCCGTTTTCCCAGTAGATCAGTTCAAACGCCGTCGGGCCCGTCCCCTCATCAGAGGTCACGGTCGTTGTCGCGAACGACCGGTTGCCGTCATAGCTGGCAACGGTGTCGCCGTTCATGCGCAAGACGAACCCGTCATCGGACCCAACCGCGAAGATGTTCGAACCCGCTGCCAGATCGATATAGCCGGTGAAGCGGAAGACCGAGTAGGTCAGGGTGGACGTGTCCCCACCCGACAGGTTCGACGCGTAGCCCCCAAGGAAGGTGGAGAGCAGCGTACCATCGCCGTAGGTGTCGGTGGAGCCGTTCGGGAAATCGATAAACGCCGCGTCGAACGTCGCGGTTGCCGCGCCGCCCGCGATCACCGCCTCGGCGCCGGCAATCGACGACAGGCCAGTGTTGGCGTCCCAGAATTCGCCGGTGAAAGTGGCAGCCGAAAGCGGACTGGACGCCAAAAGCGCGGTCGCACCCGCAATGGCAATAAACTTGAGATTCATCATACCATACTCCTTGAAAATCCGTTGGGCATTTCCGGACTCAACGCATCATATCAAAGCCCGGACCCTCTGCCTAACACCAAGGCGCCGTTCGGCACAGATTCCTGCCCCATTGGGCCCGAAATCGCGCCCGACGAGGTTTTGCCAAGATGTTTGATGCACCGGCGTTGAATGCGGCCGAAACAATAATGTCGGAAATCGCCGATTGTTCAGGCTGCGTCTGTGGCCCTGATATCCGTGGCCGGGCCGATCCCTACAACGGCCGCCCCGTCATCAGCCGCGGCAGATCGCCGGACAGCCCCGCGGCCTCACGAATGAAACGGCGGCGCAGGCCCGGCAGCGCCTGAACCGCGCCCATGCCCAGATCACGCCCCAGCCGCAGAACCGGATTGTCGTTCGAGAAAAGCGTGTTCACCGCATCGGTGCCCACGGCCATCAGCGCCGTGTCGAACCGGCGCCATGTCTGGTAGCGTTCCAGAACGTCGATGGCCCCGATATCCTCGCCCCGGCGCTTGGCCTCCACCAGCACCTGCGCCAATGCGCCGACATCGCGCAGGCCGAGGTTCAGCCCCTGCCCCGCGATTGGATGCACGCCGTGGGCCGCATCACCCAAAAGCGCCACGCGCGGCGCGACGAAGGCATTGGCCAGCGTCAGGTTCAGCGGATAGGTGAAGCGCGCGCCTTCCAGCCGGATTTGCCCCAGGAAATCGCCAAAACAGGGCCGCAGCGCCGTCAGATAGGCCGCATCGTCCAGGGACTGGATCCGGGCGGCGTTCTTGTGGCTCTCGCTCCACACGATCGACGACCGGTTGCCCGGCAGCGGCAGGATCGCCAGCGGCCCGGGCGGCATGAAGAACTGATGCGCGGTGCCGTTGTGGGGTTTGTCATGGGCGATGGCGCAGACCAGTGCCGTCTGGCCGTAGTCCCAGCCCGTCCGCTTGATGCCCGCGCGTTCACAGGTGCCCGACCGGCGCCCGTCGCAGCCCACCAGGACGCGCCCCCGCAACGTCTTGCCAGAGGCCAGCGTGACCGTCACCCCGGTGGCATCCGCCTCCTGCGCGACGACTCGTTCTTCGGACAAGGTGGTGATCGCCGCTTCTGCCGCCATCGCGTCCAGAAACGCGCCGCGCAGGTACCGGTCTTCCAGCATGTAGCCCATCGGGCCTTCCTCGATCTCACCATGGTGGAAATCGAGGAAGAAGGGCGCAGGCCCTTCGCCCGCGCGGCCGTCAGAGGCGACGATTTCAAGGATCGGCTGGCTTTGGTGACCGACCGTCTGCCAGATGCCTATGGCTTTCAGCAGTTGAGTCGAGGCCAGCGCCAGCGCATAGGCGCGCCCGTCAAAGCCTGACTCGGCCCGGGCCGGGGCCGGAAGCGCGTCGATAACGGTGACCGACAGCCCGTTACCGGCCAGTGCAAGGGCAAGGGCCGGCCCGTTCAGCCCGCCGCCCACAACCAGAATGTCTGAATCGAAACTCATGTGCCGCAATATGGACGCAGGCACAGGATTGTCCATAAGGCAGAGGCCCGCTAGCTTCGCCCTTGAGTGATTTTTCGCGGAGGCAGACATGGCGGCGGACTGGCGGAACATGAGCGCGGCCGATCTGGGCCGGGGCATCGGCGCGGGCGAGATCGACCCGATGGAGCTGACCGCCGCGTTTCTGGATGCGATCCGTACGCATCCGCACCGCGACGTCATCTATGCCCGGCTGACCGAACATCGCGCGCTGGCAGAGGCCGAGGCCGCCCGCGACCGGGCCAAAACCGGGCATCGGCTTGGGCCGCTCGACGGGGTGCCGGTCTCGTGGAAAGACCTGTTCGACACCGCCGGCGTGGCAACGGAGGCTGGCAGCGCCCTGCTGGCCGGCCGCGTGCCGGACCACGATGCGCAGGTGCTGCGCAATGCGACGGCCTCGGGGCTGGTCTGTCTGGGCAAGACCCATATGACGGAACTGGCCTTTTCCGGCCTTGGCGTGAACCCGGTCACCGCAACGCCACCGTGCATCAACGACCCGCAGGGGGCGCCGGGCGGGTCGTCCTCGGGCGCGGCGACGTCGGTCGCATTCGGGCTTGCCCCGGCGGGAATCGGCTCCGACACTGGCGGATCGGTGCGGGTGCCATCCTGCTGGAACGATCTTGTGGGGCTGAAGACCACATCGGGGCGGTTGTCTCTGAAAGGTGTCGTGCCCTTGGCGCCGAAATTCGACACGGTCGGCCCCTTGTGCCGCACGGTGGAGGATGCCGCCCTGATCCTGGCGGCATTGGAGGGCGGCACACCTGCCGATCTGCGCGGCGCCAGCCTGAAAGGCACCCGCCTGTTGGTTCTGGAAACCGTCGCGCTGGACGGTCTGCGCAACGAACCGCGCGCGGGGTTCGACCATGCGCTGGAACGGCTGGCGGCGGCTGGGGCCACCCTAGTCTGGGCCGAGGCCGAGGAGGTGGCAGACGCTATGGCACTGTCGGGCGTCCTTTACGCGACCGAGGCCTATGCGACATGGCGCGATGCGATCGAGGCGGAGCCGGAGAAGATGTATTCCGAGGTTCTGAAACGGTTCCGCGGCGGGGCGGAATATTCCGGTGCTGACTACGTGGCCGCGTGGCAGATGCTGGACGCGTGCCGCGACCGCTGGGCCGCGCGGACCGCCGGGTTCGACGCGGTTCTGGTGCCCACCTGCCCGATCCTGCCGCCCAATGTCGACCGGCTGCTGGCGGATGCCGATTTCTTTCTGTCCGAGAATCTGCTGACCTTGCGCAATACCCGCATCGGCAACCTGATGGGGGGCGCGGTGCTGACACTGCCCACGGGGCTTGCCTCTACCGGGATCTCGCTGATGGGGCCGCCGATGTCGGAGGAACGGCTGCTGCGGCTGGGCCGGGCGGCAGAGGCCGCGCTGGCCTAAATGCCACAATGCCGTGCCGCAAGGCGCGGAATTCCGCCGGTTTCTGGACCCTGCGGGCTTTGCCCGGTATCCTGATCCCAAACGGGCTGCGCAAGACGGCCCGACCCGAGGCATGACAGGCAAAAGACAGGGGTCCATGACCTTTCCCGAGCGGTTTTCGAACCTGCCAGAATACGCATTTCCAAGGCTGCGGCGTCTTCTTGACGGCCACGGCCCCGGTGGTGCGCCGTTGCATATGACCATCGGGGAGCCGCAACACGCCTTCCCCGACTGGGTTGCGGGCGTCATTGCCAAGCACATTCACGAATTCGGAAAGTACCCGCCGAATGACGGCACGCCCGAACTGCGCACGGCCATCGCCGACTGGGTGGCGCGGCGCTATGGCGTCATGCTGGAACCCGACAGCCACATTGCCGTTCTGAACGGCACGCGGGAGGGGTTGTTCAACGCCGCCCTTGCGCTCTGCCCAGAGAAAAAGGCAGGCAAGCGGCCGGTCATCCTGACCCCGAACCCGTTCTATCAGGTCTATGCCGTGGCGGCGCTGGCCGCAGCGGCCGAGCCGGTCTATGTGCCGGCCACGGCCGAAACCGGGTTCCTGCCCGACTTCGCCGCACTGCCGGCCGACATTCTGGACCGTGTCGCCATCGCCTATCTCTGCTCACCCTCCAACCCGCAGGGGGCTGTGGCCGACGCAGGATACTGGGCCGATCTTTGCCGTCTGGCCGAAAAGCACGATTTCCAGATTTTCGCCGACGAATGCTATTCAGAGGTCTATCGCGGCACCCCGCCCCCCGGCGCGCTGGAAGTCGCCCGCAGCATCGGCACCGACCCCGAACGGGTGCTGGCGTTCCATTCCCTGTCCAAGCGGTCGAACCTTCCGGGCCTGCGCTCTGGCTTTGTCGCGGGCGGGCCGGAGTCGCTCCGCCGGATCAAGCAATTGCGCGCCTATGCCGGCGCGCCGATGCCGCTGCCCCTGCAACGGGTGGCCGAAAAGGTCTGGGCCGATGAAAAGCACGTCGATGACAGCCGCGCGCTGTACGTCGAGAAATACGCCATCGCGGACGAGATCTTCGGCGACCTCCCCGGCTATCACGCGCCGCAGGCGGGGTTCTTCCTGTGGCTGCCGGTGGCCGACGGTGAAGAGGCCGCCCTGAAGCTCTGGCGGCTGACGGGCGTGCGGGTGCTTCCCGGCGCCTATCTGTCCCGCGACGTGGACGGGCACAATCCGGGGGCGGGCTATATCCGCGTGGCGATGGTCGCCCCGCGGGACGAACTGCGCCACGGTCTGACGCGGCTGCGCAAATGTCTTTACGGTTGAGGATGAACAGGCAATGGCACTGTACCAGATGAGAGGCCGCGAGCCGCTGCTTGATTCCGAAATGCAGGCGATGATCGAACGGCGCGGGAAGGAACTGCTGGGCTTCGCCCTGCTGGGGCTGGCGTTCTTCATCGGGCTGGTGCTGGTGTCCTATGTGCCGGAGGATCCAAGCTGGTTCTCGGCCACCGAAGGCCCCTCGGAAAATGTTCTGGGCCGGTTCGGCGCCTCCATCGCGGCACCGCTGATCATCATCATCGGCTGGGGGGCGTGGGGTTTTGTCGTGCTGCCCGCAGTCTGGGGCCTGCGTCTGGTCACCCATATCGGCGCGGACCGGGCGTTGGGGCGGCTGGTCATGGCGCCGATCGTCATCGCGCTGGCCTCTGTCTACGCGGCAAGCCATGTGCCACCGCCGGGCTGGGGGCAAACCTTCGGCATGGGTGGGCTCTTTGGCGATACGGTTCTGGGGGCGCTTCTGGGCATCCTGCCGGTCGACACTCTGCTGGGCCTTCGGATCGTTGCGGGCCTTGTCTGGCTGGCCACGCTGGCGCTGGGGCTTTTTACCCTCGGTTTCGACCGGGCAGAACTGCGCAATTTCGGCCGCTACATGTTGCTGGGCGTGGTGCTGAGCTATGTGGGCCTGCGCCATATCGCCGGGCGGACGGCGCGGGGCGCTGTTGAAGGCCGCAAGCGGATGGGCGAGGCCAGACAGGCGGCAGCCGAACCCCGCATGCACCGGGCCGAACCCGCGGTCACAGCGCCCGAAGACTTCGTGATCGAAGAAACGCCGCCGCGCGCGCTGCCCGGCCTTCTGGCCCGCGTGGCCAACATCGCGCGGCGCACCCCGGACCCCGACCCGGCACCGGAACTGGTGGAAACGGCCTGCGACGTGGACGACAGCGCACTCGCCCCGATGTCCGAGGAACGGATCAAGGCCCGCATCGCCGACGTCATTCGCAAGCGGACACCGGAGGGCCACGCGCCGCTGCGCACCGAACCGCCCGTGGTGCGCGGCGCCGCCCCGCTGGTCGTTCCCCCGGCCCCCGGTGAGGCACTGCCCGAAGACACGTTTACCGGCGACTTCGACGACATGGACGATTTCGACGCGCCCGACCCGATCGAGGTGACCCGCGGCCCCGTCCTGCCGAAGGCCGAGCCGCGGCAGGTCGTGCAGCACCCCCCGCGCAAGAGCGTTCAACCCTCTCGCCGCGCGCGGGAAGAGGCGCAACCGGCCCTGCAATTCGACGATCAGGGGGCCCAATACGAACATCCGCCCCTGTCGCTCTTGACCAACCCCGACCAGATCGAGCGGTTGTATCTGTCCGACGAGGCGTTGTCGGAAAACGCGCGGATGCTGGAAAACGTCCTCGACGACTATGGCGTGAAGGGCGAAATCGTCTCGGTCCGCCCGGGCCCCGTGGTGACCATGTACGAACTGGAACCGGCGCCGGGGCTGAAGGCCAGCCGGGTGATCGGTCTGGCCGACGATATCGCGCGGTCGATGTCGGCGCTGTCGGCGCGTGTCTCGACCGTACCCGGGCGCAGCGTGATCGGCATCGAACTGCCCAACACCAATCGTGAGATGGTGGTCTTGCGCGAAATCCTGTCGTCCCGCGATTTCGGCGATTCCAAGATGCGCCTGCCCCTGGCACTGGGCAAGGATATCGGGGGGGAGCCGGTCGTGGCGAACCTTGCCAAGATGCCCCACCTTCTGATCGCGGGGACCACCGGTTCGGGCAAGTCGGTCGCGATCAACACCATGATCCTGAGCCTGCTTTACAAGCTGACGCCCGACGAATGCCGGCTGATCATGATCGACCCCAAGATGCTGGAACTGTCCGTCTATGACGGCATCCCGCATCTTCTGTCCCCCGTCGTCACCGACCCGAAAAAGGCCGTCGTCGCCCTGAAATGGGTCGTGGGCGAGATGGAGGAACGCTATCGCAAGATGTCCAAGATGGGCGTGCGCAATATCGAGGGCTATAACGGCCGCGTGCGCGACGCCCTGTCGAAGGACGAGATGTTCCGGCGCACGGTGCAGACCGGTTTCGACGACGAAACCGGCGAACCTGTCTATGAGACAGAGGAATTCCTGCCCGAAACCCTGCCCTATATCGTGGTGATCGTGGACGAGATGGCCGACCTGATGATGGTCGCCGGCAAAGAGATCGAGGCCTGCATCCAGCGGCTGGCCCAGATGGCGCGGGCAAGCGGCATTCACCTGATCATGGCCACCCAGCGCCCGTCGGTCGATGTCATCACCGGCACGATCAAGGCGAACTTCCCCACCCGGATTTCGTTCCAGGTGACCGGCAAGATCGACAGCCGCACGATCCTTGGCGAACAGGGGGCCGAACAGCTTCTGGGCATGGGCGACATGCTTTACATGGCCGGTGGCGGTCGGATCGCCCGCGTGCATGGCCCCTTCGTCAGCGACGAAGAGGTCGAGGAGATCGTGAACTATCTGAAAGCCTATGGCCCGCCCGACTATGTCGGCGGCGTGGTCGAAGGCCCCGACGAGGACAAGGAAAGCGATATCGATCTGGTGCTGGGCCTTGGCGGCAACACCAACGGGGAAGACGCGCTTTACGATCAGGCGGTGGCCATCGTCATCAAGGACCGGAAATGCTCCACCTCCTACATCCAGCGCAAGCTCGCCATCGGCTATAACAAGGCCGCGCGTCTGGTCGAGCAGATGGAGGACGAGGGCGTCGTCAGCCCCGCGAACCATGTGGGCAAGCGCGAGATCCTCGTGCCGGAACAGGCATAGGCCGGCCAGCATGACCGATCACGACCGCATCGACCAGATTGCCGCCGCGCAGCCACCCTTTGCCCGGCTTCTGGGTTTGCGCATCCTCTCGGCCACGCCCGACCGGGTAGAGGCCGCGCTTGAGGTCACCGAGGCCCTGACCAACCGCAACGGCACCCTGCATGGCGGCGCGGTGATGGCGCTGGCCGACAATCTGGGCGGCACCGCGACCTTCCTGAACATCGGCGAAGGCGAAGGAACCGCGACGATGGAAAGCAAGACCAACTTCTTCCGCCCGGTTCGCCTGGGCGACACGGCACTGGCCGAAACCACGCCGCTGCATCGCGGGCGGACAACGATGGTCTGGCAGACGAAGATCACCCGCGGCGACGGCAAACTGGCCGCGCTTGTCACGCAGACCCAGATGATCCTGCGCGGCGCGCCGGAATAGCGCGCGCCCGGTCAGGTCTCTTCGAACGGGCGCAGATCCTCGGGCAAAAGCGCGGGCGGCGTGACACCGGCGATGGGATCGGACAAAAGCGTGCTGGCGATCTGCATCCGGTCGTCCCCATCGAACATGGACCACAGCCGGCGCATGTCTTCCTCGAACCGCGCATCGCCGACGAAGCCCGCATCGCGCAGCTTTTCGACCTCCTGCATGACCTCGACCACATAGTCGCGCAGGCCAAGGGACATCAGCTTGCCGCCGGAGGTTTCATCCTCCTGCACCGCATGGGCGAACGAGATCAACAGCATCTGCGACAGCGCATCGCCAAGCTGGGCCCCCTTGGCGACCAGTTGGCCCATCAGCGCCTCGCCCGCGAAGGTCAGTTCCATCCCCATCCCGGCGACCAGTTCACGCACTTCGTCGACGGTTTCGGGGTCCAGCGCGCTGGCCAGCGGCACGGTGTCTTCGTCGACCGCGACATCGTCGTCATCGGCGGTCAGCGCAACCGGCGGTCGGGCCGCCGTAGCGGGGCCGGGCATGACCTTTGGCGCAGGCTTCGGCGCGGCGGGGCCGGGTTCCGACGCGGGCTTCGGTGGCTCGGGGTGCGCAGGCGCGGGCGGCTCGGCCTTGGCGGGCTCTGGATTGACCTCCGCCTTGGCCGGGGCGGCCGGCACCTTGGCCGGTTCAGCCGCCGGGGCCGCGCGGAGGGCACCCGCCGCCTTGTCGCTCGGGCGCAGCAGAAGCTTCGGCTTGCTGCCGAACAGGCGCATCACAAGAACCGGGCGGCGCTCCCGCTCCTCGATCAGGCCGCGATCCTTCAACGCCCTGAACGCACGTGGAAATTCCAGCCCGAGCCCCTTGGCCCGAACCGACAGAAAGTCCCGTTCGAATGGTCCTTTTTCCTCGTGAAGCTGGTTCACGAGCGTCAGAAGCTCCAGTTCCTGACGAGAGAGTGGTTTTTCTTGCATATGTGTCCCGCCCCGGCCTGCCGTCTCGCTTGTCAGATTGCGTGACCCTCGTCAATTCCGCCAGTGGACAGGCCGCGGCCTTTTGCCGGTGGGGCCCGACGGGCGCACCGCTTCGTGAGCCGATAGCAGGTGCAGGCCGCCGCAAAGATCTCTAGGTTGATGGCATGAAAGCGTTTCGCCTTGCCCTTGCCGCCCTGTGTCTGTCCTCCGCCCCGGCCCTGTCGGATCCGATTTCGCTGTCGCGCCTGTCGGCCTATCTCAACGGGATCACCACGGCGCAGGCCGAGTTCCGGCAGATCAATGCCGACGGGTCGATTTCCACCGGGGAGTTGTCGATCAAACGGCCGGGGCGGGCGCGGTTCGACTATGACCGGCCGAACAAGGCGCTGGTGATCGCCGGGGGCGGACAGGTCGCGATTTTCGACGACGCCTCGAACCAGGGGCCGGAACAATACCCCCTTTCGAAAACGCCGCTGAGCCTGATCCTCGACAAGAATGTGGATCTCGGCCGGTCCGGCATGATCGTGGGCCATGATTCCTATGACGGCTTTACCCGTGTCGTGGCGCAGGATCCCGCGCATCCCGACTATGGCACGATCGCTCTGATCTTTACCGACAACCCCGTGGCCCTGCGAGAGTGGATCATCACAGACGAGGTGGGCAACGCGACCAAGGTGGTTCTGGGGGACATGCAGACCGGCCTGACGCTGCCCGCAAGCCTGTTCAGCATCATTCTGGAAAGCAACCGGCGATCCGGGGGCAACTGACGATCAGCGGCACCGGACCAATTGCGCCTTGTAGGCCTGCGCCCGCAACGCCACACGGTCGGCCACCGCAAGAAGCCACGACTTGCCATAATGGCTGCCCCGGGCATAGCCCGCCTGCCCCTCATGATAGGCCAGATACTGGTTGCGCGCATCGCTGAGCGGGATGCCCAGCTTGTCCCGCGACTTTGTCATGTACCAGCCCATGAAATCGGTCGCGTCCTTGAAATTGGTTCGGCTGGCGCCGCGGTTCTTCGTTGCCTTGCGGTAGTCGTCCCAGGTGCTGTCGATCACCTGCGCATAGCCATAGGCCGAACTTTGCCGCCCCATCGGGATGACACCCAGAACGAACCGGTAGGGCGTGCGCGCCTTGCGGTCGAATTTGCTTTCCTGGTGGATCACCGCCATCTGCACATGCACCGGCACACCCCAGCGCCGTTCGGACCTTTTCATCGCCCGCATGTAACCGGGCTTGTCCGACGCGATGGCACAGGCATTGTCCAGATTGCGCGGCGCAGAGCCGCCGCCGCATGCGGCAAGCAACAGCAGCGATGCTATCAACAGGTACCTGCTCATCTGCCCGGATCGTTCTTTTTGATTACGGGCAGGATAGGGGAAAATCCCGCGCGAATAAACGAAAAACGCCGCCTTTCCCGCCAGAATGGCGCGAAGTCCGGCACTGTATGGGCGGGGTTCACACTCTGTTTCCCCGAAAATCCACGTGCCGCATAGACATCTCCGCTACATGGGCCTTAGGGTGCTGAGGTGGGGGATTTGAAGGCATGCGGACAGCGCAGGCAAAATATCATATCGGTCAGGTGGTTCGTCACCGGAAACATCCCTTTCGGGGGGTGATCTTCGACGTGGACGCCATGTTCTCGAACACGCAGGACTGGTACGACTCGATTCCAGAGGATGTGCGGCCGCGTAAGGATCAGCCGTTCTATCACCTGCTCGCCGAGAACGACGAAAGCTATTACATCGCTTACGTGTCGGAACAGAACCTGATCCCCGACGAGACCGGGGAACCGGTGGATCACCCCGACCTTCCCGATCTCTTCGGCGATTTCGAAGACGGCACCTATCCGCTCCAGTTCCAGTTGAACTGACCGCCGGTCAGTAGCCCAGCGCGCAGCCGTCCTTCCGCGGGTCGGACGCCCCCTGCAACACCCCCGTTTCCGGGTCGATCAGGATCGCCTGCGCGCCGCCGATGGGCAGATCGGGGATCGCAACATCGTGGCCCATCCCGGCCAAGGTCGAGCGGACATCGTCCCGATAGCCGCGTTCCACCAGCATCGTGCCGGCGTCGGAAAAACTCCGCGGAGCGTCCAGCGCCTGTTGCGGGTTCATGTCATAGTCGATCAGGTTGGTCAGCACGCGCACATGCCCGTTGGGTTGGTACGCCCCGCCCATCACGCCGAAGGGCATGATGACCTTGCCGTCTTTCTTCAGCATCGCCGGGATGATCGTGTGCATGGGCCGCTTGCCGCCCGCGGCCTCGTTCACATGCCCCTCGGTCAGGCTGAACCCGGCGCCGCGGTTCTGGAAGTTGATCCCGAATTTCGACGAAGCGAGCCCCGAGCCGAAGCTGTGGAAGATCGAATAGATCAGCGATACCGCCATCCGGTCCCGGTCGACCACGGTGATATAGATGGTTTCCCGGTGCACGGCCTCTGACAGGGCGGCGGGGCTGTCCATCGCGCGGGCCGGGTCGATCAGGGCCGCCAGCCGTTCGGCGGTCTCGGGCGCCAGCATGTGATCCAGCCGGGTGATATGGTCGGCATCGGCGACAAAGCGGTTGCGCGCGTCATAGGCCAGTTTCGCGGCCTCGGCCTCCAGATGCGCGCGCTCTGCCCCCAGCGGGTCCAACCCCGGCAGGTCGAAATGGGACAGGATGTTGGCCATCAGGATCGCCGTGGCCCCCTGCCCGTTGGGCGGATGCTCCACCAGGTCCACGCCCTTGTAATGGCCGCTGACCGGGTCGGTCCAGGTGCAGGCGGTGGCCGCGAAATCCTCCATCGTATGGGTGCCGCCCAGCGCGTTGAGAGAGGCGACCATATCCTCGGCCACCTCGCCCTCGTAGAAGCCCGCGCGGCCGTCCATCGCGATCCGGCGCAAAACCTCTGCCTGTTTCGGCGCGCGGAAGACCTGCCCCGGCTGCGGGGCCTTGCCCCCCAAAAGGTAGAAATCGCGCGCCGCGCCCTGCAGGTGATCCGCGCTTTTCCCCCAGTCAAAGGCCGCGCGGGGCGCAACGGGGATACCGGCCTCGGCATAGTGGATCGCGGGCGCAAGGCTGGCGGCGAGCCCCGCACGGCCCCACTCTTTCGACAAGCGGCAGAAGGCATCGACAGCCCCGGGCACGGTGACCGCATCGGCGGTTGCCGTTGGCATCACGTCCAGCCCCCGCGCCCGCAACGCGGCGGCGTCCAGTCCGGCAGGCGCACGGCCGGACCCGTTCAGGCCGATCACGCGATCCTCTCCGCCGGGTTTCAGCAGAACGAAGCAGTCGCCGCCAAGCCCGGTCATCTGCGGTTCGCACAAGCCCAGCAGAACCGCCCCGGCAATCGCCGCATCCACGGCGTTGCCCCCCGATTCCAGCATCTGGATGGCCACCTTGGCCGCAAGCGGATGGGACGTGGCACAGATGCCATTGGTGGCGAAGACGGCCGACCGGCCGGGAACCTGAAAATCGCGCATGTTTCCTCCCGAAAAACGCTGCGCAAGCCTAGGGCGCAAGGACCGCCATGCCAACGGCGAAACCGGTCTTTCGGGGATGGAAGGACACCGGGTGGGCAGACGCGCACGGATGCCGGCAAGGGACGCAGCGGCCTGTCGCGTTGCCTGAACGGGGTGTCGAAGCGTCAGTGCTCTTCTTGCAGCGGAACGACGAAGGACAGGCGGTTCTGATCGCCCTCGCGCCGGTATTCGATGTTCCGCGCGAAGGAGCGGATCAGGAACCAGCCATAGCCGCCTTCGGACGGTGCCTCGGTCAGGACATCGTCCCCGGGCAAGCCACCTTCGGGCAGCTTTTCACCGGGCATCGGCACACCGTAGTCACGCACATCGATGCTCAGCCGCAGGTCCGAGCGGTGCATCCGCAACTCGATCGGGCCGGGGCTGGTCGGACCATAGGCATGTTCGACGATGTTGTTCAGAACCTCGGCCAACACGGTCTCGGCCATGCCGAGGCTTGCGCTTTCGGGCAACGGCGTGCCGAAGCGCGCCTTCATCTCCGCAAGGGCCGCGCGCACCCCAAGCGGGGTCGCCTCGACCATCAGGGGCGCCGTTTCGGCGGATTGTAACATCGTGGCCTGATCCTGCATGTGTTCAGGGGAAGACCTGTCACCGTTTCAGATGACAGCGGCGATCATGCGATGGACCGTTGTTCCTGTGCCGGAAAGGCTGCCTCGCAGGTGGGATGGATGGTGAAGACCCGGTCCATGCGCGTCAGCCGGAACACCTTGTCGACATTCGGGGTCAGACTGCACAGTTCCAGCTTGCGGTCCGGACCAAGCAGTTTCATCACCGCGACAACGGCGCCAAGGCCGGAGCTGTCGAGGAATTCCACTTTCCCCAGGTTCAGCACAACGCGCGCCGGGCCGTTATCGGTCACCTCGCGCAGGCAATCCTTGAACCGGATTGCGACCGCCGAGTCGATCCGGGCTTCGGCGACAATGACATGAATCGCATCGTCGCGCAGTTCCGTTTCCAGTTTCATTCGGCCAGACTCCTGTAATTCGGTTCAAAGGCTAGACGGCAATCGTTACCATTCGGTAAGCCATGCTTGGCGAAAGGGAGAGGATATGATGGACAAGGTCGTGATCTGTGGCGCCGCGCGGACCCCGATGGGAGGATTTCAGGGCGTTTTCGCGACCGTGCCGGCGCCAACCTTGGGCGGCGCGGCCATCCGCGCCGCGATGGACGGGGCCGGGGTCGCGACCGTGGACGAGCTTTTGATGGGCTGCGTGCTGCCCGCGGGGCAGGGGCAGGCCCCGGCGCGACAGGCCGGTTTCAGCGCCGGGCTGGGGGAAGACGTACCCGCCACGACCGTCAACAAGATGTGCGGATCGGGCATGAAGACGGCGATGATGGCCCATGACCAGTTGGCCTTGGGCGCGGCGGGCGTGATCTGCGCCGGGGGGATGGAGAGCATGACGAATGCACCATACCTCTTGCCCAACATGCGTGGCGGCGCGCGGATCGGCCATGGTCAGGCACTGGACCACATGTTCCTCGACGGGCTGGAGGACGCGTATGACAAGGGCCGCCTGATGGGCACCTTTGCCGAGGATTGCGCCGAGACATTCCAGTTTACGCGAGAGGCGCAGGACGACTACGCACTGGGATCCCTCTCGAACGCGCTTGCCGCGCAAAGCTCCGGCGCGTTCGAGGGTGAGATCGCCCCGGTCACCGTGACCACGCGCAAGGGCGACACCGTGGTGGCAGAGGACGAACAGCCCGGGCAGGCGCGACCCGAGAAGATCCCCCATCTCAAGCCCGCCTTTCGCAGGGATGGCACGGTGACGCCGGCCAATTCGTCCTCGATCTCAGACGGGGCGGCGGCGGTGATCCTTGCCCGCGGCGAGGTGGCCGAGGCGCGCGGCCTGCCCGTGCGCGCCCGCATCCTTGGCCATGCCAGCCATGCGCAGGCACCGGGATGGTTCACCACCGCGCCGGTGCCGGCGGCCCAAAAGCTGCTGGCCAGGATCGGCTGGTCCAAGGACGACGTCGATCTGTGGGAGGTGAACGAGGCTTTCGCCGTGGTCCCCATGGCCTTCATGCATGAAATGGGACTGCCGCGCGACCGGGTGAACGTCAACGGCGGCGCCTGCGCACTGGGTCACCCGATCGGGGCCTCGGGCACGCGGATCATCGTCACGCTGCTGAACGCGCTGGAAAAGCGGGGCCTGAAACGGGGCGTTGCGGCGATCTGTATCGGCGGCGGCGAAGGCACCGCAATCGCCATCGAGCGGCCATGAGGCGCATCGACTACGCCGAGATGTCGAAAACCCTTGCCGCGCTCACCACGGGCGAGACGGATCAGGTGGCGCTGATGGCGACCATGGCCTGCGAACTGCACCATGCCGATGACCGGTTCGACTGGACGGGTTTCTATCGTGTCACCGCCCCCGACTTGCTGAAGATCGGCCCCTATCAGGGCGGCCATGGCTGTCTGACCATTCCGTTCGACCGGGGCGTTTGCGGGGCGGCCGCCCGCACCGGCGTCACGCAGATCGTGGCCGATGTCGACGCGTTCCCCGGCCATATTGCCTGCGCGTCCTCGACCCGCTCCGAAATCGTGCTGCCCGTGTGGGACCGTGAGGGCGTGTTGCTAGGCGTGCTGGACATCGACAGCGACCAACCGGCCGCGTTCGACCAGGCCGATGCGGCGGGGCTGGCCGCGTTGCTTGAACAGACCTTTGCGCGATGACCCCGCAGGGCTGGGCCGTCTTCGCGATCTTCTGGGTTCTCTTCGTCACGACCCCGGGCCCCAATGCGGTGAACTGCATCCTGAACGGCATGACCCATGGCCTGCCCCGGGCGCTTTGGGGCGTTTTGGGAATCCTGACACAGGCAACCCTGTTTCTGACGCTGTCGGCGGCCGGGATCACCGCCCTGATCGCGGCGAGCCCCACGGCCTTTGCCTGGGCGAAACTCGGCGGTGCGGCGGTGCTGATCTGGCTGGGCATCCGCGGCTGGCGCAATGCCGCGGTCGCCGTCGCGCCACAGGCGGCGTCGGGTCGGTCGATCTATACCCGGGCCTTCCTGATCGCCACGGTCAACGCCAAAAGCATCGCCGGATATCTCGCCGCCTTTTCCCAGTTCGTGGAACCCGACATTCCCATCGGTCGACAGATGTGGGCGATCTTTCCCACCGCGCTGACGCTGACGTCGCTGTCCTATGCCAGCTACACCGCGCTTGGCGCATGGCTGGGCCGGCTGGCGCTGGGGGCGGTGATGAACACAAGACTGCGGCAGGTGCTGGCGGTGTGTTTCATCCTCTATGGGGGGCTTCTTGGCCTTTCGGCGCTGCCCTAGGCTTGCGGCAGGGGTCCGAACCCGCTACCGCCACGGCCCATGAGCGATGCCTACAACCCGCCCGACACGCCGCTGGACATCCTGCACCAGGACCACGAGATCCTCGTGGCCAACAAGCCCGCGGGCCTGTTGTCGGTGCCGGGAAAGGGCGCGCATCTGGCCGACTGTCTGATCGCGCGCATCCAGGCGGCCTTTCCCGACGCGCTGCTGGTGCATCGGCTGGACCGGGACACATCGGGCGTGATGGTGTTCGCCCTGACGCCGCAGGCCCAGCGCCATCTGGGCCTGCAATTCGAGAAACGGCAGACCAAGAAGACCTATGTCGCCCGGGTCTGGGGCCTGCTGGAGCCGAAAACCGGCACCGTCGATCTGCCGCTGATCGTCGACTGGCCGAACCGCCCGCGCCAGATGGTCGACCATGAAAACGGCAAGCCCGCGGTCACCGACTGGCGCGTCGTCCGCCATGACAACGGGACAACCCGCGTGCGGCTGTTTCCGAAAACCGGCCGCAGTCACCAGTTGCGCGTCCATATGAAGGAACTCGGCCACCCGATCCTCGGCGATCCGTTCTATGCCGAGGGGGCAGCCCGCGATGCCCCGCGCCTGATGCTGCATGCCGAAGAACTGCGCCTGCGCCATCCCGATGGCGGGCGGGGCATGAGCTTTCGCGCCAAGTGCCCGTTCTAGCGCGGCGCCCGTGTCAACCGGGCGCCGCCGCCGGTGGGCAAGTCGGGCGGCTGGTCAGGCGCTGCCGCCCCAACCGCTGACCGCCTTGACGTCGCAGAATTCTTCCAGCCCCCAGACGCCGCCCTCGCGCCCGTTGCCAGATCCCTTGACCCCGCCGAACGGGCTGCCCGCGCCGCGGGACGTGCCGTTCAACTCGACCATGCCCGAACGCAAGGCCCGGGCCAGACGCTGGCGCCGCACCCCATCGCCCGACTGGACATAGTTGGTCAGGCCGTAATCGGTGTCGTTGGCGATCTGCAACGCCTCGTCCTCGCTGTCGAACGGGATGATCGACAGGACGGGGCCGAAGATCTCCTCTCGGGCAATGGTCATGTCGTTGGTCACATCGGCAAAGACGGTGGGCCGCACGAAGTAACCGCGGTTGAACCCTTCGGGTCGCCCGGTCCCGCCCGCGACCAGCCGCGCGCCTTCGTCGATCCCTTTCTGGATCAGGGACTGCACCTTTTCGTATTGTGCCGCACTGACCACCGGGCCGACATGGCGGCCTTCAGCACTTGCCGGGCCCACCTGCATCTGCGCGGCGACCGCCTGCGCCGTTTCCACCGCGGCGTCATAGGCCGAGCGTTCCACCAGCATCCGGGTCGGCGCATTGCACGACTGGCCGGTGTTCTGGAAGCAATGCAGGACACCGCGTTTGACCGCCTTGTCGTCGGCATCGGCAAAGATCAGGTTCGCGCCCTTGCCGCCCAATTCCAGATGCACCCGTTTCAGCGTGGCGGCGGCGTTCTTCGAAATCGCGATCCCCGCCCGGGTCGAGCCGGTGAAGGAGATCATGTCGATCCCCGGATGTCCCGACATCTGCGTGCCCACGCCGGGCCCGTCGCCGTTGACCAGATTGAAGACACCCTTCGGCACGCCGGCCTCATGCACGATCTCGGCGAAGACCATCGCCGACAGCGGCGCGATCTCGGACGGTTTCAGAACCATGGTACAGCCGGTGGCCAGTGCCGGGATCACCTTCAGCGTGATCTGGTTCATCGGCCAGTTCCACGGCGTGATCATGCCGATCACCCCCGCCGGGTCCATCAGGATGCGGTCGTCGGGCGCCTGGGCCCCCAAGGGGCGTTCGAATTCGAACCCCTCCAGCGCGCGGATGAAGTTCTTGATGTGATACGCCCCGGCGCCCACCTGGTTGGCCCGTGCGAAATCGATCGGCGCCCCCATCTCGCGGCTCATCGCCTGTGCCAGATCCTCGGTGCGCGCCGTGTAAAGGTCCAGGATGCGCGACAGAAGCGCAAGCCGGTCTTCCTTTGATGACGCGGCCCAACCTGGGCCGGCGGCACGGGCGGCCGCGACCGCGGCGTCTGTGTCGGCCGCGCCCCCAAGCGAAATCGTCGCAAAGGGTTCTTCGGTCGAGGGGTCAATGACCTCGCACAGCGTTTCCGAGACGGGCGGAACCCAGGCTCCGTCGATGTAAAATGCTGTCTTTTCGATCATTTGTCCCTCCTGGGGTTGCGACATTCTGGCTGTGTGCGGCGCTGCATGCATTTCGGGGTGGCAAAGCTGAACTTAGAATGTATCTAAGATCCATAACTTCAGACGCCCGTACGAAAGGACGATTCCATGGCCCTGCGCATCAACGACATTGCCCCGAATTTCACCGCCGACACGACCGAAGGCAAGATCGACTTCCACGACTGGATCGGCGACAGCTATGCGGTTCTGTTCTCGCATCCGAAGGACTTCACCCCCGTCTGCACGACCGAGTTCGCCGCCGCCGCCAAGCTGGCCGGCGAATTCGCCAAGCGCAACACCAAGGTCATCGGTATCTCTGTCGACGAGGTGGAAGAGCACCTGAAATGGAAGGCCGATGTCGAGAAATACGCCGGCACCGACATGACCTTCCCGATCATCGCCGATGACAAGCTGGAGATCGCCAAGCTTTACGGCATGCTTCCGGCCGACGCCTATCTTGCCGACGGCCGTACCGCCGCCGACACCGCGACCGTGCGCACCACCTTCATCATCAACCCCGAGAAGAAGATCGAGCTGATGCTGATCTACCCGATGACGGTGGGACGCAACTTCGACGAGATCCTGCGCGCGCTGGACGCGATCCAGAACAACGCGGGCAAGCCGATCGCCACGCCGGCCAACTGGCGCCCGGGCGAGGACGTGATCGTCGGCCTGACGGTCAGCACCGAAGAAGCGAAAGAGAAGTTCGGCGCCGTGGAAGAGATCTTCCCCTATCTGCGGACGGTGAAGCAGGCCAGCTAAGCGCGGCGCCTGATCCGGCTATTTGCCCCCTGCCAGTGGTCTTGGCGGGGGGCTTGTCGTATGAGGGTCGAAACAGGTGTGCCGTATGCAGTCCGAACTGATCCTCTCGACCTACAACAGCCCCCGCTCGCTTGCCCTCTGCCTTGAGTCCATCGCGATGCAGCGGGTCAGGACCGACGGGATCTGCATCGCCGATGACGGGTCGGGCCCCGAAACCAAGGCGGTGATCGACGCCTTCGCCGCGCGCCATCCCGACCTGACAATCCGCCATGTCTGGCACGAAGACCGCGGGTTCGAGAAAAGCGCGATCCTGAACAAGGCGATTGCCTCCTCGCAGGCCGCGGTTCTGGTGTTCATCGACGGCGACGTCATGATCCATCCCGATTTCGTGGCGCGGCATCTGCACCTGACCCGGCCGGGCCAGTTTTCCACCGGCAGCCTGATCCGACTGGATGCCGAAGCGACCGCCAGCGTGACGCCCGAGATGGTCCGCGACGGGACGGTGTTCGACCGCGATTGGCTGAAGGCAAACCGCGCCCTTGGCAGCCTGTCCACCTGGGCAAAAACGCGGCCCTTCCCGGTGCCGGTGATGGATGTGCTGGAACGCCTGTCGCCGGTGCGGCGGGCGCTTTGCGGGGCCAATGCCTCTGTCTGGCGCAGCGATCTGCTGAAGATCAACGGCTATGACGAAACCATCAAATGGGGCGGCGGGGACAAGAATCTGGGAATCCGGCTGAACAATGCCGGGGTGCGGGGGCGGCACTTGCGCTATTCCGCGCCGCTGGTGCATCTGGATCATCCGCGCGGTTATGCCGACCCCGAGAAGAAGAAACGCTACCGCGCCCTGAACCGCGCCGCGCGGAAAAGCGGCGAGACGTGGACACCGAACGGGATCAACAAAGAAGGTCGCACATGATCAGGCTCAAGCGCCGCCGGAAGGTCGCCTTTCCCCCCGTGCCGAGATTTTCCGAACCCGACCTGAAACGGCTGAAGGACGCCTATGCCGATGCCGCCAGCATTCTGGAATATGGCAGCGGCGGGTCGACCATCATCGCCGCGGAACTGGGCAAGAAGGTCCGCTCCGTCGAAAGCGACAAGGGGTGGACCGCGCTTCTGAACGCCCATCTCGACAGTGCGTTTCCCGATGCCGATGCCCGCGTGATCCACAGCGATATCGGCCGGACCGGCAAATGGGGCAAACCGGTGAACCGGAAGGCGATGGAGAATTTCTATCGCTATCCGTTGGCCATCTGGGACGCGCCCGATTTCACCCATCCCGATGTCATCCTGATCGACGGGCGCTTCCGGGTGGCCTGTTTCTGCACCGCCGTGATGCGCATCGAACGGCCCACGCTGGTGCTGTTCGACGATTTCGTCGTGCGCGAGAAATACCATACGGTCGAGGCCCTGGCCAAACCCGTCGAACGGCTGGAGCGCATGGCGGTCTTCGAACTGGAACCGGGGATGGTGCCGCGCAGCGAACTGACCTGGGTCATCGGGTCGTTCTTCAGGACAAGCTACGCCTGACGTCTCCCCCGCGCCGCCAGCCACGAACGCAAAGGGGCGCGAAGCTTTCGCCCGCGCCCCTCAAATCCGGTTGGCCGAAGATTACTCCTCGGCTTCGGCCTTCTCTTCCTTGGGCGCTTCCTTGCCGGTCTCCTGATCGACGACCTTCATCGACAGGCGGACCTTGCCGCGGTCGTCGAAGCCCAGAAGCTTGACCCAGACCTCCTGGCCCTCTTTCAGAACGTCGGAGGGGTGGTTCAGGCGGCGGTTCTCGATCTGGGACACGTGGACCAGACCGTCACGCTTGCCGAAGAAGTTCACGAAGGCGCCGAAATCGACGATCTTCACGACCTTGCCCTTGTAGATCTTGCCCTCTTCCGGCTCTGCCACGATCGAGTAGATCATGTCATAGGCCTTCTGGATGGCTTCGCCGTTGGGCGAGGCGATCTTGATCACGCCGTCATCGTTGATGTCGACCTTGGCGCCAGAGGTTTCCACGATCTCGCGGATGACCTTGCCGCCCGACCCGATCACTTCGCGGATCTTGTCGGTGGGGATGGTCATCGTTTCGATCCGCGGGGCGTGAACGGAGAACTCGCCCGCCTCGGTCAGCGCCTTCGACATTTCGCCAAGGATGTGCAGCCGGCCGGCCTTGGCCTGTTCCAGCGCCTTGGCCATGATCTCGGGCGTGATACCCGCGACCTTGATGTCCATCTGGAGCGAGGTGATCCCGGCCTCGGTGCCCGCGACCTTGAAGTCCATGTCGCCAAGGTGATCCTCATCCCCAAGGATGTCGGTCAGCACGGCGTAGGACCCGTCATCCTCCAGCACCAGACCCATGGCGACGCCCGCAACCGGTGCCTTCAGCGGCACGCCCGCATCCATCATCGACAGCGACCCGCCGCAGACGGACGCCATCGAGGACGACCCGTTCGATTCGGTGATCTCGGACACCACGCGGATCGTGTAGGGGAAGTCGGTCTGTGCCGGCAGCACCGCCTGCAGCGCGCGCCAGGCCAGCTTGCCGTGGCCAATCTCACGCCGTCCCGGGCTGCCCACGCGGCCCACTTCGCCGACCGAGTAGGGCGGGAAGTTGTAGTGCAGCAGGAAGTTGGAGCGGAAATTGCCGTGCAGCGCGTCGATGATCTGCTCATCATCGCCGGTGCCCAGCGTGGTGACCACCAGACCTTGCGTTTCACCCCGGGTGAAAAGCGCCGAGCCGTGGGTCCGCGGCAGAAGGCCGGTTTCGCAGACGATGGGGCGCACCTGATCCAGGGCACGGCCGTCGATTCGGTGACCGTTCTTGACCACGTCGCCACGCAGGACGACCGACTCCAGCTTCTTGATGGCAGAGCCGAGGTTGACGTCGGCAAGCTGCTCTTCGGTCAGGACAGACTTGATCGCCTCTTTCGCGGCGGCGACGGCGGCGACGCGCTCCTGCTTGTCGTTGATCGCATAGGCCGCGCGCATCTTGTCTTCGCCTGCGGCTTTCACGGCCTCGTAGAGTTCGGAATAGTCCGGCGGCTGGAAGTCGAAGGGCTCTTTCGCGGCCGCTTCGGCAAGGCTGATGATCAGGTCGATGACCGGCTTGATCTGCTCATGCGCGAAGGTCACCGCGCCCAGCATCTCGTCCTCGGTCAGTTCATAGGCCTCGGATTCGACCATCATCACCGCGTCGCGGGTCCCGGCGACGACAAGGTCAAGCCGCTGCTCGGGGTTGTTGCGAAGGCCCTGCATGTCCTCGACATCGGGGTTGAGGACATATTCGCCATCGACATAGCCGACGCGCGCGCCGGCAATCGGCCCCATGAAGGGCACGCCGGAAATCGTCAGCGCGGCAGAGGCCGCAATCATCGCCACGATGTCGGGGTCGTTGACCAGATCGTGGGACAGCACCGTGCACATCACCAGCACTTCATGCTTGAAGCCGGGAACGAACAGCGGGCGAATGGGGCGGTCGATCAGGCGCGCGGTCAGCGTTTCCTTTTCGGTCGGCCGCGCCTCGCGCTTGAAAAAGCCGCCGGGCACCTTGCCCGCGGCATAGTATTTTTCCTGGTAGTGGACGGTGAGCGGGAAGAAGTCCTGCCCTTCCTTCTGCTCCTTGGCGAAGGTCACGTTCGCCATGACCGACGTCTCGCCCAGCGTGGCGATCACGGTACCGTCGGCCTGCCGGGCAATCTTGCCCGTTTCCAGCGTGAGGGTCTCTTCCCCCCACTGCATCGTCTTCTTCGTTTCGTTGAACATACGTCTATCCTGTGAGGGAGCGCTCCCGGGCGTATCCCGGGTCTCCCGTTGAAATGGCGGCCGCATTGCCGCCGACCCCTTCCATCGTGTCGAGTGCCGGGGCCTTGGCACAACGTCTCAGATGGCCGGGACATAGAGAAAAACGGGCCAATTGGAAAGACATAACTGGATTTTCGCACGAAATCGGCATCCGGCTGGCGGCGCGCTTCCGCAAGCCGGGCATGCGGAAACGTCAGAACTCGGATAATAACTCGTTACATCTTTGTCGCTAACTGTACGCGCATACTTCGCTTTTCGCGCGATCACAGGAGAGATGAGGATGGAAACGAACGCATTCGGAACGGTTCGGCTGGACGATGGGCAGGCGACGCTGCCCGTGGGGCCGGGCGTTCTGCGCCCTGTCGGGCTGGATTTTCTGGCCACGGTGCAGGACCGGCCGAAGATGGAGGCCGCCGCCACGTTTATCGACACCCTGTCGAAACATGTCGAAACGGTGCGCGTGGCCTTTCTGGACGGCTATGACAGCATTGCGGCAAATGTCCCGGCATGGCTGCATGAAAACGCACCCGCGGCCTATGCCGCCCTTTTCCCCGACACGCCCAACCCCGCCGATATCACGCCGGCGCAGTTGTGGGACAGCCTGGACATGACCGCGATCTGGAGCCGGGACGACGGCATCGTGACCATCGCCTTCGGCTTTCACGAGGTTGACGTTCCGCGGTCCTTCGCTGCGGAGTTCCAGCTTGACGGGGCGCTTCAGCGCGTGGCCTTCGTCGCCTGACGGCCCCGGCCACAGGATCGCGCCCCCAGGCGGGCGCGGTCATTTCTGAAAGACATACGTCCCCGGCGCCGGGGCCAGCGGCGGCAAGCCGTCCCCGGCGGCGCCCATCTGTGGCGGGGCCACCTTTTCCGGCGCGCTTTTCCCCGACAGCCAAGCCGCCCAGTCGACCCACCAGGATCCTTCCTTGGCGTCGTGACGGGCAAACCACGTGTCCGGGTCCATATAGCTTTTTTCCGCGGTGCGATGACCGATCCGGTAGAACCGGCGCTTGTGCCCCGGCTCTGACACCACGCCGCCGTTGTGCCCACCGGAGGTCAGCACGAAGACAAGCTCGTTCTCGGTAAAGAGTGTCACCTTGTAGACGGACCGCCACGGCGCGATGTGGTCCTTCTCGGTACCGACGACGAACATCGGCGCGTCGATATCCTTCAGCGCAATCACCCGCCCGTCGACGGCAAACCGGCCCGAAGTCAGGCGGTTTTCAAGGAACAGCCCGCGCAAGTATTCCGAATGCATCCGCGCCGGCATCCGCGTGGCATCGGCATTCCAGACCGAGATGTCGAATTCCGGTTCATCCTGCCCCATCAGATAGCGGCGCACCGCGCGCGACCAGACCAGTTCCTCTGACCTGAGCGCACGGAAGGCCCCGGCCATCTGCGTCTCGTCCAGGAACCCCTGATCCCACATCATGTCCTCAAGGAACGCCACCTGGCTTTCGTCGAGGAACAGCATCAACTCGCCCGCCTCGGTGAAATCGGTCTGCGCAGCCAGAAGCGTGACCGAGGCCAGGCGGTCATCGCCGTCCCGCGCCATGGTCGCCGCGGCAATCGACAGGATGGTGCCGCCAAGGCAATAGCCGCAAGCATGCACCTTCTGCCCCGGAACGATGCGCGTCACCGCATCAAGCGCGGCCATCACCCCCCGGCGCCGGTAATCGTCAAGCCCGACATCGCGCTGCGCCGCGGTCGGATTGGCCCACGAGATCGCGAAGACGGTAAAGCCCTGCTCCACCAGATACCGGATCATCGAATTCTCAGGCCGCAGATCGAGGATATAGTATTTCATGATCCACGCCGGCACGATCAGCACCGGTTCCGCATGGACCTTTTCCGTCGCCGGGCTGTACTGGATCAGTTCGAACAGCTCGTTGCGAAAGACGACCTCACCGGGCGTGCAGGCAAGCGTTTCGCCGACCTTGTACTTTCCTTCCGGCTCAGGCTTCTGGCCCGTCCACTGGGCCGCGATATCCTCGGCCAGATGGCGCGCGCCCTCGGTCAGGTTGCGCCCGCCGCTTTCCAGCGTCGCCTCCATGATCTCGGGGTTGGTCAGGGCCGTGTTCGACGGCGACATCGCGTCCAGCACCTGCCGCACCATGAACGCCGTCCGGTCGGAACTGTGCGGGCGGGTGCCGCGCACATATTCCGTGGCGTGATCCCACCAGTCCTGCGAGGCCAGGAAGGCCTGCTTCCAATAGGTATAGGGCGGCTTGTCCCATCCGGGGTGATCGAACCGGTGATCGCCCGGTTTGGGCTGGAACGGCGCATCGCCGGGGGGCCAGCCGCTGGCATGGACCGCAAGCTTGGCCATGGACTGCATGCCATGTTCGACCAGTTCCATCTGGCGGCCCGGCGCGCGGGCCAGATGCATGCCCCAGTCGGCCCAGGCGGCCCAAGCCGCATGCGGCGATGTCCCGCCGGTCAGCCGGGCCATCACGGCACGGGAGGCCCGGTCAAGCGTGTCATAGGGGTGGGTGCGGTTGCCTTTGGGCGCGGTCATGGGCTGCCTTTTCGCTTCCGCCGGCCTTTGCGACCGGACCTTTCCGAAGCGATAGCAATCAAGGCCCAGCGCGTAAATGCTGCAGTGCAAAAGGCCCCTGCGGCACCGCAACGAAAAACCGCCCCGGCGGGTGACCGGGGCGGTTTTGGAAACGTCCTGAAGCGCTGATCAGCCCTGGCGGGCCTTGAAGCGGCGCTGGGTCTTGTTGATCACGTAGACCCGGCCCTTGCGGCGCACCACGCGGCAATCGCGGTGACGCTGCTTCAGCGAGCGGAGCGAGTTGCGGACCTTCATCGGCCTTCTCCTCATGTCGCGGCGCGTCCGTGCGCCTTGCAGGTTTCGCCAACCGGCCCGTCGGGCCGAAATTCGATGGTGGGCGGTACTGGGATCGAACCAGTGACCCCTACGATGTCAACGTAGTGCTCTACCGCTGAGCTAACCGCCCATCTCCGTCACTGTCCCACCTGCCCGAAAGAAAACGGACGCGGGCAGGACCGCGTCGGTTCGCAGGCGTATAAAAGGAGTCGGAAGAGGTTTCAAGGCCTTTTGGCAAATGTCGAAAGGTCGTTATAAGGGGAGGTAAGGAGGCAGAGCACCTTGCACGCCTACAGGCTCTACCGGCCGGAACGGCCGACCACCAGCGTCGTGTTTTCCTCGCCCCACAGCGGGCGGGATTACCCTTGGACATTCCTGCGCCAGTCCGTGCTTGACGAGCGGACGATCCGGTCGTCCGAGGATGCGTTCATGGACCTGCTGTTTGCCGAGGCGCCGGTTCACGGGGCCCCCCTGATCGCCGCCGTCGCCCCGCGCGCCTATGTCGATCTCAACCGCGCCAGCGATGAACTGGACCCCGCCGTGGTCGATGGCGCGAAGCTGGCCGGCCACAACCCCCGGATCAGTTCCGGCCTTGGCGTGATTCCCCGGGTCGTGGCAAACGGTCGCGCGATCTATCGCGGAAAGATCGACCTGACCGAGGCGAAAACCCGTCTGTCCGTCTACTGGCACCCCTATCACGACCAGCTTCAGGCGCTGCTGGACGAGGCGCGCAACGATTTCGGCGAATCGGTGCTGATCGATTGCCACTCGATGCCGCGCGAAGCGATCGAAAGCGTGGCCACCGCAAAGAGCCCCCGGCCAGAGGTCGTGCTGGGCGACCGGTTCGGGGCCTCTGCCGCGCCCGACATCGTCGACCGGGTCGAGGCGATCTTTCGCGCCGCGGGGCTGCGGGTGGGGCGCAATGCGCCCTTTGCCGGGGCCTATATCACGCAGCGCTATGGCCGGCCCGCCCGCCGTCAGCATGCGATCCAGATCGAGATCGACCGCTCCCTCTACATGGACGAATCAGAGATCCGCCCGAATGCGGAGTTCGATGATTTCCGGCGCCTGATGACATCCATCGTTGCCGATCTGGCCGATATCGGCCGGGCGGACGAAATCCCGCTCGCCGCGGAATAGCCGAAGGCGGGGCTATCGCAGGGCCCGACCCTTCAGGATCGCCTCGGGCCCGAAGCGCGCGCGGATCAGGTCGCTGGCCCGTTCCGCCGCGGCCCGCGTTTCCGCCTGCGGGTCGAGCAGGTCCCCCGATAGATCCGCGGCCTCGGCCGGCAGGATCTCGGACAGCCCCACGCCCAGCAGGCGGAACGGACCGGCCTCTTCGGTCTGATCCATCAACCCGCGCGCCGTTCGGTAGATCCGGTCGGCGATCTGCGTGGGCTCGGTCAAGGCGTGCCGGCGCGTCAGCAGCCGGTGATCGGCGCGTTTGAGTTTCAGCACCACCACGCGGCCCGCCCGGCCCTTGGCCTTGGCCCGGTCCGAGACCTTTTCGGACATGCGCCACAAATGACCGTCAAGAATATCGGGGTCGGACGTGTCCTCGGCAAAGGTCGTCTCGTTGGAAATGCTCTTCACCGGCGCATTGGGGGATACCCGGCGGCTGTCCTCGCCCCGGGCCAGATGCCACAGCCGGTCGCCCATGCTGCCAAAGCGGGCGTGAAGATCCTGCCTGTCCCACCGCCGCAGGTCGGCAAAGCTGCGCACCCCGGCCTTTTCCAGCGCCGCCTGCCCGGCGGCACCGACACCCCAGATCAGGCGCACCGGCTTGTCGGCCAGGAAATCCGCGGTGTCCGCCCGCCCGATCACGGCAAAGCCTTTCGGCTTGTCGAGGTCGGAGGCGATCTTGGCCAGGAACTTGTTGTGGGACAAGCCGATCGACCCGCTCAGCCCCAGCTCGTCCTCCATCCGCTTGACCAGCCGCGCCAGCAGAACGGCGGGCGGCGCCCCGTGCAGCCGCTGCGTCCCCGACAGATCCAGAAACGCCTCGTCCAGGGAAAGCGGTTCGATTGCCGGGGTGAGGTCTTCCATCATGCTGCGGATCGCGCGCGACGCCTCGGCATAGGCCGCGCCGCGCGGGCGGACCACCACCGCCTCGGGGCACAGTTGCAGCGCCTTGAACATCGGCATGGCCGAGCGCACGCCCTTGATCCGGGCGATATAGCAGGCGGTAGAGACCACGCCGCGCCGTCCGCCGCCGACGATCACGGGCTTGTCCCGCAGATCGGGATTGTCGCGCTTTTCGACCGCGGCATAGAACGCGTCGCAATCCATATGGGCAACGGTCAGATCGAACAGTTCGGGATGCGCGATCACCCGCGGCCGCCCGCAGGCGGGGCAGCGCGTTCCGCTGTCAAAGGCGGTCAGGCAATCGCGGCAAAGGGCGGGCATCGATCTGGGTCCGGCACGGGCCTTGCATGTCGCATGTCGGGCATGCTTGCCCGGCAGGATGCGCGCCAGGGCGCCGCCGGGCAAGGGCCGATGCGTTGCCAGACACCGGCGACGGGCCGGACCCGGCTCAGGCCTCCGTCATGGCGCGGGACGAAATCACCTGCAGCGGCTTGAGCAGATAGGCAAGGACCGACCGCCGCCCGGCCCGGATATCGGCCATCACCGTCATGCCCGGGCCGATCCGCCGAAGCTCCCCGTTCACGCCCTTCAGCGCATGCAGCTCTGTCGCGGTGAAGCCCAGTTTGACGCGGAAGAACGTCTCGCCGGATTCCTTGGTGAAACTCGACGGTGAAATCCGCACGACCTCCCCCAGCACATCGCCATAGCGGGTGAAGTCGTGGGTCAGGATCTTGATGCTTGCCTCCTGCCCGACCTCGACGCCGCCGATGCGGTCGGCCAGCACCTCGATCTCGGCAAAAACGCGTTCGGAATCGGGGATGATCTCGATCAGGGTTTCGCCGGGGCCGACGACCTCTCCGTCGCTTGAAATGGTCAGGCTCTTGACGATGCCCGTCACCGGCGCGCGCAGCACCGCACGGGCGATCCGGTCGTTGATCTGGACAAGGCTTTCGCGGGTCCGCGCCAGTTCCTCGGCCTGCGCCTCCAGCCGTTCGGCCGCCTCGCGCCGGTATTCCGCCACCAGTTCGGCCTTCGACGTCTCCGCCCGGGTCGCCGCGGCCTTCTGCGCCTCGATCTCGGTCCCCAGTTCCAGGATTTCGCTTTCCTTCCGGATCACGGAAAGCTCGGTATCCTCGATGGTCAGAAGCGACACGACCTGCCGGCCCTTGGTCTTTTCGTAGCGCGCCATCTGTTCGTTCAGGATCGCCAGTTCCTCGCGCGCCTTGCCCCGCCGGGCGTCGTAGGATTTCATCCGCATCAGCGCGATGTCGCGTTCGGTGTCCAGCGTCTGGATCTGGGCCACGCGATAGGCGACCTCCTGCGCGTAGGACGGATCGGCGCTTTGCAGCAGGTCGTTGATCTTTTCCGCGCCGACCTGTGTCAGGTCCACCCGGACCAGATCCCGGAACCGGGCAACCTGAGTCTCCAGCCGGGCGGCGAGCGCCTCCAGCTTGTGTTTTTCCGACTTCAGATCGCCCATGTCGAGCACGGCCAGAACATCGCCGCGTTCGACATGCTCGCCCTCGCCGATGCGAAGTTCCGCCACCAGCCCGCCTTCCAGATGCTCCACCTGCCGGGCAAGCCCCTCTGGCCGGACAAGACCCTGGCCGGAGACGACCTCGTAAACCGGGGTCTGCGACGCCCAGACCAGGAAAAAGGTCAGCCCCGCGGCAATCGCCCAGATCGTGATCCGGGCCGCCTGGCTGTCCCGGCGTTCCCCAAAATAGGGACTGATGGCAAGGGTTCTGTCGATGGGCCTGCCTGTCGCCTTGCTCATTGCAATTTCTCCAGGTTCAGCTTGTCGGGATGGCCCGAGAAGACGAGTTTTCCGGCTTTCAGGGCCAAGACATGGTCCGCGCGTTTCAGGACCTTCTGCTTGTGCGTAACGAAGATCGTCGTCATCCGCTCCCGCCGCCGCGCAATGGCAGTGAACAGGCGCAGTTCATCCGCATGCGACAGGCCCGAGTCAGGCGAATCCAGCAACAGGATTACCGGGTCGCGCAACAGAAGCTGGGCAATGGCCAGTTTCGTGCGGAAGACCGGCGACAGGGAAATCTGGACCTCGCGCGTCAGGCGGGTATGAAACCCGTCCGGCAGCCCCTCGATCTGCGGCAGGATGCCAAGTTCGTCGCAGACCCGCTCCATTTCCCGCGTGGGCAGGCCGGGTGCGGTCAGGCGCAGGTTCTGCGCAACGGTCCCGTGAACCAGCAATGGCTTGTGTCCCATATAGCCGACAAGGTCGGTGCGCTGCATCGGGCCAAGCTGCTGCATGTTGACCTCGCCCAGGAAGATCGCGCCGGCCTGCAACGAACACAGCCCCGCGACCGAGCGCAAAAGCGTCGTCTTGCCGGCACCGGTCGGGCCGCACAGGCAGGTGAGCTTGCCATAGGGCACCCGCGCCGACACCGCGTGCAACGCGGGCGCGTTGGTCAACGGATAGCGCATCACGACCTCTTCGATCCTGAGCGGCGGGCTCAACTGGCGGACGTTCTTTCGATCGGGCGTCATCACAGATGCGCCGCTGCGGCCCGGATCGATGCGCATCAGGTTGTCGATCTGGCCGAAGACCTTCAGCACCTCGGGCATGCGGACCGCCGTCGTCATGGCCTGCTGGACCGGCGCCAAAAGACGCGTCGTCAAAAGGATCGTGACGATGAACATGCCCGCGGACATGTCGCCCTTCATCACCTCGCGCGCGCCGATCAGGATCACGCCCGACATCGTGACCGGCGCCAGAAGCACCGACACGTTCGCAAGTCTTTGACTGGCGCGGTCCAGTTCAAACTGGGCCGCGGCATAGCGTTCATAGATCGGCTGGATCCGCCCCGCGAAGGCGGGCCCAAGCCCGCGCTGCATGATCTCTGGCGATCTGTCCAGTGCCTCGCCCATACGGCGCAGATAATCCGAACGGACGAGGTTCATCTTCGTTCCGGCGGATCGCAAGCGGGGCACCGCCAAGATCGCCGCGATGGCAAACCCGATCACGCTCAACACGATGAACAGCCCGACATGCGAGCAGGTGAAGAAGATCACGCCGACAAGCACCACGATGAACGGGATTTCGAATAGAACCGTGGCCACCGGCCCGACGAAGAAATCGCGCACCGTCTCGAAATGCTTCATCCGGTTGATCTGATCGCTGACCGAGGATGCCTGCATCATGTTGAGCGGCAGCGACATCAGCTTGTCGTAGATCTCACCGGACAGGATATATTCGATCCGTGCCGATATGCGGGCCACGATCCGGGCGCGCACCTGCCGGATCGCAAGGTCGAAGGCGAAGAGCCCCCCCAAACCGATCATAAGCCCCAGAAGGGTATCCAGCGCCTTGGCCGGCAGCACCATCTGGAACACGAAGGCCACGGATTTGGATGCCACGACGACCAGCAGGCCCGACAGGATGGTCAGGAAGATCAGCAGTTGCAGTTCCGGCCGGAACCGCGACTCGATCCGCGACAGGACGGGGGCCACGGGTTGTTTCTTGCGCGCCGTGTCCGCCTCGGCGCCGTCGACCAGCAGGCAGTTATAGCGCCGCCGCCGCCCGATGGAGATCTTCTGGCCCGTGTCGGGATCGACCAGAACATCGCGCCCTTTCTCGTCGACCGAGCAGAACAGGATACGTTCCTGCGAATCCAGCACCATGGACCCGTTGGGCAGGCCGCCAAGATTGCGCCCATCCTGTTCGATCATCCGGGTCTCGAACCCCAGCCGGGACAGCACAAGGCGTAGTTCCAGCAGTTCGAACCGGTCC
This sequence comes from Rhodovulum sp. P5, assembly GCF_002079305.1. NCBI lineage: Bacteria > Pseudomonadati > Pseudomonadota > Alphaproteobacteria > Rhodobacterales > Paracoccaceae > Rhodovulum > Rhodovulum sp. P5. Next base: position 2,281,682 of record NZ_CP015039.1, read on the forward strand.
GGCATATGCGGGATGGCGTTGCTGAACTTGCGCAGATCGATCGGCCAGCCGCGGCGGCGCAGAACCTCCACCAGGGCCTTGGCTGCCGGCGCCTCGATCACGATGTCGCCGAAGCGGCCCAACTCCATGCCGGACAAGAGCATATCGCGATAGGGATCGACCAGGCCGTCCTGCGACGCCGGCGCCGCGGGCACGGCGCCCGTGTTGCGCAGGTCGAAAACATCCGTGCCGCCGCCCAGAACCGTCATTCGCCACCCCCGAAATCGAAGGCGCGTTCGACCCCCGTTTCCAGCACCCGCGTCTGGTGGACGCGGAAGTGGCGACTGGCGAGGCTGAGAAGCGACGGTTTGTAGGTGACCAGAACCTGAAGCGTGCCGGGGCGCAGCGCCTCGAAAAGGCCGCGCAGGGCGGCATCGGTGTAGACGTCGAACCCGTGATTGGCTTCGTCGAACAGGATCAGGTCGGGCTTGGTGACCAGACCGGAGATCATGACGGCCGCCGCGCGGACCGACTGCGGCAGCGCCGACTCGGTCTGCTTGGACACGTTCAGGCCGTATCCGTCCGGGTGGCGCATGATGAAATCGTGCAGGCCGAGGATCCGGGCCAGTTGCACCGCCTGCGCGCCGAACTCCTCTGACCGGAAGCCGGTCATGTTGTCCAGAAGCGTACCCTCGAAGAAATGATACTCCGACGACAGCAGGCTGACACGGTGTGCGATATCCCGCGGGTCGTAGCTGTCCATCGGGCGGTCATTGATCAGGATTTGCCCCTTGGCGGGGCGTTGCTGCCCGGCAAGCACCGACAGGAAACGCGAACGCCCCGATCCTTCGGGGCCGACAAGCGAAATCGTGTCGCCCCGCTTGAGCGTCAACGAGATATTCTCAAGACAGCACTGTCCAGGGCTAGGCCCTGCGATACCGACGTCTTCCAGGGTCACGCTCTCGATCTGCTCCAGCCGGGTCTGGCCCTCGATCGCGGCGGGTGCGGCCAGCAGGCCCTCCACTTCCTTGATCGCCGGGCGCAGGTCGCGGCCACCGGCCAGCAAGGCCTCCATCCGCAAGGTCGGCTGGATGATCCGGCCGGTCAGCAGAACGCCGGCGGCCAGCCCGCCCATCGTCATGTCGCCCCGCACCACCATCAGCGCGCCCAGCCCCGCCATCACGACCGGCGCGATCAGCGATATCGTTCCGGTCAGACCCTGGGTGAAACTCGTCAGCCCGTTGAGATCGCGGGTAATGCCGACGCTGCCGCCGATGAACCGCTCATACCGGCGCACCATCGCAGGCTCGATCCCCAGGGATTTGATCGTCTCGATCCCGGTCAAGCTTTCGATCAGGAAGGCATGGCGGCGCCGGTCGCGTTCCTGCCGTTCGTTGGTCAGCTTCAGGATGCGCGTCCGGAACGCCCAGACGATCACCGCCGACAGGATGCTGAGAACCGTCGCCCCCACCCCCATCACCGGAGAGATCAGCGCCATCACCGCGATGAAAAGGACAATGAACGGTATGTCGAGCAACGCCATCGCCACGTCGCTGCTGTGATGCTTGCGCACGCGCCCGATGCTCATGAAATGGTCCAGCAGGTCGCCCCGGGCCAGAAACCCCCGGTCGACGCCGGGGCCAAGCACCCGCGCCAGTGCCGCCCCGTGCACCTCGACCTCCTTGCGGAAGGCGCGCACCAGAACGGAATGCCCGCGGGCCAGCCGCAAGCGGTAGTCAAGCAGCGCCACGACCACGAGCGAGGCCACAAGCACGGACAGCGTTGCCGCCCCCGCATTCGGGATCACCCGGTCGAAGACGTGCAGGATCACAAGCGGCAGCGCGAGCGCGAAGATGTTCGTCACCATAGAGGCGACGAGCACATCGGCACCCAGCCGGGGCTTGATGGATCTGATCCTGTCAACCATTCGGAGACTTTCTTCGTTCCGCCGCAAACTGCACGAAAAGGAACAAAGGGTTTCTTAATTCGCACCAAACCCGCTTGCCATTTTTCGACAACTTTTATCGGTGGGATCGGGCAGCAATGCGGCAGGGCGACCCGCCATGCGCGGTTTTCCTTGTGAAACCTGATAAGAATCCCGTTTCACGCGGGCCTCGGGCGGCACGCGCGCACGCGGCACACGCCACCATGCCCGGCCTTTGACGAAGACGCGCGCGGAACAATGCCGCGCGCAAATCGTTGACCTTACGGAATCGGAGAATCGACAACTCGACGGAGACGACATGACCGCCCGACAAGGCCACAGCGCCCGCGTCCCTGCCGCCGTTCCGGCGAAAGGGTGGAAAGACATCCTGCTGCGCGTCTGGAAAAAGACCGGCGACGACCATATGGGGCTGATTTCCGCAGGCATCGCCTTTTACGGCCTGCTGGCCCTGTTCCCTGCCATCACGGCGCTGGTCGCCATCGGCGGCCTTGTGCTGGACCCCGAACAGATCACCGCGCAGATCGACGAGCTTTCAGCCATGCTTCCCGACAGCGCGGCGCAGATCGTGGCGGGGCAGGCCGCCGATGTGGCCGGGTCGGCCAGTGCGGGGCTGGGCTTTGCGGCCATCTTCGGCGTGCTGCTTGCGCTTTATTCCGCGTCGAAAGGCGTGGCGAGCCTGATCGAAGGGCTGAACCTGGCCTATGACGAGACCGAGGCGCGCGGGATCATCCTGCAGACCGTTCTCAAATTCAGCCTGACCGCGGTGCTGATCGTGGGCGTGGTGGTCGGGCTGTCGGCCACGGTGATTCTGCCCGGCCTGCTGGGCGTGATCGATCTGGGGCCGGTGACCGAATGGCTGATCCGCAGCGTCCGGTGGGCGATCCTGCTGGGCATGACGGTGTTGGGGATCGGGGTGCTCTACCGCTTCGGTCCCAGCCGACGGGCGGCCGAATGGCGCTGGCTGACGCCGGGCGCGGTGGTCGCCTGCGCGCTCTGGCTGGCCGCCTCGGTCGGCTTTGCCTACTACACGGACAATTTCGCCAGCTACAATGAAAGCTTCGGCGCCCTGTCCGGCGTGATCGTGTTGCTGACATGGATGTGGATGTCGGCCTATGTGCTGCTGCTGGGGGCGGTGATCAACGCCGAGGCGGAGCTTCAGACACGCCACGACACCACCATCGGTCCCGACGCGCCGATGGGCGAACGCGGGGCGGTCAAGGCCGACACGCTGCCGCCCGGGGAGTGAGCGGCCCCATGGTTACGGGTCGACATCTGCGGAGTTGAGCGCGGCGGAACACAGCCCATGTGGCGGCGGTCAGGGCCGGGTTTCGTCCTCTTCTGCGCGCAACAACATGTCGGTGGGCGAGAGCGGATCGGTATGGCTGTGGGGGCTCGATTCGTGCAGGGCCCCTTGGGCCAGCGCATCTGTCAGCTCGGCATTCAGTTCGCGGCTCAACTTGATGTAATCGGCATTGTCCTCGACCGGAACGCCGGGCTTCCACACCGTCGCCAGATCGCGCAGGGCGGCCCGGTCGAATTCGAAGAATGTACGCTGCGCGGCCTCGGCCTCGGCCTCGAACTCGGTCATGCCGGTCTTTTCGAACACGTAGCGGCCAACGCGCAGGGCGCTGTCGAAAAGTTCCCGCACCACGTCGTCGGCGCCGGCCCGGTAAAGTTCGAACACGTGCACCTTGTCATGGGCGCGGGCGATGATGTGCAGATCGGGCCGGATGCGGCGGGCATATTTCACCAGTTTCGTCGTCGCGCCCGGATCGCCAAGGCAGACCACCAGAACCTCTGCCGTGTCGATGCCCGCCGAGGCCAGCAGGTCGGGCCGGGTGGCGTCGCCGTAATAGGCCTTGAACCCCACCCGGCGCAGGCCCTGGACCGATTTCAGGTCGTGGTCCAGAACGGTCGTCTTGGCCCCGGTCATGGCCACCATGCGGTTCACGGTCAGCCCGAAGCGCCCCATCCCCGCGATGATCACCGGATGGGTTTCGTCGATCCCGTCATGGGCCGGGCCGCTCTCACCCGGCGCGCGGCGCAAGCGGATCAACAGCCGGTGCAGGATGAACAGCGCCGGGGTGATCAGCATCGACAGCGCGATGACCAGCGTCGACATCTTGGCGATATCCGGCGGCAGGATGTTCTGCGATGCGGCAAAGGCCGTCAGCACGAACCCGAACTCCCCCGCCTGCGCAAGCCCGAGGGTAAAGAGCCAGCGGTTTTCATGGTCGAGGCCAAAGGACCGCGCGATCACGAACAGGACCGCCACCTTGATCATCACAAGACCGGTCACATAGACCGGCAGCAGGATCGGCGCCGCCCAGAAGATCGAGAAATCCATCCCCGCGCCGACGGTGATGAAGAACAGGCCCAGAAGCAGGCCCTTGAACGGCTCCAGCGCGCTTTCCAGCTCGTGCCGGAATTCGGAGTTCGCCAGAACCACGCCGGCGAGGAAGGTGCCGAGCGCCGGGGACAGGCCGACCGTCAGCATCAGCGAGGCAATGCCCGCCACGATCACCAGTGCCACGGCGGTGTTGAGTTCGCGCAACCGCGTCGCGTGAACATATCGGAACAACGGCCGCACCAGATATGACCCCGCCAGCACGGTGCCCACGATGGCGCCCAGTGTGACCAGCGTCACGCCCCAGGCGGGCAGGCCGGTGATCAGACCCCCGGCATGGTGGCCGGCATCGCCCGCGCCGTGCCCGGTTCCCGCGGCCAGAAACGGCATGATGGCCAGCATCGGGATGACCGCGATGTCCTGAAACAACAGAACCGAGAACGCGCTGCGCCCGCCGGGCGTATTCATCAGCTTCTTCTCGCTCAGCGTCTGCAGCACGATGGCGGTCGAGGACAGCGAGAAGATCATGCCCATGGCAAGGGCGGTCTGCCATGTCTGGCCAAAGGCGATCGCGGCCACCGTGACCAGCGACACTGTCACGATCACCTGCAAGCCGCCCATGCCGATCAGCTTGTCCCGCATCGCCCAAAGCGCGCGCGGCTCCAGCTCCAGCCCGATCAGGAACAGCATCATAACCACGCCGATCTCGGCGACATGGCGCAGCCCCTCCATCTCGGCGCCCGCGATGCCGAGGACGGGGCCAAGCGTCAGACCGATCAGAAGATATCCCAGCACGGACCCAAGGCCCAACCGCGCGGCAAGGGGCACCGCCAGCACGATCGCCGTCAGATAAAGTGTCGCCTGGAAAAGAAAGCTGTCCATGGACGGTCCCGCCGGGGTTTCGGCACATGCCGATTGCCCGGCGATAGCCGGGCGTCGGAGTCAGCCGGTTACGAATGCGGCGCGACCCTATCACCTGACTTGGGGGCGACAAGGTCAAAGGCCCGGGACCCACCTATGAGACCGGTGCAGACGTGGTCGCGACGCCCGGTTGGCTCAGCCATCCTTGACGAAGACGAGGCCCATTGAGTCCTTCAGCCGCACGGACCCACCGCTATAGTCGTCGCCGATCCCGGGGCTGCGCAAGGCAAGCGTCCAGCGGCCCGCCCGGCGATCTTCGGGCAATAGGGCCAGCGGTTCGATGTCGTCCGTCGGCCCGCCCTCCATATGGCAAAGCGCGAAGACCTCCTTGCCGTCCGGCCCGCGGCGGTGGGCGCAAAAGACCGTCCGCCCGTCAATCGGTTCGAGATAACGGAACGAGTCATCGGGGCCGAAATTGCGCCGCAGCCACGGGTTCGCGGCCCGGAAATCGCGAAGCCGACGCATGAAGCCGGTCTGCACCGGGTCGAGATGGGAAAGCGAATGCACGACATTGCAGTATTCGTGCATGTCATCCATCCACGCCCGCGCAATCGCCTTGAGGTTCGCAACCGTATAGGTTTCGGGCCCCGCCAGCGCGGGTTCGACCGCGTTCAGCAGCGTCGCGATGGTGTGCAGGTCGTATTCCGTCACCTCCACCAGCGCGGGCAGGAATTCGAAGAACCGCGCCAGATCCTCTCGCGTCTCGAACCCCAGCTCCTTCAGCCTGCGGAACGCGCCGGGCATCGAATAGCTGTATTCGTCGACCTGCCATTTCAGGCTGATCGCCTCTTCGGCCACGACCTTGACGCCGTATTTGTCGTCCTGGTTGCGGATGAAACCCCAGCTTGCCCGTGCCACCGCGTTCAGGAAATCCATCGGCACGCCGGGGAAGACGGCATAGGTCAGGATCGACACGGCGGGATTGTCATAGGCCTTGTCTAGGATCTCCATCTTGGTGTCGCCAAGGCGGGTGTTGATGTTCAACCGCGGGCTGACCTGCGTGCCGCGCCTCAGCGTGTCATGGTTCGCGGTGCCCGAGATCCAGTTTTCGCCATGGGCGAGGATCTCCTTGATGCGCCAGTATTTCGACAGCCAGAAGGTATAGATGAAGGGCGTGTTGTGTGCGAAGGTCAGCGGCCCCCACTGGAACACGTCGTCGTCGCGCTGGGTTTCGATGACCGCCCGATAGGTGGAGCTCAGTTCCCAGTCTTCTTCGGGCCAGGGCCGGCCGTCTTCGAACACGAACCACGGGCGATAGTCGGTCCCGGCCACGGTCTGCACGATGTCCGACATCTCTTGCAGATAGTCGTCGTCGTGGTGCAGTTCCTGCGTGCCCGGATCCCACCACTTGAAATCCTGCGCCCCGTCGACCCGCACCCCATCGGCGCCGAAATCCACCTTGCGCCGCTGCATCTCCAGCAGGATCGCGCGCACGAAGGGGTTCTTGTAGTCGATGTTCTGGCCGTACATGTTCGGCCCTGCGAAATAGTGGTGGTTCAGCGCGCCCAGCCCCTGATTGTCCGAATGGCCGAACACCACATCGAGGATCAGCATCTTGGGCCCGCCCGGGAAGGTGTGGAGCGCGGCGGCAAGGTCGATCAATTCGTCCGGCCGGGCGGTTTCCAGCAGCACCGGATTGACCGTCCCCATGCCCGCGATCACCACGTCATAGCCCCAGTTGGTGGTGTTGGGCCGCATCAGCGAGACACTGAGGCTGCCGTCCTCCAGCACCTCGTCCTGCCAGAAGGCCGGACCGGCCTCGTAGACGGTGGTCGGCTCCACCGGCAGCGGCTGCACCGCGTCATAGCCCATGAAAAGCTCGTCCGCCGGTTCCAGCGGCAGGCCATGGGCCACGCGTTCGCCGATCCGCTCGATATGACGCGTCAGGCTGGCCAGCGTGCCGCCCGCCGTTGCCGTGGGTACGTGAAGTTGCAGGATGCTGGTCGGCGGCGTGAACTTGTAGGGTGCGCCGTCCCGGCCCTTCAGCGCCTGGAAATAGCCCGCATCGCCACGGGCGGCCTGCATGGCGGCCACGTCATAGATTTCCGCGGGCGCAAGCGCGCCATAGGGCAGCGACATCGCCAGCGGATCGAGGATGCGGTGATAGACGCCTTCGCCGTCACGCCAGACAAGCGCATAGAAATCCCCGCCCTGTTCGCGCCGCCCGGCGACCAGACCTTCGGCAACCGAGAAGGTGAAGGCCTCGCACCGGATCACGGGCAAGAGCTTGCGGTCGAACTCCAGCTCCGAATGGGCGACGGTCAGGTCAAGCGGCGCGCGCGGGCGCAGGATTTCCAGAAAGATATCGCCCTCGGCCACCTTCCAGTCCTGCAATTCCGGGGTCCAGAATCCGAACCGGACATGAGTGCCATCGACATGGGCGCCCAGCCGCCGGGCGATCTTGCGGCCCGCATCGAAGCGGTCTTCGGCGGTGACCAGCACGTCTTCGCACCACGCGGCCAGACCTTCGGTCGCGACCCGGTCATAGGTGATCCTGTCGAGTGTCTTCAGCATTGGATTCCCTTTCGGGTTGAGGGTCAGATCAGCCGCGGTCGGCGCGCAGCATGACAACGGAAAGCGGCGGCAGCGTTACCTTGGCCGAGGCCGGTTGGCCCTGCAGCGGCTGTCCGGTCGCAAGCACGCGGCCCATATTGCCCATGCCGGTACCGCCGTACTGTTCGGCATCGGTGTTCAGCACCTCCTGCCATGCGCCGGGTTCGGGCAGGCCCAGCGCCATCCCCTCTCGCGGGACGGGGGTGAAGTTGCAGATGACGGCCACCGGGGGATCGCCCGCGTCGCCCCGCCGGATCCACGCAAAGACCGACTGGTCCGCCGCATCGCCGAGGATCCATTCAAAACCCGCGGGGTCGGTGTCGCGGCGGTGCAGGGCGGGCGTGTCCCGGTAAAGCCGGTTGAGATCGCGCACGAGGTTTTGCAGGCCCGCATGGCGCGGATCATCCAATGCGGCCCAGTCCAGTTCGCCGTTGTGGTTCCACTCGGCCACCTGTCCGAACTCCTGCCCCATGAACAGCAGCTTCTTGCCCGGATGACCCCACATCAGCCCATAATAGGCGCGCAGGTTCGCGAATTTCTGCCAGGCGTCGCCCGGCATCTTGCCCAGCATGCTGCCCTTGCCGTGCACCACCTCGTCATGGCTGATCGGCAGGATGAAATTTTCCGAGAAGGCGTAGGTTAGCCCGAAGGTGATCTTGTTGTGGTGATGGCGGCGATAGACCGGGTCTTTCTGGATGTAATCCAGCGTGTCATGCATCCAGCCCATGTTCCATTTGAAGCCGAAACCCAGCCCGCCCGAGGACACGGGCCGCGACACGCCCGGAAAGGCGGTGCTTTCCTCGGCCACTGTCATAACGCTGGCGTCGTCGCCGTAGACCTCGGTATTCATCCGCTGCAACAGCGCGATGGCCTCGTAATTCTCGCGCCCGCCATCCTTGTTGGGAATCCATTCGCCCTCGTCCCGGGAATAGTCGCGGTAGAGCATCGAGGCGACCGCATCCACGCGCAGCCCGTCGATATGGTACTCCTCCAGCCAGTATCGGGCATTGGCGACGAGGAAATTCTGCACCTCGGTGCGCCCGAAATTGTAGATCAGCGTGTTCCAGTCCTTGTGAAACCCCTCCCGCGGGTCGGCATGTTCGTAAAGCGCGGTGCCGTCGAACTGGCCCAGCCCGTGGGCGTCGGACGGGAAGTGGGCGGGCACCCAGTCCAGCAGCACGCCCAACCCCTTGCGATGGGCCGCGTCGATCAGGTCGCGAAACTCATGCGGGGGGCCGTGCCGGACCGTCGGCGCGAACAGCCCCGTGGGCTGATAGCCCCAGGACCCGTCAAAGGGATGCTCGGCGATGGGCAAAAGCTCGATATGGGTGAACCCCATGTCGGCGGCATAGTCGACCAACTCTTCGGCGGCCTCCTTGTAGGAGATCGGGCGGTTGTTCTGGCTGGCGTCCCGCCGCCAAGACCCAAGGTGAACCTCGTAGATCGAGATCGGGGCAGAGACGCTGTTTTGCGCCGCACGCGTCTGCATCCACGCGGCGTCATGCCAGCCGTAACCGGCGATATCGCGCACCACGCTGGCCGTTTGCGGCGGATGCTGCGCCCCGAAACCGACCGGGTCGGCCTTCAGCGGCAGGACAGTGCCATCGGCGGCGACGATTTCGTATTTGTAGACGGTGCCCTCGCCCAGATCGGGCAGAAAGATCTCCCACACGCCCGAGGCACCGCGCTTGCGCATCACGTCGCGCCGCCCGTCCCAGTCGTTGAAATTGCCCACGACCGACACGCGCCGGGCATTCGGCGCCCAGATCGCGAAATGGGTGCCCCTGACGCCCTCATGCTCCACCACATGCGCGCCGAGCTTTTCCCAAAGCCGGGCATGGGTGCCTTCGCCGATCAGGTATTCGTCCATCTCGCCCAGAACCGGGCCAAAGCTGTAGGGGTCGCGATAGGTCTGCGTGTGGCCGTTGGCCGCCGTCTTGGTCAGGCGATAGCGCCCCTCCCGCGGCAACTCTCCCACAAAGATCTCCGGCGCGCCCTCGACGGGTTTGAGGGGAATGGAGGCACCGCCGATATCGGCAGACAGCTTCGCCGCCCCCGGTGCGAACGCGGTCAGCCGCCGCCCCTCGGGCGCGCTGCGGGGACCGAGATGCGCGAACAGGTCGTCGGCCGTTCCGCGCATGATTTTGGAATAGGCCGTGGCTGACATGGGGTTTCCTTTCGTCTTGGTCTGTTTCCCTGCCTTGGACGCAACGCATGCCCGTCTCGTCCGGTGTCCCGGACAAGATCATGCGGCGGCAGGATGGAGGGGCGCGGCCGGGCCGTTCCCCCTCCCGATTATCGGTGTCGGCGCGTCGGCTGGCTCAGGCGGCCGGGCGGGTTTGGCCCGTGCCCGAAGGACCGGCCAACGCCTGCATCTGGTGTTCCGCCCAGAAGCGGATGTCATAGCGATGCACGCCGTCGCGCAGGGCGGCCATCCGGTCGCGTCGTTCTTCCTTCGGCATCTCCAGCGCCTGTGAAATCGCGCTGTCCATGGACCGATGCGAGAACGGGTTGGTCAGAAGCGCCGATCCCATCTCGACCGCGGCGCCCGCGAATTCCGACAGCACCAGCACGCCATCGCCATCGACGCGGGCCGCGGCGAATTCCTTGCAGACCAGGTTCATCCCGTCGGCAAGCGGTGTGATCCAGGCGACATCGGCGGCGCGATAATAGGCCACCAGATCCTCGAACGGGATGGCCCGGCTGATCAGCGCGATGGGCTGCCAGTCAAGCGTGCCGAACCGTCCGTTGATGCGGCCGGCCATCTGTTCGATCTCGGTCTGGATGTTTTCATAGACCGTCATGTTGCGGTTGGCGGGCACCGAGACATGCATCAGGCGCACCTTGCCGCGCAGGTCGGGGCGGCTTTCCAAAAGCCGCTCATAGCTCGACAGCTGTTCGATCCCGCCCTTGGTGTAATCGGTGCGCCCGACCGAAAGGATCAGCTGCGCCTCACCCAGATCGGCGCGGATCTCGGCGGCGCGGGTCGCGGTTTCCTCGCGCCGGGCAATGCTGTCGATATAATCGGCATCGACACCAACGGGCGAGGCCTGCACCGCGATCTGACGCCCGTCATAGTTCAGAAGGGTCGGCACGCTGCGTTCCGACAGGGCCGTGACCTCGGCCGCGAATTCCGGGTCGACCTTCTGGCGCGCGGCGACATCGACATCCAGCAGACTGCGCGCGGCCGAGACGAAGTTCGACACATAGCGCGGGATGTGGAAGCCCACGACATCGCAGGCCAGCAGGCTTTCAAGGATCTCCTTGCGCCAGGGCAGCACGTTGAACGTGTCGGCCGCCGGGAAGGGCGTGTGGTGGAAAAAACTGATCTTCACGTCCGGTCGCAGGGTGCGCAGATAGCCCGGCACCAGCCACAGGTTGTAGTCATGCACCCAGACCACGGCACCCTGGGCCGCCTCGGCCGCCGCAGCCTCGGCAAAGGCCCAGTTCACCTCTCGGAACGTCGGCCAGTCCACGGGGTCGTAGTTATAGCGTTCCTTGAAGGAATGCAGGATCGGCCAGAACGCCTCTTTCGAGGTGACGTGGTAGAAGCTTTTCACCTGTTCCGCCGTCAGCGGCAGGCGCGACACGGTGTATTTTCCGTATTGGTCGTCGATTTCCACCACCCGGTCGAAATCGGGGTTGGAGGGGTCCTCCGCCTGTTTCCAGGCGACCCAGGACCCGCTTTCGAACCGGCCGAAAAAGCTTTTCAGCGTCGGCACGATGCCGTTGGGGCTCTTGTTCTCGCGGAATTCGATCTTTCCATCGACTTCCACCTCCTCATAGGGCTGCCGGTGATAGACGATGACGAGATTCGAGGGCATTTCAGGCTCCTGTAGGGTTGTCGTGAAGGGCGAAGGCGTTGATCGCCTCCATGATGCCGGCCGCGCCATGGGCGCGGGCGGTGTAGACGTGGTCGAGGCCGCGAAGGCGGTCGAGCAGGGCGCTTTCGGAATTGCCAACCGCCACCGCGTTCAACCCGCATTCAAGCATCGAGAGATCGTTCAGCGTATCGCCCGCTGCCAGCACCCGCGCCTGCGGGATGCCCAGATGGGCGATGAGACGCTTCAACGACGGCCCCTTGGACACGCCCTTGGGCAGCACGTCGAAAAACCGCTTGTCCGAAATCAGCCAGTCAAGGCCGAGGCGTTCGATCTTGTCCTCGGCCGTCGCGCAATAGGTGCCAGCGTCCAGATCGAAGCTGACCCGGTGGCGGAACGCCGTCGGCTGAAGCGACAGGCCGGGATGTCCGTCCAGCGTCTCGCGCACCGCGTCGCCCTTGTCGCCCCAGCGGTCGGAAATATCCGCCTCAAGCGCGGGGATCGGGGTGATGGCATGGCGCGGCACGACCTCGGCAATCGTGGTGCCGACATCGCCCACCACATAGTCCGGCCAGGGCAGGCCGCGCTGGCTGCACAGTTCCATGATGAAGTCGGGATCGCGGCCGGTGACGAAGATCAGCCCGATGCTGACGCGGTTGTCCTCGATCCAGTTGTAGAGCGTACGCCGGTCGGCCTCGGCCCCGCCAAGGAAGGTCCCGTCCAGATCCGTGGCAAGAACGAACTGACGGTCGGAAAGCGGCGGCAAAAGCTTGGTCTGGATATTCATGCGGTGGCTCCGAAAGGCAGGGGAACGGTCGGGGCGGGATGGTCGAACGAGAGGTCGAGCGCGCGCGGTTCGGCCTCGATCGGCCGGGTCCAGAGGTCGGAGAAGCTGCGTTCCAGATCGGCGCCTTCATGCAGAACGGCGTTGACCGTTTCGCAGATCGGCATCGGAACGCCGATACGGCGGGCAAGGTCGATCACCGAACGGGCGTTCACCTCGCCCTCGACCACCACCGGGCGGCCGTCGAAACAGGCCTCTCGTGCAAGTCCCTGCCCCAGCTGGGTGCCCAGCGACATGTTGCGCGAGGTGGCGGATGAACAGGTCAGCGTCAGATCGCCCGCGCCGGACAGGCCCGTGACGGTTTCACGCTTGCCGCCCAACGCCTCGGCCAGCAGCTTCATCTCATCCATGCCGCGGGCAATCAGCGCCGCGCGGGTATTTTCCGCAAAGCCCGCGCCCGACATCATCCCGCAGGCGATGGCGATCACGTTCTTGACGGCCCCGCCGACCTCTACCCCGACAAGGTCGTCGGAGACATACGGGCGGAACCCCCCGCCGCTGAGCGACATGGCGAGCCGGGCCGCGGGGCTGGCATGCGGGTCCAGCCGGTCGGCATAGGTGAAGGGGAAGGCAACCGTCGCCGCCGTGGGATGGCCGAGCGCGGTTTCGCGGGCAAAGGTCGGGCCCGAGATCGCGCCGACGGGGTGGCCGGGCAATTCGTCACTCGCCACCTCGGACAGCAACAGGCCGGTCTTGCGCTCGATCCCCTTGGCGCACAGCGCGACCGGAATGCCCGGCGGCAGGTGCGGCGCCGCGGCCCGGCACATCGGGCGCAGGCTCGCCGATGGTGTGACGAACAGCACGGCCTCGGCCCCCTGCAAGACGTCGGACAAGCTGGCGCTTGCGACGATCCCGTCGGGCAGGTCGATGCCGGACAGGTAATCGGGGTTCTGCCCGGTCTCATTGATCGTGGCCGCCAACGCCTCGCGGCGCGCCCACAACCGGACAGCACAGCCGTTTCGGGCCAGCACCGCGGCCAGCGCTGTCCCCCACGACCCCGCGCCGAGGACGGCAATACGCTTGTAGGAATGGGATGGAGACCTGGGCGCGAGCGTATCTTTCATTGCGATCCTGTGTTTCTCGACGTTGCGATTGCCAGCCGAACAAGCGTCGTTCGACCGGGCAGACCGAAGGTGCGGCCCGCGTCATCCCGCCGTTGGACCAGACGGCGATGTGCCGGGTCGGACGGGGTTCTGTTGCGTGTGTCTTGAAGGCTAAGTCTGAAAGCGCAGGCTTCAAGTCCACGCTGCCCTGCAGCACCGCCGAACGCCCATATTGGGGTAAGATATGCTTCGGTATACGTAGTAATTAGGCGGTATGCCCGAATTTCAGGCAATAGGGTGGGGACGCGATATGCTCAAAAACGTTTCAAATGCAGGGGAAATACGGGGCTCTGGCGCACGTATTTGCTTAGATAGACAAAGCGCCATCCAATCCAAACAAATGCTGCGCAAGCAAAGTCGGGATGACCGACGCATGGATCGCGTCATCACGAAACCAAGCAAGCCCCCCGTCCACACCCGCGTGCCGAGCGACCTTGACACGCCAAGCGGTCTTGGCCGACCCTTCGACCAACTTGCACGACAAGAAAAGACAGGGAGATTTCTGGACTCATGACAGTTTTCGAGAGGAAAGGTTTGTCTCGGCTCGCACTTGCGGCGTTGGTCTCCGTCACGGCCGCAGCACCGGGTCTGGCACAGGACATCCGGTTCTGGACCATGGAAGAACAGCCCGACCGGCTGGCCAAGCAGCAGGAGATGGCCGAAGCCTTCAAGGTGGAAACCGGGATCTCGGTGGAGGTCATCCCGGTGACCGAGTCCGAGCTTGGTACGCGGGCGACCGCCGCCTTTGCCGCGGGCGATCTGCCGGACGTGATCTATCACCCGCTGTCCTACGCGCTGCCCTGGGTGGAGGCCGGTATCCTTGACCCCGAGGCCGCGGCAGAGGTGATCGAGGCGCTGGATCCCACAACCTTCGCCGAGGGACCGATGGAGATGGCCGCGTTCGAGGATGGCTGGGCCGCGGTTCCGGCGGACGGCTGGACCCAGATGATCCTCTATCGCAAGGACCTGTTCGAGACCGCCGGGCTGGCCCCGCCCACCACCTATGCCAATGTGCTGGCCGCGATCGAGACGCTGCATTCCCCGCCCGAGATGTACGGCTTTGTCGCCGCGACCAAGGTGGACGAGGCATTCATGAGCCAGGTGCTGGAACATGTCTTCCTTGCCAACGGGCTCAGCCCGGTGGACGAAGACGGGTTCGTGCCGCTGGATATGGCGAAGACGACCGAGGTGCTCGAATTCTACAAGGCCATCGCAGAGGCCTCCCCGCCGGGTGAGCTCTACTGGAAGCAATCGCGGGAGGTCTATTTCGCGGGCAAGGCCGCGATGATCATCTGGTCGCCCTTCATCCTGGATGAACTGGCGGGGCTGCGCGACAGCGCACCGCCAACGATCAACGACGATCCGACCTCACCCGAACTGGCCGAGAAGACGGGCATCGTGACCACCTTTGCAGGCCCGTCGAACCCCGACGGCGCGGCGTGGTCTGCAACCAATTTCTTCGGGATCACGGTCGACGCCGATATCGACGCCGCGATCAGGTTCGTCGAATACTCGATGGGCGCGGGGTACATGCAGACGCTGTCCATCGCGCCCGAGGGCAAGTTCCCGGTGCGCCGGGGCACCGCGCCGGGCGATACCAGTTTCGTCGAGGCCTGGGCCAGCCTGCCGGTCGGGGTCGACCGCAAGGCCCCCCTGTCAGAGTTTTATGCGCAGGACGTGATCGACCGGATCGTCGGCGGGCTTGACGTGGCGCAGCGCTGGGGCGTGAAGGAGGGGCAGCTTGCGCTGGCCTCCCGCATCCTCAACACGCAGGTCATCAACCGGCTGGTGCGCGAATATATCGACGGGGCGCGGGACGCGACGGCGACAGTCGAGGCGCTGAACGCCGAGCTTGCGAAGATCCAGTGACGACCGGCGACACCGGGCGCGGCGCTGGCCGTGCCCGGCCACAATCCCCGTTCGTGACGCCACCCAGCCCGCCACACATGCGGGGCGCGCTTGCCCGGCGCGAGGCACGGCTGGCCTGGGGCATGTTGCTGCCCACGGTCAGCATCGTTGCGCTGGTGGTCCTCCTGCCGCTGCTGGCCGTGTTCTGGATCAGCGTCAAACCCGTGGGCCTTGCCGATCTGCGCCCGACGCAACCCGTGGTCCGCGAAAGCTTTCGCGCGCCCGAGGCGGCGGGCGATGCCGGGCGGCTGGACTATCGCTTGCGCAATTCCAGCCAGGACCAGCCGATCCACGATGTCCGGCTGACCGATACGCTGCCCGATGGCCTGACCGTCACCGATCTGCCCGACATGTGCCGGCTGGATGGCCGGGTGCTCTCCTGCGATCTGGGCGACTGGGACGGCGGGCATCGTGACCGGCTGCGCGTGGGGGTCGTGGCCGAAGCGCGCTTTTTCACCAATGACAGCGCGCCGGGGGACAGCCCGCCCCGGATCACCGGACGGGCCGAGAATATCCTGACCAATACCAGCTTCACCTTTCAGAACTTCACCGCGATCTTCAGCGCGGCAGAGTTCTGGCAGGTGCTTTGGGTGACGATCGTCTACACCGTCTTCGGCACGCTCGGCGCGCTGGTCGCGGGGCTCTTTGCAGCGCTTCTTCTCAACGAGAGCTTTCGCGGCAAGGGCGTGTTGCGGGGCCTGTTCCTGTTTCCCTATGTCGCCCCGGTGATCGCGGTGGCGTTCACATGGGTGACGCTGTTCGATCCATTCTCGGGCTCTGCCAATGCGCTGCTGATCCAGATGGGGGTGATTGCAGAGCCGATCAATTTCTTCGGCCAGCGCCCGCTGGCCCTGATCATGGTCATCGTGTTCGAGGTCTGGCGCTATTTCCCGCTGTCCTTCCTGTTCATCCTCGCCCGGATGCAGTCGATCGACACCGATATGTATGAAGCCGCCGATATGGACGGCGCCTCGCCCTTCCAGAAATTCTGGTATCTGTCGCTGCCGATGCTGTTGGGAATCCTCAGCGTGCTGTTCCTGCTGCGCTTCATCTGGACCTTCAACAAGTTCGACGACATCTTCCTTTTGACCGGCGGCAATGCGGGCACGCGCACGCTGACCGTGAATGTCTATGAACAGGCTTTCGCCGTGTCGAATATCGGGGCCGGCGCCGCGGTGGCGGTGGTGATCTTCGCCTGTCTGCTGCTCTTTTCGGTTTTCTTCTTCCGCTTCGTCAGCCGGGAGGAAGGGCTATGAGGCGGCTTCGAAACGGCCTGGTGATCGCGCCGGTCCTGGCGGTGGTGTGGGCGTTCCTGGTCGCGATAGTCGTGTCGGTCGGCCTGTCCTTCACCACCGGCGCGGCGTTTCGGCCAGGGGGGATCGGCTGTGTGGTGCTGGGGGTGGCACTTGCGCTTTTGACCCTGCGGGGCTGGCCGCGGGTTCTGGTTGCCATTGTGGGCGTGATCCTTGGGGGCGCGCTGATGCTGACGCCCCTTGCGCCCATCGTGACCGGGGCCGGGGTCGGGGCGGTGGCCTTCGGGGCAGGCGCGGCGATGCTGGGGCTGGGCAGTGCCCTGCCGCTTGTCCCCATGCTGCGCGGCCTGCCCGCCGGGCCCGCCACGCGGCACGAGGCCGAGGCCGCGATCAGCGGCTTCTTGTTTCGCGCGGGGCTGGTGGTCTTTGCCGCGCTGGTGATCATCCCGTTCTACGTCATGGTGATGACCAGCCTGAAATCGCAGGGCGCGCTTTTGCAGAACCCGCTGGATTTCTCCATCGACCTCACCCGCGGGGCCGAACTGTTCCGATCCTATATCGAGCTTTTCCGCGACTTCCGGTTCGGCAGTTACCTTTGGACATCGTTCTACGTCTCTGTCCTGACGGTTCTGATCACGCTGATGTTCAGCGTCCCCGGCGCCTATGCCGTGGCGCGCCTGCGGTTCCGGGGCGAAAGCTGTTCTCCCGCTCGATCCTGCTGATCTACATGGTGCCGATGATCGTTCTGGCGCTGCCGATCTATATCGGCTTCTCGATGAGCGGCTTGCGCAACACGATCATCGGTATCGTGCTGATTTATCCCGTCACCACGATCCCGGTCGCGCTTTACATGTTGCAGGGCTATTTCCGCGGCCTGCCGGCAGAGGTGGAAGAGGCCGGGCTGATGGACGGGCTGTCGCGCCTGCAGGTGATCTGGAAGATCACGCTGCCGCTGTCGCTGCCCGCGCTGGCGAGCGTCTCGCTTTATGTCTTCATGATCGCGTGGAACGAGTTCCTGCTGGCCTTCATGTTGCTGGACGATCCGTCGAAATTCACCCTGACCCGCGGGGTGACGATGCTGAATTCGTCCGAGATCCCGCGCCAGCACCTGATGGCCGGGGCGGTGATCGCGACGGTGCCGGTGATGGTGCTGTTCCTGGGGCTGGAACGGTTCATGACGCGGGGCCTGACCGCCGGGTCGGTGAAGGGATGAAGGCGGGCATGGCAGCCACAGACAGGGGGACAGAATGGGCGCGATAACGCTGCGGGCCGTCGAAAAATGGTTCGACGAGGTGCAGGTCATCAAGGGCATCGACCTGGCGATCGAGGCGGGCGAATTCGTCGTGTTCGTCGGCCCGTCCGGCTGCGGCAAGTCCACGCTTCTGCGAATGATCGGCGGGCTGGAAGATACCTCTCGCGGGGTGATCGAGATCGACGGGCGGGACGTGACCGACCAACCCCCGGCGCGGCGGGGCCTGACCATGGTGTTCCAGTCCTACGCGCTTTACCCGCATATGTCGGTGCGCGAAAATATGGGGTTTTCGCTGAAAACCGCCGGCGCGCCGAAGGCCGAGATCGACGCCAAGGTGGGCCATGCGGCCGAGATCCTGAAGCTTGACGCCTATCTCGACCGCCGGCCCAAGGACCTGTCGGGCGGGCAGCGCCAGCGCGTCGCCATCGGCCGGTCCATCGTGCGCGAACCCACGGCCTTTCTGTTCGATGAACCGCTGTCCAACCTCGACGCCGCGCTTCGGGTCGAGATGCGCTATGAAATCGCCAAGCTGCATCAGGCGCTGGACACCACGATGATCTATGTCACCCATGACCAGGTCGAGGCGATGACGCTGGCCGACCGGATCGTGGTGCTGGAGGCGGGGCAGATCGCACAGGTGGGCACGCCGCGCGCGCTTTACGAGACGCCGGCCAACCTGTTCGTGGCGCAATTCATCGGCAGCCCCAAGATGAACATCCTGCCCTGCACGGTGGAGGGTCAGACCTGGCGGATCGAGAGGGGCCGCGGCGGGCCCTATAACGGCGCCGGGGCCGCGGTGCATCTGGGCATCCGCCCCGAACATATCGCCATTGCCGAGGTGGGCACCGGGCACTGCGACGGCACCGTCGACGTGGTGGAATATCTCGGCGCCGACTGCTTCGTGGTGGTCGATTGCGGGCCGCTTGGCCGCGTCACCGTCCGCACGACCGGCACGACAGATGTTGCCGTGGGCCAGGCCGTCGGCCTTGCCTTCGACCCTGACTGGCTGACCTTTTTCGGTGCGGACGGTCAGGCGATCTAGGCACCAGGCCGCTGAACGCGCGGTGTTACGCCCGGCTGTATCCCAGCGAGGCCTGCAACAGACTTTGCGAATAGGGGTGGGTCGGCTGCATGGCGCGCATCTCCTCCACCCCCATGACCTCCACGATCTCGCCCGCCTGCATGACCGCGATGCGTTCGCACATATGCGCCACCACCGACAGATCGTGGGACACCATGAGAAAGGTCAACGCATGCTCGGCCCTGAGATCGCTCAGCAGGTTCAGAATCTCGGCCTGCACCGAGACGTCGAGCGCCGAGGTCGGCTCATCCAGCAGCAGGATCGACGGCTCTGGCGCAAGGGCGCGGGCGATGGCCACCCGCTGGCGCTGGCCACCCGACAACTGGTGCGGAAACCGGAACCGGAACGCCGGGCCCAGACCCACATCGTTCAGCAGTTGTTCGATCCGCGGCTCGATATCCCGGAACCCGTGCAGGTACAGCGTTTCTGACAGGACCTGATCGACCGACTGCCGCGGGTGGAGCGAGGCGTAAGGATCCTGAAACACCATCTGCACGGTCTTGTAGAAGGACCGGTCGCGTTTCCGGCCAATCGGCTGACCATTGACCAGCACCTGCCCCGACCAGTCGGGCGCAAGGCCCGTCAGCGCGCGCAGGATGGTCGACTTGCCGGATCCGGATTCGCCCACCAGCCCGAAGCTTTCCCCCGGCGCCACGGTGAAACTGGCCGATTTGACCGCATCGACGCGGTCGACCCCTTCGCCGAACCAGACATTGAGGGTGTCGAAACTCAGCGCCGTCATTGCGAAGGCCCCACGCTTGGCGCCGCGGCCCAGGCCGGGTCGCGTTTCAGAACCTCTAGCCGCTTTTGCGGCGCATCGAACCGCGGCAGGGAATTCAGAAGACCCCGGGTGTAGGGATGCTTTGCCTCGTGCAATTTTCCGGCCTCGCAGGTTTCGACGACGCGGCCGGCATACATGATCAGCACCCTGTCGCAGAACTGCGCCACAAGGTTCAGGTCGTGGCTGATGAAGATCAGCCCCATGCCGCGATCCTGCACCAGCCGGTCCATGATCTGCAGCACCTGCGCCTGAACAGAGACATCGAGCGCCGAGGTCGGTTCGTCCGCGATCAGCAGGTCGGGGTCGGGCAACAGCATCATGGCAATCATGATCCGCTGGCCCATGCCGCCCGACATCTCGTGCGGATAGGCGCGCATCACGCGTTCTGGGTCGCGGATCGACACGGCCTCCAGCATCTCGATGGCCTTGGCGCGGGCCTCCGCGCGAGAGCCTTTGGCATGCAGGCGCCAGGCCTCGATCAACTGGTCGCCCACGCTCATCACCGGGTTCAGCGAGAATTTCGGGTCCTGCATGACCATCGAAATCCGCTCTCCCCGCACCTTGCGCATCTCGACTTCGGATTTCTCCAGAAGGTTCGCGCCCTCCAGCCGGATATGGCCGGCCTCGACCTGCCCCGGCGGGCGGATCAGGCGCAGGATGGCCCGGCCGGTCATCGACTTGCCCGAGCCGGACTCGCCCACGATGCCCAGCCTTTCCCGCCCCAGCCGGAAAGAGACACCGCGCACCGCCTCGAACACACCCTTCCGGGTGGGGAAACGAACCCAGAGGTCTTGCACGTCAAGCAGGTCGGTCATTTCTCACTCTTCGGGTCAAGGACGTCGCGCAAACCGTCGCCCAGCAGGTTGAAGGCCAGCGACACGGTGAAGATGGCAAGCCCCGGCATGGTCGCCACCCACCAGTGATCAAGGATGAAACGCCGCCCTTCGGAAATCATCGCGCCCCATTCCGGGCTGGGCGGCTGCGCGCCGAGGCCGAGGAACCCAAGACCCGCCGCCGCAAGGATGATGCCGGCCATGTCGAGCGTGACCCGCACGATCAGCGAGGAGATGCAAAGCGGCCAGATATGCCTGGTCACGATCCGGATCGGCCCCGCCCCCTGCAGGCGCACCGCGCTGATGAAGTCGGAATTGCGGATCGTCAGCGTCTCTGCCCGCGCGATCCGGGCATAGGGTGGCCAGGCGGTCAGCGAAATGGCCAACACCGCGTTCTCGATCCCCGCGCCAAGGGCCGCGACGAAGGCCAACGCGAGAACCAGCCGCGGGAAGGCGAGAAAGATATCGGTGATGCGCATCAGGATCAGGTCGACCCAGCCGCCCACATAGCCCGCCACCGTGCCGACGATCAGGCCCGCAATCGGCGCGATCAGCGCCACCAGCGTAACGATATACAGAGTGATGCGAGAGCCGTAGATCAGCCGCGACAGGATATCCCGCCCCAGGCTGTCGGTGCCCAGCAGATGCCCCTCTGTCCCCAGCGGCTTCAGCCGGTTGGTCAGGTCCTGCGTGAACGGGTCATGGGGCGCAAGCCACGGCGCAAAGGCCGCCATCAGCAGCAACGCGATCAGGATCGAGAGGCCGAACATCGCAAGGTGATTGCCGCGGAAGGCCAGCCAGCCCTGATAAAGATTCGCCAGCCGCGCCTGCATCCGCGAATGGGGTGTGTCGGTCAGCAGCCAGTCGCGCCAGCCTGTGGTGTCGCTCATTTGGCCCTCGGATCGAAGAACTTGTAAAGGAGGTCGGAAAACACGTTCAGCAGGACGAAGACGAGGCCAACGACCACCGTGCCGCCCAGAACCGCGTTCATGTCGGCCGACAACAGCGCCGTGGTGATGTAGCTGCCGATGCCCGGCCAAGCGAAAATGATCTCGGTCAGCACCGACCCTTCCAGAAGGCCCGCATAGGAAAGCGCGATCACAGTGATCAGTTGCACCCGGATGTTGCGGAAGGCGTGGCCCCAGATCACCGCCCATTCGCCCAGCCCCTTGACGCGGGCGGTGGTGACATATTCGGCGCTCAACTGTTCCAGCATGAACGACCGCGTCATGCGGCTGATATAGGCCAGGCTGTAATAGCCCAATAGCGACGCGGGCAGGATGATATGGCTAAACGCATCGCGCAGCACCGTCCAGTTCCGGTCAAGGATGCTGTCGACAAGGATCATCCCCGTCACCGGCGGCACGATATCGGCATAGAAGATCGAGACCCGCCCCGGCCCGCCAACCCAGCCGAGAATCCCGTAGAAGATCAAAAGGCCCATCAGGCCCAGCCAGAAGATCGGCATCGAGTAGCCCACCAGCGCCACGACGCGGGCGATCTGGTCGATGAGAGAGCCGCGCTTGACCGCCGCGATCACGCCCAGCGGCACACCCGCCACCACGCCGATCAACGTCCCCAGCGTGGCCAGTTCCAGCGTGGCCGGGAAGACCCGGGCGATATCTTCCGACACCGGGCGGCCGTTCAGAAGCGACATGCCGAAATCGCCATGCAGCACGTCCCAAAGGTACAGCGCGAACTGCACGATCAGAGGCCGGTCGAGGCCCATTTCGTCATAGACCTGCTGATAGGTCTCGGGCGTGGCACGCTCGCCCACCACGGCCAGAACCGGGTCGATGGGCATCACGCGGCCGATCACGAAGGTCACGAACAACAGACCCAGCATGGTGATCGCGATCGATCCCAGCGTAACGCCCGTCTTCGTCGCCCAAGCGGGGAAGAGCGCCGCGCGGCGCCCTTCCTGTTTCTGCTCCGTCAGGGCCACTTACTTGGTGACCTGCCAGTAGGAGGCGGCCGTGATCGCCTGACCGGTGGAGAAGTTCGTGATGTTGTCGCGCATCGCCGATTGCTCGATCTTCTGGGCAATGATGGCGAAGGGCGACGTCTCGCGGAATTCGGCCTGAATGTCGCGATACATCTGCGCGCGCGTTTCCCGATCATTCTCGACCACGGCGGCATCGACCTGCGCGGTCAGATCGCCCGGGTTCCAGCTGTTGCGCCATGCCAGCACGCCGGTCAGCCCGGCCTCATCAGAGTTGTCGGGGTTCCACGCAAAGGTCGAGGCGTTGGTCTGCGGGTCCGGGTAATCCGGGCCCCATGCGCCGACATACAGGTCCAGTTCACGCGCGCGGTACATGCCAAGGATTTGCTTGCCGGTGCCGACCGTCAGGTTCAGCGTGATCCCGGCCTGCGCAAAGGTGTTCTGCAGGGACTGCGCGATCTCAAGACGTTCCTGCGCCTCGCGCACGCCGGCGGTCAGCGTCATCCCATCGACCCCAGCCTCGGCCAACAGCGCCTTGGCCTTTTCGACATCCAGCGAGAACGGATTCTCCTTGACCGACCCAAGATAGGTCAGCGGCAGGAAGTTCTGATGAACGGTGTACTGCCCCTTGAGGAAGCTGTTCACCATGCCTTCGTAGTCGATCAGGTACTTGATCGCCTGCCGCACCTGCGGCTTGGACAGTTCGGGATGCTTCTGGCTGACCGAGATATACATCAGCCGGCCCTTCAGTTCGTCCTGAACCTTAATGCCGTCTTCGTCCATCACGCCGGCCACGTCTTCGGGGTTCAGGTCGCGCGCGATATCGATATCGCCGCGTTCCAGCAGCAGGCGCTGGGTGGCGCTTTCCTGGATGTGGCGCACGACAACGCGGTCCAGATGCGGCGCGCCGCCATAGTAATCGGGGTTCGCGGTCAGGGTCACAGATTCATTGGGTTTCCAGCCCACCAGCTTGTACGGCCCCGACCCGGCAGAGTTGGTCTTGAGCCAGAGATTGCCCATATCGCCGTCCTGCTCGTGCTCCATCACGACCTTCTTGTCGACGATACCGCCGATGGTGGCAGTCAGACAGTTCAGCACAAAGGACGTCGCATAGGGCTTGTCCGTCGTGATGATCAGCTTGTTGCCCTCGGCCCGGATCGTGTCTTCGACGTTGTCGGCGGTAAAGCCGAACTGGGTCAGGATGAACGACGGCGTCTTGTTCAGCAGAACCGCCCGGCGCAGCGAGAACTCCGCATCCTCCGCCGTCACCGGGTTGCCGGAGTGGAACGTCACGCCCTCGCGCATGGTAAAGGTGATGGTCTTGCCGTCCTCGGACACTTCCCAGCTTTCGGCAAGGTCGGGCTGATAACCGGCGTCCAGATCCATCGGGTCGAAATTGACCAGCTTGTTATAGATCTGGCGGCTGACATCCGATCCCGCGAATTCAAAGGATTCCGCCGGATCCAGCGTGGTGATGTCG
The DNA here is from genome assembly GCF_002079305.1 of Rhodovulum sp. P5. Taxonomy (NCBI): domain Bacteria; kingdom Pseudomonadati; phylum Pseudomonadota; class Alphaproteobacteria; order Rhodobacterales; family Paracoccaceae; genus Rhodovulum; species Rhodovulum sp. P5. Next base: position 2,305,725 of record NZ_CP015039.1, read on the forward strand.
TCGATCCGGTTGGCGATCACCAGCATGTTGGCGGGCGTTTCGGCCCCCGCAGGGATCGCGGTGACCGCCAGGGCCAGGCCCAGCGCAGCGCCGGACATCAGCTTGGAAAGTGCATTCATGGTTTTCAGTCCTCTCCTGTTGTCTTTGCGTTCACGCTCCGGTGCGGGTCTTCATTGTCCCCAGGTCTTTTCCAGAACGCGTAACCAGTTGCCGTGGCAAATCCGTTCGATCAAGTCGTCCCCGAACCCATGATCGGCCATCGCCTGCCGCAGCACGGGCAGCCCCGCGGCCGAGCCGATGGCCGATGGGATCGTCGCGCCGTCGAAATCGGACCCAAGCCCCACGCGAGTCTCCCCAAGTTTTTCCAGCAGATGGTCAAGGTGCCGCAGCATGTCGTCAAGCCCGGTGTCCACCATTCGCCCGTCCGGACGCAGGAAGGCCGCCGCGAAGTTGAGCCCGACCATCCCGTCACTCGCCGCGATGGTTTCAAGCTGCGCATCGGTCAGGTTGCGGGCATGGGGCGTCATTGCATGGGCGTTGGAATGGGTGGCCACGATCGGCGCGTCCGAATGCTTTGCGACATCCCAGAACCCGGCCATGTTCAGATGCGAGACATCGACAAGGATGCGCAGTGCGTTGCAGCGTTTGACCAGCCGGATGCCGGCCTCGGTCAGGCCGCCGCCGGTATCGCCGTCCGATGGAAAGCGGAACGGCACCCCCTCGCCAAAGATCGTCGGTCGGCTCCACACCGGGCCAAGCGACCGCAGCCCGGCCCGGTAGAGCAGATCGAGCGCGTGCAGATCGGGGTCGATCGCCTCGGCCCCTTCGATATGCATCACCGCCGCGATCTGGCCCGACGCCATCGCGGCCCGGATATCCGCGACGCTTCGGCAGAGCGTCAGGGCACCCAGCTCCTCCAGCCGGAAGAGGATCGCCGCCTGCCGCAGAACGGTCGAAAGCGCCTGCGCTTGCGGAACCGGGTCCGGCAGGGGCAGATCATAGGCGGCCTGGCGCATCCCGTCGTCCTGATCGAGACCGGTATCGGAGGGCACGAAGATCGCGAAAAGTCCCCCGCCAAGCCCCCCGGCCCGCGCCTTGGGCAGATCGATATGGGTGTGAAGCCCGGTCAGGAACCGGTCCGCCACCGGCGGCCCGCCGGCGCGATCAAGCTCGAACAGAATGTCGTTGTGGCCGTCGAAAACGGCAGGCCCGCTGCGGTTCGGCACTGAAATCCTACGCATTGATGTGTCAGACAGGCTGACATGCAGGCGGGAGCCTAGAGCAAAAAATCCGAAGGTGAAGACACAAAGCGACGGATGCCCGCTTGGTTGCGGCCAATCTCGACATCCGCCCAAGTTCCATGCAGCCCGGGCGGGCCACACAGGTCCATAAGGGGTCACTTCTTGTGGGAAGTGGTGCCGGTGAAGAGCATTGAAGCTCAATATTATTGATGTTTCCTGCCAGTCCAAAACTGACGAATAGTACATAAAAACTGTAACTTAAGTGTCTCAGGCTGTTTCACTCGTGCCCACGGTATACCATATGTAGAGGTGGATACTCAGGGGGACGAGAAATTCCCGCCAAGCACAAGCTTTCGGCCGCGTTCGTGAAGAGTTCTGGCCCCGGAAAATACGCCGACGGCGCGGGGCTCTGGTTGGTGGAGCGGTCGCCCGTGGATGGGCAATGGGTCTTGCGCGTGACCGTTCACGGCAGGCGATGGGAAATGGGACTCGGCGGCCTCGGTGCCATCAGTGTATCGACCCAGCGGAATCTGCTCAGGTTAAGCCGCTATTCTGAATGCCTCTGAAGGTGTGCGCATGGCAAGCGCCTGGTGCGGGCGCCGGTGATTGTAGAACTGGATCCAGTCGCCGATCGCGCGGCTGGCATGCGCGAGGCTTTCGAAACGCTGCCGATGCACGCACTGCTCCTTCAGGGATCGGATCAGCCTTTCCATCATGCCGTTCTGCTGTGGGCAGTGTGGCGTGATGAACTCCTGTCGCAGGCCATAGCTTCGAACGAGCGCCGTGTATTTTCGCGAGGTGAAGACCAGGCCGTTGTCGCTCCGCAGAAGGAACGGGACTTCGACACGGCCAAGCGTGCCGAACCGGGCGATCAGGGCATGCTCAAGGGCGGAGGCCGCTGTCGTGGCTTTGCCGGAACGGGAAAGATGCCAGCCGAGGAGCTCGCGCGTATGGCAATCCATCACCAGGGCCAACGTGGCCCAGCCGTCCTTGCCGGCCCAGACACGGGCCATGTCCGTAGACCAGCGCTCGTTCGGCGCGGTCGCAACCAGGGAAGGGCCTCGATCCTTGGTCGGGCGCCGACAGGACGTTTCCGAACCTGCCAACCCTTGATCTGAAAGACCCGCTGCACCGTGTTCTTGTTGAAACCGAGAAGCCAGGCCACTGTCCGATACCCGAACGACGGGTTCTCCTCGATCATCGCCTTGATCGGCTCTGCGAAACGGGGATCGATCCGCGGGGCCGACTTCACCGGCTTGTAGTAGACCGTCCGGCGCGGCACACCGAACCACGCACAGAGCTTGGTCAGCGGCACGGCAATCCCGTCAGCAAGCAGGCCCTCATGAAGCGTCCGGATCAATTGTCGTCCTCCGTTCGGCATTGGCCTCGAACCGGTGGCGGCTCAATGCCTCACCATGAGGGCCTGGAACTTTTTTCGAGCACGCAGTTCCAGCATCGCCTCGCCATAGGCTTGCCTCACAGATCGCGGAGCTGCTTCTCGTATTCCTGGCGCACATCGAGCGGATTGGCACGCAGCGCATTCTCCATCCCCTTGCGGGCATCGTCCACCCAGTACTCGATCTCGGAGGGGGCCAGATCATAGGTCCGGCTGGCCTCCGCTACCGTCGTCTTCCCCTGAATGATCTCGATGACCAGTGCAGATTTACGCTTCGCCGTCCAGCGCTTGATGTTGTCGTCCAATTGTCCACTCGTCGCTACGTTTTCCTCCTTGTAGCATGAGCAGGATTTCACTGGGTCGGTACAATCCCTTTATATGGCTCCTTCCCGGTCAAAAAGTCCGGAACGGTAGCCCGCTGCAGATCGCCTCGCAGCAACGCACACGGGGGTGGGCGGATGGCCCGGAATCCCGGGGCGGGTCACCCCGGAATGGGCACCTCGAATTCTGAACAGCTAAACTTGCATCGCAGCGGTGGCGTCTTTCGTGCCAGTTGCGGCTGGACCTCGAATTCTGAACAGCTAGAGCATCGTCCATTTAATCTGCAACATATCCTGCAGCCTTGAAGAGGTTTCGGCACTGGTCTGGTGGGAAGAGGTCGCAGGTTTGGGCAACGGATTGGAAGAGCGCGTCGAAAGTTCGGGCCTTGAGCCGTCGCAGGTGTGCCTTGAGCTTCGAGTATGCCATTTCGATTGATGGTGTGGATGGCTCCTGCTCCCGGCGTCGCGATGCGCCATGATGGGGTGTCATTGTCCCAACTTGAGGAGCCATCCATGTTCGAAGTTAACACAGCCGGCATCGATCTCGCCAAGAATGTCATCCAGGTCCATGGCGTCGATAACGACGGGAAGGTCGTAGTGCGGCGCCAACTCCGGCGGAGCCAATTTCTGGCATTCTTCGAGGGCCGCCAAGGCTGCCTGATCGGCATGGAGGCCTGTTCCGGGGCCCATCACTGGGGGCGACAGTTGCAAGAGATGGGCCACGAAGTGCGGCTGATGCCGCCGTCCTACGTGAAGCCCTACGTCAAGCGCAACAAGACGGATGCGGCCGATGCCGAGGCGATCTGCGAGGCGGTGACGCGCCCGTCGATGCGGTTCGTTCCCGTGAAGAGCGAGGCGGACTCCGCGGCGCTCGTGCTGCACCGGGCGCGGGATTTCCTGGTCGGGCAAGTTACTCAGGTGGGCAACGCGATCCGCGCCCACATGGCAGAGTTCGGGATCGTAACAGCAAAAGGATCGAAGCGCGTCGCGAGCCTGGGAGAGGAACTGGTCAAAGTGCCCGAGCCCGCGCGCCTTCCGCTTCAGGCGCTGTTCGATCAGCTGGCGGAAACGCAAGAACGGATCGACCGGCTGACTGACGAGATCGAGGAGGTGCACCGGCAGAACGAGGTGAGCCTACGGTTGGCATCGATCCCTGGCGTGGGCGTGCTGACAGCAACGGCGATCGCCGCAACGACGCCCGATGTCAGCAATTTTGGCTCCGCACGGGACTACGCCGCCTGGCTCGGCCTGACGCCGAAGCAGCATTCGACAGGCGGAAAGCCCCGAAGCGGCGGTATCTCGAAGATGGGCAACCGTTACATTCGACGGCTGCTGTACCTGGGCGCTATGGCGCAAATCATGGTTCGCCGCAGGCTCCGAAACCCTGGGACGGACTGGCTGTCGCGGAAGCTGGCGACAAAGGAAACCAGGGTCGTCGCGATCGCGCTGGCGAACCGCATGGCGCGGACGATCTACGCGCTTCTGCGCGATGGAACGAGCTACAGGCCGCGGCTCGGGGCGATGCCCGGCTGAGACCGGTCTGACGGAATGGTAAGGCGCAACGTGAGGTGATGGCGAACTGACGGAAACGGCGAACAGGAACACCCCGATGAATCCGAAGCGCCGTAGAGCGCGTTCGATTGAGTGGGAGCCTTCAGCCGACGCGGAAATTCATCATGGCGCGCAGCAAATTTGCTGCAACGGGACGCCGAATACATGGCCGCAGCCGACCAGCCGCCGGAAGCTCACAAACCCCTTGCCATGCAGGAGCCATCCATACAGGGTTCAGGTCGGGCGAGTACGGCGGCAGGAATAGCAGCCAACTGCCTTGCGACTTCAGGATCTCCTGCACGTGAGCCGATTTGTGCGACGACAGGTTGTCGGCGATCACCACATCGCCCGGCTGCAAGGTCGGGGCCAGTTGGGTCTCGATGTAGATATCGAACGCGGCCCGGTTCATGGGTCCATCCAGCACCCAGGGCGCGCTGAGTTCGTCGATCCGCAGACCTGCGATGAAGGTTTGCGCGCGCCAATGGCCGAAGGGAGCATCCGCTTCCAGTCGGGTGCCGCGGGCGGACCTGCCCCGCAGCCGTGTCATCTTGGTCGTGACGGCTGTTTCATCGATGAAGACCAGCCGATGCGGCTCAGACCGCATCCTCGGCATCCGGCGGTGCTGCCACTCGTATCTGGCGGCGCGCACCCGCTTGCGCAGCCGCTCCGTCGCGATCAGCGATTTTTTTATATGTGAACCCAAGGCGATGGATCAGATGGCGCGATAGCATCGCCGGAGTGGCGGTGAGGTCGTGTTCCAGCTTCAACGCCTCGGCCAGCTCAGGCATAGAGATGTCCGGCTCGGCTTCAACGCGCGATTTGAGCCAGTCCGAGACCCTGTCGAGCTTGCTACCGCGCGGGCGCCCCTGGGGCGCGGCCTTCACCCCTCCCGTTCGCCTCTTGCGTTGCATGATCCGCACAGCGCTTGCTGCTGATATCCGCAAACGCCGCCCAGCTTCATGGCAAGAAAGGCCGTCATCAACCAGAGCCACAACACGCTCACGAATGTCCAGTGATAGCGATTTGCCCATGATCCACCTCAACATATGGTGAATCACAAAATCCGTCCCCTGAGAACCCCGCCGATTCAGATTTCAAGGCCGACGCTCTAAACTTTCCGGTCGCGCCCACGGACCGGCGGTGACGTTGCGGCTGGACCTCGAATTCTGAACAGCTAAACTGTGAAGATGCCTGCATCGTGGAACCTTCGCAGTTGCGGCTGGACCTCGAATTCTGAACAGCTAAACTTTTGCGGCCGCTCAAACGCCCATTCTGCCCGTTGCGGCTGGACCTCGAATTCTGAACAGCTAAACTGGCCAGCGCAATGGACATGTTCTCGGCAAGGTTGCGGCTGGACCTCGAATTCTGAACAGCTAAACTTATCACTCGCAGGACATCTGCCCCGGCACGGTTGCGGCTGGACCTCGAATTCTGAACAGCTAAACTGTTTCCTCGCCCACGGCTTCGCGGGCGTGCGTTGCGGCTGGACCTCGAATTCTGAACAGCTAAACTGGGTTCCGCCAACGGGTGGAGGTGCAGTTCGTTGCGGCTGGACCTCGAATTCTGAACAGCTAAACTTTTCGAGGCCGCGAAGCACAACCACTACGGTTGCGGCTGGACCTCGAATTCTGAACAGCTAAACTAACGAGGCCGCGCTCGACGTGCTGCTGGCCGTTGCGGCTGGACCTCGAATTCTGAACAGCTAAACTGCCGCCGTTTTGCGGCCAACTTCTCGCAGAGTTGCGGCTGGACCTCGAATTCTGAACAGCTAAACTGCCGATTGCGCTGATCTTGCCAGTCGGGGCGTTGCGGCTGGACCTCGAATTCTGAACAGCTAAACTAGGCCTGCGAAACTCGGCGCGGTGGGCCTGGTTGCGGCTGGACCTCGAATTCTGAACAGCTAAACTCGCGGGTGTCGATGATGGCAATGTCGTCTGTTGCGGCTGGACCTCGAATTCTGAACAGCTAAACTACAGCCCATGTAGAGGGCGCGGGCCGCGGGTTTGCGGCTGGACCTCGAATTCTGAACAGCTAAACTGCAGCACGGCATGGTCGGAGACCTCGAAGGGTTGCGGCTGGACCTCGAATTCTGAACAGCTAAACTCCGATCTGGTGGCCGTGTAAGGGGCGGAATGTTGCGGCTGGACCTCGAATTCTGAACAGCTAAACTGTTCAGGACTGCCGTTTTCGGCTTCCTTCCGTTGCGGCTGGACCTCGAATTCTGAACAGCTAAACTATGGTCGATGACAAGCCGATGAGTGGGCTGGTTGCGGCTGGACCTCGAATTCTGAACAGCTAAACTGACCGGCTGCGGGCCCCACTTTGCCTCGATGTTGCGGCTGGACCTCGAATTCTGAACAGCTAAACTAGCGACCAGCAAGCTCTCCGATGCGATGGAGTTGCGGCTGGACCTCGAATTCTGAACAGCTAAACTCGCGCTGATAGGGCTCAAGCACTGGAAGAAGTTGCGGCTGGACCTCGAATTCTGAACAGCTAAACTTCCATGCGGTCCAGGGTCTCGACCGGCACGGTTGCGGCTGGACCTCGAATTCTGAACAGCTAAACTCGGCGCCGGTCGGTGGGCGCAGGACGAAGAGTTGCGGCTGGACCTCGAATTCTGAACAGCTAAACTCAGCGCCCGCCACCACCGCAGATATTCCGCGTTGCGGCTGGACCTCGAATTCTGAACAGCTAAACTCAGCCCCCTCAAGCACCGTCATCCCGTCTTGTTGCGGCTGGACCTCGAATTCTGAACAGCTAAACTGTGCGGAGCGGGTTTTCGGCATGACCGCAAGTTGCGGCTGGACCTCGAATTCTGAACAGCTAAACTTCGGACCGCTTCATAGGCATCCCCTACCGGTTGCGGCTGGACCTCGAATTCTGAACAGCTAAACTCCCATGCTCAGGGAAATAGCTGCGCATGTCGTTGCGGCTGGACCTCGAATTCTGAACAGCTAAACTGGCCTGCGCCTCAAGGATCAGTTCGTTGAAGTTGCGGCTGGACCTCGAATTCTGAACAGCTAAACTGACCACCTGCTGGATGGAGCGAAGCGGTGAGTTGCGGCTGGACCTCGAATTCTGAACAGCTAAACTGGGCAGGGGCAGCGGGACGGGCGGTGGGGAGTTGCGGCTGGACCTCGAATTCTGAACAGCTAAACTCTCGCGCATGGCGACGATGGTGTCGTGCATGTTGCGGCTGGACCTCGAATTCTGAACAGCTAAACTGTGGACGATATCGTGGCCTGGGCCGCTGATGTTGCGGCTGGACCTCGAATTCTGAACAGCTAAACTCGTTGGCCACCATTTCCCCGATGCCCTTCGTTGCGGCTGGACCTCGAATTCTGAACAGCTAAACTCTCACGCTCGAAGCGTTCTCGCTCGAGCCGTTGCGGCTGGACCTCGAATTCTGAACAGCTAAACTTCCGCGCGACGATGACGGTTGGCTATGGCGGTTGCGGCTGGACCTCGAATTCCGAACAGCTAAACTGTGGTGGATGATGATGGCATGAAGGAAGCCGTTGCGGCTGGACCTCGAATTCTGAACAGCTAAACTGATATGATCGTGAAAGCGGGCATGCTCCTCGTTGCGGCTGGACCTCGAATTCTGAACAGCTAAACTCCTCGACGCCGAGATGGTGGAACTGCTGCGGTTGCGGCTGGACCTCGAATTCTGAACAGCTAAACTTACAAGGCAGCCGTTTCGGATGACCGCACGGTTGCGGCTGGACCTCGAATTCTGAACAGCTAAACTCTCTCGGAAGCTCAGGGCGGGCCTGGAAATGTTGCGGCTGGACCTCGAATTCTGAACAGCTAAACTGGGGTCGGACATGTCCGGCAGGCCGCTGGCGTTGCGGCTGGACCTCGAATTCTGAACAGCTAAACTCCGGCGTTGCAACACGAACCGTATGTCGGCGTTGCGGCTGGACCTCGAATTCTGAACAGCTAAACTCACCCCCCGCACCCGCATCGGCCTTGGCCAGTTGCGGCTGGACCTCGAATTCTGAACAGCTAAACTTGAATGTCAGCCAGATGAAGGCGGACTTTTGTTGCGGCTGGACCTCGAATTCTGAACAGCTAAACTGGGGTCGGACATGTCCGGCAGGCCGCTGGCGTTGCGGCTGGACCTCGAATTCTGAACAGCTAAACTCCGGCGTTGCAACACGAACCGTATGTCGGCGTTGCGGCTGGACCTCGAATTCTGAACAGCTAAACTTCCCCCACATAAACCACGGCCAAAAGGTACGTTGCGGCTGGACCTCGAATTCTGAACAGCTAAACTCTTGTAAAGTTGATCAAGTTGCTGGATGTGTTGCGGCTGGACCTCGAATTCTGAACAGCTAAACTCACGCGGTCGAGCTGGAGTGTATCGGCAGCGTTGCGGCTGGACCTCGAATTCTGAACAGCTAAACTCCACCGTTGACGCGAACGCGCCCCTCGACAGTTGCGGCTGGACCTCGAATTCTGAACAGCTAAACTAAGCTGCTGGCGACAGGGATGGACCGGCCAGTTGCGGCTGGACCTCGAATTCTGAACAGCTAAACTTGCACCTCGGACGGGGTCATTGGCCGCACCGTTGCGGCTGGACCTCGAATTCTGAACAGCTAAACTCTGGGGGTGGTGGTTCTTGTGCGTAAGGGGGTTGCGGCTGGACCTCGAATTCTGAACAGCTAAACTCCTTGCCTCACGACACTGTCGCGCGGCGTTGTTGCGGCTGGACCTCGAATTCTGAACAGCTAAACTAAATGACCAACACGCATCACAAGCCTGACAGTTGCGGCTGGACCTCGAATTCTGAACAGCTAAACTCGCCCTGCCGTCCAGAAGGCGACCTGCGGCGTTGCGGCTGGACCTCGAATTCTGAACAGCTAAACTAGAAGTGGATCGCGCGCCTGTTGCTGGCGCGTTGCGGCTGGACCTCGAATTCTGAACAGCTAAACTCGATGCCGACAAGGGTTGGCCGGTCACGGAGTTGCGGCTGGACCTCGAATTCTGAACAGCTAAACTGGGTGCAGGCAGCGATGGCCGCCTTTGCGGGTTGCGGCTGGACCTCGAATTCTGAACAGCTAAACTCCGGTCACCGTCAGTGTTGGCGTGCTGATCGTTGCGGCTGGACCTCGAATTCTGAACAGCTAAACTGGGCGGCGCGCTGACCCATGCGGGGTGGGCGTTGCGGCTGGACCTCGAATTCTGAACAGCTAAACTGATCGTCGGCCTCGGCCGCGTCCACCGGGAGTTGCGGCTGGACCTCGAATTCTGAACAGCTAAACTTCAGGTCACCAAACGGGTTGCCTTCGGCCACGTTGCGGCTGGACCTCGAATTCTGAACAGCTAAACTGCAGGCCTCGGGGAAGTCGTTCGCCAGACGGTTGCGGCTGGACCTCGAATTCTGAACAGCTAAACTGATCTGCTGGACGCCACACTGAAGGGCTTCGTTGCGGCTGGACCTCGAATTCTGAACAGCTAAACTCGAGGGCGGGTCGAAGCTCATCCGCCTGAGTTGCGGCTGGACCTCGAATTCTGAACAGCTAAACTGTTCTTCACCTTCGTCACCGGTACGAAAAAGTTGCGGCTGGACCTCGAATTCTGAACAGCTAAACTGCCAGAGCGCGGCAAAAGGCACCGACCTCTGTTGCGGCTGGACCTCGAATTCTGAACAGCTAAACTGCCGCGGCCGTCGATTTCATCCTGTCCGGAGTTGCGGCTGGACCTCGAATTCTGAACAGCTAAACTGCCATGATGGGGGTGCAGGCCCCCCGCTAAGTTGCGGCTGGACCTCGAATTCTGAACAGCTAAACTCAAGGGGCGCGCGCGACGCGTTCGGGCCAGTTGCGGCTGGACCTCGAATTCTGAACAGCTAAACTCAAGGGGCGCGCGCGACGCGTTCGGGCCAGTTGCGGCTGGACCTCGAATTCTGAACAGCTAAACTGCACAGCGCGAGATCTATGACGATGCGCGGTTGCGGCTGGACCTCGAATTCTGAACAGCTAAACTGTAGGAGGGCGCGCGCCTGGGCCGGAAGGTGTTGCGGCTGGACCTCGAATTCTGAACAGCTAAACTCTGATTGTGCCGTGAACAGATCGTGGATCAGTTGCGGCTGGACCTCGAATTCTGAACAGCTAAACTTCCGTCCCCCTCGCTCTCTGCCCCGTTGCGTTGCGGCTGGACCTCGAATTCTGAACAGCTAAACTCGATCAGGCGTGGCACCTGGGCCAGTTGCTGTTGCGGCTGGACCTCGAATTCTGAACAGCTAAACTCGTCCGAGATATCGTCCGCCGCGACCGCGAGTTGCGGCTGGACCTCGAATTCTGAACAGCTAAACTTTAGGCAGCCCACCGAAATCGTTGTCCATGGTTGCGGCTGGACCTCGAATTCTGAACAGCTAAACTCCCGGGCGCCGTGCGTCACGACGTGGTCGAGTTGCGGCTGGACCTCGAATTCTGAACAGCTAAACTGTCGTCCGCAATGCCTTCCTGTCCGTGATCGTTGCGGCTGGACCTCGAATTCTGAACAGCTAAACTATGCCCATTTCAGCGAACCCGATCATTTCGGTTGCGGCTGGACCTCGAATTCTGAACAGCTAAACTTTCACGCGCTGTTGCTGCGCGTCGCGAGCGTTGCGGCTGGACCTCGAATTCTGAACAGCTAAACTTGTTCCTCTTCCAAGCTCCTGAAATCAAAGGAACTTTGGGAGGGGACGGGTAAGGCAAACCGAAGAGTCTTCATCAAAACAGCGCCAGTTGTTCTGGATTCTTCCGGGCCGCCCTGCGGCCCTGATCGGAGAAGTGAACGATATCACGATATTGCCGGTCGGTGAAGTTGAGGATCTGGATGTCGCCCTTGTCGGGCAGATGTCGCTCAATTCGGTTCACGCGCGTCTGGAACGCCTCTTTGCCGTTGACGAAGCGTGCGTAGACCGAGAACTGGCTGCGCTCGAACCCTTCATCCAGCAGGAAGTTCCGGAAGTCCGTCGCCGCCTTCCGCTGCGGCTTGGTGTCGGTGGGCAAATCAAACATCACGAGAATCCACATGATTCGGTATCCAGACAGGTAGACAGGTGCAGTGGTCATGACCCCAACCCCGCAAGGGTAAGAGCATCGGGCGGCGAAGGCAGGGCAAGGTTCAGGCGTCCGGTCTCAAAGCTCTGGCCCAGCGAAACGGCGAGTTTGCCAAGCGCTACGGACACTGGTGTCAAGCCGCCGCCCAAGGGCAGATCAAGGGCGATAAGCCGGGCCAATGCCGTTTTGGCCTCGCTATCAACCTCTGGTCCATTTCGTTCCGCAAGCCCGCGAACGCAGCAATCGACCAGGGGGCGGAATGGCTCCATCAGGTCATCTGCTAGGGCGAAGGCGTTCCCCCTGTTCGAATGGTGCAGTCCGATGGTGGGATGCAACCCGGCGGCTACGACGGCACGGGCGGTGGCGGCCCGCAGTACGGTGTATCCGTAGTTCAACAGCGCATTTAGATCGGGTGCCGTGCGATCCCGTCGAAACTCCTCACCCATCATGCGGGGCCAGTAGTACCGGGCGGCTTGCGCTTCGACATTGGAATTGTCGCCGCTCGTCACCTTGCGTTTGAGCATGGCGACCGGTGCGTGAGCCTCGCCCATGGCCTCCAGAGCGGCGGCCTGCATGGCGATCTTGCAGATCACGACCTGTTTCCAAGCCTGCTTCAGAAGTGGGGCTTTGGCCTGCCATTGGGCACGTAGACGGGCACCCTGGGCATGATGCCCCTCGAGAGGGAGGAGAACAGATTTGGGGGCGTGGTTCGGCCCACACAAGACGACCGGAGCTCCGCGATCGGCGAGTTCGGTCAAGAGTGAGGTGGACCATGTGGTCCCGTGAGCGTGCACGATTACCCCGGCGATCTGGTCGAGCGGGATACGACCGATTTCTTCCGAGCCTTCGCTGACTTTCATGAAGCCACGGTCGCGCGAGAGATGCCGACCGTCGGTCGAGATATCCACGATCTGATCCATACCTTCACCCTCCAAGCCATTGGAAGGTTGGCATGTTTTACCGATTCGGGCGACTCCGGTCTATATGGGCTTGGCGCCTCCGTCGCGAAGGCGGCCAATTTCATCGACAGATACGCGGCGAATCCCGGATGCGACCGCAGGCCGAGCGCCGATTTGAATCCATTTGAACGGGTCGGATCTGTCGTTGTTTCGCGTATCGGCGTTCGCCTCGTTATGCGGAACGATGAACAAGCCGTTTGCAATGTCCATTTTCTGAACATGTCCGACGACCGTTCGTCCGTTCCGTTCCAGTGCAACCATGTCGCCTTTGTGAACACGCAATAGACGCTTTGCCGCCGGGTGGGGCCGCTTATCGCCTTCGAGGGTATGGGCTTCGAAGGTCGTGATGACCTGCGCTTCGATCTTTCCGTGTGGAAGCCTCCAGATCTCGAACACGTGGTTGCTGCCGCTCTGGTAGGCCTTGATCGGGTCCTGCGCGGGCACAGGAACGCGCGCCTGCTCTTGCAATGGCTTGATGATCCGTACCCGGCGGATGCCTTGATATGGCCCTGGCTTGGCTGCGAATTCGCGTAGGGCCTTCTCAAAGTCCTTGCCGGTCTTATCCGCGGTCGCAACGCGCAACGCCTTTCGCAACTGGGGGTCTCGCACCTGGCCACTTCGGCCCGGCTCATCCAGCAGCTGCGCAGGCTTGACACTCAACAAATCGCTTCGGCTGGCAACATGAATGTCATCGACGATGGAATAGGCCGTCTCCTGGTGCAACTGACCGGCTGTGCTGGCGCGCCCCAGCTTGCGAACCTGTTTGTCGATCCGACCGTGATCTGCGCGATGGCTAACGACGATCCTGCCGAGCTGAACCTCGAGATCAATGCGAAAGCCTTCCCAGGGCGGTGGCGTATCACGGGCGATAAGCTCAGCGGACTGGCCGGCCTCTTCGCCCTCGCCGGCGGCGCGGCTGATCCGGTTGAGCAAGCTGCGGTCCGTGGCGGCGACCACGGCGGCGTCGATGGCGTGGTGACGGTGATCGGTGCGGTTCTTGGCCTTGACCGCGCCGCGATCCTTGTCACTCAACAGGGAGTTCAGCCCCCAATGCCGTCGCAGCATTTCGGTTAATCGTCCGGGCACGACCCACACATGGCCGCCCTTGGTATAGAGCGTGTCCAGATAGGTGCGCGATATCCGGGCGAGGTATTGCGTATCCACCAGCGCCCGGTCAAGAAAATCATTCTCGCCTTCGAACCGCTGCATTGCGTCCGGGGCAAAGCGCCAGCGCTTGTTTTCGGGCAGGTTCTTCAGGTTGGCTTCGATGGCGTCCCATTTCGGGGTGCCACCAAAGGCTTTCCATGGGGTCTGATTGCGCTTTTCGCGGTTGGCTTCACGTAGGCAAAGCGTCCGATTGGCGAAACTGTCATCCAGAGTGCGCGAATAGGGCAGGATGTGATCAACATCGCAGCTGCCGTCAAAGATCATGGCGGCAGAGATGCGCTTGCCCGTATAGGGACAGAACCGCCGCATCGCATCGTCGGGGTTCAGATCCTCCCACAACCGCAGGAGCATCCGGTTGCGGCCGTTGTCTTCGATCCCGAGTTCTTCAAGCTTTTCACTCCTTTTCTTCGCGGCCTCAGTCGTGTCGCGGATGCGCTTCATTGCATCCTTTTTTTGCTGCTCGGATTGCTTCAGTTCCCGCGCCAGTTCGACGACGATCTGATCGGGTTTCCCGTAAACCTCGATGATCTTATTCACCACCCGCCGAAGCTGATTGAGCCCGATATGCACGGTCGGATTGGTTATGCGGCCAAAGCGCGTGATGTCATCGTCGTTTTCATCATAGGTTCCCGGAATGACATGCCGGTCCAGCACCTCGCCATAGTATGGCAGGCGGTCTAGGCACTCGCCCGTCCGCTTATCCGAATGGTGCCAGCCACAGGCGGCGACCGCTTGGGCATAAGTCACGACATCGGTCTTTAGCCTGTCCAGAATTCGAGTCGTCGCCGTCAGGCCCAATCGGCCATAGCCCTCGGGAAGCGGCGCCTTTGCGGTCCCCTCCGCGTGGTCGCGCTCGAGCCCATGCTCTTGCATAAGCCACTCTACCAACGCAGCGTGATCTGCATCGCTTTGCACCTTTCGGGTTCGTGAGATCACCTCCCATTGCGCGTCGGGCTCCAAAACGGACCAGCGCGAGCCGAAACGGTCGGGATGGGAGAGACTGGCGCGGACCGGGTCGCAGGCGATGGCGTCGCGCACGCTGGTTTCCAAGGTGAACCGCTCTCCGTCGCGCAGTTTCAAGACCTTCGCCAGCGCCGGCAGTTTCATGGTCATGGATTTCAACGAAGCTGTGGGCTTCTTGTTGTCCAGTGCGTGGATGATCAGGTCGCGTTCCTCGAGGGTCAGAGGGCGTTTCTCCCTCCCGTCTGCCGTCACGCGCAACTGATTGACGGTTTCGAAAAGCACGCGGCGCTGGGTCAAGGGATGGGCCTTTGGCAAACGCTCCTCGGCCGTGAACAGACAAAGCCCAACCTTCGGTTCTTTAAGTGGGCGCTGAAAGAATATCTTCTCGAACACGAGGTCGCGCAGTTCATCGGTCAGCTCGGGGTGATAGCTCGCCTGGGCCGACCAGAGTTTGTGAAATTCTTCCTCGAGATGTTTGCGGTCGGGGTAGAAATCATACCCTGCTTCCTCCTTGCCGTCCGGCCCATCCCGTTTGGCAATGGAGAGGCGGGTCCGCACGGTGGGCACATTTCGCGGGTCAGTAGCACGCCGGCGCCGCATGTGCAGGAATTCGCCGTAGGTGCGGGCACCGCTGGTCAGCATCTCCTGCTCCAGTCGCGCGGTTGCGTCCTTGATTTTGCCGCTTTCGTTGTCGCCGCGATCCGTCCTGCGGTTGGATTTGAAGCCGCGTCGCTGGTTGATATGAAACAGCGCCCGGCCCAGGTGCGTCAGCGGCAGAGCCGCGTCCAGGCCGGTTGTCCGTAGCTCGTAGGGATCCAACGCCTCCAACCTCTTCGCCTCGGCTGGATCGGCGGGCATCAGCCCCGCACTGGCCAGAACCTTCATCAACGTAGCGCGGCGACGCAGGTACCGATCACGGCGGCGACGCATGGCTCGGGCTGTCCGCCTTTTAACTGCCAAAGGCGGACCAATTTTTGTCTCAGAGGACGGTTCCCGACCGTCTGAGAAAACGCGAACTCCGCCGCCTATCACACCTGTGATCGGGGCGTCAGCCTTGGCACCATCAGTTTCGTAAAGCCACCAGCCGATAGAGTTCGTTCCAATATCGAGACCCAAACGCATATTCACCATCCAAATTACGATCTCGAACAGGATTCCTTGCACTCGAATGAGATGCAACTTGAAAGCGTAGCTGGTGTGTGCCAAAAATATAGTGTTCAGAATTCGCGGTCGAGCCGTTAACAAGCTCGAAGTAGCACCACATTGAAGCGCGCCCTACGGGGTGCGTTTCCTTTATTGGCGCCTGACATTTGGATCGAAATATTCTTGAGAAAGCGATCACATATTGCCCGAATGCGCATAGTCTCGTCGTCTTCGCGAACGGCAGCTATGCAGGCTGCGGCTGCGGCAATTGAACCGAACGCTAAAGGTCCGCAAAGAGCCGGGTTTACCATCAACATTTCGCTTTACCCGCGAAGTGTTGCGCCCGCGCGGTGAGGAAGAATAAGGTCGCCTAGCGGGCTTCTGAGGGGCCTACTGAAGGCAGAGTTGCGCAGATAGCCAACGTTGACAGACTTCGGCGTTCGCGCAATGTTCTGGCCCATGTCTCGCCGCTCGACCCCTCAACAGAAGATCGACGACAAGGCGTTTCCCGTACGGGTTCGTGTCGAGGTGCCTGAGAACGGTCTGGGCCGCATGCTGAACGACATGCACTTGTGGTTGGAAACGCATGTCGGGCGAGGCGACTATGCTTGGCATTCCGGCGGTCGGGTCAGTCTTTCGGATACCGTTGCGCTTTATTTCCGGGATCCGGCAGCCGGGACCGCCCTGCTGGCGGCATTTCCCCTGGTCCTGGCCGATGGCACACTGTTGGAGACTTACACCTCGCCGATGCTTCCGCTCGGCCACCACGAAGAGAACATCACCGTGTGCAATCTCTATTCACAGACCAATGCGCAGGAGGCCATGCGCCAGCTCTTCGACATCAGACCGGAGCTCGACCGACTGGGGAACCTTCAGGAGCAGTCGGCGATCTACCCCGACCAGCTGGCCCCCATCGTTCGCACGACTGACGACGGCCGGGAACTAGCGATGGCGCGCTGGGGCATGCCGACGCCGCCGAAATACCTCGAGGGAAAGAAGACGGATCGCGGAGTGACCAATATCCGGAACACCCGCTCACCGCATTGGCTGCGACGGCGAATGACATCCATCAGAAGGATGGCGAAACGACGGACGCCCTTTCGGATTTCTCACCTGCCCGTGCAACCGACCCCGGGGTGGCCAAGGTGCACCCCAACGCGATGCCGGTGATCCTGACGACCCCGCAGAGTGGGAAGCCTGGCTGATCGCGCCTTGGTCCAAAGCGCGTGCCCCGCGGCGACCGCTTCCCGACGTCGTACGGCAGAGTACCGATGAGGAATGACCCGCGCGGATTCAGGCGCTGGCCGCATGCCGTTTTGTATTCCGTCAGGCCGCTTGCGTCCCTCAGTCATATGGCCACGGGGCGGTGCTGGCGGGCCGTCGCGATTCTGCGCCAATCCAAACCCTCAAAAAGGGCCTCGAACTGGGTCGAGGACACCTGCACGACGCCATGGCGAACTGATGGCCACACAAATCCCCGCCCTTCGATCCGCTTGTGGATCAAAACCAGACCCGTCCCGTCCCAAACGATCATCTTGAGGCGATCTGCGCGCTTTGACCGGAAAATGAAGACCTCGCCACTGAACGGATCACGTTCCAGGCTGTTCATGACATGGGCCGCCAACCCATCCATTCCTTTTCGGAAATCTACGGGCTCGGTCGCCAAATAGACCCTGAAGGCATTCTGAGGGAAGATCATCGTGCAGCCCTGATACCGCGTATGACTTTCGCGATGTCAGCTTCGCTCACGCTTGCAGAGAGCGTGACCCTGATGCCCCAAAGTTCCAAGCAGAAAGCGGGCTGATGATCTTCCACCCCCTCCGATTGCGCATTGTCTGCCGTTTCATCAGCTTGAGGTTCGGAGATGACGACCTCGACAAATTCAGGGCTTCCGCCTTCCTGTCTCTCGCGGCGATCTCGCTCATCATTGACCCAGCGGCAAACCATCGTTTCGTTGGCTTTGATCTCACGGGCGAGAGCACTTGCCTTGAGCCCTTCGTCGAGGACTTTCGCGGCGACGACCTGCTTCAACGCCTCCGGCCACACATTTCGTCCTGTCGAGGACGTCGCCACCTCGTACCCCCAGACCGTCCGTGTCGGCGTACCGTCCAGCATGTCTCCCCCTTCAACGAACATTCCCGCGAAGCCACGTGCATCGATCACTCAGCTTGCGACAACCTGTCCGACGTGGAGACGAAATGAGAAAGGTCAAATAGGGCGTTGGATGCACCGCTTACGATAGAAACATCCGTATGGCCGGATAACTCACTCAGTCCTCCGTTCGCCCCCCCTCACGGGGGCGTGGATCGAAACTGGTATTCCTGACGGGCTTCGCTGCAGGACATGTTGTGGCCTCCCTCGCGGTGGCATTGGATAGAAAGACGACTCGGGTCATCGCAGAAGGACGTCGACACAAGCCGCACGAATGACGAAACGCCGCCACCGCTCTCCCGGCTATCTCTCGAAGAGATGCGCGACCGATTCCTCTCTGCGCCGGGTTGCTCGCGCTTTAGGCGTAGTGTCACCTCTTGCGGGGATCGGATAAAGCCGGTGGATGCAGTCATTAGCTGCCGAGCCGTCGATCGCCACTGCTGATCGACTGGCATAAGGGGCCATTCGGGTGGATATTCCGCCACCTGAATTAAATTTACTCAGTAAATACAACTATCTACGTTGTTTTACTGGTGCCGGTGAAGGGACTCGAACCCCCGACCCCATCATTACGAATGACGTGCTCTACCAGCTGAGCTACACCGGCACTGTGGCGGGGTCTTTAGCACCCTCCGAAGACGGTGTGTAGACCCTTTTTCGCCCTTGGTTACGCTTGGCCGTTGTCCTGCTTGGAACCGGCCACCAGAAGCGGCAGCATGCCCGACCCGGGCAGCGCCGCCGGGGTGTCGGGGCCGCGCTTCCAGCTGAGCGTGTCGAAGCCCTGACAGTTGCTGCAAACCGCGCGCCAGACATCATGCACCGTCCCGCACTTGTCGCAGATCCATTGCGGCCCGCGCGGCGCGTTGATGGCCTTGGCCAGATAGCCGCGCACCACGCTTTCATCGGCCCCCATGCCGCGTTCGACCGCGGCCATCAGGGTCAGCACACGCACCGTGGGATCGGTCTCCGCCAGATCGCCCAGCGCCTTGCGGGCGGCGGGGAAATCTTCGGCGGCCAGGCACAGCTCTGCCTGCAGCATCTTGGTCTCGGGGTCGTCCAGGGTTTCCTTGGCCAGGGTCAGCGCCTCGAACCGGGTGATCCGCTCCGCCGGGGTTTCATCGGGTTCGATCTCGGCAAAGGCGGCGGCCAGTTCGGGATGGGGCTGCGCCGACCAGGCCCGCTTGATCGCACGGGTGGCAAGGTTGGGCTTGTTCTGTTCGATCAGGGCGCGCGCGGCCATCACCGCGCCGGGCACCAGATCGGGGGACAGCTTGTTGGCCTCGATCGACAGATCGCGCGCGCGCGGCTCATTCCCGTCGACCATGGCGTGGCGGGCCTGGCACAGGGCCAGAACCGCATCGCGGCGCCGGTGCAGATCGCGCGGCATGGTGCCGTGGCGCAGCTTGGCGTTCAGCGTCTGGCGGGCACCGCCCCAGTCCTCGACATTGGCCTGAAGCTGCAACAGCGTGTCCTGCGTCTCCCCGTGGCGCGGCTTCAGGGCAAAGGCCTTTTCGGCCAGTTTCAGCGCGGTATCGGTGTCGCCCTCTTCCAGCTTCTGCTTCATCAGGCCCCGGACACCGACAAAGCGGGTGCGGTCGTCGGCCACCAGTTTCTTGTAGATCTCGGTGGCGCGAAACTTGTCGCCGGTCATCTCGGCGGCTTGCGCGCTCAGCAGGTTGGTCAGTTCCGGGCGGCGCAGATACCGTTCCGCCTTGGCCGCGTTCGACATCGCCAACCGCGCCTCGCCCGAGGCCAGCGCGATCATCCCGTCGGCCAGCGCCTGAAAGCCGCGACGTTCGCGCGACCGGGTGAAGTAGCGCGACAGCGCCGTCTCATCCCCGTTCAGGAAGCGGATGAACGCGACCAGAAGCCCGGCCAGTTTCAACAGCAGCCAGACCCCGACCACAAGCAGGATCGCCGCGATGACCGACTGAAGCGGGCCAAGCACGAATTCGGTATTGGCCACGGCCAGCCGAATGCCGGAGCCGGTTTCCATAAGGAGACCCGCACCGAAGGTCAGCGCCGCAACGATGGCGATGAAGATCAGTATCTTGAGTAGAGACCAAAGCATAGTGCGCGCGTCCTCAGTTTGTGTTCAGGCTTTGCTCAAGCGCCTGAGCGGCCTCGACCGCGTCGGCACGGGCCGTTGCATCCTCGATCCAGCCCGACATCTGGGCACGGGCGCTGTCGGACAGCGCGTCCAGTTCGGCCAGGGCGGCGCGCAGATCGCCGTCGCCCAGCGACGCCTCGGCCCGCGACAGGACCGCATCGGGATCGTCGCCCTCGCGCGGTTGCAGCGACCGCACGCCAAGCTGGCTGCGAATGAAGGCGCCAAGGCGTTCGGTGGTCGCGGCCCCGGCCTTCTCGGCCAGCGCCACGTCCAGGGCGGCGCGCGCAACATCGGGGAAGCGGCGCTGAAGTTCGGCCAGTGTCGGCACCCCGCCCGAGGCGACCGCGACCAGCGCGTCGGGCACCTGCGTGCTGCCGAAATCCGACAGCGCGTCGCCGAACGGGTTGCCGCTGGCGAGCGCCGCGTTGACGCGCATCATCGCCGCGCGGGCCTGCGCCTGTTCCGCCTGCGATTTGACGGCGCCGATCTCGGCCTCGGCCTCGTCCGTCAGCACGGCGGCCGTTTCCTTCAGCTTGGCGTTCTCGTCCTGAAGCGTGGCGATCTTGCGTTCCAGCCCCGCGATCACATCGGCAGCCTCACCATCGGCGGCGGCAAGGCTGGAACGGGCAATGTCGCTGAGACGCTCATCCATCGCGGTGACGCGCTCGTCAAGCGAGGTGATCCCGTCGCCAAGCTCTGCAACCTGCGTCTTCAGCGCCGCCAGGTCCGGCGTCAACGCCGCGGTCAGGTCCGCCACCGGGTCGCCCTGGGGCAGGTCGGCCAGACGGGTCTCAAGCGCGGCAAGCCGGTCTTCGATCCCCGAAAGCCCCTCGGTCACGCCAGAGATCGCGGCGGCATCGCCGCTGTCGCCTTGCAACATGGGAAAGGTCCAGCCCTCGGGCTGGATGTATTGCGCGGTCGTATACCCGATCCCGGCCGCCAGAAGACCCCCCAGAACAGGGCCGAAGAACCCACCGCCCCGTCTGGGCGCCGACGCTGCCTGCGGCGGTGTGGGCGCGGGCTTGTCCTGCGGTTCGGGATCAGGTTGCTCTGCCTCGGCCGGCTGGTCCTGCACGACCTCGGCGTCGTCGACGACCTCTTCGGGATTGGCGTCTGTCGGGGCCGATGCGTCCCCGGCCTTGCCCCATGGCAGGGCGACTTCTTCCGGGTCTTTCTTCTCGTCGTTTTCAGCCACGGGACCCCGCCTTTCGATTCGCTTCGACACCGATGGCGCATGCTGCGCCGTAGCGCACCATAATGAGTCGACTTAACGGCCTCAAGGCACTGTGAGGCCCCCGATCAGGGCACCCAACCCGTCCATCATCGCCGCGGCGTCGGGGCGCTCGGCCTCGTGCAACGCAATCGGTTCGGGACCGGCCCAGGCTTCCGTCACCGCGGGGCTCATCGTGACAAGCGCCAGGCGCCCTGACCGCCCGGCAAGCTGGTAGGACACCAGAACCGCAGAGCGCGGCGAAAACAGCGGAAGCAATGTCAACGGCGCCTGCGCCACGGCGGCGAACACCTCCTCGGGGAGAGAAAGGGCCCGCTGGGCGTAGACGACACGTTCCATCGCGGCGAGGCCCTTGGCCGCCAGCGTCGCGCTGACATCGCCGCGCGCATGTTCCCCGCGCAGATGCAACAGGCCCCCATCCGGCGGATCAGCGGCAATTGCGGTCACAAGATCCTCGGCCGTCCCGGCGGCCGACCGTGCGGTCAGGCCCGCCATCCGCGCCGCCTGCGCCGTGCGGTCCCCCACGCAATAGGCGGGCAGGTCGCGCCGGTCGGACACCTTCGCAAAGCCCGCCACCCCGTTTTCCGAGGTGAAGACCAGCCCACCAACCCCGGTGAGCGGGATCGGGGTATCGAACAGCGCAATCTCCATGATCGGCGCGGTTACAACCTGAAAGCCCGTTCCGAAACGATCCGCAAAGGCGCGGGCGAAGCGGTCCGATTGCATCCGTGGGCGGGTCAGCAGCAACAGAGGGAGAGCATCGTTCACGGCCGGCTTAACCTCGCGGGATTGTGCCTGTGGTCTGCGTGGTGTTACCTGCCTGCCGACGCGCGTGCAACGGCAAGGACATGGGGCAGATGCTCACCATACTGGGGCTGGAAAGCAGTTGCGACGATACCGCCGCCGCGGTTGTGCGGCAGGCCGACGGCGCGGCGCCCGAAATCCTGTCCTCCATCGTGCTGGGGCAGACGGCGCTGCATGCGCCCTTCGGCGGGGTGGTGCCCGAGATCGCGGCCCGCGCCCATGCCGAGAAGATCGACCTTGCCGTGGAACAGGCGCTGGCCGAGGCAGGCGTGGACCTGCACGATCTCGACGCCATTGCGGTCACGGCGGGCCCCGGCCTGATCGGCGGGGTGCTGGCGGGGGTGATGTGCGCAAAGGGCCTGTCGGCGGCCACGGGGCTGCCGCTGATCGGCGTGAACCACCTGGCGGGGCATGCGCTGACCCCGCGGCTGACCGACGGGTTGGAATTTCCGTACCTGATGCTGCTGGCCTCTGGCGGGCATTGCCAGTTCCTGCGCGTGGACGGGGTGGAGGACTTCACCCGCCTTGGCGGCACCATCGACGACGCGCCCGGCGAAGCCTTCGACAAGACCGCGAAGCTGCTGGCCCTGCCGCAACCCGGCGGCCCGGCGGTGGAGCGCGAGGCAGAGGCGGGTGACCCGGCCCGCTTTGCCTTCCCCCGCCCGCTGATGGATCGGCCCGGGTGTGACATGTCCTTTTCAGGTTTGAAGACGGCGCTTTTGCGGGCGCGCGATGCCATTCTACCGGAAAAGGGCGGCATCACCGTGCAGGACCGGGCCGACCTGTGCGCCAGCTTTCAGGCGGCGGTGCGCGACGTTCTGGCCCGAAAGGCCCGCCGCGCGATTGCGGCCGCACCCGAGGGGCTGACCGCCTTGGCCGTGGCCGGGGGCGTGGCCGCCAACCGCAGCATCCGCGACGCGCTGGAGCAGGTGGCGGCAGAGGCCGGTTTGCCCTTTGTCGCGCCGCCCTTGCGGCTTTGCACCGACAACGCCGCGATGATCGCCTGGGCCGGGCTGGAACGGTTTCGCCTTGGGCACGCAGATGACATGACACTGGCCGCGCGGCCGCGCTGGCCGCTTGACAGCCAAAGCCCGGCGCTTGTCGGATCGGGAAAGAAAGGAGCCAAGGGATGAGCCGCATCGGTATCGCAGGGGCCGGCGCGTTCGGAACGGCGCTGGCCATCGCTTTTGCCCAAGCGGGACGGCAGGTCACGCTGTGGGCGCGGGACCCGGGCCGCGCCGCCGAGATCCGCAAGACGCGGGAAACCCCCTATCTAGACGACATCATCCTGCCCGACACCATCACCGTA
The DNA here is from genome assembly GCF_002079305.1 of Rhodovulum sp. P5. Classification (NCBI taxonomy): domain Bacteria; kingdom Pseudomonadati; phylum Pseudomonadota; class Alphaproteobacteria; order Rhodobacterales; family Paracoccaceae; genus Rhodovulum; species Rhodovulum sp. P5. The sequence goes on from NZ_CP015039.1 coordinate 2,329,125, forward strand.
TCGGGGGAACTTGCCGATCTGGGCGCGTGCGACCCGGTGCTGCTTGCGGTGCCGATGCAAACCTTGTCGGACGTCTTGACCGCCCATCGCGAACGCCTGAACCGCGGCACGCTGGTGGCTTGCTGCAAGGGCGTCGATCTGACCACCGGGCGCGGGCCGACCGCGATCATCGCCGAAACCTGCCCCGCGGCCGTCCCGGCGGTGCTGACCGGCCCCAGCTTTGCCGCCGATATCGCGCGCGGCCTGCCCACGGCGCTGACACTGGCCTGCGCCGATCCCGACACCGGGGCGCGCCTGCAAGACGGGCTGTCCACCCCGACCCTGCGGCTGTACCGGACCACGGACACCGCCGGGGCGGAACTGGGCGGGGCGCTGAAGAACGTCATGGCCATCGCCTCTGGCATCGTGATCGGCACCGGGCTGGGCGAAAGCGCGCGCGCCGCCCTGATCACCCGCGGCTTTACCGAGATGCAGCGCTTTGCCCGCGCCTATGGGGCAGAGGCAGAGACGCTCTCGGGCCTGTCGGGGTTCGGCGATCTGGTGCTGACCTGCACCTCGGCGCAGTCGCGCAACTTCCGCTATGGCATGGCGCTGGGGCAGAACGCGTATTTCGACCCGCATATCACGGTCGAAGGTGCGGCCACCGCCCGCGCCGTCGCCGCCATCGCAACCGCCCGGGGCATCGACATGCCGGTCACCCAAAGCGTGGCCCATGTGATCGACGGCCGCCGCAGTATCGAAGAGGCTGTGCGCATCCTGCTCAGCCGCCCGCTCAAGGAGGAATGACATGGCCCTTTTCGCACTGATCTGCCGGGACAAGCCCGGCCATCTGGACATCCGCAAGGCCAATCGCGATGCGCATCTAGCCTATATCGCGGACACCGGCGTCGTCGCGCAGGCAGGCCCGTTTCTGAATGACATAGGCGAGATGTGTGGCTCGCTCGTCATCATCGACGTGGCCGACCGCATCGCCGCCGAAGGCTGGGCCGGGGGCGATCCCTATGCCAAGGCCGGGCTGTTCGACAGCGTGATGATCGAGGCATGGAAGAAGGTGGTCGGCTGATGGCCTTTTGGCTGTTCAAGTCAGAGCCCAACACATGGGGCTGGGACGACCAGGTCGCCAAGGGCGATGCGGGCGAGGAATGGGACGGCGTCCGCAACTATCAGGCCCGCAACAACATGCGCGCGATGAAGGTCGGCGACCGGGGGTTTTTCTACCACTCCCTGAAAGAGAAGGCGATCGTCGGCATTGTCGAGGTGATTGCAGAGGCGCATCCCGACAGCACGACCGACGATCCCCGATGGGAATGCGTGGACATCAAGGCGATCAAGCCGCTGCCCAAACCGGTGACGCTAGAGATGTGCAAGGCCGATCCGCGGCTGGCCGACATGGTGCTGGTGAACAATTCGCGCCTGTCGGTGCAGCCCGTGACCGAAGAGGAATGGCAGATCGTCTGCGACATGGGCGGGCTATAGGCGGCTGGGACAACGCACCCCCTCGCCCCGGCGGGCGGGGATGCCTATCAGCGGGCGCATCACGGGTCAGCCGCGGGAAGCGAACAGATGATGATGACGTCGGAACAGGCCTTCGCGGCTTACGAGGCTGCTCGCGCACGGCTGCCAGACGCACGGGCCGGCGGGACCGCCCGTCGGGTCGAGACACTGGCCGAGATCGCCGATGACTTCGACGTCTTCCTGCTGGATGCCTTCGGGGTGCTGAATATCGGGGAGACCGCCATTCCCGGCACGCCGGAGCGGGTGGCAGACCTGCAAGCCGCGGGCAAGCGGGTGATGGTCGTCTCCAACGCTGCGGGCGTTCCCCACGGCGACCTGATGGAGAAATACACCCGGCTGGGTTACGACTTTGCGCCCGACGATGTCATTTCCAGCCGCAAGACCCTGCTGGCCGCGGTGCGGGCCGCACCCGCCCGCCGCTGGGGGATCATGGCGACCGAATCCCGTGGACGGGAAGATCTGGACGGGATCGAGGTCACGTATCTGGCCGAGGATCCGGCCGCCTATGCGGCGGCCGAGGGGTTCTTACTGATCGGCAGTGCCGCCTGGACCGAAGAGCGGCACGCCTTGCTGGAAGCGGCGCTGCGCGAAAACCCGCGCGAGGTCTGGGTCGGCAACCCCGACATCGTGGCCCCGCGCGAGACCGGTTTCTCGGCCGAACCGGGGCACTATGCCCACCGCCTGGCCGATGCGACGGGCATCGCGCCGCGTTTCTTCGGCAAACCGTTCGCCAACATCTTCGACATGGCCTTTGAACGGCTGGGCGGTGACATCCCCCGCGAACGGATCGTGATGGTGGGCGACAGCCTGCACACCGATATTCTTGGCGCCCATGCCGCGGGCGTCGCCTCGGCCCTTGTTGCGGGTTATGGCTTTTTCGCCGGGTCCGATGCGAACGCCGCCATCGCGGCCTCCGGCATCGTGCCCGACATCATCCTGACCCGGCCCTGACGCCCGTGTCGCTCAGAACGCGTTGAGCGGTATCTTGAGGTAGGATCGCCCATCGGCCTCCGGCTCGGGCAGCTGGCCGCCGCGCAGATTGACCTGAAGCGCGGCCAACATCCGATCGGGCAGGCCAAGGGTTGCGTCCCGCTCATCCCTAAGGGTGATGAACGCCTCCCGGCTGGCATCCTTCAGATGGGTGTTCCGCGCCCGATGCTCGGCCACCGTCGCTATGCAGGCAGGTTCCGCCCCCTCGGCCGGGTAGTCGTGCCCGATGAAAAGGCGCGTGGCATCGGGCAGGGACAGAATGCGCTGAAGCGAGTCGTAAAGTTCCGCGGAACTGCCGCCGGGGAAATCGGCCCGGGCAGAGCCGTTTGCAGGCATCATGAAGGTGTCGTTCACGAACGCCGCGTCGCCGGCGACATAAGTGATGGTGGCCAGCGTATGGCCGGGCGTGAACAGGACGTCGACGGGGATATCACCCACCTTGAAACTGTCGCCATCGGCAAACACCCGGTCCCAATACCCCGTGCCCTCGGGAAACCCGTCCGGCAGGTTGTAGATGTCGCGCCAGACCGACTGAATCTCTGCCACCTTCTCGCCGATGGCCCGCGGCGCCCCGAGTTTCTGCCCAAGATAGCCGGCGGCGGAGAAGTGATCGGCATGGGGGTGGGTGTCGAGGATCCAGACGATCTTCAGCCCCGCTTGCCGGACGTAATCGAGGATACGGTCGGCGTTCTCTGTCGATGTCTTGCCATCGGCCGGATCGAAATCGAGGACCGGGTCGACAATGGCCCCCTCCTTCGTTTGCGGATCGTGAAAGACATATTGCCAACTGCCGGTCGCTGCATCCCAGAAGGACTGTACGTTCGGCTTAAGTGTCATGGGACCTCCGGTATCGGTTCTGTCCCATCTGACTTGGGGCCGCATTCTGCGGGTGCAAGATCCGTCGCAAAGACCGACAGGTCGGGACTGACCGGTCGCGACGGGACGTGCCGACACATGGTGGGGCAGAAATAAAAGAGGGTCCCGCCTAGGCAGAACCCTCTTCTCCCACGTGCACCCTATGCACCACACGCGATTGAATCTGAGGGCCCAGCCATCCTGGCGGGCGCGATACATGCATAGCGCGTACGGGCCTGCGACGCAAAGCCCAAGTATCTAGGATTTAAGACAAGTCTTCGGCTGACCCGGGTCCATCAGCCGTAGATGTGTTCTTTCCCGAAATGCTTGGCCAGCATGTAATAGACGACCGCGCGATACTTGTGCCGCTCCGAATGGCCGTAGGTGTCGATCACGGCGTTGATCGCCTCCATAAGTTCGGGCCCGTCCGACAGGCCCAGTTTCCGGATCAGGAAGTTCTTTCGAACCGTTTCCAGTTCTTCCGGTTGCGACACGGCGACAGTTTCGGCGTCGGCCTTGTAGATCGCCGGGCCGCAGCCGATGGTGACCTTCGTCAGCAGGTCCATGTCCGGTTCCATCCCGCATTTTGTGCGCAGGTCTTCGGCATATTTCGCGATCAGATCGTCCCGCTTGCCCATCTGTCTCCTCCGTCAGTGGTTCGGCGTTGTTTCTGCGTGTCCCAGCCTAGGATCCCTCTGTCGTCCCGCCAACGAAAAACCGGGGCCGCCCCGGCCTGTGGCGCATTGACCCTTGCCGCCCCGGGGGCGCGGGTGTCTCATCCGGCCACGCGTCAAGAACAAGAGGAAGACCCGAAAATGACGTCCTATCTGAAATCCACACCGACCCGGGAGGGGTATTTCGGCGAGTATGGCGGCGCGATTCTGCCACCCCCGCTGGAACCGCATTTCAAGGAAATCCGAGAGGCCTATGACCGGATTTCCAAATCGGCCGACTTTATCGAGGAGTTGCGGTCGATCCGCAAACATTTCCAGGGGCGGCCGACCCCGGTGTCCTATTTCAAGAATCTCTCGGGGCTCTGCGGCGGCGCGCAGATCTATGCCAAGCGGGAGGATCTGAACCACACCGGCGCGCACAAGCTGAACCACTGCATGGCCGAGGGCTTGCTGGCCAAGTTCATGGGCAAGACGAAGCTGATGGCCGAGACGGGCGCGGGCCAGCATGGCGTGGCACTGGCGACGGCGGCGGCCTATTTCGGGATGGAATGCGAAATCCACATGGGCGAGATCGACATCGCCAAGGAGGCACCCAACGTCACCCGGATGAAGCTGCTTGGCGCGACGGTGGTGCCGGTGCGTTTCGGCGGGCGGTCGCTGAAAGAGGCGGTGGACAGCTGTTTCATGAGCTATCTGGAACAGGCGGACACGGCGCTTTTCGCCATCGGGTCGGTCGTCGGGCCGCATCCCTTCCCGATGATGGTGCGTAACTTTCAGCATGTCGTGGGCGTCGAGGCGCGGGAACAGTTCCTTGAGATGACCGGAGAGTTGCCCGACATGGTCGCAGCCTGCGTCGGCGGCGGGTCGAACGCGATGGGCCTCTTCTCCGGCTTCATCGACGATGACGTGGCATTGTACGGGGTCGAACCGCTAGGGACGTCCTCCAACCTTGGCGATCATGCGGCAACGATCACCTTCGGCCATGACGGCGACATTCACGGCTTTCGCACGCTGGTGCTGACCGACGAGAATGGCGAACCCGCACCGGTGCACACGGTGGCCTCCGGCCTTGATTATCCCGGGGTCGGGCCCGAACACGCCCATCTGCACAAGACCGGCCGCGTGACCTATACCGCGGCGGACGACAAGGAGGCGCTGAAAGCCTTCTATGCCCTGTCGCGGCACGAGGGGATCATCCCCGCGCTGGAATCCGCCCATGCGGTGGCTTTCGCCATGCGGGAGGCCGCGAACCATCCGGGCAAGTCAATCCTGATCAACCTGAGCGGCCGCGGCGACAAGGATATTGACTATGTGACCGAGACATTCGGCACGGGAGAGGATTTCCTGAACAGCTAAGGCCAGATAGCCGCCCCGGACACCGATACGGGGCCTCTTGCCGATTGGCCGTGCGGGTGGCGTGGCCGCAAGGCCGGGGCGCACTCCCCATCCACCCCAACATAAACGCCGCCGCCCGGTTTTCCGGACGGCGGCGATTTCAGTTCCGGAAAGCGGTCCGGATCAGTACCGGTAATGCTCCGGCTTGAACGGGCCTTCGGGCGTCACGCCGATATAGGCGGCCTGTTCGGGGCTCAGTTCCGTCAGTTTCACGCCGATCTTCTTCAGATGCAGGCGGGCGACTTTTTCATCCAGATGCTTGGGCAGGATGTAGACGTCGTTCTTGTACTGATCGCCCTTGGTGAAGAGTTCGATCTGCGCCAGCACCTGGTTGGTGAAGGAGGCCGACATCACGAAGGACGGGTGGCCCGTGGCGTTGCCGAGGTTCAGCAGACGGCCTTCGGACAGCAGGATGATCCGCGCGCCCGAGGGCATCTCGATCATGTCCACCTGGTCCTTGATGTTGGTCCATTTGTGGTTCTTCAGCGCGGCGACCTGAATCTCGTTGTCGAAATGGCCGATATTGCCGACGATCGCCATGTCCTTCATCTCGCGCATATGCTCGATGCGGATGACGTCCTTGTTGCCGGTGGTGGTGATGAAGATGTCGGCGTCTTTCACCACGTCTTCCAGGGTGACGACCTCGAACCCGTCCATCGCGGCCTGAAGCGCGCAGATCGGGTCGACCTCGGTCACCTTCACGCGGGCGCCGGCACCGCGCAGCGACGCGGCCGAGCCCTTGCCGACATCGCCATAGCCGCAGACGCAGGCGACCTTGCCGGCCATCATCGTGTCGGTGGCGCGACGGATACCGTCGACCAGCGATTCCTTGCAGCCGTACTTGTTGTCGAATTTCGACTTGGTGACGCTGTCGTTCACGTTGATTGCCGGGAAGGGCAACAGGCCCTGCTTGGTCAGTTCATACAGGCGATGCACGCCGGTTGTGGTTTCCTCGGACACGCCCTGGATCATGTCGCGCTGCTTGGTGAACCAGCCGGGGCTTTCGGCCATCCGCTTGCGGATTTGTGCAAACAGCGCCTCTTCCTCTTCGGAATGGGGCACGGCGATCAGGTCTTCCTCGCCATTTTCCACCCGCGCGCCGAGCAGGATGTAAAGCGTCGCGTCGCCACCATCGTCGAGGATCATGTTCGCGCCGCCCTCGGGGAACATGAAGATCCGGTCGGCGTAGTCCCAGTATTCCGGCAGGGTCTCACCCTTGATGGCGAAGACCGGGATGCCCGCCTTGGCAATCGCGGCAGCCGCGTGGTCCTGGGTGGAGAAGATGTTGCACGACGCCCAACGCACCTCGGCGCCCAGCGCCACCAGCGTTTCGATCAGGACGGCGGTCTGGATCGTCATGTGGAGCGAACCGGCGATCCGTGCGCCTTTCAGCGGCTTCGCCTCGCCATATTCCTCGCGCAGGGCCATCAGGCCCGGCATCTCGGTTTCGGCGATGTCCAGTTCCTTGCGGCCGAAGTCGGCCAGCGAAATGTCCTTGACGATGTAGTCCTGCGGCATGTCTTCGTCCTGTCTCCGGTGGGATTTTCTGTCGGCGAGGCGCTTAGCACCGATGCGCTCTGTGGACAACAGGGCAGTCGCGCCGAAGTTGAACCAAGGCCGACCGGCGGGGACGACAAGATCTTTCGATGACATCCCGTTAAGATCCGTTATCCTTCCAAGCGTGCGAGACACATACACATGCTTTCATTCTGGAGGGAAAAATCATGTTGAAGAAACTTTTCTTGGCGTCGGTCCTGGCGTCTGCCGTTGGCAGTGCCGGCCACGCAGCAACGATTGTCAGCGCCGTCGGGGTCACGGCGACGAGCGAAAGAAGCGGCGTTTCCGCGGCTTACACGATCGATCAGTCGGGTCTGAGTGTCGGCTATACCAGCGGCATCACCGATTTCGACGCCTATATCGCGTCGAACCCGATACACACCTACGTCGCGTTGGGGAATGAGTGGTTTTCCGATTTCGGCAACACCACGCCGACATTGACCTTCGACCTCGGTTCGGTTCTCAACATCGACCGCGTCGCGCTCTGGGTCGAAGAGTCGAGCGGCTTCAGCACGGCTGACGTGACGACCTCCACCGATGGGGTCACCTTCACATCACTGACAACGATCAGCCCGCAGGACAATCCGCTGGCCGACTATCCCGCCGAGGTCTTCAGCTTCACCACGACGGCGCTGCGCTATTTCCGGATGGATCTGTCCGGCTGTCCGCAGCCGAACCCGGGCTCGACCGATGAATGCTCTCTGGGCGAAATCGCCTTCTCGGCCGTCGATACGCCGCCGGTGCCGGTGCCGGCCGCCGGGTTCCTTTTCGTTTCCGGATTGGGCGCGCTGGCGGCTATGCGCCGTCGCAAGACCCGCTGACACTGAATACATAGCGTCAGGTCTGAAAAGGCGCCGTGGCAACACGGCGCCTTCTTCTTGTCACTCTCGGCTTGCCATGCGTCCCGTCCCCCCTGCCCGGCCGGCCCCCGCCTCGACAATCGCGGGGCAGCGTGGCAAGCGCGTCCCAAAGGGGTGTTCCGCATGACTCATACACGCGCATGGCAAAGGATGCTTTCGGGCCGCAGGCTGGACCTGCTGGACCCAACGCCAGTGGATATCGAAATCGAGGACATCGCGCACGGGCTTGCCTTCGTCGCGCGCTGGAACGGGCAGACACAGGGCGACTATCCCTATTCGGTCGCCGAACATTCCTTGCTGGTGGAGGAGATCTTCGCCCGGCTGGAACCCGGCGCCCCGGCGAAATGGCGGCTGGCGGCGCTGTTGCATGATGCGCCCGAATACGTGATCGGCGACATGATATCACCGGTGAAGGCCGCCGTGGGACCAGAATACGGGCGGCTGGACGAACGGCTGGCCGCCGCGATCCATATCCGCTTCGGCCTGCCCGCCCAGACGCCGCAGAAGATCAAGAGGCAGATCAAGAAGGCTGACAAGGTCTCCGCCTGGCTGGAAGCGACCCAGATCGCCGGGTTCGACGAAGGGGAGGCCAACAAGTTCTTCGGCAAACCCCGGCCCGAAATCGCCGAGGGCCTCGTCCTCCGCCTGCGACCGCCTGTTGAGGTTCGGAAAGCCTATACGGCACGGCACGCGGCGCTGATGGCAGAGCTGTGACCGTCATCCGGGCCGCGCGCCCGCAATACGCCCCCGCAATGGCATTCCTCTTGAACAGGGTCATCGCCGAAGGCGGCAGCACGGCCATCGAACACCCAGTCACACAGGACGATATGCTGACCTGGATGCAGGACGCCCCGGACCGGTCCTGCTGGCATGTCGCGCTGTCGCAAGCGGGTGATCTTGCAGAATTCCAATGGGCAGAACCGCATCCCGGGCTGCCGCGTGATGCCGCGGACATCGCCAGCTTTGTGTGCGCGGACCACAGGCAGCGCGGCACCGGAACAGAACTTTTTCAGCTCACACAGGCGGCCTGCCGGGCACACGGCTATCGGTGGATCAATGCCGCGATCCGGTCGGACAATGCGGGCGGTCTGCGCTTCTACGCCAGACTTGGCTTTACGACATGGAAGACAGACCCCGATGCGCGGCTGTGCAACGGGCAGGTGACCGGCAAGACGTACAAGCGGTTTGACCTATAGGGCCACCCCCGGCGGATCGCAGATCAGGCCGGCCGCGGCCTCACCCTGTCTCCACCCCACGAACCGGTCCCGGGTGAAGGTCAGGTCAAGGCGGCCCCAGCGCAGATGCCGGGTGATGGTATCGGGACACCCCGACAAGGGCAGATCGACCGGCCGGCCGCGTTCACGCGTCAGGGCCCGCACCACCCCATCGGGCGCCCGCCCGAAATCGATCCGCAAATCGCGGTCGGTAAGGCCGAGGCCCCCGTCATCGGGAATGAACGTCGCGCCGGTGCCAACCGGCCCGTCGACCGCGCAGCCCGCCAGAAGCAAAAGCCCCAGCGCGGCGGCGCGCAAGCTCACCGGGGGCTGCGCTTGGCCAGGATCCGTTGCAGCGTCCGGCGGTGCATGTTCAGGCGGCGTGCGGTTTCCGACACGTTGCGGTCGCACTGCTCATACACCCGCTGGATGTGTTCCCACCGCACGCGGTCGGCGGACATCGGGTTTTCCGGCGGCGGCGGCAGGCTTTCCCCGTCCGACAGCAGCGCAGCGGTCACATCGTTGGCGTCGGCGGGTTTGGACAGATAGTCGGTCGCCCCGACCTTGACCGCGGCCACGGCGGTGGCAATCGCACCATAGCCCGTCAAGACCACGATCTTGGCATCGGGGCGCTTTTCGCGGAGCGTTTCGACGACATCCAGCCCGTTGCCATCCTCCAGCCGCAGGTCGATCACGGCATAGGCCGGCGGGCGCGCCGTGGCGATGGCCTTGCCCGCGGCAACCGAGTCCGCCGTTTCGGTCTGGAACCCCCGCTTTTCCATGGCGCGGGCCAGGCGGCGCAGGAAGGGCTCGTCATCATCCACAATAAGCAGGGACGGATCGTCGCCGAGTTCCTGCATTTCGCTCTCTGCCATGGGGCAACCTCCCGAGGGTGTACTGAGTTCACAAGGTTGTAGGATGTTAACGAAGCAGGGTCAATTTGCCTCAAGCGAATCGACGAAGCACGCGATGCGATCTGCCATTTCTTCAGGCGTCAAATCCCGTTTGAAGACTTCCACCACACCGGTCTCGGGGAAAGCGAGATAGCTGAAGGTGGAATGGTCGATGAGATAGTATTCCTCGTCCGGATCCTGGATCTGATAGAATGTCCGGTAGGCGCGGCTGGCCACCTTGACCTGATCTGCCGTGCCGGTCAGGCCCAGCATGCGTGGATGCATGTATTCGGTGAACTCGGCCAGAAGCTCCGGCGTGTCCCGCCCCGCATCGACCGAGATGAAGACAGGTTTCACCTGATAGCCGCGGTCATCCAGCAGGAAGATGGCCTGCGCATTGCGCGTATTGTCCAGCGGACAGACATCGGGACAGAACGTGTAACCGAAGTAAAGCAGCGTCGGCCCATCGATCACGTCTGCATCGGTCACCGTGGCGCCGGTTTCATCGACCAGCGTGAAGGGGCCGCCGATCTCGTCAATCGGCCCGGCAAGGCCGCCGTCCCGGCACGCCGCAAACCGGTCGTCTTGCCGGCTGTTCTGCCAAAGATAGACGCCGCTTCCGATCACGGCCGTCGCGAAAACGGCGAAAGCGGCATAAGAGACGAGGGCGATACGTGACATGGCAGCGGTCCGTTCCGTGGATTTGGTGCATTGATCGGCCTTTGACGCAGGATTAACAAGGGCAAAGCCTGCGACGGGGACGCCAATGTTCGAACATGCCATCGGTCTTCTGCCCACAAGCGAACGGACCAACTGGATCCGCCTGCGGACATTGATCCTCTTGCGATGGGCCGCAATCGGCGGGCAGGTCGTCGCGATCACCGTCGCACAGCTCTATTTCAACATCGCGCTGGACCTTGGCCTTTGCCTCATCATCGTGGGCATGGCGGTGATCGCCAATCTTGTCGCCATGGCGGTCTATCCCGAAAACCGGCGCCTGTCCGAAACCGAAACGATGCTCACGCTGTTGTTCGACATCGTGCAGCTTGCGGCGATGCTGTTCCTGACGGGCGGGCTGAACAATCCCTTCGCGCTGCTGATCCTGACGCCGGTGACGATTTCGGCCACGGTCCTCGGTCGCATGTCCACGCTGTTTCTGGCCCATGTGGCCTTTGTGCTGATCACCTTCGTGGGCTTCTTTCACATGCCACTGATGACCACCGACGGGGCGATCCAGGAACTGCCGCAGATCTTCCTGTTCGGCTTCTGGGCGGCACTGGTGATCGGTATTTCGTTCCTCGGTCTTTACGCGGAACGCGTGACCACCGAGGCGAACAACATGTCCGATGCGCTGCTGGCAACGCAGATGGCGCTCGCCCGGGAGCAGAAGCTGACCGATCTTGGCGGCGTTGTCGCGGCGGCCGCACATGAGCTGGGCACACCCCTTGCCACGATCAAGCTGATCAGTTCCGAACTGATGGACGAGGTGCAGGACCGGCCCGACCTGCAGGAAGATGTCGCCCTGATCCGCGATCAGGCAGACCGCTGCCGCGACATCATGCGGTCCATGGGGCGGGCGGGGAAGGACGACCTGCACATGCACACCGCACCGCTGGAGGCCGTGATTGACGAGGCCGCGGAACCCCATCGCGACCGCGGCAAGGAGATCATCTTCAAGGCCGAACCGATCCATGGGGGCAGCCCCCGCATGCCGGTGATCTACCGCCGCCCCGAGATCATCCACGGCCTGCGCAACATGATCCAGAACGCCGTCGATTTCGCCGATTCCCGGGTCTGGGTGGTCGCGCAATGGTCGCCGCAGGATATCACGATCCGGATCATGGATGACGGGCCCGGCTATCCGCCCCACCTTCTGGGCCGGATCGGCGATCCCTTCGTGCGCAAGCGCAAGACGGACAACCAACAAAAGGAGCGCCCGGAATACGAAGGCATGGGCCTTGGCCTTTTCATCGCCAAGACGCTGCTGGAACGGTCGGGCGCGCGGCTGAGCTTTGCCAACGGGTCCGACCCGCTTCTGACCGGCGCCGACCGGTCCGAACAGCGCGGCGCCGTGGTAGAGGTGGACTGGCCGGTCGGCAAGATCGGCGTCAGCGCCGAGGAGCAACTGGCCGCGCTTGGGGACAATGTCCTGTTCGAGGCATGACCGAAACATTCTCTTAATCTTAACCGCGCATTAACCAATCTGGCCGACTGTCGGACCCCAATGGACGGGTACTGAGCATCGGAAAATGGCTATCGAGTGGAGTTCCATGCTGACCGTGGCGGCAACGTCGCTGGTTACGGCGTTTGTTGCGCTGATGGTGTTGCCGCTGGTTCCGCGGCTTGGCCGCCGCGCCGCCAGCCCCCCCGGTGACGGCGGTCTGGTCTTTCTGTTCGATCGGCAGACGCTTCTTGACGCAACGCCGGATGGGCGCCGGTATCTTTCCCAGGCCCCGGCCGACCTGTCCGACTGGGAACGGCTGGGCGCGCTCGTGACCCCCCGCTTTCCCGGCTTTTCCGACCGGATGGCACGCCTGTCCCATGACGGCACCGCCCTGCTGACCGAGGCGGGCGGCGATGCCCAGCTTGCCGCCACCTGGCTGGATGGGGTCACGCGGATCACGCTTCACCTGCCCCATGAAAGCGAACAGAAAGACTTGCACGATCCGCAAAGCCTTGCGGCGATGACCGCCGAACTGGGCACCCTGCGCGACTTGGTCGAGGCGATGCCGACCCCGGCATGGCAGGAAGACAAGGCCGGCTGCGTGGCCTGGGCCAACAGCGCCTATCTGGATCTGGTCACCGCGCGGCAGGCGGACGAGTCGACACTGACATGGCCCCTGCCCTCCCTCTTCAAACCGACGGCGGAGGGCGATAGCTCGCCCCATCGTCAGTCCTTGACCTTCGGCCCGAATGACGAACGCTGGTTCGACTGCATGTCCGTCACCGCGCAAGGGGCACCGCTGCATTTCGCGATTCCCGCCGATGCGACCGTGCGCGCCGAAACGCAGTTGCGCAATTTCGTGCAGACCCTGACGAAAACCTTCGCCGAACTTCCTATTGGTCTGGCGGTGTTCAACCGCGCGCGGGAACTCGTCCTGTTCAATCCTGCCCTGTCAGAGCTGTTCAATCTGGAGCCGGAATTCCTGAGCGCGCGCCCGACGCTTATCACCATGCTGGACCGGCTTCGCGAAGACCGCATGATGCCGGAGCCGAAGGACTACCGATCATGGCGAGAGGCGATCCTGCGGCTGGAGCGGGACGCACAGGACGGGGTCTATTCCGACACGTGGACGCTGCCCTCGGGCCATGTCTACCGGGTCACGGGCGGCCGCATCCCGACGGCGCCGTCGCCTTCCTGTTCGAGGATATCAGCGCCGAGATGTCGCTGACCCGCCGCTTCCGTGGCGAGATCGAAACCGGTCAGGCCGTGATCGACAGCCTTGACGAGGCGATTGCCGTCTTCTCGACCGCCGGGGTGCTGACCCTGTCGAACATCGCCTATGCCGAACTATGGGGCGATGACCCCCTGCTGGTTCTGGGCACCATCGACATCGCCGGCGCAACGGCCCAATGGCAGGACCAGTGCGTTGCCGATACCGGCCACGACCCGGCCGAACTTGCCCGCAATATTCGCCACCGTCAGGCCTGGTCTGGCGAATTGGTCCATCGCGATGGCCGGGTCCTGACCTGCCGGATCAAGCCGATTGCCGGCGGGGCCATGCTGATCGGGTTTCAGCCCGTAGCGGCGGGAAAACGTCCGCCCCGGGCGATCTCGGGCGGGCGGGGCTGATCGGCCCTTGCGGGGGTTGGCTGGCAGGGTAAAACTGCACCCATGTCGACCGATGCAACCCCGGAACCGATCCGCCTGACACTCCATTCGGAGGCCGAAACCCGCGCTCTGGCGGGGCGGTTGGTGGAAATTCTGGGGCCCGGCGACACGATCCTTCTGAAAGGGCCGATCGGCGCCGGCAAGACCGCCCTGTCACGCGCGCTGATCCACGCGTTTCAACAGGCGGCCGGGGACATCGCCGAAGACGTGCCTTCCCCGACCTTCACGCTGGTGCAGACCTACCGGGCCGGGGCGTTGGAAATCTGGCACGCGGATCTTTACCGGCTGACCCATCCTGACGAGGTTGTCGAACTTGGGCTAGAGGACGCCTTTGCCACGGCCCTGTGTCTGGTCGAATGGCCCGACCGGTTGGGGGACTTGGCACCCGAGGGCGCCCTTTCCGTGACCCTGGAGCCGGGGGCGGAGGAGGAGACACGCCTCCTGACCTTTGACACCACCAGCCCGGCATGGCGCAGCCGATTGGCCCCGGTGCTTGAACCTGCGGCGAACGATGCCTGACCGCGCCGCCCTTCGCGATGCTTTCCTTTCCCGGGCGGGATGGGGCGGGGCCGTCCGTCGGCCGCTGGCCGGCGATGCCTCCAACCGCCGCTATGACCGGCTGACCGGCGGGCCAGGCGGCGCTGGAGCCGTGCTGATGGATGCCGCGCCCGAAAAGGGCGAAGATGTCCGTCCCTTCGTCGCGATTGCACGGCACCTGTCGGGGCTCGGTCTCTCTGCCCCCCGCATCCTGGCAGACGACCCAGACCACGGTTTCCTTCTGTTGGAAGACCTCGGCGACGACCTGTTCGCCCGCGTGGCCAAACAGGCGCCTGACATGGAACCACCGCTCTACGAGGCCGCGGTCGATGTTCTGGCCGCCTTGCACAGCGCCCCCCTGCCCGCGGGGCTTGCCGCCTATGACGCGCCCTTGATGGCGGATCTCGCCTGCCTGCCCTTCGACTGGTACATACCCGCCCTCGACCGGCCCGCCCCGGATGATGAACGGGCCGCATTCCGCGACGCGATCAAACGCCGACTGGCGGCGCTGCCGGACGATCCGGTCCTCGTCCTCCGGGACTATCACGCGGAAAACCTGCTTTGGCTGCCCGACCGCGCGGGGATCGCGCGGGTGGGGCTTCTGGATTTTCAGGACGCGATGACCGGGCATCGCGCCTATGACCTCGTCTCGCTTCTGGAAGACGCCCGCCGCGACGTGCCGGAGGATCTGCAAGCCCGGATGCGCGCGCGGTATGTTGCGGCCGCCGGGATCGACGCGGGCGCCTTCGATGCCGCCTATGCCCTGATGGGCGCGCAGCGCAATCTGCGCATCCTCGGGGTGTTCGCCCGGCTGTGCGTCCGCGACGGCAAACCGGGATACCTGCCGATGATGGGCCGGGTCTGGGGCCACCTGATGCGCGATCTGGCCCACCCATCAATGGCCGATCTGCAAGAGCGGGTGATACGCCTTCTGCCGCCCCCCGACCCCGACATTCTTGACAGGATCGCCAGCCGATGCGCCCCGACGCGGTGATGCTGTTTGCCGCCGGGTTCGGCACGCGGATGGGCGCCCTGACCGCCACGCGCCCGAAACCGTTGATCGAGGTCGCCGGTCGCCCGCTGATCGACCATGCGCTGGCCCTTGTGGATGAGGCCGGCATCGGGCGATGCGTCGTGAACACGCACTATCTGGCCGATCAGATTCACGCTCACCTGCGGGGCCGCGGGGATGTCCTGATCTCGCACGAAAGCCCGCGGATCCTCGACACCGGCGGGGGGCTGCTGCAGGCCCTGCCGCGTCTGGATGGAGACGCCGTTTTCACGCTGAACAGCGACGCCGTGTGGACCGGGAACAATCCGCTGACGCAACTCACCCGGGCGTGGGAGCCGGAAAAGATGGATGCCCTTCTGTTGCTGGTCCCGCCCGGAAACGCACGGGGCCATACCGGAACCGGCGATTTCGTCATGTCCGCCGACGGCCGGCTCTGCCGCGGTCCCGGGGCCATCTACACCGGTGCGCAAATCCTCAAGACCGCAACGCTGGCCGATCCTCCGGCGGATGCCTTTTCGCTGAACGTGATCTGGGACAGGCTGCTGCAGGACGGCCGTCTTTACGGCGCGGTGCATGCGGGCGGCTGGTGCGATGTCGGGCATCCGGGCGGGATCGCGATGGCAGAGGCGATGCTGGCCGGGACGGACGATGTTTGAGACACCCGGCCCCCGCGTCTTCGGCCTGCCCCCCGGTGCCGATTTCCCGAAGGCGGTGCTGGCCGGGCTGGAACAGAGACTGTCCGGCCAACCGCCCGAAGCATGGGCGCGGGTCGAGATCTGGGTGAACACCCAGCGGATGCGCCGGCGGTTGCAGGATTTGCTGCTGGACGGACCCCCGCGCCTTTGGCCCCGCATCCGGCTGGTCGGCGATCTGGGGCGGCATCCGATCCTGTCGGACCTGCCCCCGGCGCCCTCGCCCCTGCGGCGGCGGCTGGAACTGGCACAACTCGTGCGCGCGCTTCTGGAAAGCGCCCCGGATCTGGCCCCGCGCAGCGCGGTATTCGACCTTGCCGACAGCCTTGCCGCCCTGATGGACGAGATGCAGGCCGAAGGTGTTCCCCCCACCGCGCTGCGCAATCTCGATGTCGGGGCCTTGTCCGCCCATTGGGCACGGTCGCTGCAATTCCTGACGCTGGTTGAGGACTATCTGCGAACCGCAGGCGCCGCACCGGGCGAAGGCGCGGCCCAGCGCCTTGCCGCTGAACGGCTGACCCGGCTTTGGCAGATTGAACCGCCGGAACATCCGGTGCTCGCGGTCGGCTCCACAGGATCGCGGGGCGCGATTTCGCTGTTCCTTCAGGCGGTCGCCCGGCTGCCGCAGGGGGCGGTTGTGCTGCCGGGGTTCGACTTTGACATGCCCGGGCCGGTTTGGGCCACGCTTGAAGACGCGCGCGCGGCAGAGGATCACCCGCAATTCAGGTTTCGCCGGCTGCTTGACGCGCTTGACCTTGACCCCGCCGGCGTGAACCCCTGGACCGACATCACCGCGCCCTGCCCCGGCCGGAACCGGCTGATCTCGCTATCGTTGCGCCCCGCCCCGGTGACCGACCAGTGGATGGAGGACGGCCCCGGGCTGACCGACCTGATCCCGAGCACCGAGGCGGTCACGCTGATCGAGGCGCCATCACCCCGGGCCGAGGCATTGGCCATCGCCTTGTGCCTGCGCGACGCGGTTGAGAGCGGCACCCGCGCAGCCCTTATCACGCCCGACCGCGTTCTGACCCGGCAGGTTACCGCGGCACTCGACCGGTGGGGCATTCTGCCCGATGACAGTGCTGGCCTTCCGCTGCCCCTGTCGCCCCCGGGGCGGTTCCTGCGGCAGGTGGCGGCGCTCTTCGGGCATCGGCTGACCCTGCGCGACCTGCTGGCGCTGCTGAAACACCCCCTTGCGGCCTCTACCCCCGGGCAAAGGGCCGGTCACCTGTTGTGGACCCGGGAACTGGAACTGCATCTGCGCCGGGAGGGAGCAGCGTTCCCCGGGCGCCGCGCCCTGATCGCGTGGGCAGGGAAAGGGCCGGAGGACGGGCGTGCGGCTTGGGCGGAGTGGTTGGCCGAGACGGTAGAGGGGGCCGATCTGGGCGGAACCGCCGCCCTGACCGATCACGTGGCGCGCCACCTGGCCCTCGCCGAAAGGCTTGCCGCGGGTCCGGGGGCAGACGGGAGCGGCGCGCTGTGGGCCGAGGATGCGGGCGGCGTGGCGCAGGAGCTTTGCGCCCATCTGCAGGCAGAGGCAGAGGCCGGCGGTGACATGACGCCCACGGAATATGCCGACCTTTTCCACGGGATCCTCCAGACAAAAGACGTGCGCAGCGCCGTCGAACCCCATCCCGGTGTCATGATCTGGGGCACGCTGGAGGCGCGGGTGCAAGGCGCAGACCTCGTCCTTCTGGCCGGGTTGAATGAGGGCACATGGCCCGGCACGCCGCCGCCCGACCCGTGGCTGAACCGGCAAATGCGCCATGACATGGGGCTGCCGGTGCCGGAACGGCAGATCGGGTTGTCCGCCCATGACTTTCAGCAGGCCATCGGCGCGCCGCGCGTCGTCCTTGCCCGCGCAATCCGGGATGCAGAGGCACAGACCGTCCCGGCGCGCTGGCTGAACCGGTTGACGAACCTTCTGGGCGGTCTGCCCGATCAGGGCGGGAATGAGGCGTTGAGCGCCATGCGACGGCGGGGGCAGCGCTGGCTGGACATGGCCGCAGAACTGGACCGCCCCGACACATCCGTGGCCCCTGCCCCGCGCCCGTCCCCCCGGCCGCCTGTGGAGGATCGACCCCGTCAGCTTTCGGTCACCGGGGTCGAACGGCTGATCCGCGATCCTTACGCGATTTATGCGGAGAAGATGCTGGGCCTCAGGCGGCTCGACCCGCTGGTCCATGTGGCCGATGCCCCCTTGCGCGGGTCGGTCCTGCACCGGGTGATGGAACGGTTTCTGGACATGCCGGTCGAACCGGATGCAGAGGCTGCCCGCGCGCGTCTGCTGACCCTGGCCGATACAATCCTTGCAGAAGAGGCCCCCTGGCCCGCCGCCCGGATCCTTTGGCGGGCAAGGCTGGCGCGGGTGGCCGACGTCTTCCTGCGCGAAGAAGCCCTGCGCCAGACACGCGCGACCTGCATCGGGCGGGAGCGGAAAGGATCGGTCACGCTGGGCAGCGGCTTTGCCCTGACGGCCAAGGCGGACCGGATCGACCGGACCGAGAATGGCCGGATCATCCTTTACGACTACAAGACCGGGACGCCGCCCAGCCTGAAAGCGATGGAAGCCTTCGACAAGCAGCTTTTGCTGGAGGCCTGCATCGCCGAACGGGGCGGGTTTGAAGATATCCCCGCCGCGCGCGTCGACCATGTGGCCTATATCGGGCTCGGCAATCCGCCGAAGACGGTCTGCAATCCGCTGGACGGCAACCTTGTTGCGAAGACATGGGCAGAGTTGAACGCCCTGATCGCAAGCTATGAGCGGCAAGACCAAGGCTATACCGCGCGAAGCCGGCTGCAAAAGCGCAGCGATACGACCGATTATGACCTGTTGTCCCGCTATGGCGAGTGGGACGAAACGGACGACCCGGAACCGGAGGATGTCGGCGGATGACACGGAACCCGGCGACCGAGCGGCAGATTCAGGCAGCCGACCCCGTCAACTCCACATGGCTGTCGGCCAATGCCGGGTCGGGCAAGACGCGCGTCTTGACCGACCGGGTGGCGCGGCTGTTGCTGGACCATGTGCGGCCGGAGCGGATCCTGTGCCTGACCTACACCAAGGCCGCGGCAAGCGAGATGCAGAACCGGCTGTTCAGCCGTCTGGGTAACTGGGCGATGCTGGACGATACCGAACTGGGCCGCACCCTGTGGGAGCTTGGGGTCGACGGCCCGGTTGATCCGGACATGCTGCGGCAGGCGCGGCGGCTGTTCGCGCGCGCGATCGAGACGCCGGGCGGGTTGAAGATCCAGACGATCCACTCCTTCTGCGCGGGGCTGTTGCGCCGCTTTCCGCTGGAGGCGGGGGTATCGCCGGGCTTTGCCGATCTGGATGAGAGGACCGCGAAACGCCTGCGCGCCGAGATCGTGGAGGACATGGCCGAGGGGCCGGAGGCGGGGCTGCTGGCCGATCTGGCGCGGTACTACACCGGCGACGATCTGGATGGCCTGACCGCGGAGATTGCCGGGCATCGGGACAGGCTGGCGAAGTCGATGGAGGACCCGGCGATCTGGCGCCTTTTCGGCCTGCCGCGGGAGTATGACGAGACGACCCTTCTGGCGCAGGTGTTTCTTGGGGGCGAAAACGATCTGATCCGCCAAGTGGTGCCGGTTCTCGCCGCGGGCAGCAAGACCGATCAGAAGGCCGCGGCAACCTTGGACCCGTTGGTCGGGGAAGGCCCCGGCTTGCCCTTGCTGACACAGTTGGAGGGCTTGTTCCTGACCGGGGCGACTGCGAAATCGCCGTTTTCGGCCAAGATAGGGTCTTTCCCGACCAAGGCGACGCAAAAGGCCCTGGGTTCGTTGATGGCCGATCTCGATGCGCTGATGGTCCGGGTGGAGGATGCCCGGCAACGGCGCATCGCCCTGTCCGCCGCGCGCCGGACGCGCGCGCTGCACCGCTTTGCGGGGGCGTTCCTGAAACGCTACGAGGCGCGGAAACTGGCGCAAGGCTGGCTCGACTTCGACGACATGATCCTGAAGGCGCGCACGCTTCTGACCGATCCGGGTGTCGCGCAATGGGTGCTGTTCCGGCTCGATGGGGGCTTGGATCATATCCTCGTGGACGAGGCGCAGGATACCAGCCCCGTGCAGTGGGATGTGATCGAGCTTCTGGCGCAGGAATTCACCGCCGGCGAAGGCGCACGGTCCGGGGTGGAGCGGACGATCTTCGTCGTCGGCGACAAGAAACAGTCGATCTATTCGTTTCAGGGCGCAGATCCCGACGGGTTCGACAGGATGAAGGCCACCTTCCGGGACCGGCTGGCCGGGATCGACCGCAATCTTGTGCCGCTGACGCTCGAATATTCCTTCCGCTCCGCCGAGGCGATCCTGTCGGTCGTCGATAAAACCTTTCCGCCGGACACGCCCCATGGGCTGGATCGGGAAATGCGGCACCGTGCCTTTCATGGCGATCTGCCCGGCCGGGTGGATCTGTGGCCCGTGGTCGAGGAGTCCGCCACAGACGAGCCCGGCCATTGGGCCGACCCCGTCGACATGCCCGCGGCAGAGCATCACATGGTGCGCCTTGCCCGGCGTGTCGCCGCAGAGGTCCGCGCAATGATCGACCGGGGCGAGACGCTGGCGGTCAAGCACAAGGACGGCCGGATCACCCGCCGCCCGGTGACCGAGGGCGATTTCCTGATCCTCGTCCAGCGGCGGTCGGATCTGTTCTATGAAATCATACGCGCCTGCAAGGCCGAGGGGCTGGAGATCGCCGGGGCCGACCGCCTGAAAATCGCGGCCGAACTTGCGGTTCGCGATCTGGTCGCGCTGCTGTCATTCCTGGCCTTGCCCGAGGATGACCTGTCCCTTGCCTGTGCGCTGCGTTCACCGCTGTTCGGCTGGTCGGAAGATGCGCTCTACCGGCTCGGCGCGAAACGGGGAAAGGCCTATCTGTGGCAGACCCTGCGCGGGGCGGATTGGGCTGAAACAGAGACTGTATCGGTATTGAAATCCCTGCGGGACGAGGCCGATTTCCTGCGGCCCTACGAGTTGCTTGAACGGATCCTGACCCGGCATGACGGACGCCGCCGCCTGACCGCGCGGCTGGGGCAAGAGGCCGAAGACGGGATCGACGCGCTGCTGGATCAGGCGCTGGCTTACGAACGGGTCGAGGTACCTTCGCTGACCGGCTTTCTCGCCTGGCTGGAAAGTGGCGAGGTGGAGGTCAAGCGCCAGCTCGATTCCGCGGGCGACCGGATCCGCGTGATGACCGTGCATGGCGCAAAGGGGTTGGAGGCCCCCATCGTCATCCTGCCCGATTGCGGGGCGCGCCGCGTCGATATCCGCGATCAGTTGCTGACCCTCGACGATGGCAGCGTGGTCTGGAAAACCCCGTCCGGGGAGCGACCGACACGTCTGGAAGACGCCTATGCCCGGCGCATCACGCGGGAACAGGCAGAGCGGCAGCGCCTGCTTTACGTTGCCATGACCCGGGCCGAACAGTGGCTGATCGTGGGGGCGGCTGGAAAGCTGTCGCCGGACGGGTCCGACTGGTACAGCCTTGTTCAGGCCGGGATGCACCGCGCAGGCGCGGATCCCCAGGATTTCGCGTTCGGGGCGGGCCTGCGCGTCGACCGCGGACACTGGCAGAAGGGGGACGTCGAGCAGCCCGCAGACATAATCGCTCAACCCGCTGACCTTCCCGAATGGGCGATGGTCGAGGTTCCGCGGCCCGAACGGCCCGCCCAACCGGTTTCCCCCTCCAACCTCGGCGGGGCGAAGATCCTTGGCGGGGACGGCGAGGGGCTGGAGGCGGAGGCCGCGAAGGCGCGGGGGACGTGGATTCACCTGTTGCTGGAACACCTGACCGACGTGGCAGAAGAGGCCCGCGCACAGCAGGCCAGCGCCTTGCTGACAACATGCACACCATCCGCGGCGGAGACCGAGATCGCGCAGCTTGTGGAAGAAGCGCAAAGGATCCTCGCGACACCCGATCTTGCCCATGTGTTTGCGCCCGAGACACTGGCCGAGGTCGAGCTTGCCGCGCCGATCGGTCAAACCATGATCCGTGGCACCATAGATCGGTTGCTGGTCGCCCCCGACCATGTGCTGGCCGTCGATTTCAAGACCAACGCCGTGGTGCCCAGCCATGTCGACGATGTGCCCGAGGGGTTGTTGCGCCAGATGGGGGCCTATGCGCAGGCGCTGACCCAGATCTATCCCGCCCATCGAATCGAGACGGCAATCCTGTGGACGCGAACCGCGACGCTGATGCCGATCCCGCCCGGGCTTGCCGCGGCGGCCTTGGCCCGCGCTGCGCTGCCTTGACGCGTTCCCGCCCGCTGCTTACCTTCCGGCGGGACTTTCAAGGTTCCAAGGAGACACCCCAATGGCAACCCAAGCCGTCACCGACGACACCTTCGACGCCGAGGTGCGTAACTCCGACATCCCCGTGGTTGTCGATTTCTGGGCCGAATGGTGCGGCCCCTGCAAACAGATCGGCCCCGCGCTGGAAGAACTGTCGGACGAGTTCGAAGGCAAGGTGAAGATCGTCAAGGTGAATGTCGACGACAACCCCTCCAGCCCCGCCCAGATGGGCGTGCGCGGCATCCCGGCGCTGTTCCTGTTCAAGGGCGGCGAGGTTGTTTCCAGCAAGATCGGCGCCGCGCCCAAGGCCGCCCTGAAGAACTGGATCGAAGACTCCGTCTGATCCTTTCATCAGAAGACTGAGACAAAGGGGCGCTTTCGCGCCCCTTTTGCATGGGCGGGTTGTGGGGCAGCATTCGGCGCATATATGGGCTCCAACCCGAATGGAGGGGCAAAATGGCAGAGCAGGACTTTCCCGGTTGGCACGGGACCACGATCATGGGCGTCAAGCGCGGCGGCGAGGTCGTCATCGCGGGCGACGGTCAGGTCAGCCTGGGCCAGACCGTCATCAAGGGGACCGCGCGCAAGGTGCGCCGACTGTCCCCCGGGGGCTATGACGTGGTGGCGGGCTTTGCCGGGTCGACCGCCGATGCCTTCACGCTGCTGGAACGGCTGGAAGCCAAGCTGGAAAAGGCACCGGGCCAGTTGCAGCGCGCGGCGGTCGAACTGGCCAAGGACTGGCGGACCGACAAGTACCTGCAAAAGCTGGAAGCGATGCTGATCGTCAGCGACGGGGACGAGATGTATGTCATCACCGGCGCAGGCGATGTGCTGGCCCCCGAACATGACGTGGCCGCCATCGGATCGGGCGGGAACTATGCACTGGCCGCGGCGCGCGGGCTGATGGAAACCGCGATGTCGGCTGAAGAAATCGCCCGGAAGGCGATGGCGATTGCCGCCGACATCTGCGTGTACACGAATGGCAACCTGACGGTGGAGACGATTTCGAAATGACCGACCTGACCCCCCGCGAAATCGTCTCGGAGCTCGACCGGTTCATCATCGGGCAGAACGACGCCAAGCGCGCGGTTGCCGTGGCGCTTCGCAACCGTTGGCGGCGCAAGCAGCTGGCCGACGATCTGCGTGAAGAGGTCTACCCCAAGAACATCCTGATGATCGGCCCCACCGGCGTCGGCAAGACCGAGATATCGCGCCGCTTGGCCCGGCTGGCCCGCGCGCCCTTCATCAAGGTGGAGGCGACGAAGTTCACCGAGGTCGGCTATGTCGGGCGTGACGTGGAACAGATCATCCGCGATCTGGTGGACAGCGCCATTGCCCAGACCCGCGAATGGATGCGCGAGGACGTGAAAGCCGCCGCCCATCAGGCCGCCGAGGACCGGGTGATCGAGGCGATTGCGGGCACGGACGCCCGCGAACAGACGCGGGAGATGTTCCGAAACAAGCTGAAGAAGGGTGAGCTTGATGACAAGCTGATCGAGCTGGAACTCACCGACAGTTCCAACCCGCTGCCGATGATGGACATCCCCGGCATGCCGCCGGGGCAGGGGGCCGGCATGATGAATCTGGGCGACCTCTTCGGCAAGGCGTTCGGGGGCCGGACGGTCAAGAAGAAGATGTCGGTGGCCGACAGCTATGACATCCTGATCCAGGAAGAGGCCGACAAACTGCTGGACGATGAAAGCGTCAACCGCGCCGCGCTGGAGGCGGTTCAGGAAAACGGCATCGTCTTCCTCGATGAGATCGACAAGGTCTGTGCCCGGTCCGATGCCCGCGGGGCCGATGTCAGCCGGGAAGGGGTCCAGCGCGACCTGCTGCCCTTGATCGAAGGCACAACCGTGTCGACCAAGCACGGATCGGTCAAGACGGACCATATCCTGTTCATCGCGTCGGGCGCGTTCCACATCGCCAAGCCGTCGGATCTGCTGCCGGAATTGCAGGGCCGCTTGCCGATCCGGGTGGAGTTGCGCCCGCTGACCGAGGCCGATTTCGTGCGCATCCTGACCGAGACCGACAACGCGCTGACGCTGCAATATACCGCGTTGATGGGCACCGAACAGGTGAAGGTCAGCTTCACCGAGGACGGGATCGCCGCCCTTGCCCGGATCGCGGCCGAGGTGAATGAAAGCGTCGAGAATATCGGGGCCCGGCGGCTTTACACGGTGATGGAACGTGTTTTCGAGGGGCTGAGCTTCACCGCGCCCGACCGCGCGGGCGAAGCCATCGAGGTCAACGCCGCATTCGTCGAGGAAAACCTTGGGGAACTGACGCGGTCAACGGACATGACGCGCTACATCCTGTAGCGTCCGGGCGCGTTTGGTCCTGCGGCGGCGTTACCGATGCCGGCGCAGGTACACATAGAACGCGCCGTCCCCGCCATGGCGCCGGTGGGCCGGGGCCACCTGTTGAACGGCCGCCGCCAAGGGGGCCTGGTGCAGCCAGTGGGGCACCTGCCGGCGCAGCACGCCACGGCGATCGGGGATCGGCCCGCCACCATCGTCGTCGCGCCCCTTGCCGGTAATGATCAGGACAAGCCGGCGGCCCTTCCCGTGATTTCTCAGGATGAAACCCGTCAGCGCTGGATGCGCCTGGGCCAGGGTCATCCCATGCAGATCAAGCCGGGCCTCAGGGTCCAGCTTGCCGCCCGTCATCCGAGAGAAGGTCTTTCGATCCATCCGTACCGGAACCTTCGGCACCGGATCGGAAAAAGACGCGGTCGAGGTCTGGGGGGTCGACCTTGATCCAACCTGAAACGGCGTCAGCGGGTTTTCGGATTTCGTATCAGGCTGCGGCTTGGGGGGTTTCGCCGGAAACGGCTCCGGCTCGTCCACCCGGGCTTGGCGTTTGCCATGCATGGGTCGCGCCTGCCGGGCGACATGGTCCCACAAGGCACGTTCCTCATGGCTCAGGGTCCGGCGGCGTTTCCCCCCCATCGCACGGCCCCCAAGGAGGGGATCACTCGCCGGTGGCGACCAGTTGCCAGTTCGGATCGTCGCTGCCCATGCGGCGGGCAAATGTCCACACATCGCGCTGGCGCTTGATCTCGTTGGGGCTGCCCTCGATGATATCGCCGGCCTTGTTGCGCACGACCGAGGTCAGTTCGCCCACGAACCGCACGGTCAGTTCGGCCTCGCCAGTGTCGCGATCGAAGGTGGCGTCTTTCAGAACAAGCTCGCGCACCCCGACGAAATGCGCATCCACGCTCAGGCCCTGATCCTCGCGCAGGTTCACCACATCGGCAAAGCTGTCATGCACATCTTCCGACAGGAAGGGGCGAACATCGTCCAGGTTGCCATGCTCGAACGCCATCAGGATCATCTCATACGCACCGCGGGCGCCATGCAGAAACTCCCCGACGACGAAACCCGGCTCCGCCATCTTCATCGCGGCAAGGGCCTTCGCCGCGTCACTGCCATCGGGCACGTGATCGGTGATGTCGGTATCGGGTCCTCCCTCGATCACCTCGAATTCCCGGCGGCCATCGCCCCGGCGGGAGGAGGGGTCGGGCATCGCCACCGGCGGCTTCTCGAATCCATCCCGCGTTCCCAGGACCGAGCGCAGCCGCAGGATCAGGAAAACGGCAATGCCTGCGAGAACGAGAAGTTGGATGATGGCAGAGCTCATGAAAACCTCGGAGTGCGCGGGAAGGGTTTGTATCGTAGCGTCACGCCACATATGTAAGGGAGCGTTCGGGTCAAGTCCACAAGACCCGCGACGCATGATAGAGGTTTAAATATGTGGCTCTTCCTTCTGTTCCTGTCCGTTCCGCTGATCGAGATCACGCTTTTCATCCAGGTCGGCGGCCTGATCGGGCTTTGGCCGACACTGGGAATTGTGGTGCTGACCGCGATCCTTGGAACATGGCTGATGCGGCAGCAGGGGGCCCATGCCATTGATCAGTTGCGCCGATCCTTTCAGGAATTGCGCGACCCGGCAGAGCCGTTGGCCCATGGCGCGATGATCCTGTTTTCCGGCGCGCTGCTGCTGACACCGGGCTTTTTCACCGATGCGGTAGGCTTTGCGCTTTTGATGCCGCCGGTACGTGCGGCGGCCTATCGGTATCTGTCAAAGCGGATCGTGGTTCAGACGATGACCTACGGCAATGCACCCCAGCGCCCGATGCACGGCCAGGCCGATGTGATCGACGGCGATTTCGAAGAGGTTCCGCCGCCGGGAAACAGCCCGCATTCACCCTCTGGCTGGACGCAGCATTGAGCCGTTGGGGCCAAGCTGTTAAGGACCGCCTCAATGTAAACTTTGGCAGGAGAGTGCCATGAGCGAAACCGAAGGCAACGGCGCAGCCGCGCAGCCGCCGCAAGTGAAAATGCAGGTTCTGGGTCAGTTCATCCGGGACATGTCGTTCGAAAACATCCTTGTCCGCAAGGGCGTTCAGGGCGAGATGACGCCCGATATCACCGTTCAGGTGGCGCTTGACGCGCGCAAGCGTCAGCCCGACCACCAGTACGAGGTGATCACCAAGTTCACCATCTCGTCGAAAAACAAGGGCGACGAAACCCAGCTTTTCCTGATGGAACTGGAATATGGCGGGGTCTTCCACGTCGAGAACGTGCCCGAAGAGCAGCTTCATCCCTTCCTGTTGATCGAATGCCCGCGGATGCTCTTCCCGTTCGTGCGCCGGATCGTGTCCGACGTCACGCGCGATGGTGGCTTCCCGCCCCTGAACCTGGAACCGGTGGATTTCGTGGCGCTCTACCGTCAGGAAATCGCGCGCCGTGCCGCTGAACAGCAGGCCCAAGCTGCGCCCGCGAACTGACGTTCAGTCGAACGTTTTCCAAAGCGCGTCGTCGCCCAGCTCTGCCACGAAGGCAGCATGGGCGGCGGCTTCCCCGTCTGTAATGCGCGCGGGCAGGGGCGCCGGCCGGGCCCGGGGACGCCACGCCTGTGCATCACCTGCGGCGGTGCCCGCGTTTTGCCCTTGGGCGGACAGGCCGAAATCCGGCTGACGCCCTCCGATCAGTTCCAGATAAACCTCTGCCAGGATTTCGGAGTCGAGCAGCGCGCCGTGCTTTTCACGTGCGGAATTGTCGACACCAAATCGGCGGCACAAGGCATCCAGCGTGGCGGGAGAGCCGGGAAATCTCTGCCGCGCCATGGCCAGCGTATCGATGGCCTGATCCCAGGGCAGTTGCGGCAGACCGAGCCAACCGAGTTCCGCGTTCAGGAATTTCATGTCGAAGGCGGCGTTGTGAATCACCAGCTTCGCATCACCGACGAAGTCGAGAAAAGCCTGCCCGATCTTTGCAAAAACAGGCTGGTCGCGCAGGAAGTCATCGCCCAACCCATGCACCTCGAACGCCTCTTGCGGCATGGGGCGTTCGGGGTTGATGTACTGGTGATAGGTCTGTCCCGTGGGCAAATGGTTCCAGAGTTCCACGGCGCCGATTTCAACGATCCGGTGGCCCTCTGACGGTTCAAACCCCGTGGTTTCGGTATCGAGAACGATTTCACGCATGCGTTTCTGTCAGCCTTTTCACCAAGGCTTGCACGTCTGCCCGGGTCTGTTCAAGCGTCCGTGTCTCGATCAGGTAATCGGCACGCCGCCGTTTTTCTGAATCTGCAAGCTGTTTGCCAAGAAGGGTCTGAAACTGCGCATCCGTCATGCCCGGACGTGACAGAACGCGCCGCCGCTGCAAGTCCGGATCGGCCGTGACCACGAGCACCGCATCAAGGTCGGTCTCTGCTCCGGTTTCAAAGAGCAGGGGGATATCGAGGACGACAAGCGGCGCGCCCGCATGGTTTTCGATAAACGCCTTGCGGTCCTTGGCGACAAGCGGATGTACGGCGTGTTCGATCCGCGCCAAGGCGCCCGGATCCTGCGCGATCCACGCCTTCAGAACCGCGCGATCCACGCCGCCCTCGGCCACCGCGTCGGGGCAAAGCGCGTTGATCGCAGAAACCGCCGCGCCCCCCTTGGCATAAAGGCGGTGCACGGTGGCATCCGCATCCCAGACCGGCACGCCCAGATCGCGAAAGAACCCCGCGGTCGTCGATTTGCCCATGCCGATGGAGCCGGTCAGACCCAGCCGAAACGGTGTCGTCATTGGCCCAATAGAACAGCCCGCGCCGCGTCATCGACCTCCGGTCGACGTCCGAACCAGCGCTCAAAGCCCGGAACGGCCTGGTGCAGCAGCATGCCCAGCCCGTCGACCGCCACGCAGCCCTTGGCCCGCGCTTCGCGAAGCAGCGTTGTTTCCAGCGGCGTGTAGACGATGTCGGAGACCACCGCCGACGGCGACAATGCCTCTAGCGAAATCTTCAGATCGGGCTTGCCCACCATGCCTAGTGCTGTCGTGTTGACGACCGTCGTCGCCCCCTCGAACATCTCCGCCGCCTGGACCCATTCATAGACGACAATCTTGGGGCCAAACTCTGCCCGCAAGGCCTCTGCCCGCGAGCGTGTTCGGTTGCTGACCCGGATTTCCCGCACACCTTGTTCGGACAGGGCCGAAATCACGGCCCGCGCCGCGCCGCCCGCGCCCAGAACGGCGACCGGGCCGCTTGTCGCCTTCCATCCCGGCGCACCCTGGCGCAAATTCTCGATAAAGCCGACACCATCGGTGTTGTCGGCGTGCACCTTTCCATCCGCCCGAAAGATCAACGTATTCGCAGCCCCGATCAGCGCGGCCCGGTCAGAGACCAGATCGGCCAGCCCAAGGATCGTCTCCTTGTGGGGGATGGTCACGTTGATCCCCACGAACCCCATCCGGGGCAGGGCGGACAAGACATCCCTTAGGTCGGCCTGCGCCACATCCATCGGGATATAGTAGCCCCGTATCCCGTAGCGTTTCAGCCAGTGGCCATGCAGTTTCGGCGACTTGGAATGGGCAATGGGCGAGCCGATCACGCCAGCCAGCGGTATGCGATCCGTCATGCCATCAGAACTCCGCGTGTGGTGAGGAAGGTCAGAAGCGGCAACAATGGCAGCCCGAGAACATCGAAGTAATCGCCCTCGATCCTGGAAAACAGCCGCACGCCTTCTTCCTCCAGCTTGTAAGCCCCGACCGAGTCGCCCACCGCGGGCCAGTTCCGGTCGAGATAGTCGTCAAGATATCTATCGGAAAATGGACGCATCGTCAGCGTCACCTGTCCCACATGATGCCACAACTGTTGCAGATCGTCATATATCACGACAGCCGAAAGCAACTGATGCTGTCCACCCCGCATCGCGCGAAGCTGATCGCGGGCCTCGTCGATCGTTGCGGGTTTGGTCAGGACAGTGCCGTTGTGACAAAGCACCTGATCGCATCCGATCACCAGCGCCTCCGGCCTCTTCTGCGCGACCTTCTGTGCCTTCGCGGCGGCCAGCACTTCGGCAATCTCGGCCGGCTGGGCGCCCTCTTGTTCCAGTCCTTGTCGGATCGCGTCTTCGTCGATCCGTGCGGACATGACCGTGAAGGGCACGCCCGCGTTTTCCAGCAATGTCTTCCGGATGGCAGAGCCCGAGGCAAGAACGACAGGTTCGGTCATGGCTGGAGAATCCTGTGGAAAAAAGCCGGATGGCGTCGCGGTTGCGCGTGGATATCTCCGGCGGGTGCCTTTCGGGTGCCGACTATGGTGGAAAATGTCAAGCTTGTGACACCCCAAATCCACGGGGATGCCAGCGCCCGACGAAGTGTTAAGGAATCGTTACGATTGGAGTCATCCAAGGAAATCCACAGCCAGACGAAGGATCATGTGCCGGTAAGATACTGATTCTAAATGGGTAGTTTACCTAAAACTTGATTGACAAAAGATATCATCAGCTTTGTTCACAGATTGCCGTACTGTGGGCTGATCGGTGGATGCTTCGGTAATCCACATGCCCACAGGCCCTACCAAAACATCATCTTTTCTTTTCCTTCTTCTCTGTTCTAGAAGGACACCCGACGGTTAAGAACAGAAGAGCAGAGAAGAGGCATCCCATGGGCGATTTCCTGGCGTACATCTACCCTTGGACGAAATCGCTGCACATCATCGCTGTGCTGACATGGATGGCGGGTATCTTCTATCTGCCCCGTCTGTTCGTCTATCACACAGAGAAGGTGACCGTCGGTCAGGAAACCGACGCACTCTTCCAGGTGATGGAGATGAAGCTCTACCGCTACATCATGAACCCGTCGCTTATCGCCGTGTGGATTTTCGGCCTGTTGCTGGTCTTCACGCCGGGCATCGTCGACTGGTTGACGATCTGGCCCTACACCAAGGGCGCAGCGGTTATCGCCATGACGTGGTTCCATATGTGGCTGGGGGCACGGCGCAAGGATTTCGTGGCGGGGGCGAACAACCGCAGCGGCCGCACCTTCCGCATGATGAACGAACTGCCGACGATCCTGATGCTGGTGATCGTCTTCTCGGTGGTGGTGAAGTTCTAAGTGGATTGACTCACCGAAAAGGCGGGGCTATCTAGGCGCCTCACAGCCCGCCGTCCTGGCGCGGCTGCCGGCTTCCCCTTTCTGCTGCGCCCGAATGGCGCCCTGCCTTCGAAGTGTTCCCATGACCCAAGACTCGTTGAATCTGGCCGATCTCAAGGCCAAGAGCCCCAAGGACCTCCTCGCCATGGCGGAGGAGCTGGAGATCGAGAACGCCTCGACCATGCGCAAGGGCGACATGATGTTCTCCATCCTCAAGGAGCGCGCCGAAGAGGGTTGGGAAATCTCTGGCGATGGCGTGCTTGAGGTCTTGCAGGACGGGTTCGGCTTCCTGCGCTCGCCCGAAGCGAACTATTTGCCGGGGCCTGATGACATTTACGTCTCGCCCGACATGATCCGGCAGCATTCCCTGCGCACTGGCGACACCGTTCAGGGTGTGATGCAGGCCCCGCGGGAGAATGAGCGCTATTTCGCGATCACCAAGGTGACGGGCATCAACTTCCAGGAGCCGGAGAAGGCCCGCCACAAGATCAACTTCGACAACCTGACACCGCTTTACCCCGATGAGCGGCTGAAGATGGAAATCGAGGATCCGACCATCAAGGATCGGTCGGCCCGGATCATCGATCTGGTCTCACCCATCGGGAAGGGGCAGCGCTCGCTGATCGTTGCGCCGCCGCGGACGGGTAAGACCGTCTTGCTGCAGAACATCGCCCATTCGATCGAGGCGAACCACCCGGAATGCTACCTGATCGTGTTGCTGATCGACGAACGGCCCGAAGAGGTCACCGACATGCAACGCAGCGTGAAGGGCGAGGTGATTTCCTCCACCTTCGACGAACCGGCAACGCGGCACGTGGCTGTGGCCGAGATGGTGATCGAGAAAGCGAAACGTCTGGTCGAACATAAACGAGATGTTGTTATCCTTCTCGATTCGATCACCAGACTTGGCCGTGCTTACAACACCGTGGTGCCATCCTCGGGTAAGGTGCTGACCGGTGGTGTGGATGCAAACGCGCTGCAACGACCGAAACGCTTCTTCGGTGCCGCCCGGAATATCGAGGAAGGTGGGTCTCTGACCATCATCGCCACTGCGCTGATCGACACCGGCAGCCGGATGGACGAAGTCATCTTCGAGGAATTCAAGGGCACCGGCAACTCCGAGATCGTGCTGGATCGCAAGGTCGCCGACAAGCGCGTCTTCCCGGCGATGGACATCCTGAAATCCGGCACGCGGAAAGAGGATCTGCTGGTCGACAAGGCAGACCTGCAGAAGACCTTCGTTCTGCGCCGGATCCTGAACCCGATGGGCACCACCGATGCCATCGAGTTCCTGATTTCCAAGCTCAAGCAGACCAAGACCAATTCCGAATTTTTCGATTCGATGAACACCTGAGGCGATCCCGCCCGGAGGTGATCCTTGGACACGATATTCGCCCTTGCGACGGCGCGCGGTAAGGCGGGCGTCGCCGTTATTCGCATTTCCGGCCCGAAGGCAGGGCTAGCCGGGCGTATGCTGGCGGGATCCTTGCCAGAACCCCGGCAAGCCGGGCTTCGTCGTCTGCGGGATCCGGATGGCCAGTTGCTGGATGAGGCGCTGGTTCTCAGCTTCGGACACGGCGCCAGCTTTACCGGTGAAGACGTTGTAGAACTGCACTGTCACGGTAGCCCGGCGACCGTGAGCGCTGTTCTGAAAACGCTCGGTCAGATTGACGGTCTGCGCCTGGCCGAACCCGGGGAATTCACACGTCGGTCGCTGGAAAACGGTGTACTTGATCTTGCCCAGGTCGAAGGTCTTGGCGACTTGCTGGAGGCGGAGACCGAAGCACAGCGCCAACAGGCCTTGCGCGTGTTGACGGGCGCCCTTGGCCAAAAAGCCGACAAATGGCGGTCAGGCTTGATCCGGGCGGCGGCCTTGCTAGAGGCGACGATCGATTTCGCGGATGAGGATGTCCCTGTCGATGTCTCGGGCGAAGTCGATGATCTTCTGTCATCGGTCGCGGCGGATCTGACGGCAGAGGTCGCGGGTGTCGCCGTTGCCGAACGGATTCGCGACGGGTTCGAAGTGGCGATTGTTGGCCCACCCAACGCCGGGAAGTCGACGCTTCTGAATTTCATCGCGGGGCGAGAGGCCGCGATCACGTCGGAACATGCGGGTACCACCCGTGATGTGATCGAGGTGCGCATGGATCTGCATGGCCTGCCGGTGACGATCCTCGACACGGCGGGGTTGAGAGAGACCGGGGATGCGGTGGAGAGGATCGGGGTTGCCCGCGCGATTGAACGGGCGCGCGCCGCAGAGCTGCGTGTTTTCCTTTTGGATGAGACGGGGGCGACGGAAGGCTTGCAGCCAGAGCCGGAGGATCTTGTCGTTCAGGGAAAGGGGGATCTGGCATCGACCGGTGAATTCACGGTTTCCGGGAAGACGGGGCAGGGGGTCGAAACGCTGTTGCAGCGGATCACCGAACATCTGGAACGGCGTGCGGCACGGGCGGTGACCGCCACGCGGGAACGTCACCGCCAGGCGATGGTCCGTGCGACGACAGCTATTGAAGCGGCGCAGAATCAGCTATCCTTCGGGATGGACGGCGCAGAGATCGCGGCGGAGGATCTGCGAACGGCAGTCCGCGCGCTCGATTCGCTCGTTGGACGGATTGATGTCGAGCATCTGCTGGACGAAATCTTCTCGTCATTTTGCCTTGGGAAGTGAGGATTGTTTCACGTGAAACAACGGGACTTTGACGTGATCGTGGTTGGTGGTGGCCATGCGGGGGCTGAAGCGGCCCATGCGGCCGCCCGACTTGGCGTGTCCGTGGCCCTGGTGACGCTGCGGCGCGACGGCATTGGCGTAATGTCCTGCAATCCGGCCATCGGCGGCCTTGGAAAGGGGCACCTTGTTCGGGAAGTCGATGCCCTTGACGGTCTCATGGGGCGGGCAGCGGATCTTTCGGGCATTCAGTTTCGGTTGCTGAACCGACGCAAGGGACCTGCCGTTCAGGGTCCGCGGGCGCAGGCGGATCGAAAACTGTACCGTCAGGCAATTCAGGCGATGCTGGGATCGGCACCGGATCTGACGATCATCGAGGGCGAAGTCGCTGACCTGATCGAAAAGGAACAGCGTATCGCCGGCGTTGTTCTGGCCGATGGATCAGAGATCGGGGCCCATGCCGTGGTTCTGACGACCGGCACCTTTCTGCGTGGGGTGATCCATATCGGGGAACGCCGAATGGATGGCGGCCGGATGGGCGATAAGCCCTCGGTCCGTTTGGCAGAGCGTATCGAAGGCTTTGGCCTGCCGCTCGGGCGCCTGAAAACAGGGACGCCGCCGCGTCTTGACGGACGGTCCATCGATTGGGACCGGCTTGAAAAACAGCCCGGCGATGACGAACCCGTGCTCTTCTCCTTCATGTCGGAAGAGGTGGCCGTTCGTCAGGTCGCCTGTGCCATCACCTACACCAACCCGCAGACGCATGAGATCATCCGGGACAACCTGGAGCGCTCGGCGATGTATGGCGGGCATATTGATGGGATCGGGCCACGCTATTGCCCCTCGATCGAAGACAAGATCGTGAGGTTCGCGGACAAGACCTCCCACCAGATATTTCTTGAACCCGAAGGCTTGGATGACCCGACGGTCTATCCGAACGGTATTTCGACCTCACTGCCCGAGGATGTGCAGGCGGACTATGTCCATTCGATCGCGGGGCTGGAAGACGCCCGGATCCTGCAGCCGGGCTATGCCATTGAGTACGACTACATCGACCCGCGCGCGTTGAAGATGACGCTTGAACTGCGTGATGTGCCGGGCTTGTTCCTGGCGGGGCAGATCAACGGGACGACCGGCTATGAAGAAGCGGCGGCCCAAGGTCTGGTCGCCGGCCTGAATGCGGCACGGCAAAGCATGGGGCAGGGGGCGGTGACGTTCACCCGGACCGACAGCTATATCGGCGTCATGGTCGATGATCTTGTCACCCGCGGGGTCAGTGAGCCGTATCGGATGTTTACCTCTCGCGCCGAGTTCCGGCTGTCGCTTCGCGCCGACAATGCGGACCAGAGGCTGACGGGCAAGGGGATTGAGATTGGCTGCGTGTCGGAAGACAGGCGCGGGGCGTTCGAAGACAAGATGTTGAGGCTGAACACCGCACGGACGCAACTGGATGCGTTGTCCCTGACGCCGAAGCGGATCGCCGAAGTGGGGATCGCGGTCAATGCGGATGGGACCCGGCGCAACGGGATGGACGTGCTTGCATTCCCGAATGTGAGTTTCGAGGATCTTGTCCCGCTGGAGGAAAGCCTGGCGCAAGTCGACGTCGAAACGCGCGCGCAGTTGGAGCGGGACGCGCTCTATGCGAACTATATCAAGCGGCAGGCCCAGGATGTTGAGGCGATGCGCCGGGATGAGGCACAAAAGCTTCCGGCGGATTTCCCATATGGGGCGCTGGAGGGGTTGTCGACCGAACTGAAAGGCAAATTGTCCGCGGCGCGACCGGAGACTTTGGCGCAGGCGGCGCGGATCGATGGCATGACGCCCGCGGCGCTGACGCTGATCCTGGCGCGACTCAAACAGATCGAACGGCAATCTGCATGAAAGCCACGGATGATTGCATGCAGAATGTTTCACGTGAAACATCAGACCGGCTGCACGCCTATGCTGCCCTTGTGCGAAAGTGGAATCCCGCGATCAACCTCGTCGCGCCGTCAACGCTTGATGAGCTAGAAACGCGGCACTTTGCGGATTCGATGCAGCTGTATCCGCTGGCACCTGCAAGCTGGCACCATTGGGTCGACCTTGGCAGCGGTGGCGGGTTTCCGGGTATGATCGTTGCGATTCAGGCCGCAGACGCCGGAGAGTCGCGCCGGGTTACGCTGATCGAAAGCGATCGCAGGAAAGCTGCTTTCCTTTCTACCGTGGTGCGAGAACTGAGCCTTCCCCAGACGGCGATTCTGCCGCAACGGATCGAATCCGCCCCACCGCAGGGCGCCGATGTCCTTTCGGCCCGCGCGCTTGCGCCGCTTTCGCAGCTGATCGGCTATGCGCGCCGGCATTTGCGGCCTGACGGTATTGCACTTTTTCCGAAAGGCGCACGATATCGGGAAGAGCTTGATGCGGCGCTTGCATCGACTGCCGTAGACGTCCAAGACTTCCCAAGCAAGACCGATCCCCAGGCCGTAATCCTGAAACTCGGAGGCATCGCCCGTGTCTGACTCCACCCGCTCCAAGACACCGAAAATCATTGCCGTGGCCAACCAGAAGGGCGGTGTCGGCAAGACGACCACGGCCATCAACCTCGGCGCCGCGTTGGTGGAAGAGGGGTTGAGCGTTCTGATCGTCGATATCGATCCGCAAGGGAATGCGTCGACGGGCCTCGGAATCGAGGCCGAGCAGCGCGGGCTGACGACCTATGATCTGCTTTTGGAGGGCGCGCCGCTGGCAGATGTCGTGCAACCGACGGCAATCGATGGGTTGTTGATTGCGCCGGCGACGACGGATCTCAGTTCCGCCGATATCGAGATGGTCCGAAACGACCGGCGCAGCCATCTGCTGCATAACGCGCTTCGTCAGCCGGCGATCGGGTCTTTCGGTCTCGACTATATCCTGATCGACTGCCCGCCCGCCCTCAGTCTTCTGACGGTGAACGCGATGGTTGCGGCGGACTCGGTCCTCGTACCGCTGCAAAGTGAGTTCTTCGCGCTTGAAGGTCTGTCGCAGCTTATGCTGACGGTGCGGGAGCTTCGCCAGACAGCCAATCCGAACCTGAGGATCGAGGGTGTGGTCCTCACGATGTTCGATGGTCGCAATAACCTGTCACAACATGTAGAAAAAGACGCGCGAGCGTATCTGGGCGAACTGGTGTTCGAAACCGTCATTCCGCGAAATGTACGGTTGAGCGAGGCGCCGTCCTTTGCCATGCCCGTGCTGGAATATGATCCGAGTTCGCGCGGAGCGCAGGCTTATCGGGCCCTGGCGCAAGAGATGCTGAAACAGTCGGTGCCGGTCGGCGCCTGAACGGGGCAGGACAAATCGCATGAAGAAACCGGAAAAACGCGGTCTTGGCCGGGGTCTGTCGGCCTTGATGGCGGATGTTCAGATCGAGCCCGCCCCCGAAGCAGGCGAGCCGCCCCGGAGCAAGCCCGACCAGATGGTGCCGCTTGACCTGTTGGAGCCGAATCCCGATCAGCCGCGCCGGCAGTTTTCAGAAGATGCGCTGAAGGAACTGGCGGACTCGATCCGCGAAAAGGGCGTGATCCAGCCGCTGATCGTGCGCCCGAGCAAGAAGGTCGAGGGCCGGTACGAGATCGTCGCCGGGGAACGGCGTTGGCGCGCTTCGCAACTGGCGCAACAGCATGAAGTGCCCGTCATCCTGCGAGAGCTGGACGATACCGAGGTTCTGGAAATCGCGATCATCGAAAACATCCAGCGGGCGGATCTGAACCCGGTGGAAGAGGCGATGGGCTATCGCCAGTTGATGGATCGATTCGGCCATACCCAAGACAAGGTGGCCGAGGCGCTTGGCAAGAGCCGGAGCCATATTGCGAACCTGCTGCGGTTGCTCCAGCTTCCCGAAGAAGTTCTGGACCACTTGCGAGAGGGGCGGATGACCGCCGGTCATGCCCGGGCCCTGATCACGACCGAGAATCCGGCGGATCTTGCGCGGCAGGTGATCAAGGGTCAGCTTTCGGTTCGTGAGACCGAGAAGCTGGCCAAACAAGGGTCTGAGCCGAAATCGGCGAAACCCCGGAACAGGGCCCCAGAAAAGGACGCCGATACCCGTGCGCTGGAACAGGATCTGTCCGCTAATCTGGGGATGCGGGTCACGATCGAGCATTGGGCAGACGGATCGGGGCGGATCGTGGTTGGGTACAAGGACCTCGACGATCTTGACCGGTTGTGCGGCGCGTTGAGTGCGGCGACGGTCACCGCTTTCGACTGAGCGGTCAGTCCGGCAGAAGGGCTGCGATCACGCCGTTCAGAAGGGCGCGACCGGTCTTTGTTGCATAGAGCCTGCCATGCGCGGTCCCAATCAGGCCGCTTTCCACTAAGTCATTGATTATATTATGATTTAGGGGCTTTCCGGCCAGATTTTCCAGGCGGCTGATGGAAATTCCCTCCACCAGCCTCAGGCCCATCAAAAGGTACTCGGCTGCCTGATCCTCGCGGCTCAATGCCTGGCGGGGCAACTCGCCATTTTCCCCGGTTTCAACACGCGTCAGCCATTCCTCCGGCGACAGCGGCGTTTCGGTGGCCCAGCGAGTGCTATCGAGCGTCAGCCGGCCATGCGCCCCGGGCCCGACGCCCGCATAATCGCCCATGCGCCAGTAGATCAGGTTGTGACGGGACTCCGCCCCGGGCCGCGCATGGTTTGACACTTCATAGGCGGGCATGCCGGCGTCTTCGCAAATCTCCTGCGTGGCGGCGTACATATCCGCGCCCAGATCCTCATCAGGCAGACCGCGCAGCCCGCCGCGGTTCAACCGGTCGCCAAAGGCCGTGCCGGGTTCGATCGTCAACTGGTAGAGCGAAAGGTGATCGACCGCCATGGAGAGCGCCTCTCGCAACTCCGCCCTCCAATCGGCCAGCGTCTGATCCTGCCGTGCATAGATGAGATCGAAACTGACACGGGCGAAACACCGCCTTGCGATATCGAAGGCCGCACGGGCCTCTGCGACGCTATGCATGCGCCCCAGCCGTTTCAGATCGCCATCGTTCAGGGCCTGTATGCCCAGCGACACCCGGTTGACGCCGGCATCGCGATAGCCGCGAAACCGGTCAGCCTCGACCGAGGTCGGGTTGGCCTCTAACGTGATTTCCATGTCATTGGCGCAAGGCCATGTGGTCCGCACGGTCTCAAGAATCGTGTTCACGAGGTCGGGGGACATCAGGCTGGGGGTGCCGCCCCCGAAGAACACGCTGTTGAGGATACGCGGGCCGGTTTCGGCCCCCAGTCGGCGGATTTCCGATACATAGGCGCGAGCCCATCGCTCCATGTCGATGTGCGCCACGACATGAGAGTTGAAATCGCAATAGGGGCATTTGGCGAGGCAGAACGGCCAGTGGATATAAAGCCCGAAACCTGCCTCTTGCCAATCTTCAGCGTTCAAAGATCTCCACCAGCTTTTCGAAGGCGCGGGCACGGTGGCTGATCTTGTTCTTTTTCCAGCGGTCCATCTGACCGAAGGTGATCTCGTACCCTTCGGGCTGGAAGATCGGGTCAAAGCCGTGCCCCTGATCGCCCCGCATCGGCCAGACGATCTGACCGGGCATTTTCCCCTCGAACACCTCGTCATGTCCATCGGGCCAGGCGAGGACAAAGGTACAGCAGAATTGCGCCGTTCGCGGTTCGGGAGCGGCAACCTCCTCCAGCTTTCGCCAGACCCTTTCCATGGCCATCGGGAAGTCGCGACCAGACCCTGTTTCGGCCCAATCGGCGGTATAGACGCCCGGTTCCCCGCCCAGGGCATCGACCGCCAGACCGCTGTCATCGGCAAGTGCGGGCAATCCCGTGGCCCTGGCCGCCGCATGCGCCTTGATCCGGGCGTTGCCGACGAAGGTCGTTTCGGTTTCCTCGGGCTCGGGCAGGTTCATCTCGCCCGCGCCGGTCACCTTGATCGCGTAGGGTTCCAGAAGATGCGCGATCTCTTCCAGCTTGCCGTGGTTATGGGTTGCGACCAGCAGGGTATCGTCGGTGAAACGCCGCATAACTCAGCCCGCCACGGCGGCCTGTTGTGCGGCGGCAAGGTCGGCGACGCCTTTTTCCGCAAGGGCCATCAACGCATCCATCTGTTCGCGAGAGAATGTGGCGCCCTCTGCCGACATCTGCACCTCGATCAGCCGGCCCGATCCGGTCATCACGAAGTTGCCGTCCACCCCGGCCACGCTGTCCTCGGGGTAATCAAGGTCCAGCACGGGTTGCCCGGCATAGATCCCGCAGGACACGGCGGCCACCGGATCGCCAAGCGGATCGCTGATGATGTCGCCGGCCTTCATCAGCTTGTTCACGGCAAGCCGCAATGCCACCCAGCCGCCGGTGATGGCCGCGCAGCGGGTGCCGCCATCGGCCTGGATCACGTCGCAATCGACGGTGATCTGGCGTTCGCCCATGGCCACGCGGTCAACGCCCGCGCGCAGGGACCGGCCGATCAGACGCTGGATTTCCACGGTGCGGCCACCCTGTTTGCCGGCCGTTGCTTCCCGCCGCATCCGCGAAGAGGTCGAGCGCGGCAGCATGCCGTATTCACCCGTCACCCAGCCAAGACCGGAGTTTTTCAGAAACGGCGGCACGCGTTCTTCCAGCGAGGCCGTGCACAACACATGGGTATCGCCCATGCGGATCAGGCAGGAGCCTTCGGCATGTTTCGTCACCCCGGTTTCGATTGAAACCGGGCGCATTTCGCTTACATCACGGCCAGACGGGCGCATGGGGCCTCCTGTTCTCTTTGCTGGTCGGGTTGCTCCCACGGCGCGGGCTGCGATGCAAGCCCGATTGACGGGAACACGAACTGTCCTTTAATTGCATCGCTTCGGTGGAGTGCTGTTCGGTGAACCAGACCCAGACCATCCTGAACGAGATGAACGACCGCTCGCGAGAGGTGTTTCGCCGTGTCGTCGAAGGGTATCTGGACACCGGCGGCCCGGTGGGGTCACGCACGCTGACCCGCACGATGAGCGAGAAGGTCAGCGCCGCGACGATCCGCAACGTTATGCAGGATCTTGAATTCCTCGGGCTGCTGGACAGCCCCCATGTCTCGGCCGGTCGCGTGCCCACGCAACTGGGCCTGCGGATGTTCGTCGACGGTCTTCTGGAAATCCGCGATCTGGAAGACGACGACCGCGAAAAGATCGACGCCACGCTGGGCAGCAACGAAAATGACGTGGGCGCAATGCTGGACCGGGTCGGCGCGGCGCTGTCGGGCGTGACCCAAGGCGCAAGCCTTGTTCTGGCGCCCAAGCACGAGGCACCGATCAAGCATATCGAATTCGTCAGCCTTGCTCCGGACCGGGCGCTGACCGTTCTGGTCTTTGCCGACGGTCATGTGGAAAACCGCCTGTTCCAGCCCGCGCCGGGGCAAACGCCATCCTCGATGCGGGAGGCTGCGAATTTCCTGAATGCATTCGCCGCGGGCAAGACACTCAGCGATCTGCGCCGCTCGATGCAGGTGGAAATCTCTCGGCGGCGTCAGGAACTGGACGATCTTGCCCGGGTGATGGTCGAGGCGGGCCTTGCGGTGTGGGAAAACGAGGGCAGCGACCATGAACGGCTGATCGTGCGCGGCCGGGCCAATCTGCTGGCCGACAGCACCGAGGCCGAGGAACTGGACCGGATCCGCAGCCTGTTCGATGACCTTGAACGCAAACGGGACATCGTGGAGTTTCTGGAGCTCGCCGAAGAGGGCGAAGGGGTGCGCATTTTCATTGGAAGTGAAAACAAGCTTTTTTCACTTTCGGGTTCCTCTTTGGTGGTCTCTCCATATATGAACGCGGACCGTAGGATTGTTGGCGCTGTGGGCGTGATCGGACCGACGCGGCTGAACTATGGGCGGATCGTTCCGATCGTGGACTACACGGCGCAATTGGTCGGGAAATTGATCACCGACCGGGGCAAGAGGTGAGACATGGCAGAACCGGAAAAGAGTGAAGTGGAAGATCTGTCTGACGAGGCAAACGACCGCGTCGAGGTCGATATCGACCTGTCCGTTCCGGACGATGAGGTCGAGGCCCTGCGTGCCGAGCGGGACGAGTTGCGCGATCGGTTCATGCGCGCGCTGGCCGATGCCGAGAATGCCCGCAAGCGGGCCGATCGTGACCGGCGCGAGGCAGAGAATTACGGCGGCGCCAAGCTGTCCCGCGATATCCTGCCGGTCTATGATCACCTGTCCCGCGCGCTTGACGTTGTGACGGATGAGCAGCGCGAGGCGAACAAGGCGGTTCTGGAAGGCATTGAACTCACGCTTCGTGAATTGCTGAACGTCTTTTCCAAGCACGGGATCGAACGGGTATCGCCCGAAGTCGGGGATCCGTTCGACCCGCAACTTCACCAGGCGATGTTCGAGGCACCGGTGCCGGGAACGAAGGCGGGCGATATCATCCAGGTGATGGCCGTCGGTTTCATGTTGCACGACCGGTTGCTTCGCCCCGCGCAGGTGGGTGTGTCGTCGACCCCTGCGTCTTAACCGTCGGCCAGTCGCTTCAACTCGTAGATCAGCTCCAATGCCTGTTTCGGTGTCAGCTCGTCGGGATGCACCCCGGCGAGCTTTTCTTCGGCGGCTGACCGTCCCTTCGGCTGGGGTGGGGGCGGGGCAACCGCCCGGAAGAGCGGCAGATCGTCGATCAGCGCCTTTTGCGGCCGCCCGCTTTCCCGCTCCCCTTTTTCCAAGGCTTCCAGAACGACGCGGGCGCGCTCGACCACCGCATGGGGCAACCCGGCCAGTCGCGCGACCTGCACACCGTAAGACCGGTCAGCCGCGCCCTGCCGGACCTCGTGCAGGAAGATCACGTCGCCTTCCCATTCCTTCACGGCCACGGTGGCGTTCTCCACACCCGTTAGCTTGTGCGCCAGCGCTGTCAGTTCGTGATAGTGGGTGGCGAACAGCGCGCGGCATCGGTTGACATCATGCAGGTGTTCCAGCGTGGCCCAGGCGATGGACAAACCGTCATAGGTCGCCGTGCCGCGCCCGATTTCATCAAGGATCACCAGCGCCCGGTCGTCCGCCTGGTTCAGGATCGCGGCGGTCTCCACCATCTCGACCATGAAGGTCGACCGGCCGCGGGCCAGATCGTCCGACGCGCCCACCCGGCTGAAGATCTGCGACACCAACCCGATCCGGGCGCTGGCCGCGGGCACGTAACTGCCCGCCTGCGCCAAGAGCGCGACCAAGGCGTTCTGACGCAGGAAGGTGGACTTGCCCGCCATGTTGGGCCCGGTCAGCAACCAGATGGCCGCGCCGTCCGTCCCGTCTGCCAACCCGCAATCATTGGCGATGAACGGCCCGCCGCCCTGTTTTCGCAAGGCGCGTTCGACCACCGGGTGCCGCCCGCCCGTGATCTCGAACGCGCGGCTGTCTTCGACCATGGGTTCGCACCAGTCCTCGCCCCGCGCCAGATCGGCCAACGAAGCGGCAAGGTCGATCTCGGCCAGTGCGGCAGCGGCCTGTCCGACCGGACCCGCCCGATCCAGAATGGCCGTCTTCAGGCTGTCATAGAGCCGTTTTTCAATCTCCAGCGCCCGGTTCCCGGCATTCAGAATGCGGGTTTCCAGATCGGAAAGCTCCACCGTTGTAAAGCGCAGGGCGTTCGCCGTCGTTTGCCGGTGGATGAAGGTTTCGGACAGGGGCGGCGACAGCATCTTGTCGGCATGGGTCGCCGTGACCTCGATGAAATAGCCCAGCACATTGTTGTGCTTGACCTTGAGAGAGGAGATCCCGGTTTCGCGGGCAAAGTCGGTCTGCATCGCGGCGATGACGCCGCGCCCCTCGTCCCGCAGCTTGCGCGCCTCATCAAGGTCTTCTTCATGACCCGGGGCGATGAACCCGCCGTCGCGCAGCATAAGCGGCGGCTCGGCCACCAGCGCGCGGTCCAGCAGATCCAGCAGATCGTCATGGCCTGTCAATGCCTCTGCCGCATCGCGGATCAACTCGGGCAGATCCCCGTGAAGCTGACCTTGAATCACGCCGGCCTGTGTCAGACCGTTCCGGATTGCGGCCAGATCGCGGGGGCCGCCCCGGTCCAGCGCAAGGCGTGACAGCGCGCGGTCCATGTCGGGGCATTTTCGCAGGGCGCCGCGCAAGCTGTCGCACAGGCCGGTGTCCTCGACCAGGGCCCGGACCGCGGCCAACCGGCTGCGGATCATGCCCAGATCCCGCGACGGGCTGGAAATCCGCCGTTCCAAAAGCCGCGCACCGGGGGCTGTCACCGTCCGGTCGATGGCATGGAGCAGGCTGCCCTCACGCCCGCCCGACAGGCTGGCCGTCAGTTCCAGGTTGCGCCGGGTTGCCGCGTCGATCTGCACGGTGCCGCCCGCGCTTTCCCGGACGGGCGGACGCAACAGCGGCAGTTTGCCCTTTTGCGTGATCTCAAGATAGTCGACCAGCGCCCCCATGGCCGACAGTTCCGCACGGGAAAACGCGCCGAACCCTTCCAGCGTGCCCACGCCGAACACCGCACCCAGCCGTTTGACCGCCGATCCGCTGTCGAAACTGGCGCGGGACAGGGGGGTGAGGGACGCGCCGGCGTCCGTCACTGTATCGGTCCAATCGCTCTCGCTCGCCTCGGACAGCAAGACTTCGCGTGGGGCCAGCCGCGCCAGTTCCGGGCCAAGGCGCACCGGGGGGCAGTCCAT
Source organism: Rhodovulum sp. P5 (assembly GCF_002079305.1). Taxonomy (NCBI): domain Bacteria; kingdom Pseudomonadati; phylum Pseudomonadota; class Alphaproteobacteria; order Rhodobacterales; family Paracoccaceae; genus Rhodovulum; species Rhodovulum sp. P5. Next base: position 2,373,184 of record NZ_CP015039.1, read on the forward strand.
CACGCGGAACGCACCGGTAGAGATATCGACCCAGGCCAACGCTCCTTCTCCCCGCAGCGCGGCGAAGGCGGCAAGGAAATTGTGGCGCCGCGCTTCCAGCAGCGAATCCTCGGTCAGCGTGCCGGGGGTGACCAGCCGGACGACATCGCGTTTCACGACCGACTTCGACCCGCGCTTTTTCGCCTCGGCCGGGTCCTCCATCTGTTCGCAGACGGCCACGCGGAACCCCTTGCGGATCAGCGTCAGCAGATAGCTTTCGGCCGCATGGACCGGGACGCCGCACATCGGGATATCGGCGCCCTGATGCTTGCCGCGTTTGGTCAGCGCGATGTCCAGCGCTTCGGCGGCCGCTACCGCGTCGTCAAAGAACATCTCGTAGAAATCGCCCATCCGGTAGAACAGGAGCGCCTGCGGATGCGCGGCCTTGATCTCCAGATACTGCGCCATCATCGGCGTGACGGCTGCTGACCCTCCGCTCACCCTTGCCCCCTGTTTCCCGTGGTCCCCGGACCTTACAAATCGCGCCCTCCGGCGAAAAGGTGGAAATCGGCGTCCTATTGAGGACCGCGGCGCACGGGGTTAAGACGCTCAAGTCGAGAGGAAGGGACCCGCGTCATGGCCGACAATTCCAAGATCACGCCGGAAGAGGCGCTGAGCTATCACATCGAACCCGTTCCGGGGAAATACGAGATCGTGGCGTCGAAACCCATGACGACGCAACGGGACCTCAGCCTTGCCTACAGTCCGGGCGTCGCGGTTCCGGTACAGGCCATCGCAGACGCGCCGGAAGCCGCCTATGACTACACCTGCAAGGGCAACATGGTGGCCGTGATTTCGAACGGCACGGCGATCCTGGGGCTGGGCAATCTGGGGGCCTTGGCCTCCAAGCCTGTGATGGAGGGCAAATCGGTCCTCTTCAAACGCTTCGCCGACGTCAACGCCATCGACATCGAACTGGATACCGAGGATCCGGAAGAGATCATCAAGGCGGTCAAGCTGATGGGGCCGACCTTCGGCGGGATCAACCTAGAAGACATCAAGGCGCCGGAATGCTTCATCATCGAACAGCGCCTGAAAGAAGAGATGGACATCCCCGTCTTCCACGACGACCAGCACGGCACCGCCGTGATCTGTGCGGCGGGGCTGATCAACGCGCTGCATATCTCGGGCAAGAAGATCGAGGATTGCAGGATCGTGCTGAACGGGGCCGGGGCCGCCGGGATCGCCTGTCTTGAACTGATCAAGGCGATGGGCGCCAAGCATGAAAACTGCATCGCCTGCGATTCCAAGGGCGTGATCTACCAGGGTCGCACCGAGGGCATGAACCAGTGGAAATCGGCCCATGCCGTCCCGACCGAGGCGCGCACGCTGGAAGACGCGATGAAGGGGGCCGACGTCTTTCTTGGCGTCAGCGTGAAGGATGCCGTCACGCCCGAGATGGTGACCAGCATGGGCGAAAGCCCGGTGATCTTTGCCATGGCCAACCCCGATCCGGAAATCACCCCCGAAGACGCACAGCGCGTGCGGGCCGATGCCATCGTGGCCACGGGGCGCAGCGACTATCCCAACCAGGTGAACAACGTTCTTGGCTTTCCCTATCTCTTCCGTGGGGCGCTGGATATTCACGCCCGTGCCATCAATGACGAGATGAAGATCGCCTGTGCCCAGGCGCTGGCCGACCTGGCGCGCGAGGACGTGCCGGACGAAGTCGCCATGGCCTATGGCAAGAAACTGTCCTTTGGGCGGGACTACATCATCCCCACGCCCTTCGATCCCCGGCTGATCTATACCATTCCGCCGGCGGTTGCCCGCGCGGGGATGGAAACCGGGGCGGCGCGTCGACCCATCGTCGACATGGACGGGTATGAACATCACCTCAAGGCGCGGATGGATCCCACGGCGTCGGTCCTGTCGGGGATCGCGGCGCGCGCCAAGGCGGCGCAGGCGCGGATGATCTTTGCCGAGGGCGACGACGAACGCGTGTTGCGTGCCGCGGTCAGCTATCAGCGGTCGGGCTATGGCAAGGCGCTGGTCGTGGGCCGCGAATCCGATGTCCGTGAAAAGCTGGAGCAGGCGGGCCTTGGCGATGCCTATCGCGAGCTTGAGGTCGTGAACGCCGCCAATTCCCGCCATCTGGAGGCGTACCGGTCCTTCCTGTACCAGCGCCTTCAGCGCAAGGGCTATGATACGCACGACATCAACCGTCTGGCGCAGCGCGACCGGCATGTCTTCTCGGCCCTGATGCTGGCGCATGGGCATGGCGATGCGCTGGTGACCGGCGCCACGCGAAAATCGGCCCATGTGCTGGAGCTGATCAACCACGTCTTCGATGCCACCGCGCAGGACGGGGCCGTGGGTGTGACGGCGCTACTCAGCAAAGGGCGGATCGTCTTCATCGCCGACACGCTGGTGCATGAATGGCCCGAGGAAGAGGATCTGGCCACCATCGCGGAACAGGCGGCGGGAGTGGCCCGCAGCCTGGGAATCGAGCCGCGGGTGGCCTTCCTGTCATTCTCGACCTTCGGCTATCCGGTCAGCGAGCGCGCGATCAAGATGCACAAGGCGTCGGCGGCGCTGGACCGTCGCGGGGCGGATTTCGAATATGATGGCGAGATGACCGTCGATGTCGCGCTGAACCCCACGGCGATGGCGAAATATCCGTTCTGCCGTCTGACGGGGCCGGCGAATGTGCTGGTGGTCCCGGCGCGGCATTCTGCCTCGATCTCGGTCAAGCTGATGCAGGAAATGGCCGGCGCCACGGTGATCGGCCCGATCCTTGCCGGCGTGGACAAGCCGATCCAGATCTGCGGGACGGTCTCCACGGTCAATGACATCCTGAACATGGCGCTTCTGGCGGCGTGTGAGGTCGGCTAGTGACGGTCTACTGCCTCGGCTCGATCAATGCGGACCATGTCTATTCGGTGCCGCATCTGCCCGTGCCGGGGGAAACCATCGCGGCCCACGGCCTGACCCGCGGGCTGGGCGGGAAGGGGGCCAACCAGTCCGTCGCGGCCGCGCGTGCCGGGGCGGACGTCGTGCATATCGGCGCGGTCGGGCCCGATGGGGACTGGGCTGTCGCGCGGTTGGCAGGTTTCGGGATCGATACCGCGCCTGTCGCGGTGGTGGAGGATCCGACCGGTCACGCCATCATCAATGTCGGCGCCGATGGCGAAAATGCGATCGTGATCTATCCCGGCGCCAATCTGCGGCAGGGCGACGCCCGGATCGCCGCGGCGCTGGCGCAGGCGGGGCCGGGCGATACGCTGCTGCTGCAGAACGAAACCTCCCACCAGGTGCAGGCGGCATGTCTTGCCGCGGCGCAGGGACTGCGTGTGATCTATTCCGCAGCGCCGTTCGATCTGGACGCCGTTGCATCCGTTCTGCCCCATGTGTCCCTTCTGGCCGTCAATGCGATCGAGGCCGCGCAGCTTGATGCCGCGTTTGGCGCGGCGCGTGGGGCCGAGGTGATCGTGACCGAGGGCGCGCAAGGGGCGTGCTGGCGGTTTGATGGTGGTGAGGTTCGCGTGCCGGCATTCCCGGTTCAGGCGGTCGACACGACCGGGGCCGGGGACTGTTTCATCGGTTCCGTCGCCGCTGCGCTAGACCGGGGTCTGGATCGGGCGGGGGCCTTGCGTTTTGCCTCGGCTGCCGCGGCGCTTCAGGTCACACGGTTGGGGACCGCCGACGCGATCCCGTCTCGGACCGAGGTCGAAGCGTTTCTTGGCCGCGTTCAGGATCCGGCAAAGGGCGCCTGATTCCCCCACAACTGACGCACGCGCGCATCGCGCCCGCAGGCCTTGCGGTATTTCTTGTAAGCCTCTGCCTTGGATTGCGGCCCGAACCGGGTCAGCACCAGATCTGACTTCTTGTAATAGTCCTGATGGTACGCCTCGGCCGGATAGAAGGGCGCGGCGGGCAGGATCGGCGTGACGATGTCTTGCCCCAACGCGGTTTCGGCCTTTTGCAGTGCCGCTTCGGCAGCGGCCTTTTCGGCTGGATCAGAGACGAAAATGGCGGTTCGATAACTGTGCCCCCGGTCGCAGAACTGCCCGCCTGCGTCGGTCGGATCGACGGACCGGAAGAACAGCGTTACAAGCTGCGCATAGCTGACGCTGGCCGGATCATAGGTGATCTTCACGGCCTCGTAATGGCCGGTTCCGCCGCGCACCACCTGCTTGTAGGACGGGTCGGCGACGGTGCCGCCGGTAAAGCCCGACACGACCTCGGCCACGCCTTTCACCTTCTCGAAATCGGCTTCCACGCACCAGAAACAACCGCCCGCGACGATGGCGGTCTTCATCTCGGCCGCTTTTGCCTCGTGGCATTCCGCGGCGATGCCAAGCGCGATTGCGGCGATCAGAAGGGCGGGTTTGATGTCTTTCAGTGCGCGGATCATGGCAGGTCTCCTTTTGGATCAAAGCCTACGCCTGCGCGGGGAACACGCGGAACGCACAAGCCGGTGACCTCACGCAAATGGCACCGCGCGCGCGGGCCGATGGGTTTCCAGACGGACTGGGCATATCCCCTGCAAACGCGAACAGCCCGGCATTGCCGGGCTGTCGCAAAGCGTTATTGGGCTTGGTGTGGAGTGTCAGACGATATCCCAGTCCAGCCCCACATCGGCGATGACGTGATAGGTGGCGTCGCCGTCGTTCATTTCCCAATAGCTGACGCGGCCGGTGTCCTTGCGCCAGATCACGTCATCGGTGCCGTCGCCGTTCAGGTCGCCGATCCCTTCCACCGACCAGTCCGTGCCGGCCCACCCGATGGCGTGATAGGTTTCCTGCCCGTCATGCATTTCGAAATAGCCGACATGGCCGCTATCCTTGCGCCACAGGATGTCGTCGGTACCGTCGCCGTTCAGATCGCCGATGCCCTGCACCGACCAGTCCAGTCCGGCCCATCCGATGGCGTGATAGGTTTCCTGCCCATCATGCATTTCGAAGTACCCGACATGACCGGCCGCCTTGCGCCACAAGATATCGTCGGTGCCATCGCCGTTCAGATCGCCGATCCCTTCCACCGACCAGTCGGTACCGGCCCATCCGATGGCGTGGTAGGTGTGGTTGCCGTTGTCCATCTCGAAATATCCGACATGACCGGCGGACTTGCGCCAGAGGATATCGTCGGTTCCGTCGCCGTTCAGGTCGCCGATCCCCTTGACGGTCCAGTCCGTGCCGGCCCATCCGATGGCGTGGTAGGTGTGGTTGCCGTTGTCCATCTCGAAATATCCGACATGGCCCGCGGACTTGCGCCAAAGGATGTCGCTGGTTCCGTCGCCGTTCAGGTCGCCCTTGCCTTCGACAGACCAGTCCGTCCCGGCCCAGCCCATCGCGTGATAGGTCTGATGGCCATCGTTCATCTGCCAATAGCCCAGATGCCCGCTGCCCTTGCGCCACAGGATGTCACTGGTTCCGTCACCTTCGAAGTCGCTTGCGGCGGGTTTTTCCAACAGGGTGATCGTCGTGGTGTCGCCATCTTCCGACAGGCTGAACCGCTGGCCGGTATAGTTGCCCTCCAGCGTGATGGACCCGTCTGCCGTACCGTCGTTGTCGGTATCGATATAGAGGATTGCGGCGTCCTGCGAAAAATCGCTCGACGTGATCTCGACATCGACATCGCGGAACTCGATCCGGTCCTCGGCCGAGAAGTCGGTGATCGTATCGCCCAGAAGTCCGCCGGCCGACATCGTGAAGAACGTGTCGCTTCCCGCTCCGCCGGTCATCCGGTCCTCGCCAAGGCCGCCGGCGATCTCGTCATCCCCGGCGCCCGCGTCGATCGTGTCGTTCTGCGCGGTGGTAGAGTTGTTCCGGATGTAGTTGTCGAGATCGAGGTCGAGCCCACGCCACTGTTCCAGTGCGGCCTCGACATCAAGCGGTGCGTTGGTGAAGTCGTAGACGGCCAGAAGGGTGGCCTCGTCATAGAAGGACAGCTTTGTCAGCGTGCCCTTCACATCGGCTGCCGTTTGCGGGCTGTCCTTGACGAAGGTGCCCTCCAGTTCGACGAACAGGCGGTTGCCTGTGATCGTCTCGAAGAAGGTCACCAGGAACTCGTCGGCATAGGTCACCGTCCCGTCAAGCTTGACGGCGTTTGTGGACGGCCCGACGTTGATCGCCTTGTCGTCGTAGTTGATGAAGATGTCCCCGCCGGTCGTCGGCGCGACGCTGGAACTCAGCGCGATCGGGATGCTGGTGAGCCCGGCGACCGTGCCCGACGTGTCGAACTCCCCGCCGAGAGAGAAGGCATCCGCGGCGCCATAGTCGACCTCGTAGCCCAGATCCTCCAGCGACCCGATGGTGATGGTACTCAGCGGCATGCCCGGGCTGTTTTCCGAGTAGCCGGTCATCAACTCGATGTCGAAGAGGTCTTCTTCCCAGTGGCTGCCGGCCGTTCCCTGGCCGCCGTCGTTTTCGACGGGCACGTAGGTCTCGGACTGGCCGGTCATGGCACTGTAGGCGGCAAGTGCATTCGCGCCGGTGTACTGGAAGTCGGCCGAGATCCCGAACCACTCCCACAGCACCCCGAAGCCCAGCACGTGACCCATTTCGTGGGTGATCACCTCTGTCAGGATGCCCTTTTCGACCATGCCCTGCAGGTCGGCGGAGTCGAACTGCATGATCCCGGCCACCGGAAGATAGCTGTCGGAGCGGACCGAGCGCGGACCGGCCTGGGCGAGGATGCCGCCCTCGCCGTCGATCTCATCGACGGAGGCCGTGATGTGCAAGTCGTCGATGAAGCCAAGGGTTTCGGACGTGATATCGGGGATGTCGCCGATGATGACTTCTTCCCACCGGGCCTCTGCAATCTCGAAGTACTGCCGGTAGGCCTCGTCACCGGAGAAGTCGATGACGATGTCGAATTCGCCGGGTTCCGAGGGCGAGTCGGAAAGCTGGCTGACCGAAAGCCGGTACGTGCCGGTGTTGGAGCCGACAGCCCCGGCCGAGATATAGTAGGTTCCCGACGTGTCGGGCGTGAATTCAAGCCGGCTGTTGGAGCCGTCCCCGCCGTCATCGTTGAACATGCCCGGAATCGCGGTGCCGGAACTGTCATAGATGCCGCGCAGATACGGATCGCTCAGCGTGTCGGCGTTGGCCTCCGCACCGACGATATCGATCTGGTAGGTTTCGCCGGCGGTCAGGGTGACCGCGAACCAGTCCTGATCCCCGGTGGTTTCGATCGTGCCGGTCACGCCGCCATCGACGGCGACCTGGCCCGTGGTGGCGGTGTCGTTGGAATAGTCGTCTTCGATCGGCGCGTCGGAAAGTGCTGCGATGCTCAGCTTGTAGTCGCCCGTCGCGTCATCATAGGCCCCGGCCGACAGGTAGTGCGTGCCCGATGTTTCGGCCGTGAATTGCAGCTTGCTGTTCCGGCCCTCGCCACCGTCGTCGTCGCTGGTGTCCGAAATCAGGCTGCCGGTGCTGTCATAGACGCCCTCGAAGAACGGATCGTTCAGCGTTCCCTCGCCGGTCGAGGCGCCTTCGAGGTCGATCTCGTAGGTGGTGCCAGCCGTCAGGGTCACGGCAAACCAGTCGGTATCGCCGCCCGTTTCGATCGCGCCGGTCTGGGCACCGCCAACCGTGATTTGCCCGGTCGTCGCGGTGGAGGCCGCATAGTCGTCGGCCGTTCCGCTGCCGGTTACCGAGACCTTGTAGGTACCGGTGTCGGAGCCGAAGGCGCCCGCGGCTACATAGTAGGTGCCGGTCTGTGCGACCTCATAGGTCACGCGGCTGTTCAGCCCCTGCCCGCCGTCATCGTTTTCCGTGCCGTCAAGCAGAGTGCCCGAGGCATCGTAGAGACCGTGCAAGAACGGATCGCTCAGGGTGCCCCCGGCGGTTTCCGCCCCTTCGACGTTGATCTCGTACACCTCACCGGCGCTTAGTGTCACCGCGAACCAGTCGGTGTCGCCCGCGGTTTCAATGACCCCGGTGGTCGACCCGCCGGCCACCAGGCTGCCCGTGGTTGCAGTGCTTGCCGCGAAGTCGTCGCTTGCCGCGGAAACCTGCGAGACGGACAGCGAATAGGTTCCGACCTCGTCGCTATAGGCACCGGCCGCAATGTAGTGCGTGCCCGATACGGTTGCCGTGAATTTCACCTGGCTGTCGCGCACCGTGCCGGTGTCGTCGTTCTCGGTATCGGAGATCAACTCGCCCGCCGCGGTGTAGATGCCGCGCAGATACGGGTCGGCCAGGGTGCCGCCGCCACCGGTCGCGCCCACCAGATCGATGATGTAATCCTCGCCCGCAACCAGGTTGACGGCGAACCAGTCCTGATCATGCGCGGTTTCGATGTTGCCCGACACCGTACCGTTGACGCTGACCGTACCGGTCGTCGAGGTGTTGTCGCTGTAATCGTCGTGCGCGTCCTGGGTTTCAAGGATCAGCGTATAGCTGCCGGTGTTCGACCCATAGGCGCCCGCGCTGACGTAATAGGTGCCGCCCGTCGCGAAGGTCAGCTTGACCTCGCTATCAAGGCCGATCCCGCTGTCGTCGTTGGAACTGCCGTCCAGCAAGTTGCCGTAACTGTCGTAGACCCCGCGCAGATAGGGGTCTGCCAGCGTTCCGCCATTGGAATAGGAGCCCAGCAGCGAGATGTTATAGGTCTCTCCGGCATTCACCGAGATGGCGAACCAGTCCTCGTCCCCCTCGTAGTCGATGGTGCCGGTCGCCAAGCCGCTTGCCGAGACGACGCCGGTGGTGCCGGTGTCCGCCGCGTAGTCGTCAAGCTGGCCGTTGGAGGTCACGGAAAGCGTATAGGTGCCGGTGCCCGTGGAATAGGCTGCGGCTGCGATATAATAGGTGCCACTGGCCGATGGGGTAAAGTCGACGAGCGCGTTATAGCCCTGGCCGCCGTCATCATTGTAGGTGCCCGAGATATAGCTGCCTGAGGCGTTGTAGATCCCCTCGATCAGCGGATCGTCCAGCGACCCGCCATAGGTTCCGGAGCCTTCCAGGGAGATGGTGTAGGACTGCCCGGCGACGAGGTCGACGGCGAACCAGTCGCGGTCATAGCCGGTGTCGATTTCACCGCTGACCGAGCCACCGACAGAAACGCTGCCCGCGGACTGGATGTTGTCGCCGTGGTCGTCGGCCATGCCGAGATCGGTGATGGAAATGGTGTAGTTGCCGGTTCCGCTGCCGTAGGCGCCGGCCGAGACGTACCAGTTCTCTGTCGCACTCGCCACGAAGTCGATCCGGCTGTTGAGCCCGTCGCCCCCGTCGTCGTCCGTCGAACCCGGGAACAGGTAGCCGTAACTGTCGTAGATGCCGTGGATGAAGGGATCGGACAGCGGATCGCCCGAAGCGCTGACCAGATCGATCCGGTAGCTGTGCCCCTGAACGACGCTGAACCGGAACCAGTCCCGGTCGTTGCTTTGTTCGATCTCGCCGCTTGCAGAGCCGTTCATCGCGATCTCGCCCGTCGTCGCGGTCGAGTCGTCGTAGTCGTCCAGCCCGCCGAGATCGGTGACGAACAGGGTATATGTTCCTGTCCCGTATCCGCCGGCCTCGATATAGATCCGCTGATCCGCCCCGGACGAGAAGCTTATCTGGCTGTCATAGCCATAGCCGCTGTCGTCGTCGTAGAACCCCAGCCATGAGCCATCGCTGGAATAGAGGCCCGAAATGAACGGGTCGGCCAGCGTTCCATTAGACGAAGACCACCCCATAAGGTCGACCTGGTAGGAGTGGTTCGCCTGCAAGTCGAGTGCAAACCAGTCCAGATCGTTGTAGAAGTCGATGCTCCCGGTCGCATAGGAGCCCGGGTAGACATACCCACTATAGTAGGCGTTCGCGCCGTAATCGTCTGACATGTATCCCCCACGTCAAAAAAGATCTGTGAAATACCGGAATCCTGACGGATCCCGACTCGTACAATCGTAAAGATTAATGTTGGACCGCGAAAGTTCTGTAAGAAGGACATTCCTGTGACACAAATCCGGCAGGCCGCCCTTGAGATGGATGCTGAAAAACTAGAAATCCCGCCATCGCAAGAGAAGACCGTTCCTTGTAAGCAACGATGCAACAAGGCGAGTAGGGCCATGCCCGACCCTGGGTGGGCGCATTGAAGCGCTCGTGCCGATCGGTTAATCTCAAAAGTGCGAACGACTTACGGGATCTGGAGGACATTGCCAATGCGCCCTCCCGCGGGGAGGGTCGGGCGCGGCCCGGGCTGGTCGCCCGGACCAGCTTCGGGACGATGTTCCGAAAGCTTTCGACCGTAGACGCATGTCGTGTGCTCTTTCAGCAGCCTGTTAGATGGATACCGTCGGTCCCGGAACCGTCGTCCGGGCACAGTGCCTATTCCTTTGAATTTGCGCAGGTCCGACGGCATGCGCCCGGTGCCGGAGGCGCTGATCGACGGGTTGCGCGCCCGGACGGACCCGGAGACGCATGTGCTGCTGTCCCCCGGTGACAAGGTGGAAATCACCGCCGGGGCCTTCACGGACTTCGTGGCCACGGTGGACGCGCTCGCCCCCGATCAGCGGGTGTGGGTGTTGCTTGACCTGATGGGACGGGCGACGCGCGTCGCAGTTCCGCGGGACAATGTGATGGTCAGGCGCGCCTGACCATCAAACAGCGCGTTGTCCGGCTGGGTCGGTCTCAGGTCATCGGGGTTCAGAGGGCGCTGTCATAGCCGAACAGCGCCGCGGCGCCGCCGGTGTGCACGAAGACCACGCGTTCCCCCTTCGTGAAATGGCCCTTGCGGATCAGGTCGATCAGGCCCGCCGCGCCCTTGGCGGAATAGACCGGATCGAGAAGGATCGCCTCAAGCTCGGCGAACATGCGGATGGCCTCCAGCCCGCCCTCGGTCGGGATGCCGTAGCCTTCGCCGACATAGTCGGTGTTTGCCACCACGTCGGCCCGCTCAACGACGCCGGGGCATCCCAGTTTCTCGGCGGTCGCAACGGCGAGGTTGAAGACGTTTTCCTCCTGCTTGGGTTTGGGCGCGCGCACGCCGATCCCAAGCAGGGGGATGCCGGCATTCATCGCCTTCAGCCCGGTGATCAGGCCGGCCTGCGTGCCAGCACTGCCGGTGGCATGGACGATGTGATCGACCCTCAGCCCCCGGTCGTTGAACTGCCCCAGCATTTCAAAGGCGCAATTGACATAGCCAAGCGCGCCCGTCGGGTTCGACCCCCCGCCCGGAATGGTATAGACACTCCGCCCCTCGGCACGGAAGCGGTCGGCGACGGCTTCCATCTCGGCGTTCATGTCCAGACCGCCGGGGCGCTTTTCGGTCGTGGCACCGTGCAGGTGGTCGAGCAGCACGTTGCCGTTGTTGTTGTAGTTGGGATCGTTCGATCCGGTCCGGTCTTCCAGCAGGATATGGCAGGCCATCCCCAGCTTGGCCGCGAAGGCCGCGGTTTGCCGGGCATGGTTCGATTGGGTGGCGCCCTGCGTCATGACCATGTCGGCGCCCTGAAGCTCTGCCTCGGCCATCAGGAATTCAAGCTTGCGGGTCTTGTTGCCACCGGTGGACAGCCCCGTGCAGTCGTCGCGCTTGATCCAGATTTCCGGGCCGCCCAGTTCGGCGCTGAGCCGGTCGAGCCTTTCCAGCGGTGTGGGCAGATGGGCAAGGAAATGGCGGGGATAGCGGGCAAGATGCATAAGAGGCTCCCTATGTTCATTAGTCCGGCGATTACCAACTCTCATCTGGCAAGTCGAACGGCTTTCTTGCATCTTAACTTGCAAAACGCGCAAGTTGTGGGGCCGGACCATGCGATACGACTGGATCGAAGACATTCTTGCGGTGATCGAAACCGGTTCCTTTTCACGCGCGGCCGACCGGCGCAGCATCACACAATCCGCCTTCGCCCGCCGCATCGACACGATCGAGCAGCATCTTGGCGGGGCGCTGTTCGACCGCCGGCGCAAGCCCGTCGCGTTGTTTCCGCAGGCCCGCGCGCTTGAACCCGGTCTTCGCCAGTTACGTCAGATGCAGGCGTCGATCCTGCAGGAGGCGGCGCAGATCGCGCTGGGCGGCGGCCCTTCGGTTACGCTCGCCTGTCAGCATGCCATCACGGCGACCTTTTCGCCCCACCTGGTTCGGGCCATTTCGGCGTCCGGGCTGGAACCGGTGCGCGTGCGCGCGGGCAACCGGGATGAGTGTCTTGTGATGTTGCTGTCGGGAGAGGCCGATCTGGTGGTAAGTTACGCCTTTCCCGGGCAGCCCACCGATATGAGTTCGGGATTTGTCGAACATACGATTGGCCGGGACAGCCTGCTTCCGGTGGGGGTGAGCGCGATGGCGCGCGATGCCGGCGGTACATTGAAGGTCATTGCCTATCCGTCAGACGTCTTTTTCGGCGCGCTGGTGCAGCGGGAGCTTTGGCCGTCCTTGCCGCCCGGAACCATCCTGAAGCACCGGGCCGAAACGGCCCTGACACTGGCGGCGTACCGATACGCGCTGGCCGGGATCGGCGTCGCATGGCTGCCGCGGTCGCTGGTACAGGACGATCTGGCTGCCGGGCGGCTGTCGCGGGTGCAGGATGCCGGGCTCGCGTGCGAACTGGAGGTCCGTCTGGTCCGCCTGGCCAACCCGATGCGCCCTGCGACGCTGTCAGTCTGGGCGATGGCGCTGGACGCGGAGATGGATCTAGAACGCTTCCCAGATCTTGCGCCCGATGGGGTCGAGCCTGTCGGGGGAACAGAAGAGTGAAATCGTCAGCCGGGCAACCCAGGACCGCCCGCCAAGGCGCACCAGCGTTCCGTCGGCAAGTTCGCTGGCGATGGAAAACTCCGGCAGCCATGCCACCCCGCTGCCCGCCAGCGTCCGGCGTTTCAGCGCCTCGGCCAGCGCATCCATGTAGCGGATTTCAAGCGGGGTTTCCCGCTCTCCAATGGTGCGGTCGACGACGGTGCCAAGAAAGGTATCGGAATCATAGGCGAGATACGGCACCGGGATGCGGCTGCGCCCGCCGAGCGTCCAGCCATGGCGCGACGCCGCCGCGTGATGCGCAACCGGAATAAGATCCTCGGTGCAGATGTCTTTGCGCACGAACCGGGTTTCATCGAGGATCGGTTCGAAATGCTGATGGCGGTAGTAGAGCAGGAAATCGCTGCCCCCCTCGCTCAGCAACTGGCAACAGGCGGCCATCGTGTCGGAAATGACCCGCGTTCGCAGGTCGGGCGTGGTCTTTTCGAACTCTGCCAGGCGCGGCTGAAGGTAATTGACCGAGATCGCATGGAGCGCGGCAAAGCGAAGAAGGGGCAGCTTGCCCCGTTCGGCGGCCCGGATGGATTGGCGGGCATCTGAAAGCTGCGCCAGAGTCTGTTGGGCGGTTCCCAGAAACTGACGGCCCGCGGGCGTTAGCTGCACCGGATAGGTCGATCGGTCCACCAGCGGCGCGCCGACCCATGCCTCAAGCGACTTGATGCGGCGGCTGAAGGCCGGCTGCGTGACGTTTCGATCCTCGGCCGCGCGGGAAAAGCTGAGCGTTCGCCCAAGGCATACGAAATCCATCAGCCAGTTGATGTCCATTCTTGAACCCCGTCAGCGCCGTGCAAGCGACGGTAACGAAATGCGACGAACCGCGCAAACTATGCCGGATCGGAATAGTTTCTTGTGCCATTGGCATTGGCCGAAACGCGACCGACTCGCTTACGCTGACCGTCATCGGGACGCGTTGTCACAGGCGCGTCAGAGAAGAACACAGCGCCAAGACCGCCGGTTTGCTGCGGCGGCAATCTTGCGACCAACCGGGAGAATGCCATGACCAGACCCCTGAAGACCGTGCTGACGACCTCGGCCCTTGTGACGGCCATCGCCGCGCCGGCCTTTTCCGCCACGACGATCCCCCTGTCGACCTATGTGAACGAGGCCGACATCCGCTATGAAGGCTTCGTCCATTTCGCCGAACTGGTGGCCGAAAAGACCGGCGGCAGTGTCGAGGTGCAGATTTTCCCCTCTGCGACGCTGCATGGCTGGTCCGAGGGCGTGGACGCGATTCAGGGCGGTGTGTCCGATATCAGCTGGATCCCGGCCGATGAGCGCCTGCCCTGCTACCGCGTCACGTCGCTTTATCCAGCGTCCATCGATCTGGACAACCAGATCGAGATGGATGCCGCCTATGCAGATCTGGTGAGTGACGAGGCCGCCAAGGTCGGGCTCGTGCCGCTGTTCAACTCGAACTACTCCTACGATCAGGAGTGGTGGTTCGAAGAACCGATTGACGACCTTGGCGATCTGCAGGGCAAGCAGGTCCGCTCCATCGGGCCGCTGGTCAGCATGATGATCGAAACCTGGGGCGGCGCACCGGTCTTCGTGGCCCCCAAGGAAGTGTTCCAGTCTGCCGAACGGGGTGTCGTGGACGGCATCAACATGGGCGTCGCCACCTATTCAAGCTGGCAGCTTTGGGATGTGATGCCCTACATGGTCAATGCCAGCCTGTTCTACGGCAACATCCAGTACATGATGAACAAGAAGAAGTTCGACTCCCTCACCGCGGAGGAACAGGCGGCCCTGACCGAGGCCGCGAAGGAGACCGAGACCTGGTTGAAGCCGCGTTACGAAGACTGGGTCGATCAGCGGGTCGGCAATGCCGTGATGAAGGGCGGCGGGGCGGCCGTCTCGATCAGCAAGAACAAGCGCGAAGAGCTGATCGCAAGCGTGCAGGACAAGTGGAACGAAGAGGTCAGCGCGGCCTGCGGACCTGACCTGTCCGGCGCCATTCTCAAGCTTTTCGCCAACAACGCGCCCTGATCGGCACGTCGCAACGCCCCGCTGCCGCGATTACCGGCGGCGGGGCCCATCCTTTCCCCAACATGCAGGAGTGACGCAATGGCCGGTAATCTGGACCGTTTCATTCGCCTGACAGAGACGGCGGTCGTCTGGCTGGCAGGTGCAGGGGCCGTGGTGGTCCTCGTTCAGATGGTCTGGATCAGCTACGGGGTGTTCACGCGCTACGCATTGAACGCGCCCGACCGCACGGTGACCGAGGCCACGGCGCTTTTGCTGTTTCCGGTCGCTTTCGCCGGCCTTGCCTATGCCTTGCGCGAAGACGCCTATCCCAAGGTCACGATGCTGACCGACCACCTGCCCGCGAAGGCGCGCAAGGCGATCGCGGTGTTCAACCTCGCGATCATGCTGGGGGTCGGGCTGTTTTTCTCGCTCGCCGGGCTCGACGCGACGATCCGATCCTACAACTCCGGGGCCTCGTCGGAAATCCTGCTTTGGCCGCGATGGGCGTTCTGGGCGCCGGGTGCCGTGGCGCTGTTGCTCTTTTCGATCTACGCGGCCCTTCGGCTTGTGCGCCTTGTGCGCACCCCGGCGCAGGAGGTCTGAGCGATGCAATGGTATGAAGTCGGCATCGGGCTGCTTGGCCTTTTGATGTTCCTCATCGCCATCGGCCTGCCGATCCCGTTTGCGCTGGCCGCGGCCTCTCTGCCGTTCCTGTGGCAGATCCAGAGCTTCCAGACCTCGCTGGTGTCGTCGCAACTGAAACTCTGGGGCGTGTGGATCGATTACATCCTGCTCGCCGTACCGCTGTTCGTTTTCCTGGGCGAGTTGATCGGCAAATCCAATATCGGCCCGAACCTCTACCAGTTCCTGCATCAGGGGGTGCGCATGCGCGGCTCTGCCGCCTTCGGCTCCATCGGGGCCTGTGCAGGGTTCGGCGCGGTGTGCGGGTCGTCCATGGTCGGATCGCTGACCATCGGCGGGGTCGCCCTGCCCGAGATGCTGCGCCTTGGCTACGGCAAGCAACTCTCCTCGGGCGTGCTGGCCGCGGGCGGGACGCTGTCGGTCCTGCTGCCGCCCAGCCTGATCCTGCTGTTCTACGGGATCGTGACGGATCAAAGCATCGGCGATCTGTTCATCGCCGGCGTCATTCCCGGCCTGATCCTTGTCCTGTTCTTCTCGGCGGTGGTGCTTGTCTGGGGGGTCCTCTATCCCGACGACATCCCCGAAAGCGAACAAGCCCGGCGCATGGGCCTGTTTCAGATCGCGGCCACCGTCGGGCCCATCGCCCTGATCGGCCTTGTCATCACGGTTGCGATCTATGCCGGTATCGCCACCCCGACCGAGGCCGCCGCGGTCGCCGCCCTTCTGACCGTCATTCTGGCCTTCGGTGTCGGTGGGCTTCGCTGGCAGGGGCTCAAGGACGCGCTGTTTTCGACCATGCGCACGATGGGCTATCTGGGCCTGCTGCTGTCGGCTGGCACGCTCTTCGGCTTCGTGCTGACCTATTACCGTGTGCCTTACGAATTCACGCAGTATTTCATGGCGTTCGACCTGTCGCCCTACATGGTCCTCCTGATCGTGCTGGTCTTCTACATTGTGCTCGGCATGTTTCTTGAGCCGGTCTCGATGACCTTCATCACCTTGCCGACGATCTTTCCGCTGATGTCGGCCGCCGGCTATGACCTGATCTGGTTCGGGGTCGTCTATACGATCACGATGGAAATCGCCGTGCTGACCCCGCCTGTCGGCCTGAACCTCTATGTCATCCAGGGGATCAGCCGCGGACAGGTGACAATCGGCGATGTCATCAAGGGATGCCTGCCGTTCATCGGCGCGCTGCTGGTGCTGATTGCGCTGCTGGTGGCGTTTCCGCAAATCGCCCTGTGGCTGCCCGAGCAGATGAAATGAGCCCGGCTGACGTTGGTGATACCGGGGGCCGGTCCGAAGAACGGCCGCTGGTTCTTGTCCACGGTTATCTGGGCGGTGCTGGGCAGTGGGCCGACCTGCGGCAGGCGTTTTCCAATCGATTCAGGGTCGTCACCATCGATCTGCCGGGGTTTTCCGATGCCGCGCACAGGCCCGCCCCGGCGACCATCGGCGGCTTTGCCGACGACGTGATTGCACAGCTTGATGCGCTGGGCATCGACCGGTTCTGCCTGCTGGGCCATTCCATGGGCGGCATGATCGTGCAGGAGATGGCCCACAAGATCCCGTCGCGGGTGGACCGCCTTGTCCTTTACGGCACCGGGCCGCTTGGCCGTATGCCGGACCGGTTCGAAACCCTTGAGGTTTCCCTTGAGCGGCTGGACTGCGAAGGCGTTGCAGCCACGGCCCGCCGGATCGCCGCAACATGGTTCGTGAAGGGCGAGGATCACCCGGGCTTTCAGATCGTCAATCGCATCGGCGCAATGGCAAGTGCGGCCGCGGCGCAGTCTTCGCTTCAGGCCATGGCGGACTGGGACGGCCGCCCCAACCTGTCGTCGCTGACCATGCCATCCCTGGTCGTATGGGGGGACCGGGACAAGTCCTATCGCTGGCCCCAGGTCGAAACGCTTTGGTCGGGTCTGCCCGATGCCTCCCTTGCCGTGGTCCCCGGCGCATCGCACGCGGTGCATCTGGAAAAGCCGGATATCTTCACGGCCATCGTCATGGACTACCTGACCTCCCGTTGACTGCGAAGGAGCCGCGGGCGCGGAACCTTCGATTGCGGGCGACGTTCCCCGCGCGCCACACCGTCTGCGGCAGACCAAGAGTCGCGCAAGGCCCCCCGTTTTGATACGCTAAGTCACGCGGAGAGCAGAGGATCCTGCGATGGACAGAGGTTGTCCCCATTCTTCCAGCCGCGGCCGGTACCGCCCGTGGCTGACATGGACTGCTACCCGACCGCGATGGCCGGGGCGCGCGTTGGCTGTTTTCGGAGACCTCGGATGATGGTGCTTCGCGCGGCCTGGCTGATCGCGGGGGTGACGGCGCTTGGGCTGGGGATACTTGGTATTTTCCTGCCCCTGTTGCCGACGACCGGCTTTCTTTTGCTGGCGGCCTTCTGCTTTGCACGGTCCTCTCCGGTCCTGCATGACTGGCTGCTGCGGCATCCGCATCTCGGTGCCCCCATCGCCCATTGGCAGGAGCATCGCGCAATCTCCCCCCGGGCCAAGCGGCTGGCGGTGGTATCGATGCTGGCGGCGTTCGGGTTGAGCGTTCTTCTGGGTCTTCGGCCCGTGATCCTTGTCGTTCAGGCGCTGGTGTTGTCGGCGGTCGCGGCGTTCCTGCTGACCCGGCCGAGCCCGCCCAGCGGTTAGCCCGCCCGCGCCGGTGCCGGGACGGCAAACGCGGCGATCAGCCCCGCGCGGGCATGTTGGAGCGGCAGCCTTGACTGTGGAGCAGTCCCCAAACGGTGATGGGCGGGGCGGTTATTTGCGGGCGCCGGTCTCCGGTTCGGAGAAGTCGTAATTCACTGCCTCGCATGTCCCGCCGGTGGCGCAACCCGGGCAGGTGTTGCAGGCGGGCGAGGCCGCGCGCCGGCGGCGCCACAGGCCCCGGAAGAGAAAGCCAAGCGCGATGACGACGGCCAGCGCGATCAGTGCAATCTCATAACCCGCAAGGCTGGTTTCGGCGGTGAGGTCGATCTGCGGTGTCTGGTTCATGATGTCTCCTCCGCAACGGATGACCGGACGGGCAATCGAAGCCACGGCTTTGGCAGCGCCACGATCAACAGCGCGGCAAGCGCCAGAAGATAGACGGCGGTCATTGTCTGCAACCCGCTCAACCCCAGAAGACTGCCGGTGGTGAAGACAAGGCTCGCCACGGTCAGCCCGAGCAATGTCGGGAAGACGATGGAAAAGCCTGTCCAGAACGCGCTGTGCGTCTGCGTGCGGATCATGATGACCGTCGCAAGGCAGGGCGGGTACAGCGCAAAGAACAGCATCAGCGCCACCGCCGACAGTGCGGTGTGGCCGGCCGCGGCCTGCTGCGCACCCATGCGCGCTTCCAGCGGCAGGTTCTGCCCGTCATCCTGATCGAACAGCACGCTGAGCGTGGCCACGCTGTTTTCTCGCGCGGCGAAAGAGGCCAGCAGCGCCACATTGATCCGCCAGTCGAAATCGGCGAATTGCGTGACGGGCTCCAGCCCGCGTCCGATCACACCAAGAAAGCTCGACTCGACCTTGTCGCGGCGCAAAGTGCGGCGGATCGCGGTGCGCGCCTCCACAAGATCGGAGAGTGCTGCCGCAGCCGCGCGATCCTGCGCGGTGCCGTTCGGAACGAAGAACGGGGCGAAGGCCGGATCGGCGCGGAGAAAACGCGCGTCGATGGCCGCGGACCGTTCCGGCGTCGCGGCGATTTCCTGCGCTGAGGCGTAATCCGTGGCGCGGTTGAGAAGCCGGATCAACGCCGCCTGATCGGGCACGGCGGCAAGGTTTGGATTGCCCTGCAGCGTTTCGTAGAACTGCGCAATCGCGGTTTCGGCCCGGGCTTGATAAGTGGCCTGTCGCGTCTCCGGCACGCCGGGAAACTGCAGCAGCACATAGATGACGACGGCCACCGCGACCACGACGGTGGCAACCTTCTTGATGTACAGCCAGGTCCGGTCGGTGGCGCGGCGCAGCACGCCCACCGGGGTGGGCAGGTGATAGTTCGGCAGTTCCATCACGAAGGGGGCGGTTTCGTGATGGCTCAGCACCGACACGGTAAGAAGCTTCGAGATCAATAGCGCCACGATCACCGTCAGGGTTGACAGATAGAACAGCATCAACCCCTTGGCATCGGGGAAATAGATGGTGATCAGAAGCGTATAGAGCGGGATCTTGGCCATGCAGTTCATGAACGGCACGGTGAGGATCGTCGCCATCCGCGCTCGATGATCGGGGATGCCCTTGGTCGCCATCACGCCCGGCACGGCACAGCCGCCCGCAAACACCCCGGCCAGAATGAAGGGCAGCGTCGATTGCCCGTGCAGGCCGAAGCGGTGCAGGATCCGATCGAGGATGAAGGCGATCCGCGCCATATAGCCCGAGTCTTCCAGTATCGCGATCAGCGCGAACAGGATCAGGAAGATCGGAACGAAGTTCAGCAGGGTGAGGGCGGAATCGACCATCCACAGGCCCAGCACGCGCAATTGCGGATCGACGAGGAACCCGGCATCGGGCAGCAAAGCCGCGACAAGGCTGCGCCCGCCCGCCAGAACAGGCCAGGTCAATTCGCTCAACTGATAGCCCTGCACGATGGATAGCTGATAGATCGTCCAGATCGTCGCGATCAGGAACAGCGGCGCCAGCCAGCGGTTGAGCAGGAACCGGTCGATCCGTTCGGAGATCGGCACATGGCCCGCACGGGTATGATTGATGCAGGTGGCTACGATGTCGGCGGCCAGCTGGTCGCGCGCGGTGGCGATCATGTCGGACGCGCTTTCGGGCCCGGGCACGGCCTCGCGCAACCGGTGGGCGCGGTCGAGTATCGGGTGGGGATTGTCCAGCCGCTCCGCAAGCAGCTTTTCGGCCTCGCTGTCGTCCTCCAGCAGTTTCACCGCCAGCCAGCGGGCGGAGACATCCCGAAGGGCATGTTCGTCGGCCAGCAGAGCCTGAAGCTCTTCCACCGCCGGTTCCAATGTGCCGTAGTTCAGCGTGGCGGGGCGGGTATCCTGCGCCGTCGCAATCGCGTCGCGCAAATCGTCGCCGCCCTGGCCCTTGCGTCCGATGACCGGGATAATGGGCACGCACAGCCGTTTGGACAGGGCATCAAGGTCGATCTCCAGCCCGCGCGCCCCGGCCACGTCCATCATGTTCAGGGCGATGATGATCGGAACGCCCATTTCCATAAGCTGGAAGGTCAGCGGCAGCCCGCGGCGCAGATTGCTGGCATCCAGGACGTTGACCGCGAGATGGGGCTTTTCCTCCAGCAGGAACTGTCGCGCGACGCGTTCCTCGGGGGAATAGGAGGTCAGGCTGTAACATCCCGGGAGGTCCACCACCTCAACGGTTTGGCCTTCATGGATGTAGCTGCCCGATTTCTTCTCGACCGTCACGCCGGGATAGTTGGCGATATGCTGGGTCAGCCCGGTGAGCAGGTTGAACAGGGTCGATTTCCCCGCATTCTGCTGGCCGGCCAGCGCGACGAGTCGCCTCTCAGGCATAGTCGACTTCGATCTGCGCGGCCTCGTGGCGCCGCAGCACGATAAAGCTGTCGCCGACGCGCAACTCGATCGGATCGCGAAGCGGCGCCGCGCGCAGCACGGTCACTTCGCGGTAGGGACGGATGCCGAGATCGAGGAGCCGCTGGCGCACCGCACCGCAGCCCATCAGGCGCCGGATGCGGCAGGTCGTGCCGGGGGCGCAGTCGTTCAGGCTGCCGCCTTGGGGACAGACGGCGCAGGTGCCGTCTTCTGCATGGCAGCGCCTGTGCTGTCCGTGACGGTGCCGGCCCTTGCCCTTGCCCCAGCCATGTCCACCGAAAAGTCCGCGTCCCATATCGTTATCCTGTCTGCTGGGGCGGAACCGCCGGCGGTCTGCCGCGGCCCCGTCTTTGCCGTGTTTCGTGACCTTCGCGCTACTTGAGGTCGCAAGCCTTGATCCAGATCACCGCGTCCTGACTCAGTTCCTTGACGCAATGCATCGTGGCTGGGCCCGCGCCCAGCACGCCACCGGGGCGTGAAAGGTTCGGACTTGGGCTGTAAGCAAGCTGGCAATTGGCACAAAGCGGCGTATGGGCCAGTGCCGCCGTCGCCAGACCCAGCCCGATCAGGGCAACCGCCAGTGAAGACTTCGCTGCAAGATGCATGCTGCCCTATTCCCTTGCTTTGGCAGTGGCCCGGCTGCCCGAATCTGTTTCCGGTGACCCCCTGGCGGCGGCATGGGGTGGCCTATCGGTACAAAGCCTGACCGTTTGGATCAAGAAAGTCGGATTGTCGCAGATCGTCTTGGTTCACGTGGTATGACATTCCCCTGCGCTCCAGCTTGCTCCGTACCTGAGTGCTCCTATCAGGAACGGCGCGCATAGGATCGATTTAGGTCAAGATATATGTCCTGAGTTGGAGCGGCCGTTGAACAGTGATCCTGTGTGCCCAATAAACGGGCGGCGGCGCACAGGAACAAGGCGTGTGTGAGAGGCCGAGGCCGGTGTGCAGACCATGGCGAAAGGGCGCGCGGGCCTCGCGACGCGTGTCACCCCAGCCGGTCACAGAATCGATCTGAACAAAGATCAAGTAGAGCCGCTGACGGTCAGAGCTTGCGGCACAAGACCTGCCCCGGATCAAAGGTGTCGAAGCTATCGCGCCGTGTATTCGCCCGTGTGGCACGCCGCCGGTGCACACGGGCGATATCGGTGTCCCCTAGAGACGCCGGTTGCGCATCGCGATCAGCCGCAGACGCAGGGCGTTGAGCTTGATGAAGCCCGCCGCATCCTTTTGATCATAGGCGCCGGCGTCATCCTCGAAGGTCACATGTTCCTCGGAATAGAGCGAGTGATCCGACCAGCGGCCCACGGTCCGGACGGACCCCTTGTAAAGCTTCAGCCGGACGGTGCCCGTGACATGCTCTTGCGACTTGTCGATCAGCGCCTGCAGCATCTCGCGTTCGGGGCTGAACCAGAAGCCGTTATAGATGAGCTCCGCGTATTTCGGCATCAGCTCGTCTTTCAGATGCGCCGCACCCCGGTCCAGCGTGATCTGTTCGATGCCGCGATGGGCCTCCAGCAGGATCGTGCCGCCGGGCGTTTCATAGATGCCGCGGGATTTCATGCCCACGAAACGCCCTTCGACAAGGTCAAGCCGCCCGATGCCATGCTTGCCGCCCAGCTCGTTCAGCCTGGTCAGAACCGTGGCGGGCGACATCGCCGTGCCGTTGATCGCGACAGCGTCGCCTTTCTCGAACGTCACCTCGATATATTCGGGTTCGTTCGGGGCGTCTTCGGGATGCACCGTGCGCTGATAGACATAGTCGGGCGCTTCCTCTGCGGGGTCTTCCAGCACCTTGCCCTCGGACGAGGTATGCAAGAGGTTCGCATCGACCGAGAACGGCGCCTCGCCGCGCTTGTCCTTCGCGATCGGAATCTGGTTCTTCTCGGCGAAGTCGATCAGCTTGGTGCGGCTGGTCAGGTCCCATTCCCGCCAGGGCGCGATGACCTTGATATCGGGGTTCAGCGCATAGGCCGCCAGTTCGAACCGCACCTGGTCGTTGCCCTTGCCGGTCGCGCCATGGGCCACCGCATCGGCGCCCGTTTCGGCCGCGATCTCGATCAGGCGCTTGGAAATCAGCGGACGCGCGATGGAGGTGCCCAGCAGATAGAGCCCCTCATACACCGCATTCGCCCGGAACATCGGGAAGACGAAGTCGCGCACGAATTCCTCGCGCAGATCCTCGATATAGATGTCCGTCGCACCCATCATCTCGGCCTTGGCGCGGGCCGGTTCCAGTTCCTCGCCCTGTCCCAGGTCGGCGGTAAAGGTCACCACCTCGCAGCCATATTCGGTCTGCAGCCATTTCAGGATGATCGATGTGTCGAGGCCGCCGGAATAGGCAAGGACAACTTTCTTGGGCGCAGACATGGGCCACCTTTCGTCAATCGGACAACGCGCGGCGGATACCGGTTTTCGTGGCACAGGGCAAGGGAGGGGCGGCTTGCGCAAGTCTGTCGAACGCGTCAAAGCTGCATCATGAGCGATTTTGCCGACAAAGCCCGCGCTGCCGAACGCGCCATGCGCGCGGTGTTCCCGCCCACGCCCCTGCAGCGCAACGCACATCTGTCCGACCGGTATCAGGCCGATATCTGGCTGAAGCGGGAAGATCTGTCGCCCGTACGATCCTACAAGTTGCGGGGTGCCTTCAATGCCATGCGCAAGGTCTTGTCGGCGACACCGGACCGGACGACCTTTGTTGCGGCCAGTGCGGGAAACCATGCGCAGGGCGTGGCCTATTGCTGCCGCCATTTCGGGGTGCAGGGGGTGATCTTCATGCCGGTCACGACCCCGCAACAGAAGGTCGACAAGACCCGCATCTTCGGCGGCGACAATATCGATATTCGTCTGACAGGCGACTATTTCGACGACACGCTGGCCTCGGCCCAGGGGTACTGCCAGGGCGTGGGGGGCCATTTCCTGTCCCCCTTCGACGATGAGGACGTGATCGAGGGGCAGGCGACGCTGGCGGTGGAACTTCAGTCGGTCCTTTATCACACGCCGGACATGATCATCCTTCCGGTGGGCGGGGGCGGTCTGGCCGCGGGCGTCGTCTCGTTCCTTCGGGATGAGACACCCGATATCGCCTTCCGGTTCGTGGAGCCTGCCGGCGGCGCGTCCCTGTCGGCCGCCGTGGCCGCGGGCGAACCGGTGACGCTGCCGAAGGTGGACAGTTTCGTCGATGGTGCGGCGGTTGCCCGGATCGGCAGCCGCACCTTCGCGCGCCTGAAGGGCATCGCCGCCGATGATGTCCTGCGTGCGCCAGAAGATCGGATCTGCACCACGATGCTGGAGATGCTGAATGTCGAGGGCATCGTTTTGGAACCGGCAGGCGCCATGTCCGTCGACGTGCTGCCCGTTCTGGCAAGCGAGATCCGGGGCAAGTCCGTTGTCTGCGTGACCTCTGGCGGCAATTTCGACTTCGAGCGACTGCCCGAGGTCAAGGAACGCGCCCAGCGCTATTCCGGGGTGAAGAAGTATTTCATCCTGCGTCTGCCGCAGCGTCCGGGGGCCTTGCGCGATTTCCTCGACCTGTTGGGGCCGGAGGATGACATTGCGCGCTTCGAATATCTCAAGAAATCGGCCCGGAACTTCGGTTCCGTCCTGATCGGGATCGAAACCGGCCATGCCAGCAACTTCACGGCGCTGTTTTCGCGGATGGATGCACGGGGTTTCGTCTATCGCGACATCACCGACGACGCGACACTGGCAGAGTTCCTGATCTAGGCGACGTTGCGCCCGGTCTGGATCCGGTCGAGCAGGCAGTCTTTCGACTCCGCATAGCAGGTCACGAGCGGGCCGAGTTCCACGGGCTGGCCACCGGCCAGCCGGTCCTCGATATCCCGGCACAAGCCGCAGAAGTCGCGAAGCCCCAGATTCAGCGCCGACCCCCGCACGAAATGCAGTTCCCCCGCCAGGGTCTCGGGATCCGTCGTTTGCGGAAGGCGGGCGATGACCTCGTCCACCTCTTCAAGGAACAGGTCGAGGACTTCGCCGAAGGCGTCCTCGCCGACTTCGCTACGCAGTTCGTCTATGCGTGCCCAATCGATCATGACATGTTCCAACCCGATTTCTCACACCATGTCTTCACGCTAGGCCGGCGCCGTTAACAGCCGGTGACCGGGGCTTTGGCACATATGTTGAAAGCGATCTTTCACGCGGCGTTAAGTTGCGGGCGCTATTTCGGGCAGAGGCAAAGGCAAATGCATCCGTGAATATCCAGTCAGAACCCGGCACTGCAGACAATGGCGAGGCGCGCTTGGTGCGCCTTGTCCTGCTGGTTGACGACAGTCGCCTGCAGCGGCGCATCCTGCGCGCTTCGCTGGAGCGTTGGGGATATACCGTCGTCGAATGCGGATCGGCGGAAGACGCGCTGGAGGTCTGCCGCAGCCAGCCCGTCGATCTGATCATCAGCGACTGGATGATGCCCGGCATGGACGGGCCGGAGTTCTGCGAGGCCTTTCGCGCCCTGCCGCGGGAAAGCTATGGCTATTTCATCCTGCTGACGTCGAAATCGGAAACGGTGGAAATGGTCCATGGCCTGGACGTCGGGGCGGATGAATTCCTGACCAAGCCCGTGAATGCCAGCGAGTTGCGGGCGCGGATCGCCTCGGGTGAGCGGATCCTGCGCATGGAACATCAGTTGCGCGAAAAGAACCGGCTGCTGAGTTCGACACTGGCGGAATTGCAGGGCCTATACGATGCGATCGACCGCGACCTGATCGAGGCGCGGAAACTGCAACAATCGCTGGTGCGCGAACGCAGCACCCGGTTTGGCGAGTCCGAGCTTTCGCTGCTTTTGCGGCCTTGCGGCCATGTGGGGGGGGATCTTGTCGGGTTCTTTCCGGCCGGGGAAGACAAGATCGGGCTCTACTCCGTCGATGTGTCGGGCCATGGCATCAGTTCGGCGATGATCACGGCGCGTCTGGCCGGGCTCTTGGGGTCGCGGTCGGCGGAACAGAACATCGCGCTCGACCTCGACGATGACTGGACGGTTGTCGCGCGGCGACCGGAAAAGGTGGCAGAGCACCTGAACCGCCTGTTCCTGGAGGAGATCGAGACCGAACACTACTTCACGCTTTTGCTGGCCATCGTCACGATCGAGACGGGCCATGTCGATTTCGTGCAGGCAGGGCATCCGCATCCGGCGGTGCAGCACGCCGATGGCAGTGTCGAGTTCATCGGGCATGGCGGCCTGCCGGTCGGCCTGATCCCCGGGGCGGAGTTCGAATCGGGAGAGATCGTGCTGCAACCGGGCGACCGGCTATTCCTGACCTCCGACGGGATCACCGAATGCGAAGCACCCACCGGCGAACAGCTTGGCGATGACGGGCTATGCCGCCTGATGAAGGCGAATTCCGATGCGGCGGGGGAAGACTTCTTCGTGGCCTTCCTGCGCGACCTGACGACCTTTGCCGGGGTCACCGAGTTTTCCGACGATATCTCGGGCGTGCTGTTCGACTTCGGCCGGTCGCACGGGGCGTGACCCGGACGCTTGGGTTCTATCTGGCGAGGCCGAGGAATCGTGCCACGAAATGCCGGTCGCCCGCGTTGCCAAGCCGGTCGAGCGCCTCTTCCGCCGGCATCCAGAGCGCGATGTGGTCCGGCTCTATCGGGTCGCCAAGGGCGCGGACGGGCCGGGCCAGGTAAATCGTGCACAGCTTTTCCGCCCAGAGATCGTATTCGGGCATATAGGTGAAACGCCGAAAGGCCCCCAGCCGCCGCGGCGCCGCGATGGTCCAGCCGGTTTCCTCGTACACTTCGCGGTGCAGGGCCGCTACGGGGGATTCGCCGGGATCGATCCCGCCACCGGGCAACTGGAATTCGGGTGTTGGATGTTCCTGATGCGTGATGAGGAGCGACTCCCCCCGCGCCAGAACCGCATAGGCCCCCGGCCGCAGGCGATAGCGTTGCCGTCCGTCTATCCGTTCACCGAACCGTCTGATCATGCGCCGTCCCTTTGTGCCCGCCTTGTGGCCTCTATATAAGGCGGGTATGCCAAGGCGAGAGGCCCAAGGAAACCCCATGTCACTCGGATCGCAGATCGCCTGGGACGATACCGTCCTGCCCTTCCAGCTTGACCGCAGCGATATCCGCGGGCGCGTTGCCCGGCTGGACGGAGTGCTGGATCAGGTGTTGTCGCAGCACAACTATCCCCCGCAGATCGAAGCGCTGGTGGCCGAGGCCGCCCTGCTGACCGCATTGATCGGGCAGACGATCAAGCTGCGCTGGAAACTGTCGCTGCAGATCCGGGGCGATGGCCCCGCACGACTGATCGCGACGGACTATTTCGCCCCGGCCGAGGATGGCGCGCCCGCATGGATCCGCGCCTATGCCAGTTTCGACGAGGACCGGCTTGACCCCGAGGCAAAGCCGTTCGACCTGATCGGCAAGGGCTATTTCGCCGTTCTGATCGACCAGGGGCGGGACATGGTGCCCTATCAGGGGATCACGCCGATTGCGGGCGGTTCGCTGTCTGCCTGTGCGGAAACCTATTTCGCGCAGTCCGAACAGTTGCCGACGCGGTTCTCGCTCAGCTTCGGGCGGGCCATGCTGCCGGGCCAGGGGGAACGCTGGCGCGCGGGCGGCGTGATGCTGCAGATGATGCCCGAGGCCTCTCCCTTTGCGGCACAAGGGGGCGGCAGCGGGGACAAGGGATTGCTGATCGCCGACGACATCCTTGACGGGGACGAGGCGGAGAACTGGCACCGGGCCAACACGCTGCTGGATACGGTTGAGGATATCGAGCTTGTCGGCCCAAGGGTGCAGCCGACCGATCTGCTGGTGCGGCTGTTTCACGAGGAAACGCCCCGGGTTTTCGACCCGCAGCCGGTGCAATTCGGCTGCACCTGTTCCGAGGACCGGGTGCGGCAAAGCCTGTCGATCTACTCGGCCAAGGACATCGGCCACATGACCACGGACGAGGGCATCGTGACCGCCGATTGTCAGTTCTGCGGCGCGCATTACGAGCTTGACCCCACGACGCTGGGCTTCGAGGCGGAGAAAGACCCAGATGACGACGGCTGAGGCGATCGAGGCACTCCGATCCGCCCTCAGCCAGCCGGGGGGTGAGACCTCCGACCACGATCTGAACCCCGATTTCATCCTGCCGGAGGGGCGCGTTCTGCGCCCCGCGGCCGTTCTGGTGCCGGTGCTGCCGTCCCCGGCCGGGGCGCAGGTGGTGCTGACCAAGCGGTCCTCCCGCCTGCAACACCATCCCGGTCAGATCGCCTTTCCCGGCGGCAAGGTGGATGACAGCGACACAGGCCCCATCGATGCCGCCCTGCGCGAAGCGGAGGAAGAGATCGGCCTGCCCCGCGATCTGGTCGAGGTTCTGGGTACGCTGCCATCCCATGAAACGGTGACCGGGTTCACGATCACGCCGGTTCTGGCCCATATCCGCGCCCGGTTCGACCCCCGCCCCGAGGCGGGCGAGGTCGACGAGGTGTTCGAGGTGCCCTTTGCGCATCTGATGACGCCCGCGCATTTCGTGGTGCAGTCCCGCATCTGGCGGGGTCAGCGGCGGTTCTATTACACCGTGCCCTATGGGCCCTATTACATCTGGGGGGCGACGGCGCGAATCCTGCGGTCGCTGGCGGGCCGGGTGGCACCGTGATCCGGGTTTCGGGCGAGTGGTTCTTTGCCGACCATACGCAGGCGGTCTGCGCCGTCTTGACGGATGCGGGCCATCGGGCCCTGTTCGTCGGCGGCTGCGTGCGCAATGCCCTGCTAGGGGCGCCGGTCACCGATATCGACATCGCCACCGATGCCCGCCCCGAACGGGTGATGGAATTGGCCGAGGGCGCGGGGCTGAAGGCCATTCCCACCGGGTTCGACCACGGCACCGTGACGATCGTGGCCGGGCATCTGCCCCATGAGGTGACAACCTTTCGCCGAGATGTCGAAACCTTCGGCCGCCACGCGGTCGTCGCCTTTGCCGACACGGCGGAGGAGGACGCCCACCGCCGCGATTTCACGATGAACGCGCTTTACGCCACGCCGGATGGCAGGGTGGTCGATCCGCTGAACGGCCTGCCGGATCTCAGGGCGCGGCGGGTAAGGTTCATTGACGATGCCGGTGCCCGTATTCGGGAGGACTATCTGCGCATCCTTCGGTTCTTCCGGTTTCATGCGTGGTATGGCGACCCCGATGCCGGGATCGATGCCGAGGGCTTGGCCGCCTGTTCTGCGAATTCGGCGGGAATAGAGACGCTTTCAAAGGAAAGGGTGGGGGCGGAGATCAAGAAACTCCTGTCCGCGCCCGATCCGTCGCAAAGCGTCGCGGCGATGGCCCAAAGCGGTGTGCTGGCCCGCACTTTGCACGGGGCGGAGGCGCGGCTCTTGCCCGTTCTGGTGCATCTGGAAGGGGCGCATGGTGTCGCGCCCAACCCGATCCGGCGGCTGTCGATTCTGGGGGGCGAGGATCACGCCGACCGTCTGCGGCTGAGCAAGGCGGAGGCGCGCAAGCTTGACCGGTTGCGCCAGGCGATGGCGATGGATGCCGCCCCCGCGGCCCTGGGGTACCGGTTCGGTGTCGAGGACGCCCGCGATGCCGTTCTGTTGACGGCGGCTGCCTTGGGCGCCCCTCCGCCGTCCGGGTTCATGGCGGATATCGAAACGGGGGCTGCTGCCGCCTTTCCGCTGTCGGCGCGGGACCTGATGCCTGGGCTGTCGGGCCCGGCGCTGGGCGACCGGCTGAAGGCGCTTGAGGCGCGCTGGATCGCCTCCGGCTTCACGCTCACGCGCGAGGATCTGCTTGACTAGCCGCGACTGCTCCGGCAGCGCGTGACGGCCATGCTGGTCGACCCGCTTTACCTGTTCGTCTTTGCCGGGCTGTTTTCCCCGGGGCCCAACGTGATCCTGCTGACCGCGTCGGGCGCGCGGTTCGGGTTCCGGCGGACCTTGCCCCATGCCGCCGGGGTTGTCATCGGGGTTGGCGTGACCTCTGGCCTGACGGGCTTGGGCATCGGCGCGCTGGTCCTAGCGCAGCCGGCGCTCACTGTGGCGTTGCGTGTTCTTGCGGCGGGCTGGATCCTGTGGATGGCTTGGAAACTGCTGGGCGCGGCGCGTCAGGCCAAGGGGCAGACCGGCGACCGGCCCTTTACCTTCGCCCAGGCCGTGCTGTTCCAATGGGTGAACCCCAAGGTCTGGGCGGTGGCATTGGCGGCCGCGGCAGGCTACGGCGCGGGTCTTGGCCCCTGGGGGGAGGCCACGCGGCTGGCCACCGCGTTTTCGGGGCTGAACCTCTTCGTTTGCCTGTTCTGGGCCTTCGCCGGGTCGTTGCTGAGCGTCCTGTTGTCGAGCGAACGCGCATGGCGGCTGTTCATGGGCGGCATGGCCCTTGCCCTTGCGGCATCGGCGGGCTTGGTATTTCTCTGACACGTGGCTGCCCTATAGTTGTGGGCACAGGCATCAGGAAGGCCGCTTTTCAACGTGTTCCGATTCTTCGAATCCCTTGTCGATCCGTACAGGCCGTATGCGGACAGCGATACGCCGCCCCGGCGGTTGGCGCCGTTCCTGTGGGGCTATGCCAAACCCTTCTGGAAGGTGTTCGTCATCGCGATCGTGCTGGCCATCCTGTCGGCAGCGGTCGAGGTCTGGCTGATCAACGTGCTGGGGAACATCGTCGATCTGTTGTCCGATGGAACGCCGCAACAGGTCTGGCAGGCGCATGGGACGACGATGATCGCGCTGGGGCTGTTCATCCTGATCGTGCGGCCGGCAATTCAGGCGCTGGATGCGGCGGTCCTGAACAACGGGATCATGCCGAATTTCGGCACGATGATCCGGTGGCGCGCCCATGCCCATGTGCTGCGCCAGTCCGTCGGCTGGTTCGAGAACGACTTTGCCGGGCGCATTGCCAATCGCATCATGCAGACCCCGCCCGCCGCGGGCGAGGCGGTGTTTCAGGTCTTCGACGCGATCAGCTATGCGCTGGCCTATGTCGTCGGCGCCGCGATCTTCCTTGGGCAGGCCGATCCCCGGCTGGCGATTCCGCTGCTGGTCTGGCTGCTGCTCTACGCCATTCTGGTGCGCTGGACGATCAAGCGGGTGGGACCGGCGTCCAAGGCGGCGTCGGATGCGCGCAGCGCCGTGACGGGTCGGGTGGTGGATGCCTATACCAACATTCATGCGGTCAAGCTTTTCGCCCATCACGACCGGGAATTGGCCTATGCGAAGGAGGCCATCGAAGACACGCGCCGGACCTTTGCCGCCGAGATGCGGATTTTCACCAAGATGGATTTTGCCCTGACCGCACTGAACGGCTTCCTGATCGTGGGTGTGGTCGGTTGGGCAATCGGGCTTTGGATGCAGGGGATGGCAAGCGTGGGCGTCGTGGCGGCGGCCACCGCGCTGACGCTGCGCCTGAACGCGATGACCGGCTGGATCATGTGGTCGCTGTCCAGCTTCTTCCGCTCGCTCGGCGTCGTGGCCGAGGGGATGGAGACGATCGCGCAGCCGATCACGCTGGTCGATGCGCCCGATGCCCGCGCGATGGACTTTCGCGAGGGCCGGATCGAGATCAAGGCGCTGACCCATCACTACGGGCGCGGCAGCGGCGGGCTGGAGGGGATCGACCTGACCCTGGAGCCCGGTGAGAAGGTCGGGCTGGTCGGGCGGTCCGGTGCGGGGAAGTCGACATTGGTGAAGCTGCTGTTGCGGTTCTACGACGCCGAGGGCGGGCGTATCCTGATCGACGGGCAGGACGTGGCCCATGTCACGCAGGAATCCCTGCGCCGCCATATCGGCATGGTCAGTCAGGAGGCGACGCTGATGCACCGCTCCGTCCGCGACAACATCCTTTATGGCCGACCCGAGGCGAGTGAGGACGAGATGATCGCCGCAGCAAAGCGGGCGGAGGCGCATGACTTCATCCTCGATCTTGCAGACAGCGACGGTCGGCGCGGGTACGATGCGCGCGTCGGCGAACGCGGCGTGAAACTCTCGGGTGGGCAGCGGCAGCGGATCGCACTGGCCCGCGTGATCCTGAAAGACGCCCCGATCCTTGTGCTGGACGAGGCGACCTCGGCGCTGGATTCCGAAGTCGAGGCGGCGATTCAGGAAACGCTCTACGGGGTGATGGAGGGCAAGACGGTGATCGCCATCGCGCACCGGCTGTCGACCATCGCGCATATGGACCGGATCGTGGTGCTGGATGACGGCCGCGTCGTCGAAGACGGCAGCCATGGGCAGTTGCTGGCGCATGGCGGGCTTTATGCCCGGTTCTGGGCGCGGCAATCGGGCGGCTTCATCGGGACGGAGGCGGCGGAGTGAGCGCCCTTGATGCCCTCGGGCGCCTGATCGACCCGTTTCAGCCGGCCGATGGCCCGCCGCCGCCGCGGCTGGTCTCCTTCGCGCGCTGGGCGCTGGCCGGGTCGGGGAAAGCGCTGCTGATCACCCTTGCCATCGTGGTGACCGCAGGTTTTGCCGAACTTGTGGCCGCGCGTTTTACCGGATGGGTGATCGACGCGGCGGCGGCCACCGGCCCGGGGGCCTTCTGGGCGCCGTTCTGGCCGCTGGTCGTTGGCGGCGCGGTTTTCTTCCTGGTGATCCGGCCGGTGATCTTCGCGGCCGATGCCGGGGCGGGGTCGATCGTATTGGGCCCGCATCTGTTCCCGCTGATCCTGTCGCGGTTGAACCGCCATACGCTCGGCCATTCGATGCGGTATTTCGAGAACGATTTTGCGGGCCGGATCAGCCAGAAGGCGATGCAGACCGCCCGCGCCTTGACCGATGTGGTGATCGAGGTTCTGGACGTGGTGACCTATGGCATCGCGATCTTCCTTGGCACGCTGGTCCTGATAGCGGGTGTCGATGGGCGGCTGTTGCTGATCTTCGTGCTGTGGGCGGCGCTTTATGGCTTTGCGCTGCGCTGGTTCATTCCGCGCGTTCAGGCGCGGTCGAAGGCCCGCGCTGGGGCGCGGACGCAGGTGACGGGCCAGATCGTCGACACGCTGTCGAACATCGCGACCGTCAAGCTGTTTGCCCATGACGAGCACGAAGACCGCGCCACGCTTGATGCGCTGGATCGGTTCCGCGTCAAGGCCTTCGATTTCGGGGTGATGTCGGCCAGTTTCCGGCTGGTGCTGACATCCCTTGGCGGGCTGTTACCGCTGTTTTCGATCCTCGGCTCGCTCGCGCTCTGGACAGCGGGGCAGGCGACGCCGGGCGATATCGCGATGACCGCGATGGTGGCCACGCGGCTGGCGCAGATCACCAACAGGCTGGGCATGGCGGCGGTGTCGATCTTTGCCAATATCGGCGAGATCGAGGACGGGATCGGAACGCTTGCCGTGCCACATGAGATCACCGACCGGCCGGACGCGGCACCGCAGGTGGCAGGCCAAGGGGCCGTCCGGTTCGAGAATGTGACCTTTGCCTATGGCGGATCGGTCACAGCACTCGATGCCTTCGATCTGTCGATCACGCCGGGGGAAAAGGTGGCGCTGGTGGGCGCGTCGGGGGCGGGGAAATCGACGGCGACGGCGCTGTTGCTGCGGCTTTACGATGTGGAGGGTGGGCGGATCACGCTGGACGGGGTCGATATCCGTGACCTGACGCAAACCGCGCTGCGCCACCAGATTGCCGTGGTCCGGCAGGAAACCGCGATGTTCAACCGCTCCGCGCGGGAGAACATTCGCTACGGGCGCCCCGATGCCACCGATGCAGAGATTTTCGCCGCTGCCGCCCGTGCGCAGGCGCACGAGTTCATCGAAGAGCTTGTCGATTACAAGGGGCGGCGGGGGTATGACGCCTATCTGGGCGAACGCGGGGTGAAGTTGTCGGGCGGGCAGCGCCAGCGGATCGCACTGGCGCGGGCGATCCTGAAGGATGCGCCGGTGCTGGTGCTGGACGAGGCGACATCGGCGCTCGATTCCGAGGTCGAGGCGCAGATCCAGTGCGCGCTGGAGGAGGTGATGGAGGGCAAGACCGTGCTGGCCATCGCGCACCGGCTGTCGACCATCGCGCATATGGACCGGATCGTGGTACTCGACCACGGTCGGATCGTCGAGGAAGGCAGCCACGCGGCACTGCTGCGCCGGGACGGGCTTTATGCCCGGTTCTGGGCGCGGCAGTCGGGTGGCTTCATCGGGACGGAGGCGGCGGAGTGAGCCACCTGATCGAACGGCTTTCCCTGCGGGGCGAGGGTCTGACGGCGGACGGGATCACCGTGCCCCTGACCCTGCCCGGCGAGGAGATCGAGGGGGCGGCGGCGGACGGCCGGATCCCCAGCCCGCGGATCGTGACGCCGGTTCCGGAACGGGTGCGCGCCCCTTGCCCGCATTATTCCGGGTGCGGCGGCTGCGCCTTGCAGCATGCGAGCGACGCCTTCGTGGCCGACTGGAAGATGCAGGTGGTCAGGCGCGCGCTGGACGGGCAGGGGCTGGAGGCGCCGGTGCGGCCCATCGTGACCTCCCCGCCAGAGACAAGACGGCGGGCGGTGCTGGCGGGGCGGCGCACGAAGAAAGGTGTGCTTATCGGGTTTCATGCGCGTGCCTCTGACGTGATCGTGGAGGTTCCGGACTGCCGCCTGTTGCATCCCGATCTTCTGGCGGGGCTTCCCGCGTGCGAGGATCTGACGTCGCTTGGCGCATCGCGAAAGGGGGCCTTGGCCCTGACGCTGACCCGGTCGGAAGACGGGCTCGACATCGCGGTGGCGGAGGCCAAACCGTTGGAGGGCGGGCTGTTTGCTGAGCTGGCCGGGGTGGCCGAGCGCCATGACGTGGCGCGCCTGACATGGAACGGGGAGTTGATCGCCGAACGCCGCCCGCCGCGGCAGCGGATGGGCCGGGCCTTTGTTGCGCCGCCGCCGGGGGCGTTTTTGCAGGCGACCGAAGACGGGCAGGCGGCGCTGACGGCCGCGGTGGTCGAGGCGGTGGGATCCGCCGCAAATATTGCCGACCTGTTCGCGGGCTGCGGGACTTTCGCGCTGCCCTTGGCCGAACGGGCACAGGTGCATGCGGTCGAGGGATCTCGCGCGATGCTGGCAGCGCTGGATGCCGGTTGGCGGCGGGCGACCGGCCTGAAACGCGTGACGACAGAGACGCGCGATCTCTTCCGCCGTCCCCTCCTGCCGGATGAACTGAGGAAACTTGACGCGGTCGTCCTTGATCCGCCGCGTGCGGGGGCGGAGGCGCAGGTGGAGCAGATCGCGGCATCTCAGGTCCCCGTGGTTGCCGCGGTGTCGTGCAATCCGGTGACCTTTGCACGGGATGCGCGGATGCTGTGCGCTGCGGGGTTTCGCATAGACTGGGTACAGGTGGTCGATCAGTTTCGCTGGTCCGGCCATGTGGAACTGGCCGCGCGGTTCAGCCGAACCGGCCCTGTTGGCCGATGACGCTTTAGCAGGTGAAGCAGACCGCAAGATCGCGTATGGTCGCACGCAACAAGACAAGCACAAAACGGGCGACACAGGCATGATCGGGCGGCGGGCGTTTCTGGGGACGGGTGCATTCTTTGCGCTTGTCGGGTGTTCATCGAAATTCAAGCGCTATGACGGGCCGGAGGTCACCCGCATCCTTGTCTTCAAGGACAAGCGGAAGATGTACCTTGTCCACCATGACCGGGCGTTGAAGAGCTATGATATCGACCTTGGCTCTGCGCCCGTTGGCGACAAGACACATGAGGGCGACGGACGCACGCCGGAGGGGCGCTATGTCATCGACCGGCGCAATCCAAACAGCGACTATCACCTGTCGCTGGGGATCTCTTATCCCAACGCAGCCGATATCGCCGAGGCGCGGGCCCTTGGGAAGGACCCCGGCGGCGACATCTTCATCCACGGCCGGTCGCGCGAGAATCGCGGCAAGGGCCCGGATTGGACGGCGGGCTGTATCTCGGTGAAGGACAAGGAGATGGAAGATATCTACGCGATGGTGCGGCTTGGCACCGTCATAGACATCTTTCCCTGAGCGTCAGAGTCCGGCAAGGGCCGGTTGACTGCGGCCGGTGATGATCGTCCACCATATCTTGCCGTTGGGTTCCTGGAAGTAGGCAAAGCCCATTTCGGTGGCCGCGGGGTCGAGGATGATGGCACTCTTGTCGGCCTCCTCCATCCAGCCGGCCAGCGTTTCCAGTTCGGTTTCATAGCTTTCGGACACAAGCAGGCCCTGAAGGCTGCCCTGATATCCGACCTGGGTGGCAAGGATATACGGCGACTGCCCGCCGGAGCCGAAGGCCCAGGGGCGGTTCTGCACCGACATGTCGCGCGAATGGGTCTCTGCCGCGGCGTTCAGGCGCGCATCAAGCTCCAGGGGCGCCAGCCCGCGCGCGTTGCGCAGCACATTGACCGAATCTAGCATCCGGTACTGGATCTTGGCCGCATCGCCGCGCGAGATACGATAGACGCGCGGCAGGGGTTTGCCGTCGGGCCCATAGCGTGTCACCGGTTCGCCGGAGCCGCAGGCCGACAAGGTCATGAGCGCGGCAACCAGAGCGAGGACCAGACCCCTCATACAAAGCATCCCTTTCGTCATTCCCTTCCCTTGTGTCTAGCGGGTATGCCGGGGCGGTTCAAACGCTTCCCGGCTGCGGTGCCGACTTTGACCGGTCTTTGATTTGCAGGTGCTGCCCGCTCCGCCTATATCCGTTTAAAAAGAGGCACGTCCCGCCAGAAGGAGGACCGCATGGCTATCGACAGTCCGTTCCGGATGACACGCCGCCATTTCATGGGCGCATCCGCACTTGCCCTTGGGGGGGCGGCCCCTGCGGTTGCCTGGGCGCAAGACGAGGCATCGGCGGGCCAGGGAGTGCGCCGGAACACGGCGATGTTCCGGGCGCATGACTGGCAGGACTATTTCTCGACGACGCGGAAGGGGGCCATTCTGGTCGATATCAGTTCGACCGCCCTGCATTTCTGGTCGGAGGATCAGACGATCTACAAGGTCTATCCGACATCCGTGCCGGTTTCGGATGACCTGACGCGGCGTGGCCGGACCGAGGTCGTGCGCAAGGTCGTCGGCCCGGAATGGCGGCCGACGCCAGCGATGAAGAAGCGCAACCCCGAATGGCCCGACTATGTGGCGCCGGGGCCGGACAATCCGCTGGGGACGCATGCGCTGTATCTGGGGTGGACATACTATCGTATCCATGGCACCCACGACACGCGCAAGATCGGGCGACGGTCCTCCAACGGCTGTATCGGGCTTTACAACGAGCATATCGCCGAACTCTTCGAACTGGCGGAAATCGGCACGCAGGTGTTGCTTATTTGACGACATCGGCGCCGGCGTCGCGCCCAATCCGCGTGTTCCGTTGAAAAGTCGGGAAATCGTGGATTAGACAGAGGTTACATGTTCATAATGCATGTGACGGGTGGAAGAATCGTCCCGTGCAGAAATAGGAGAGACCCATGAAGAAACTCGCTCTTGCCGCCGCTCTTTCGGTTGCTGCGACTTCGGCGTTCGCCGGTGGTTACACCGAGCCGGTCATCGAGCCGGAAGTGATTGTGGAAGACACCTCGTCCTCCGCCGCTGGTATCCTGGTTCCGCTGATCGCCGTCATCCTGATCGCCGCTGCTGCGTCGAACTAAGCGATCCGCCGATCATCAAAAAAGGCGGTGGGTTGTCCCACCGCCTTTTTCATGTCTGCCTGTCGGGGCGTGGCGCCAGTTGCCTAGTCCAGCCAGCCCCTGAGATTCGACCGGATGACCTCGCCCAGCGCGCGAATATGGGCATCGTCATCGTTCAGGCAGGGAATGTAGGTGAACTTCTCGCCGCCGGCTTCCTCGAAGCTTTCGCGAATCTCTTCGTTGATTTCTTCCAGCGTCTCGATGCAATCGGCCGAGAAGGCCGGCGCGATCACCGCGATCTTCTTCTTGCCCTTCTCGGCCAGCCGCGCGACCTCTTCCACCGTATAGGGCTGAATCCACTCCTCCGGGCCGAAGCGCGACTGGAAGGTTGTCGTGATCTTGTCATGCGCCCAGCCCAGCTTCTCCTTCAGCAGGCGCGTCGTTTTCAGGCAGTGGCAGTGATAGGGGTCGCCCTCGTTCACATAGCGTTGCGGCACCCCGTGATAGGAGCAGACGAGGATGTCGGGTTCGTAGTCCATCTGCGCATAGGCGCGCTCGACCGAGGCGGCCAGCGCCTCGACATAGAGCGGATCGTCGAAATAGGAGGTGATGGTGCGTACCGGCGGCTGCCACTTCTCGTGCATCAGCGCGCGGAAAAAGTGATCGCAGGCCGTGGCCGACGTCGTGCCGGAATATTGCGGATAAAGCGGAAAGAACAGGATCTTCCGGCAGCCTTTCTCGGCCAGTTCGCGCACCTTAGAGCGGGTCGAGGGGTTGCCGTAGCGCATGCAGAAATCGACGACGACATCGTCACCAAAGCTTTCCTGCAAGTCGGTCCGGAGCTTTTCTGTCTGCGACTTCGTGATCGTCATCAGCGGGCTTTCCCCCGCCTCATGGTTCCAGATCGATTTGTACGCCTCGCCGGACGAGAACGGGCGCTTGGTCAACACCACGAGTTGCAGGATCGGCTGCCAGACCCAGGAGGGATAGTCGATCACGCGCTCGTCCGACAGAAATTCGTTCAGGTACCGCCGCATCGAGCGATAATCGTAGTTGTCCGGTGTCCCGAGATTGGCAAGCAGGACCCCCACCTTTGCCGGCGGAATCCGGGGATGGCCCGGCGGCGCGTGCGACGGACGTTCCGCCAACGCGGCGTTTTCGAGGGG
Source organism: Rhodovulum sp. P5 (assembly GCF_002079305.1). Taxonomy (NCBI): domain Bacteria; kingdom Pseudomonadati; phylum Pseudomonadota; class Alphaproteobacteria; order Rhodobacterales; family Paracoccaceae; genus Rhodovulum; species Rhodovulum sp. P5. Next base: position 2,411,705 of record NZ_CP015039.1, read on the forward strand.
TGCTGCCTCGTTCTGTTTGGAGTCAAACATCGTCTCGGCTCCGGGCTCTAGATCACTCTTCAATTTAGAATTCCTCGGGAAATAAACATATTCTGACGGTGGTCAATCGGACTGCTCACCCGATCTGCCGGAAAAGCCTTGCTCTTTCGTTCCCAGCGCCGCGGCCAGACGCGTTTGCGCGGACCCGGGTCTAAGCGCTTTCGGTTGGATTTCGGAAGGCGCCCACCCGGTTAGGTAGATCATTTCGACCGTCGCGGGAATGCGTCCATCCGGCCCGGCATGGGCGTCGGCATAGCGGCGCGCAGCCTCGGGGAAGAGCGCGCGCGGCGGGACGCGGCGGTGGCGCGCGGTCAGCGCATTGGTTTCGCCCATCGCCCTGAGGTCTGCCATCAGGTGAAAAAGTGTTTCGTAGGTAACGGTTTGCGTCGCGGCATCGGCCACTGGCAGCGCGAAACCGGCCCGCTGCAGCAGCGCGCCGAGATCGCGGATTTCGGCCATCGGCACCACGCGCGGGGACAGACCGCCGGTCAGTGCGGTTTCCACCTCGGCCAGGATCGCGCGCAACTCGTGCAGGCTGCGGCCGCCGAACAGGACGCCCACGAACAACCCATCCGGTTTCAGGGCGCGGCGGCACTGGACCAGTTGTCCGACGGGATCGTTCGACCAGTGCAGCGTCAGCGCATGGATCACAAGGTCGTGTGCGGCGGGTTCAAGCGACAGGTGGTCGGCATCGGGTACGAATCTGGCCCCGGGAAACCGATCTTCCCAGACCTCGGGGAAACCGGACACGACCGCGGGCGCCGTAAAGGTTCTGTTAACCTCGGCCAGCCTTTCCTGAATCTCGTCGGCCGCCAATTCATGCAGGAACAGCGCCGGGGCGCGCCGGGCGCGGGTCCGGTGCTGCAAAAGGGCGGTTCGGTCGGTCAGGTCGGGTGGTGCGGTCATCGGGCCTCCGGGCTGTCGCGAGGGGAATGTAGGAAACCGGTGCACATGATTCAAAGCGCGCTTCGTCTCGTCTACCCGCCGCGCTGCGTGTCCTGTGGCGATCTGGTCGAGCGGGACTTTGCCCTGTGCCCCCGATGCTGGGGCGAAATGGGGTTTCTCTCGGGCCTGGTGTGCGACAGTTGCGGGGTGCCCCTGCCCGGAGAGGACAGCGGCGGGCCGGACTATTGCGATGAGTGCCTGACGCGGCCGCGGCCCTGGACCCGGGGGCGGGCGGCCTTTCTCTACCGCGACAGGGCGCGGGCGCTGGTTCTGGCGTTCAAGCATGGCGACCGGACGGACCTTGCCCGGCCAGCGGCGGACTGGATGCTGCGGGCCGCCGGGCTGATCCTGCAACCCGGGATGCTGGCGGCACCCGTGCCGCTCCATCGCTGGCGGCTTCTGTCGCGGCGCTATAACCAGTCGGCCCTCTTGTCGGCGCGGATTGCCGGGCGTGCCGGCCTTGAACATGTGCCCGACCTGTTGCGGCGCATCCGGCGGACGGCGGTTCAGGACGGGATGGGGGTCGAGGCCCGGTATGCCAATATCGACGGTGCCCTTGCCGTCACGCCCCGCCATCAAGACCGCTTGAGGGACCGTCAGGTGTTGCTGGTCGATGATGTGATGACGTCGGGCGCAACCTTGACCGCGGCAGCGGAGGCTTGCTTTGCGGCGGGGGCCGCGGATGTCCGCATTCTTGTTCTGGCCCGCGTTGCGAAAGCCGACTAGCGGCCTATAGTTCTGCCAAACACCGGAAAGACCAGATGCAACAGATCGAGATATATACCTCCGCCTATTGCGGATACTGCCGGGCGGCCAAACGACTGCTGGATGACAAGGGCGTCAGCTATTCGGAAATCGATGTCGGCCTGCAGCCGCAGCTGCGCCAGCAGATGATGGCCCGCGCCCATGGGCGCCACACGGTTCCGCAGATTTTCATCGGGGAAACCCATGTCGGGGGCTGCGATGAGCTTTATGCGCTGGAGCGTGAGGGAAAGCTCGATCCACTTCTTGCTGGCTGAGCGGGCATGCACGCGGCCCTGATCCAGATGACGTCCGGCGATCTGCCGGGGGAAAACCTGCCGGTCACGCGGGCGATGATTCGAGAGGCGGCGGGGGCCGGCGCCGGGTTCGTTCTGACGCCGGAGGTGACCAACTGCCTGTCGTCAAGTCGGGCACATCAGCGAAAAGTGCTGCAGGATGAGGCAGATGACCCAACCCTTTCTGCGTTGCGGCAAGAGGCCGCGGATCTTGGGGTTTGGCTGCTGATCGGGTCGCTTGGCCTGACGACGGATGACCCCGATGGGCGTTTTGCCAACCGGTCCTTCCTGATTGCCCCGGACGGGTCGGTCGCGGCATGGTACGACAAGATCCATATGTTCGATGTGCAGATCAGTGAAACCGAAAGCTACCGCGAGTCGGAAGGCTATCGGCCCGGGGCGCGCGCGGTGACGGCTGAGACGCCGTTCGGCAAGATCGGGATGTCGATCTGCTACGACCTGCGCTTTGCCTATCTGTATCGGGCGCTTGCCCATGCAGGTGCCGAGATCCTGACCGTGCCTGCCGCGTTTTCCCCCGTCACCGGCGCCGCCCATTGGGAGCCGCTTCTGCGCGCCCGCGCCATCGAGACGGGGTGTTACGTTCTGGCGCCGGCCCAATGCGGGTTGCATCCCGCGACGGAGGGGCGGCCGCGGCGCACCCACGGGCACAGCCTTGCGGTCTCTCCCTGGGGGGAAGTGCTGGCCGATGGTGGCGAGGCGCCGGGCATCGTTTATGTCGATCTCGACAGGGAGGAGGTCGCCAGGGCCCGGGCCCGTGTGCCGTCGATCACCCATGACCGGCCGTTCGAGCCGCCGGCATGAGCGAAGCCAGCGACAGTCTGGCCGTGTCGCTTTTCTCGGAAATCCTGATGGCCGATCAATTGGCGCGCAGCCGGATCTCCAAGGCGCTGCCCAAGGGGATGGAGTTGAGCCATTTCTCGGTGCTCAACCACCTTGCCCATCTGAACGAGGAACGCAGCCCCGCACAACTGGCCGCCGCGCTGCACGTCACCAAGGGCGCCATGACCAATACGCTGAGCCGTCTGGACTGGGCGGGTCATGTGCATATCCGCCCCGACTGGGACGACGCGCGGCGCAAGATGGTGTCGATCAGCCCCGCGGGGCGCGCGGCCCGCGAGGCCGCGATTCAGGCGATGGCACCGGTTTTGAGCGCGGCGGTGGCCGATATCGGGGAAGAAAAGTTGCGCTCTGCCCTGCCGGTCTTGCGGATGCTGCGCCAGAGGCTGGAGCGGCCCTGATGCCATAGAGATGATCTGGAACGCGCCCCGGGTTCGACCCCGGGGCCTGTTCCGTGCCGCGCAGTAGGGAGAGGGGAGGCCCCGGATCAAGTCCGGGGCTGGGGTGGTGTGAACCGACGGGTCAGGACGGCTTGATCGCGGCGGTGACGTAATTCACGCTCAGATCGCGGCTCGACAGCGACCACGACCACGAAATCGGGTTGAACACGAAACCGGTGCGATCCACCGGGTTCATCCCTGCCTGCTCGATCAGGTTGCACAGCTCATCGGGTGTGATGAACTTGGCGTATTCATGGGTGCCCTTGGGCAGCCACCGCATCACGTATTCCGCGCCGAAGATCGCCATCACGAAGCTTTTCGGGTTGCGGTTGATCGTGGAACACAGGTGCAGCCCGCCCGGTTTCAGCAAGACCCGGCAGGCGGTCAGATAGGCCAGCGGGTCGGCCACATGTTCCACCACTTCCATGTTCAGGACGACATCGAACTGTTCGCCCGCCTCGGCCAACGCCTCGGCCGTGGTGTGGCGATAGTCGATATCCAGCCCCGATTGTTCGGCATGGATGCGGGCCACGGGAATGTTGCGCTCGGCCGCATCGGCGCCGACGACCGTCGCGCCAAGCCGCGCCATCGGTTCCGACAGCAGCCCGCCGCCGCAACCGATATCCAGCAGGCGCAGGTCCGCAAAGGGAGTGTCAGCGGACAAATCCCGGTCGAACTCTGCCGCGATCTGGCGGGTGATATAGTCCAGCCGGCAGGGGTTGAGCATGTGCAGCGGTTTGAACTTGCCGTTGGGGTCCCACCATTCCGCGGCCATTGCCTCGAATTTTGCGACTTCCGAAGGGTCGACGGTGGTCTCTGCTGCTTGCATCACGGGCTCCGTTCCTGTCTTCTGTGATCGCCCCTTGGGCTTCTTCACTCCCGCGTCTATATAGGCGGTCCATGGACAGATCCGCAGGCCAAAAGCGCGCATCGCAACATCTTTACCCGCCGGCCGACCCGTTCGACCAGCGCATGGTCGACGTGGGCGACGGGCATCGCCTGTATGTCGAACAGTGTGGAAATCCCGACGGGATCCCGGTTGTGGTGCTGCATGGCGGCCCCGGTGGCGGCTGCAGCCCCGCGATGCGGCGCTATTTCGACCCAAGCGAGTATCGGGTGATTCTGTTCGATCAGCGCGGTTGCGGACGGTCGCGCCCCCATGCCAGCGTCGAGGCCAACACCACCTGGCATCTCGTCGCGGATATCGAGACGATCCGGGAAGAGCTTGGTATCGACCGCTGGGTCCTCTTCGGCGGAAGCTGGGGCGCCACGCTGGCGCTGGTCTATGCCCAGACCCATCCCGACCATGTCGCCTATATGGTGCTGCGCGGCGTCTTCCTTATGACGCAGGCAGAGCTTGACTGGTTCTACGGCGGCGGCGCCGGCCAGTTCTGGCCCGATCTCTGGGCCCGGTTTGCCAAGCTGATCCCCGAGGATGAGCAGGGCGACATGATCGCCGCCTATCACAAGCGGCTCTTTTCCGGCGATATGATGCTGGAAACCCGCTACGCCCGCGCCTGGGCGTCCTGGGAAAACGCGCTGGCCTCGATCCAGCATGAGGGCCCGGCGGGCGAGGCCCCGGCGGATTATGCCCGCGCCTTCGCCCGGCTTGAGAATCACTATTTCCTCAATCGCGGCTTCCTCGACCGGGATCGGCAGATTCTGGAGGATGTTCCGACGATCTCCCACATTCCGGCCACCATCGTGCAGGGTCGGTATGACATGGTTTGCCCCCCGGCTTCTGCCTGGGCGCTGGCCGAACATTGGGATCGGGCGGAGTTGAAGATGGTGCCGCTGGCGGGCCATGCCCTGTCCGAACCGGGGATCAGCGCGGAACTGGTGCGCACGATGCACAATGTGCAGCGCCGGGCAACGCAATTGGGGCTGTAGACCAAGATGAGTGTGAATGTCCGGTTCTGGGACCGTCTGGCCCGTCGGTATGCGCGGATGCCACTGCGCGATCCCGAAACCTATGAGGAAAAGCTGACGCGCACGCGGGCCCATTTTTCGCCCGAGATGGAAGTGTTCGAATTCGGCTGCGGCACCGGGTCGACGGCGCTGGCCCATGCGCCCTTCGTGAAACAGGTCACCGCGATCGACTGTTCGGCCAACATGATCGAGATCGCGCAGGAAAAGGCGCTGGCCGAGGGCATCGACAATGTGCGGTTCGAGGTCGCCCGGCTGGAAGACATGGGCCTGCGCCCGGGTTGTTATGACATGGTCATGGCGCACAATGTCCTGCACCTGCTTGAGGATCGGAAGGGCGCGCTGGCCCATGTGCACGAGATGCTGCGCCCGAATGGTGTGTTCGTCTCCAGCACCGCCTGCGCGGCAAGCGCGCCGCTTTTGTTCCGGATCATCGTCAAGCTGGGGCACATGGTGCAGCTGTTGCCGCTGTTCCACCTGCTGACCGAGGACCGCCTGAAGGCCGATATCGAGGCGGCCGGGTTCAAGATCGTTGATGAATGGCTGCCCGAGGGCGGTCGGTCCGCGCTGTTCCTGATCGCGCGGAAGGTGGGCTGACGGGCGTCTTCGGACCGGGCCGCAACATAATCTTCTTGCACGGGAGGGGCTTTCGTCCTATACGCCCCTCAACAACGGCGGATCGGCCTCCACCCCCGACCCTCCACCGGTGGAATATGCACGGGCCGTTGGCCCGTTTTTTTATGTCTGGATGTTCCATGGCCGACCTCATCGCCAAGACCGCCATCGACCGGCGCCTGGCCGAGATCCTGACCCCCGTGATCGAGGGGATGGGCTTTGAACTGGTGCGCGTTCGCCTGATGGGCGGCAAGACCAAGACGCTTCAGGTCATGGCCGAGCGTCCCGAGGGCGGGATCGAGGTCGACGACTGCGCCGAGATTTCGATTGCGATCTCGGCCGTCATGGATGTCGAGGATCCGATCGAGGATGCCTATACGCTTGAGGTCTCCAGCCCCGGGATCGACCGCCCCCTGACCCGGCTGAAGGATTTCGAGACCTGGGACGGTTACGAGGCCAAGCTGGAAACCGCGGAGTTGATCGACGGGCGCCGCCGCTTCAAGGGCGTGCTGGCCGGGGTCGAGGGCAACGAGGTGCTGATCGAAATCGACGGCCCCGAGGGCGAACCGATCACCATCGGGCTCGATTACGAGTGGCTGTCGGATGCCAAGCTGGTGCTGACCGATGAATTGATCCGCGACATGCTGAGGGCGCGGAAGGATGCGGGTGTGGTGGACGAATCCGCCTTTGACGAGATCGAGACGGATCAGGCATCCGTCCCGCAGGAGGAGTAAGAGATGGCGATTACCTCTGCCAACCAGTTGGAACTGCTGCAAACCGCCGAGGCGGTCGCGCGCGAGAAGATGATCGACCCCGATCTGGTCGTGCAGGCGATGGAAGAGAGCCTCGCCCGGGCGGCGAAGTCCCGCTATGGCGCCGAGATGGACATTCGCGTCGCCATCGACCGCAAGACCGGCAAGGCGACCTTCACCCGCGTGCGCACCGTGGTCGAGGATGAGGAGCTTGAGAACTATCAGGCGGAACTGACCGTTGCCCAGGCCAAGCAGTATCTCGACAATCCGCAGGTTGGCGACACCATCGTGGACGAGGTGCCACCCGTCGAACTGGGCCGGATCGCCGCGCAAAGTGCCAAGCAGGTCATCCTTCAGAAGGTGCGCGAGGCCGAGCGCGACCGGCAATACGAGGAATTCAAGGACCGCGCCGGCACCATCATCAACGGGCAGGTCAAGCGCGAGGAATACGGCAACGTCATCGTCGATATCGGCCGGGGTGAGGGCATCCTGCGCCGTAACGAAAAAATCGGCCGTGAAAGCTATCGCCCGAACGACCGGATTCGTTGCTATATCAAGGATGTCCGGCGCGAGACGCGGGGACCGCAGGTGTTCCTGTCGCGCACGGACCCGCAGTTCATGGCCGAGCTGTTCAAGATGGAAGTGCCGGAAATCTATGACGGCATCATCGAGATCAAGGCCGTGGCCCGCGATCCGGGCAGCCGCGCCAAGATTGCCGTGATTTCCTACGACAACTCCATCGATCCGGTCGGCGCCTGTGTCGGTATGCGGGGGTCCCGCGTGCAGGCCGTGGTGAACGAGCTTCAGGGCGAGAAGATCGACATCATCCCCTGGAACGAGGATCAGGCGACCTTCCTTGTGAACGCGCTGCAACCGGCCGAGGTGTCGAAGGTCGTGATCGACGAGGAAGCCGGTAAGATCGAGGTCGTGGTCCCGGATGAGCAACTGTCGCTGGCCATCGGGCGGCGTGGCCAGAACGTGCGCCTTGCCAGCCAGTTGACCGGTCTCGACATCGACATCATGACCGAGGCGGAGGAAAGCCAGCGTCGTCAGGCCGAGTTCGAGGAACGCACCCGGCTGTTCATGGATACGCTCGATCTGGACGAGTTCTTCGCCCAGCTTCTGGTCTCTGAAGGCTTCACCAACCTCGAAGAAGTCGCCTATGTCGATGTCGATGAACTTCTGGTCATCGATGGTGTGGACGAGGGCACGGCGGCCGAGTTGCAGGCCCGGGCCCGCGACTTCCTGGAAGAACAGAACCGCAAGGCGCTGGATCATGCCCGCGAATTGGGCGTGGAAGACAGCCTTGTTGACTTTGAGGGTCTTACACCCCAGATGATTGAGGCCTTGGCGTCTGACGGTATCAAGACGCTTGAGGACTTCGCGACCTGTGCGGACTGGGAACTTGCCGGTGGCTGGACAACCGTCGACGGCGAGCGGGTCAAGGACGATGGTCTTCTGGAGAAATTCGACGTTTCGCTGGAAGAGGCCCAGACCCTCGTGATGACCGCCCGAATCCAGTTGGGCTGGGTCGATCCTGCCGAACTGGAGTCCGACGAGGAAGAGGACGAAGAGGCCGGCGAAGAAGACGTTCAGGAGGAGGCCGGGGTCTGATCCCCGGTTTCGGGCGGGGCGTATGACGCGGGGCGGTGCGGCAAAGGCGAAGGACGGGCCCGAACGGCGCTGCATCGTGACCGGAGAGGTGCAGCCCAAGGCTGGGCTGATCCGCTTTGTGGTCGCCCCCGACGGGCAGATCGTTCCGGACCTGTTGGGTAAACTGCCGGGCCGGGGCATCTGGGTGAGCGCAGATCGAGACGCGCTGCAAACGGCGATGAAGAAGCGGCTCTTTGCCCGCGCCGCGCGTCAACAGGTTGCGGTTGCAGAGGACCTGTTGCAGGTGCTTGAGGCGGGTCTTTTGCGCCGGGTGACCGAAGGGTTGGCGCTGGCGCGCAAGGCCGGGCAGGCGGTCGCGGGCTATGAAAAGGTCAAGGCATGGCTCGACACCGGGCAGGCGGCGGTGCTGATCCAGGCCCATGACGGGTCGGCGCGGGGCAAGTCCAAGCTGAAACCGCCGCGTCGGAATGACGGATATATCGGCTGTTTGTCATCCTCGGAATTGGGTTTGGCATTCGGCAGGGAAAGTGTGATACATGGCGCGCTTGCGACTGGCGGACTCACTGAACGTGTAGTAGAGGATGCCGCCAAGCTTTCGGGCGTGCGCAAGAAGATCGGGGAAGACGTCCCCGGAAAGGGTTGAAGGCCTTATGAGCGATAGTGACGGCAAGAAGACACTCGGTTTGCGCGGCGGCTCGCGTTCCGGTCAGGTGAAGCAGAGCTTTTCCCATGGCCGTACCAAGAACGTGGTGGTCGAGACCAAGCGCAAGCGCGTTGTCGTGCCCAAGCAGGGCGCCGGGAAATCCGGTGCCGGCGGCGCGGCCGGGGGTGATCCGTCGAAACGTCCCGCAGGCATTTCCGACGCGGAGATGGAGCGCCGGCTGAAGGCGCTTCAGGCGGCCAAGGCGCGCGAGGCCGAAGAGGCCAAGCAACGCGAGGAGGACGAGCGCCAGCGCGAGATCGAGCGTCAGCGCCGCCGCGAGGAACAGGAAGCCAAGGAGCGCGAGCAGCGCGAGATCGAGGAAGCGGCCCGCCGCAAGGCGGAAGCCGAGGCCGAAGAAGCCGAGCGCAAGAAACGCGAGGCCGAAGAAGCCGCCAAGAAGAAGGCGGCAGAGGCGGCGAAGCCTGCGCCCAAAGCGGCCGCTGAACCCGCCGCCGAGAACGATCCGGCCAAGGCCGCACCCAAAACCGCGACGCCGCGCAAGACTGATCGTGAGCGTGAACGCACCGACGACCGCCCGGCCCGCGGCAAGGGCAAGGACGACAGCCGTCGTTCTGGCAAGCTGACCGTCAACCAGGCCCTGTCCGGTCGCGAAGGCGGTCGGCAACGGTCGCTTGCCGCGATGAAGCGCAAGCAGGAACGGATGCGGCAGAAGGCCATGGGCGGTGCCGAGAGCCGTGAAAAGGTCGTGCGCGATGTGCAGTTGCCGGAGACCATCGTGGTTTCCGAACTTGCCAACCGGATGGCCGAACGCGTGGCTGACGTCGTCAAGGCGCTGATGCAGAACGGCATGATGGTCACGCAGAACCAGTCCATCGACGCCGATACCGCGGAACTGATCGTCGAGGAATTCGGCCATCGCGTGCAGCGCGTCAGCGATGCCGATGTCGAGGACGTGATCGCGACTGTCGAGGACAAGGCCGATGACCTTGAGGGCCGCCCGCCGGTCATCACGATCATGGGCCATGTCGACCACGGCAAGACCTCGCTTCTGGACGCGATCCGAAATGCCAAGGTCGTGGCGGGCGAGGCCGGCGGTATCACCCAGCATATCGGCGCCTATCAGGTCACGACCGACAGCGGCACGACGCTGACCTTCCTCGACACGCCGGGCCACGCCGCCTTTACGTCGATGCGCGCACGGGGTGCACAGGTGACCGATATCGTGGTGCTGGTTGTGGCGGCTGACGATGCGGTGATGCCGCAGACGATCGAGGCGATCAATCACGCCAAGGCCGCCAAGGTCCCGATGATCATCGCGATCAACAAGATCGACAAGCCCGCGGCCAATCCCGACAAGGTTCGTACCGATCTGCTCCAGCACGAAGTCATCGTCGAGAAGATGTCGGGCGAGGTGCAGGATGTCGAAGTGTCCGCCCATACCGGGCAGGGCCTTGACGAGCTTCTGGAGGCGATCGCGCTGCAGTCGGAGATCCTTGAACTCAAGGCCAATCCCGAACGCGCCGCCGAAGGTGCCGTGATCGAGGCGCAGCTTGATGTCGGCCGCGGCCCCGTTGCGACGGTGCTGGTGCAGAAGGGCACGCTGCGCCAGGGCGATATCTTCGTCGTGGGTGAGCAGTGGGGCAAGGTGCGTGCGCTGGTCAACGACAAGGGTGAGCGGGTCAAGGAAGCCGGACCGTCAGTGCCGGTCGAGGTTCTGGGCCTGAACGGCACGCCCGAGGCGGGCGATGTGCTGAACGTGGTCGAGACCGAGGCGCAGGCGCGCGAGATCGCCGAATACCGCCACGAAAAGGCCAAGGAAAAGCGCGCGGCTGCCGGGGCGGCCACGACGCTGGAACAGCTCATGGCGAAGGCCAAGGAAGACGAGAATGTTCAGGAGCTTCCGGTTCTCGTCAAGGCGGATGTGCAAGGGTCGGCCGAGGCCATCGTTCAGGCGATGGAAAAGATCGGTAACGAAGAGGTCCGCGTGCGTGTCCTGCATGCCGGTGTCGGCGCGATCACCGAAACCGATGTGGGCCTGGCCGAGGCCTCTGGCGCGCCGGTCTTCGGGTTCAACGTCCGGGCTAACGCGCCCGCACGGAACGCGGCCAACCAGAAGGGTGTGGAAATCCGCTATTACAGCGTGATCTACGATCTTGTGGATGATGTGAAGGCGGCGGCGTCCGGTCTGCTTGGGGCCGAGATTCGCGAGAACTTCATCGGCTATGCCCAGATCAAGGAGGTCTTCAAGGTCTCCGGCGTCGGTAAGGTTGCGGGCTGTCTGGTGACCGAGGGCGTGGCCCGGCGCAGCGCAGGCGTTCGCCTGCTGCGCGACGATGTCGTGATCCACGAAGGCACGTTGAAGACGCTCAAGCGCTTCAAGGACGAGGTCGCCGAGGTCCAGTCCGGTCAGGAATGCGGCATGGCCTTTGAGAATTACGACGATATCCGCCCGGGCGATGTCATCGAGATCTTCGAGCGGCAGGAGGTCGAGCGTACGCTCGCATGATTTCCGGCCGACTGTCTGTTTGACGATAAAGGGGCGCCCATCAAGGCGCCCCTTTTCTTGGTCGCGTGAGTGGAAAGCCGCCGCCTAGGCGGTCGCGTTGACCGGAAGGCCTTCGTAAAGCCGCTGTCCCACGCGAACCACGATCTTGCCGTCTGCGAGGTGTCGAACGAAGGAACCCTGGACCGAAACACAGGTTCCCAACAGGATTGTGCGAATCATGAGTCTGCCGTTTCCATTTTTGCAACAAAATTACTTTAGCAATAAGTTCGTAAACATGATACGTACAAAAACCGCGCAGAGCTTGGAATTTTGCCCGCTAAGACGCTCAAAAACCTGGCATTTGCGTTAAAGCAGGTCACGAAGGACGGGAATTAGCGGAATATCGGCAGGCGGCATCGGGTACTTGCCCAGATCCTTTGCAAATGCCCATTTCAGCACCTGCCCTTCATGCCCATGCACCTGGCCCCGCCATTTACGGCAGGCAAAGACCGGCATCAGCAAGTGGAAGTCGTCATAGCTGTGGCTGGCAAAGGACAGCGGGGCGAGGCAGGTCTGCGCCACCTCGATCCCCAGTTCCTCCTGCAACTCTCGGATCAGGGCGGCCTCGGGCGTTTCGCCGACTTCGACCTTGCCGCCCGGAAACTCCCACATCCCGGCCATCGACTTGCCTTCAGGCCGCTGGGCCAGAAGCACGCGATTGTCGGCGTCGATCAGCGCCACCGCGGACACAAGAACCAGTTTCATGAGCGGTAATCTGCGTTGATCTCGATATAGCGCTTGGTCAGATCGCAGGTCCACACGGTGGCCGCGCCATTGCCCAGACCCAGATCGACGCCGATGACCAGATCGTCCCGTTTCATGTAGGCAGCGCCGGCTTCCTCGGCATAGCCGGGCGAAACCCAGCCCTTTTCCGCGACCAGTATGTCGCCGAAGCGGATCGACAGGCTGTCCCGGTCGGCCTTGGCGCCCGACTTGCCCACCGCCATCACGATCCGGCCCCAATTGGGATCTTCGCCGGCAACGGCCGTCTTGACCAGCGGCGAATTGGCGATTGCCATGGCGGCCTTCTTGGCATCGGCGTTGCTGGCGGCCCCGGTCACGGCGACCTCGACGAATTTCGTGGCGCCCTCGCCATCCCGAACGACCTGATGGGCCAGGTCGAGCATCACGCCCCGCAGGGCGTCCTGAAACTCGCGCGCGGCCTTGCTGCGCAGATCGGTGATTTCGGGGGCGGGTGACCGGCCCGTTGCGGCAAGAAGCAGGGTGTCGGAGGTCGACGTATCGCTGTCGACGGTGATGCAGTTGAAGGTCTCGTCCGTCACACGGCCCAGAAGCCGCTGCAGCGGTTCCCGGGCGATTTTCGCATCGGTGAAGATGTAGACCAGCATCGTCGCCATGTCGGGCGCGATCATGCCGGAGCCTTTGGCGATCCCCGCGATGCGGATGGTCTCGCCCTCGATCTCGACCGTGCGCCCGGCACCCTTGGCGAAGGTGTCGGTGGTCATGATGGCGCGGGCGGCGCGTGGCATGGCCTGCGGGGACAGGTCTGCCACCAGATTGTCCAGGACCGTGGTGATGCGGTCATGGGGCAGGACTTCTCCGATCACGCCGGTGGAACTGGAAAACACGCGGGACGCGGGCACGCCAGCAGCCTTTGCAACGGCCTCGGTCACGGTGTGCACGGCCTGTTCCCCGTTCTTGCCGGTAAAGGCATTGGCGTTGCCGGAGTTGACAAGAATGGCCGCGCCCTGCCTTGCACCCGAATAGTGTGACAGCTTTTGCTGGCAGTCGAGCACGGGCGCCGATCGCGTTGCCGACCGTGTGAACACCCCGGCGATCTGCGTCCCCGGGGCCAGGCGCGCCAGCATCACGTCAAGCCGACCCTTGTAGCGGACCCCGGCCTCGGCCGCGGCGAATTCGACGCCTTCGATCACGGGAAGATCGGGAAAGCCACCGGCGGGTGCCAGCGGCGAAATCGTCGGGACCTTGGCCGGCACCTTCTGGGCGACGATTTCCAGTTCCTGACGCAACCGGGCGACTTCGCGCTTCAGCGGTTTGACCTTGGCGTTCTTGATCTTCTTTTCGATCTTTTTCTTCTTGTCTTTGCCCATCTGTTCCTTCGCCCCTTGGCCTTAGTCGTTCAGAAGGTCCCGGTTTTTCAGAAGCGCGGGATCGATATCGACTGCGGGCCGGGTGATATCGGCCGCGGCGGTGATGTCCTCGATGGCATTGGCCATGGCGTCCTGCTGGATCTTTTCGATCAGATCGGCCCGAACGTCGTCCAGCCGCGGCGCCTCGGCCAGCCGGGTGTCGTTCAGCTTGATGACGTGCCATCCGAACTGGGTCTCGACCGGTTCCGAAACCTCGCCGGGTTTCATCTTCAGCACCGCGTCTTCGAAGGGTTTGACCATCATGCCTTCGGTGAACCAGCCCAGATCGCCGCCATTCGGGCCGGAGGGGCCGATGGATTTCTCGCGGGCAAGTTTCACGAAATTGGCGCCGCTCTCAAGCTCTCCGATGATGGCCTCTGCTTCTTCCCGTGTCTCTACAAGGATGTGCGAGGCATTGAACTCCTTGTCGGGATGGTCGGTGGAATAGGTGGCTTCATACGCCTCGCGCACCGCGTCCTCTGTCACCGCGCGTTCGGCGACCCGCGACAGCGCTTCGCCCGCGATGAAGGAGCGTTGCTCGTTTTCAAGCGCCAGTCGCGCGCCAAGCGACAGATCCGTGCCGATGCTGTCGACAACGGCGGTCTGGCGGATCAACTGGTCCAGAACCGCAGAATAGAGCACGTCATCGGGCAGTTGCTGGTATTCCGCCGGAAGCTGTGCCCGCGTGACGATCATGTGGCCCAGCGTGATTTCGGTGTTCCCCACGCGCGCCACGACGGTGTCGGCGCTGATCTCCTCGGCGGCAAGGGGCAGGGCAAGACCCCCGGCAAGGACCAGCGCGACAAGCGGTCTGAAGGCAAAATGCATCGGGGTACTCCTTGCGGGCCGCGCGACTGGGCGGCGTTGACTCCATTCCGGCCGACCCTTACATCGCAGATGATTTTTGGGGCCCGCTGGCGTTTGCAGGCCACTTCTATTGCCGCGAACCAAGGCGGGCAAGCGTCCGTCGAACAACAACCTGTCAGATACGCATTCGCCGCGGAGAAAACATGCTGGGCATCGGAACAGTCACGAAGAAGGTCTTTGGGACCCGCAACGACCGCATGGTCAAGAAGGTCCGCCCGATCGTCAATCGGATCAACGAGCTGGAGCCGGACTTCGAGGGGCTGACCGACGAGGGGCTGAAGGAAAAGACCCAGGAGTTCATCCGCCGCCACCAGCAAGGCGAAAGCCTTGATGACCTGCTGCCCGAAGCCTTCGCCAACTGCCGCGAGGCCGCGCGCCGCGCGCTGGGCCTTCGGGCCTTCAACGTGCAGCTTGTGGGCGGCATCTTCCTGCATCGCGGCAACATCGCCGAGATGAAGACGGGCGAGGGCAAGACGCTGGTTGCAACCTTCCCCGCCTATCTGAACGCGCTGACGGGCAAGGCGGTGCATATCGTCACGGTCAACGACTATCTGGCCAAGCGCGACGCGGAATGGATGGGCAAGGTCTTTGCCGCGCTGGGCATGACCACCGGATGCGTCTACCCCTATCAGGGCGATGTGGAAAAGCGTGCCGCCTATGCCGCCGACATCACCTATGGCACCAATAACGAGTTCGGCTTCGACTATCTGCGCGACAACATGAAGTCGGAGCTGAAGGACATGGCCCAGCGGGGCCACTACTTTGCCATCGTAGACGAGGTCGACTCGATCCTGATTGACGAGGCACGGACGCCGCTGATCATTTCCGGCCCCAGCCAGGACCGGTCGGAACTTTACAAGACCCTCGACGCGGTCGCCCCCGAACTGGTCGAGGAGCACTACAAGCTCGACGAAAAGACGCGCAACGTGACCTTCACCGAAGAAGGCAACGAGTTCATGGAGAGCCGTCTGCATGAGCTTGGCATCCTGCCCGAGGGGCAGTCGATGTATGACCCCGAAAGCACGACCATCGTCCACCACGCCCAGCAGGCCCTGCGTGCGCACAAGCTGTTCCTGAAGGACCGCGACTACATCGTCCGCGACGGCGAGGTGATGCTGATCGACGAGTTCACCGGCCGGATGATGCGCGGGCGCCGCCTGTCCGACGGTCTGCACCAGGCCATCGAGGCAAAGGAAGGCGTGACGATCCAGCCCGAGAACGTGACGCTGGCATCGGTCACCTTCCAGAACTACTTCCGCCTTTACGACACGCTCGCCGGCATGACCGGGACCGCCGCCACCGAGGCCGAGGAATTCATGCAGATCTACGGCCTTGGCGTGGTGGAGATCCCCACCAACATGCCGATCGCCCGGATCGACGAACACGACGCCGTCTATCGGACCGGCGACGAGAAGAATAACGCCATCGTTGAAACGATCCGCGAGGCGCACAAGCGCGGCCAGCCGCTTCTGGTCGGCACCACCTCGATCGAGAAGTCCGAGATACTGTCGGAGCTTCTGAAGAAGGAAAAGATCGAGCACAACGTTCTGAACGCGCGCCACCACGAACAGGAAGCCAAGATCGTCGCAGAGGCCGGCCGCTATGGGGCTGTGACCATCGCCACCAACATGGCCGGGCGCGGCACCGACATCCAGCTTGGCGGCAATGTCGAGATGAAGGTGATGGAGGCGCTGGACGCCGACCCGAACGCCCATCCCGACGAGGTGCGCCAGAAGATCGAGGCCGAACACGCCGACGAAAAGCGCCGCGTGCTTGCCGCCGGTGGCCTGTTCGTTCTTGGCACCGAACGCCACGAATCCCGCCGCATCGACAACCAGTTGCGCGGCCGTTCGGGCCGTCAGGGCGACCCGGGGCGGTCCGCCTTCTTCCTGTCGTTGCAGGACGACCTGATGCGCATCTTCGGCTCCGAACGTCTGGACAAGGTGCTCTCGACCCTCGGCATGCAGGAGGGCGAGGCGATCATGCACCCCTGGGTGAACAAGTCGCTGGAAAAGGCCCAGGCCAAGGTCGAGGGGCGCAACTTCGACATCCGAAAGCAGTTGCTGAAATTCGACGACGTGATGAACGAACAGCGGAAGGTCATCTTCTCCCAACGCCGTGAGATCATGGAGGCTGACGACCTCTCCGACATCGTGCAGGACATGCGCCAGCAGGTGATCGACGATCTGGTCGAACAATACATGCCGCCGAAGTCCTATGCCGACCAGTGGGACACTCAGGGCCTGAACAACGCGCTGATCGAACAGCTGAACCTGGACGCTCCCGTCGCCGCATGGGCCGATGAGGAAGGCGTCGACGACGAGGATATTCGCGAGCGGCTTTACACCGCCGCGGACGAGGCGATGGCGGCGAAGGCGGCGCAGTTCGGCCCCGAGGCGATGCGCACCGTCGAAAAGCAGGTCCTGCTTCAGACCATCGACACGAAATGGCGCGAACATCTTCTGCGGTTGGAGCATCTGCGCTCCGTCATCGGGTTCCGCGGCTATGCCCAGCGTGATCCGCTGAACGAATACAAGACCGAGGCCTTCGCGCTGTTTGAGTCGCTGTTGAACGGTCTGCGGGAGGATGTCAGCCAGAAACTTGGCATGATCCGCCCGCTGACCGAGGATGAACAGGCAGAGATGATGCGCCAGATGGCCGAGCAGCAGGCGCGCCTTGATGCCGCGGCGGCGGCCGGTCGCGCGGCCCATCCCGGCCTGCCGGGCAGCCCGCCGGCAGCGCCCGAAGGGGCTGTCGAGGGATTCGATGAAACCCGCCCCGAAACATGGGGAAACCCCGGCCGAAACGATCCGTGCCCCTGCGGTTCCGGCAAGAAGTTCAAGCATTGCCACGGCCAACTGGCCTGACCGCCTGATCCGGGGTCCCGTCGCAACACGGGGCCCCGACGCGGGTTCAAGGGCTGCCCTGTGGCGCCCGTCGCACCAGCGCAGATAACGGCTTGACGCCCCCGAACTAGCCACCTATTCAGAAGACCGCTCTGGCGAGTTGGCGGAGTGGTGACGCAGCGGATTGCAAATCCGTGTACACCGGTTCGATTCCGGTACTCGCCTCCATTTACTTTCAATGGCTTAGCGCCCTATTGGGCCGTCAAGAGCACCTCCGTCTAGGAATGTCTAAACAATCGTCTAAACATTCTGTTTTTGTTCCGTTCTATACAGAAGGCGGAACGGCCCGGATGATCAGACGCATATGAGGCGCGTGATCGCGCAAGATAGACGAGCTCAGGCGCTAGTCGGCCTGACCCGAGGAAGCTCATGGCTAGCGATGTGAAGGCGTTCCGATGTAACGCAGCCTGCCTAGCGCGGGCTGCTTTGTTCAGTTCGTTTTTGCTGGGCCTGCAAGGCGCGGACCTTCTGACGCACCTTCTTGGTGTAGTGCAGCACCATTGCCGGACTCTGGCCCGTTACGGCCGCGACCAGATCGTCCCCGCAGCCCGCTTCTACGAGCTCACAGGCCGCGTTGTAGCGCCAGCTGTGAATGTCATAGTCCAGCGCGCCAATGGTGTCCCTGACCTTCCTGACGGCCTGTGAGGCCCCGCGATATGACCAACGGTTCGTTCCCCGTTCGTTGGTCAGGATGAAGACCGAAAGCCGCGTGGAGGCATCGAGTGCGGCTTGCAACTCTGGCAAGATCGGAACCCAGAGTTCCTTGCCGGTCTTGTTCTGGCGAATGACGACTCCGCCATCTTGAATGTCGGACCAGCGCATTTCCAGCACATCGCCAATTCGCTGCCCGGTGCCAACACAGAGCTCCATGACGAGGCGCTCACGCGTACCCAGCGGGCAGCTGGTGCGGTAGGCTTCGAGCAACTCTCTGGGCCAAGGTTCGCGCTCCTTGCGCGCCGTCTTGAGCTCCTGGACACCCTTGGCAGGGTTGGTGTCTCGCCAGCCCAAATCAACGCAATGCTCCATGAGGACCCGTAGGACGCGCAGTGAGTAGTTTGCGAAGTAGGCCTTGTCGGCATTCGCATCCCGAAGCCGGATGACGTCCTTGCGCATCATGTTCGCAGGATTGGCCTCGCCCATGATCGAGCAGAAGAAGTCGAGGTACTTGTCGTAATCCAGTGCCGTGCGCGGTTTGAGCTTCCGGTATCTTGGTGACCCACGGTAGTCTTTGACGAGGGCAGCGAAATTCCGAGTGATGACCCGCTTGGGCGGTGCTTCACCCGCAAGAATATCTGCATACTCCTGCCAAAACTCGGGAGTTCCAAATTCGTTTTGCAGCTTCCGCGACGGCCACCCCCGGCGCTGGAAGTACAGACCGTTCCGCTGGCGGTAAACGTGTTTTGGAAGCTCACGTTTTGCCATGGCGCATATCGATTCTGTCGAATTCGTCAGCCATCGTGTCTGAGGTTAGCACAATCTCGATCCTACGTCCCTCCACTGCGATCCGGCTTACCGACTTGCCCGCACCCTCCAGCGCATTGAGCAGATCAAGCGCCTTCTTTTCCAGACTGCTTCCTGCCACGTTCCTCTCGCTCCCTTCCGCGTTGGTTTTGCGCATCCTGTTGGCTGAATGAGGAAGCTCTCCTCATGCAAAGCACTGATAGGTCCTCGATAGGCAGCGAGCTCGGAACGCAGCAACAACAACTTTGCGGAGGTGTCACTAAGTGCAACAGCGCTTTTGTAACAATTCGTTACCCGATAGCGCCGTTCCGGCGCCCGAATTGTGCGCCTGATCCCAGTTGTGGGACGCGGCACACACAAACAAACGCGTGCCGCTGCCACTACTATTTTCCGATGCATACGTGACCCGATCCCGCCTGATGGTGCACCAAATCCCCAAGTGACCCTAGTCGGGATCGGTGTCACTAAGTGCAACCACTGACAAGAGGTGTGTGTATGTGGGCCGCCTCCCGCCCCCTCCGATCCTTGCGTCTCCGGGGGTGGGAGGCTCGCGTCAGCCCTCACATCGTGTGCCTGCTTGCCATGGAAGGCGGTCTGCAGGGCCAGCAGCGCAGCGGTGATTAGAGAGCTTCGAACTAGCTTTGTGCTTCGCGGAATAGCGATCTCGAATTTGTCTCGCGTGAGAGGGCTAGGCCGACGCAAAAACGACTGCGTCGAAGGCCCCTCAGTTCGCTTTCAAACCCTCGCCCTTAAAGTATAACCCATGGAATCGGCACACGTTTCCTTCAGGCGCCCGGCTGAGCCAGGTGACATAGCGGGTAGGCGGAGGCCATACTCCAGACATTCGCTGTCATCGGCGCTCAGGTTTGCCCGGCGGGGCTTTCCGGCCGTTCGCCGCCCGCGCTCGATTTGCGCTAGGGCTGTGAGAAACGAGCAAGGTAGGGGCAGAGACCTCCCGTACGCCACTGTCCGCTCGAATGGCAGCGATACGCACGTGGCCGTTTATCAGGTGACTTGATCTGGGCCTCGCATTTACAATCTCGACGCGCCAGAGTGCAACAAAGTCTTCACGATCAAGTCCCCCTCTTGCCAGCGAGTTCACGCGGTCCGATAACTAAGCGAACAACGTGCGAGGCCTGTTTTGCAATCTCCGAAGTTTCAGTTTCTAAAAGATGATATCAGGGATGTTTTCGATATCAGCCTGTTGAAGGATGAGTGGAAAAGGCGAACGAAGCCGCAAATAAGGAAGCAACTCGTATTTGATGCAATTGAGTATAGAGACATTGACCAAGATATATCGCACCTACTTCAACGTGTTCGAAGAGAGGTCAGCGAAGGGAGCTATGTCGTCCGAAGGCCGAAGAGATACCTGACTGAAAAATCTCGCGGCCTTTGCCGTCAAATGACCTTGATACACCCAAGAGACCTGCTCGTTCTGGAAAGGCTTTCTAGGTCGGTCTACTTCGAATTGAAACTCAAAGCTCCGAGCAAGTCAGCATTCTTCGAGCCAGACGACGGAAAATTTGCGAAGGGTTTCAGGCAAAGCGACTTTGAGTACGGGTCCTTTGCAAGCTGGAAGAAGTTTCAGAAAAGCATCTTTGGCTTTGCAAAGGAGAATGACTACATAGTCATTACTGATGTGGCGAACTTCTACGACTTCATCAACTTTCAACATTTAAGAAACATCGTCTCTTCGCTGGCGGACATCCGGGAGTCTATTCTCGACCTCCTAATTCATGTATTGAACCGCCTAACATGGACGCCAGATTTCATGCCTTTGACACAAGTGGGTATGCCTCAGATTGAGACATCAGCCACACGTGTTTTGGCGAACGCTATGCTCTATGAGGTGGACAAGGTTTGCGAGCACTCAGCGGTCTCTAACTACGCTAGATTCATGGATGACATAGATGTTGGCGTGGCTTGTGTTGAGAAAGCCAAAGCCATTGTTCGGGATATTGACCTGACCCTGCAATCACGCCAACTCAGGCTCAACTCTTCAAAAACTCGAATATTATCACGGCAAGAGGCCTTCACGCATTTCTGCATATCTGAAAATATGACTCTGTCGCGGATAGAAGCGTTTACCGAGAAGGGGCGATTCCTAACTCTTGCCAAGGCAATCTTGACATCGAAATATGAGACCTGGCTTCACCGGTCCCCCGATGGCGGGCCGGGCGAGAATTCCCGTTTCATTCGGGGCAATGGGCCGAAAATCCACAAGCGTGTATTGAGTTTGATCTACGAGGTGGGAGGCGCTGTCAGTGATGAGGACCTTCTCTGGCAGGTCGAGTACAATCCATCTATGCGACCGACAGCGCTGCGATACCTCTCAAGGACACGTAGAGGAAACACAGTCCTCAAGAAATTGATCACAATGGTGAAAAGTGGCGTGTTCGTCGACGATGCTGCATATGTAGATGTCGCTGGCTTCATGCTTCACGCTAAGTTTCGAAAGACCCACGCATGCACGTTGCGAGCGGAGGAGTTTTGTAAGCTCGCTGCTTCGACGAGCGATATTGGCTTGCACAGTGCAATATTTGTGTCAGCGCGCTTTCTCGCTCGCTCAAAAATACAAAGACTTCTGGATAACAACGTCGAACGAATTTCAGATGACTTCTGGCTCAGCCGAGCCGCGGCGGGCCTGACATCTCTATTCATTGGGGAATCCGAATGGGGGAAATATCTCGACTTCCTTCGCAGTTTAAACTCGCCAGATGCCGAAGACGTGTACGAGTATCTGCTGTCGATAAGTAGCTCGACGAGCTTTACTCAATCCCTCAAAGCCTACATCAAAGCTCCAAATCACACCTTTCCTCAGGCACTTTTCTTTCCCAAGGTCCTGATTCTACTGGCGGTGGCGAAAAACGTCAGCAGCGCAGCATTGGCTCCTAACCTCCATGTGGATCACCCCGCGCTCAAGAAGGACCCCTCAAGTTCACCAGTAAAACGCGTAAGTGATTGATATCGTTATGGCGAGATTGGCCAAAATGTAACTACGCGAGGGTGATCAGGCGGGTTTTGGCAGGTTCAGGGTGTCGAAGAGGTCCAGTTGTTCGGGGGTCGGGGTGGTGAGGCCGTCGAGCTTTCGGTCGGCGATCCGGGCTTCGTGGCGGTGGATGCGCGCGAGCATGTCGAGGGCGGTTCGTGGGCTGGCGTCATGTCCTTTTGCCTTCAGCCGCATGCGCATGACGCGGTAGAGGACGAGGGCGAGAAAGCAGATCAGCGCGTGGGCGCGGATGCGGTCGGGCAGCCGATGGTGGACGGGGGCGATCTCGATATCGGATTTCAGGACGCGGAAGCCGCGTTCGATATCGGCCAGCGACTTGTAGCGGGTCACGGTTGCGGTCGGCGTCAGGTCGGGGGCATTGGTCAGCAGGGCGAGCTTGCCGTCGAAGAGTTCGGCTCGGGCGACGGCGTCTTCGTCGATGCTGTAGCTGAACCGGTCGGCCTGCAGGTCTGCCTTGAGGAACCGGGTCAGTTCGGCCTCGGCCACGGCGCGCGTGAAGCGGCTATAGGCGCCGCGGTCGGAGGCGCGGCGGCCCCGCGCCGTCTGGCCGTCGTCTTGCGCATCGAGCTTGGCGACCATCTTTTCGGCCTGGGCTTCAAGTTCGGCGATGCGGGCGCGACGTCGTTCGGATTGGTCGGCGGCTCGAACGGGATCATGGGCGACGATCAGGCGATGGCCGGCAAAATTGCTTTCCGCCAGGCCGCCTTCGTCGAAGGCAAGGCCCCGAAAGGTCTCGACCAGATCGGCATAGCGACGGGCGGGGACGGCGAGGATGAACTCCAGCTTGCGGTCGTCCTGATCGGCCAGGGCGGTCAGTTCGTCGATGTTTTCAAGGCTGAGCAGGCCACGGTCGGCGACCAGGATGACACGCTGCACGGGAAACCGCTGCAACACCGTCTGCAGCATGCCCTGCAGGGTTTTCGTCTCCCCGACATTGCCGGGGTGGACCGTGTGCATGAGCGGCAGGCCGTCGGCGGTTTGCACGACGCCGAGCACGAATTGCCGGGCGATGCCACCGGTTTCCTTGTTCATGCCATAGGCGCGGAGGTCGTCGTCAACCTCTCCGTCGCCATGGATGCGCACCGTGGTCAGGTCGTAGAAGACCACGGCCAGGTCCCGATCGACCAGCGGACGGATTTGTCTGGCCAGTTCCATCTCGACCCGCTCGGCATGGTCCATCAGCGCATCCATGGCGCGGAGCAGATGTTGATGCGTGACGGTGTCCGGCATCGCCGGCATGGCGACCGTTTCCAGCCAGCGCAGGCAGCCCAGCTTGCTTGTGGGGTCGCACAACCGATTGAACACCATGGCGCGGACCAGCGCCTCCACGTCGACTTTCCGCTTGCCGGAACGCAGCGCACGGCCGAGGGCATGATCGAAACCAAGGTCCTTCCACAACTCGTGCAGGGCAAAGACGTCGCCATAGCTGCGCGCCGCCTCGTAGGTGATCTCGGCCTTCTC
The DNA here is from genome assembly GCF_002079305.1 of Rhodovulum sp. P5. NCBI lineage: Bacteria > Pseudomonadati > Pseudomonadota > Alphaproteobacteria > Rhodobacterales > Paracoccaceae > Rhodovulum > Rhodovulum sp. P5. Next base: position 2,434,956 of record NZ_CP015039.1, read on the forward strand.
GGGCTCGACCCGACCCGCGGCGCGACTGAGCCCCCGGATCAGCGCATCGAGCTGGCCATCCTTCATCCCGTCCACGCGCCCCAGATTGGCCACGACGCGCAGCCGGGGCTTGCCCGCCTCGTTACGGAAGGACTCGACAATCTGCAGATAGCGACGCCCGCCGCTCTCGGTGATGCGCGTGAACATGGCATGCAGGATATCGCACGTTTGGGCGCATTCATAGGGTCTTAAACATCATAACGTGTAACTACACGACTTCGGCCGAACTGCCCACCTCGCGCGCCTTAAGCTATTGAAATCCCATACCTGCGCTGAACGCGCTCACGCAGATTCCCCCGGATTTTGTCGAAGTTCGGGGACCCGTACTACGCTCAAATGGGTTTCTGAAACCGGGTAAGCTTCAGGTGCTCTGTGCCGCAGCAGTGGGACGTTCGCGAGAGGCTGAAAAGGGCTGAGCGACAGCTTTTCTCTGTGCGATTCACGCATGCCGCTCAAGTTCACCAGTAAAACGCGTAAGTGATTGATATCGTTATGGCGAGATTGGCCAAAATGTAACTACGCGAGGGTGATCAGGCGGGTTTTGGCAGGTTCAGGGTGTCGAAGAGGTCCAGTTGTTCGGGGGTCGGGGTGGTGAGGCCGTCGAGCTTTCGGTCGGCGATCCGGGCTTCGTGGCGGTGGATGCGCGCGAGCATGTCGAGGGCGGTTCGTGGGCTGGCGTCATGTCCTTTTGCCTTCAGCCGCATGCGCATGACGCGGTAGAGGACGAGGGCGAGAAAGCAGATCAGCGCGTGGGCGCGGATGCGGTCGGGCAGCCGATGGTGGACGGGGGCGATCTCGATATCGGATTTCAGGACGCGGAAGCCGCGTTCGATATCGGCCAGCGACTTGTAGCGGGTCACGGTTGCGGTCGGCGTCAGGTCGGGGGCATTGGTCAGCAGGGCGAGCTTGCCGTCGAAGAGTTCGGCTCGGGCGACGGCGTCTTCGTCGATGCTGTAGCTGAACCGGTCGGCCTGCAGGTCTGCCTTGAGGAACCGGGTCAGTTCGGCCTCGGCCACGGCGCGCGTGAAGCGGCTATAGGCGCCGCGGTCGGAGGCGCGGCGGCCCCGCGCCGTCTGGCCGTCGTCTTGCGCATCGAGCTTGGCGACCATCTTTTCGGCCTGGGCTTCAAGTTCGGCGATGCGGGCGCGACGTCGTTCGGATTGGTCGGCGGCTCGAACGGGATCATGGGCGACGATCAGGCGATGGCCGGCAAAATTGCTTTCCGCCAGGCCGCCTTCGTCGAAGGCAAGGCCCCGAAAGGTCTCGACCAGATCGGCATAGCGACGGGCGGGGACGGCGAGGATGAACTCCAGCTTGCGGTCGTCCTGATCGGCCAGGGCGGTCAGTTCGTCGATGTTTTCAAGGCTGAGCAGGCCACGGTCGGCGACCAGGATGACACGCTGCACGGGAAACCGCTGCAACACCGTCTGCAGCATGCCCTGCAGGGTTTTCGTCTCCCCGACATTGCCGGGGTGGACCGTGTGCATGAGCGGCAGGCCGTCGGCGGTTTGCACGACGCCGAGCACGAATTGCCGGGCGATGCCACCGGTTTCCTTGTTCATGCCATAGGCGCGGAGGTCGTCGTCAACCTCTCCGTCGCCATGGATGCGCACCGTGGTCAGGTCGTAGAAGACCACGGCCAGGTCCCGATCGACCAGCGGACGGATTTGTCTGGCCAGTTCCATCTCGACCCGCTCGGCATGGTCCATCAGCGCATCCATGGCGCGGAGCAGATGTTGATGCGTGACGGTGTCCGGCATCGCGGGCATCGCGACCGTTTCCAGCCAGCGCAGGCAGCCAAGCTTGCTTGTGGGGTCGCACAACCGATTGAACACCATGGCGCGGACCAGCGCCTCCACGTCGACTTTCCGCTTGCCGGAACGCAGCGCACGGCCGAGGGCATGATCGAAACCAAGGTCCTTCCACAACTCGTGCAGGGCAAAGACGTCGCCATAGCTGCGCGCCGCCTCGTAGGTGATCTCGGCCTTCTCGGGCTCGACCCGACCCGCGGCGCGACTGAGCCCCCGGATCAGCGCATCGAGCTGGCCATCCTTCATCCCGTCCACGCGCCCCAGATTGGCCACGACGCGCAGCCGGGGCTTGCCCGCCTCGTTACGGAAGGACTCGACAATCTGCAGATAGCGACGCCCGCCGCTCTCGGTGATGCGCGTGAACATGGCATGCAGGATATCGCACGTTTGGGCGCATTCATAGGGTCTTAAACATCATAACGTGTAACTACACGACTTCGGCCGAACTGCCCACCTCGCGCGCCTTAAGCTATTGAAATCCCATACCTGCGCTGAACGCGCTCACGCAGATTCCCCCGGATTTTGTCGAAGTTCGGATGCCGGCTCTGGGCCGGCTTTGCCAGCGCACTCTCGCTGCACCCGTGAAGTGCCGCGCCTGCACGGTGGGTATTTCGGCTCGGGGCCGTCGTTCGCTGCGGTGTGAAGGAAGGGCTGAGGACGCCTTTCACTTGTGAAATACGCTCATATTTCCGCGCTGTCTTGCGGCGGCTTTCCAGTGCTTCTTTCGCACGCCATCTGGCTCTAGATGAGCATACTTCCCGCCAGAGAACTTTGGCCAGTCGAGGGCCAGCCCCCGCGTGACCATTTCGGCGCTAAGGTCACGACCGTCGGGCAAAAAACAGGTTGCGACGACGCGATCATAAGAGATTTCCGGTTCAATCTCCGCCGTTATGACCCTTCCCTTGCAGAGCTGGACCAGCTCCCACTTGGCCTTCTTGCCCCAAGGGTGATCAAGTTCCGGCGCATCAATGCCCGCAAGCCTCAGTCTGACTTTTCCGATCTGTATCGTGTCGCCGTCGATGACATAGCATTTACCGGTCAGCGTGGACGGGCAGGAGGCGGGCGCTGATGACTGGTCGGCGACACAGGAAACCGACACCGACCGCTGATCTGACGCAGGTGTTGGGACGCTTGGCGCAGGGCGTGGGCGCGCCTGCCGTTTTCGCTGCTTCGCAGCTGCCTTGAACAACGTGCGAATTACCAGTTTCAGCAAAGCAGGCTCCGTTTGCTTTGAGAGGAATATCCCTCAGCGTAGCGGCCAAAGTTCAATCGAGAAAGTGTTAAGAACTGGACGCTTGGTCTCACCCTCCCAATCCGGATGTCGGCCATTGATCGACCGTGTTTCGAAACGCGCATCGCGCTGCGAATTTGGAATCTTGAAGCGCAATAGCCGCAGCACTGTGTCTGGAGCGGATGGCCTGAAGATTGCGGCTATTTCGAACGATCAAGCGAGTTCCGCGCCCTCTAAACTTTCACCCTATGTTCTTCACAATACTAGCCGCTGTCTACGCATTTAATCCTTTTAATTCAGTCTCATACCTAGTCTTGCAAATCCGTGTACACCGGTTCGATTCCGGTACTCGCCTCCATTTACTTTCAATGGAATAATGGTCCGAAAAGTCGTCAACTGCGCGACTAACTAGGGCTGTCCAAACAATCGGCCAACCATTCTGATTGTTCCGTTCTTCAAAGAAGGCGGAACGGCCCGGATGATCCGAGGCAGATGCGGTGCGTGGTCGGGCAGGATAGACGGGCTCATGGCGGCCTGACCGGCGGATACTCATCACTCGCCATGCAAAGGCGTTCCCGCGTCTCGCAGTTTGCCTACCTCACGCCCTCATAAAGGACGCGCGACGTTTGCGGATGGCTGTCTCACTCTTGGCGCAGAACGGATTGGCCCAATGCGGGTATCGGCTGCCGTCTCGGTCCGCGATCCGAAATGGACGGTTCGAGGCCTCAGTGCCGGGCTATGCACAAGGGGGCTCCTCCCTTTCGTCCGATGTCGGAAGAATGACCGTGCCGGCGTGATTTTGCGCCGGGATGGTGTCTTTGCCGCCGCTTCTGCGGTGCCATCACGTCTTTGCAGCGGACGCGCCCATTTCGCATTTGGCAGCCCTTCCTTGCCCGTTCTATCCTCTGCCCATGCGCGCATCTCAACGTCAGGATTCCAACGAAGAACGGCCCGCTGATGCTGTCCTTCTGGCCCGCGTCGCCGAGGGCGACATGGCGGCGATGAAGGCGCTCTATATGGCCCATGCCGACGCGGTGACCCGGTTCGTGCGGTCCCGCGTGCGTGACGAGGCCGAGGTCGCCGATATCGTGCAGGACACGATGCTGACCGTCTGGCATGCCGCGGCCGGGTTCCAGGGGCGCTCCACCGTTCTGTCATGGATATTGTCGATGGCGCGGAACAAGACCGTGGATCACATCCGCAAGCAAGCCCGCGTGACCCTTGGTGCCCCGGATGAGGAGATCCCCGACAGCGACCCCGACCCTGAAGCGGCACTGGGTGCGGTGCAGGATGCCGCCCGCCTGCGCGCCTGCGTGGAGGCCCTGCCGGAGCGGCAGCGGGCCGTCGTGCACCTCGCCTATTACGAAGACATGACCCTGGGTGAGATCGCCGGCATTGAATCCGTCCCCGAGGGCACCGTCAAAAGCCGGATCTACCACGCCAAGCAATTGCTGCTCCGCTGCCTGTCGCGGGATGGCCAGACATGATTTTGAACCTTTCGCCCGCTCGCACGACCAACCTTCACGAGCACCGAAACCCGCGATGGAGGCGAGAATGGACCGGCCCGACGGACTGAGTGAAGAGATGCTGCTGGCCCATCTGCGCGGTGAGGCGGGCCCCGAAGACGCCGCAAGGATCGAAGCGGCCGCCGCGGACGATCCAGCCTTGCGGGCTGAACTGGCGCTGATGGGCGGGCTGAAGGGCGCGCTGGCGACGGCGAGTGACGGGCCCGATACCCGCGAATTCGGATGGCGGCGGCTTGAGAAGGAGCTTTCCAGAACATCTCGGCCCGCGCCGGGGCGGACGCATCTTTGGCGCATCGCCGCAGTCTTCCTCGGCGCGCTGGTTCTGGGGCAGGGCACCTATATCGCACTGACGCAGGGGCCGAACAACGCCCCGGTCTTCCGCACGGTGTCAGAGCATGCGGCGGACTTCGGTTTGGGTGTGGGGTTCGTGGACTCCGCGCCCATGGGCGATGTCCAGACCCTGCTGCGCGAGAGCGGCGCCCGCATCGTGGACGGGCCCGGCGCACTCGGGCTGTACCGTCTTGCATTTGAGAGCGCGGAGGCGCGCGATGCGGCCCGCGCGATGCTGGCGGCGTCTCCGCTCGTCGATCTGGTGGCGGAGGAGTAAGACCATGCGCCTTTTGTCCCTTGTCCTGCTTCTGTTGATCGTCGCCTCCTGCACACCGACCGGCCAGCCCGGCGGGCCGGTCACCCGTGGGTCTGCCCCGGCCGTGGTGGACCCGCAGGAACTGATCGTCCTGACGGCACAGGCCCCCGCGACGCTGATCGCCAGGGCCGAGGCCCGCGGCTACACCCTGCGCGATGTCTTTCCGCTGCGCGATCTGGATGACACGCTTGTCGTGTTCGGCATTCCCGACGGAACCACGATCCCCGAGGCCATTGCCGAGATCGAGGCTGCCGTGCCGGGTGTGACGGCGGGGGCGCATCACGTCTACAGGTTGCAGGCCGATGCAACGCGCAGCCGGGACTATGCCGCCCGGATGATCGGCTGGCCGTCCGGTGGGTGCCGCGCGCGGGTCCGGGTGGGCCTGCTCGATGCCGGGGTGACGGCCGACCATCCGGGTCTGAGCGACGGGCGCATCCGGCAGGAAACCTTCACCGGCAGAACCGCGCCACCGGTCACCGATCACGGCACGCGCATGGCGGACCTGCTGATCGGGCCGAACCGTCTGCGCGGCACGACGCTTTTCAGCGCCAATGTCATCGATCCGGGCCTTGGTGCGGGCGATGCCGCCGGGGTGGTGTCGGTCCTGCGCGGGATGGACTGGCTGGCGGCGAACGGCGTGGACGTGGTGAACATCAGCCTTGCCGGACCGCGCAACAAGCTGATGAACCGCGCGATGGGGCGCGCCGCTGCCGATGGGATGGTGCTGGTCGCCGCTGTCGGCAATCTTGGCCGCGGGGCGCCGCCGCAATACCCGGCGGCTTTCCCCTTCGCCCTTGCGGTGACAGCCGTCGGCCCCGATGGCGCCATCTATCGAAAGGCCGTCCGGGGGGACCATGTCGACATCGCCGCGCCCGGGGTCGACATCCTGCTGACGACCGGCGGCCGAATGGTCGTGGCCAGCGGCACATCGATGGCCGCCCCCTTCGTCACCGGCGTCGTGGCCGCGGACCCGGGCCTTGCCCGGTTGAACGTGGACGCGCTGCGCGCCGAACTCGGCCGCCGTGCAGAGGATCTTGGGGCGGTCGGCCGCGACCCTGTCTTTGGCGCGGGCCTGCTGCGCGCGCCGTCGGAATGCCGATGACCCGCGCCACGGATGGTCCGGAAGCAAGCGTCGCCGACCGCGCCAAATCATCGGGCGCGGGCCTCGGATCCGGTCGTGCTTTCCCGCCCCTTGGCCGGTCTGGTTTGGCCCAACCGACCGGGTTATGCACGATGTGACAGGGGATTGGAGAGTCGCACGGTATGGCCGATTTCGACATTGCCATCGCCGGTGCCGGCATCGTGGGCACCAGTGCGGCGCTTTGGGCGCGGATGCGCGGGCACAAGGTTCTGCTGGCCGATCCCAACCCGCCGGGGTCGGGGGCAAGCTCCGGCAATGCCTGTACGCTTGCGACCTATGCGTGCCAGCCGCTCAACGATCCATCGGTGATCCGCGACCTTCCGCGCCTGATGTTTGATCGCGACAGCCCGCTTGCCGTCTCTTATCTCCATGCCCTTCGCCATCCGCTGTGGATGATGTCCTTCCTGGCCAACTGCACGACGCGGCCGTCGCGCCGGATTGCCGGGCATCTGGCCGGGCTTCTCGCCCATGCGGATGCGGGGCTGGACCCGTTGATTGCCGCGGCCGGCGCCGAGGATCTGCTCGTTTCCCGTGGGCAGTTGTCGGTCTGGTCGACCCGCGATGGCGCGAAGGAGGTGGACGCGGCACGCGATCTTCGCCGGCGGTTCGGTATCCCTTGCGAAGACCTCACCGGTGAAGAGGCAAGGTCGCTGGAACCGGGGCTTGCCGTTCCGGTCGCGCGGGCCTTGTTCCATCCAGCCGCCCGCCACATCCGCGACCCCGAGGCGCTTGTCCGGCGGATGCATGCACGCTTTGCCGAACTGGGCGGTTCGACACGCAAGGCCCGGGTATCGGCGGTCCGCGCCGATCGGGACGGCGTCGATGTGACCCTTGGGTCGGAAACCGTGCGCGCCGGACATGTCGTCATCGCCGCGGGCGCGTTTTCAGGGCGCATCGCCGGGGCGGGCACCGCTGGCCTGCCGCTCGGCACGGAACGCGGCTATCACCTGATGTTCGAGGGCGACGGTCACAGGCTGACCCGCCCCGTGGGCTGGGGCGAGGGCGGGTTCTACGCGGTGCCGATGGCGCGCGGTCTGCGGCTGGCGGGAACGGTCGAAATCGCCGGTCTTGATGCACCGGAGAACCCCGGCCGCCTTGCCTATCTCGCCCGCCGTGGGGCCGAGTTGTTCGGCGACCTGCCAGAGCCCGACGACCACTGGCTGGGCTTTCGGCCGACGATGCCGGATTCCCTGCCGGTGATCGGCTATGGTGCCACGTCGCGGCGGGTCATCCACGCCTTTGGCCATCAGCATCTGGGCCTGACGCTTGGCGGGATCACCGGCCGGATCGTTGCGGACCTTGTGGAAGGGCGGCCGCCGGGGATCGACCTTGATGCCTTTCGCCCGGACCGGCGCTATGTCCCGTTCTGAACGCGCATTTCCGTGCATCGACGCTTGCCCGCGAATTCCTTTGCAGAGCAGCGGATCACCGGTATGCTCGCCTAGAAGGAGATAGGATGGCCAAGGAACTCACCTTGAATACCAAGGCATCGACCGGCGACTTGTCGGATACGGTCTGGGCCGATGTCCTTGCCGCCGTCGACCGGACCTATGCCGATCTGGTCCTCTATCAGGAACGTCTTGAAAAGAAGAATGCCGAGTTGGAGACGATGCGCTCGTTTCTCGGCTCGATCCTGTCGTCGGTGTCCGATGTGCTGATCGTGGTGTCGCGAAGCGGCCTGGTCGAGGAGGTCTCTGCCTCTTTCCCCGCCGCAGTCGGCAAGCCGCGCGCGGCCTTTGCGGGATGCCTGGTCGAGACGCTGTTCAAGCCATCGGATCGGGAGATGCTGTCGGCGGCCATGGCGCGCGCCGCGATGAACCGCATGCCCGAAACGATCGAGGTCAGCCTGGAGACGTCGGGCAATGACACGCCGCTGGAATTGTCGATCAGTGCACGTCTGGACGACCGGGGACGGGTCACCGGCCATGTCCTGACCGGCCGGCCGTTGGGGGAGTTGCGCAAGGCCTATGCGGAACTGGAAGACAGCCATAACGAGTTGAAGGCGGCGCAGGCGCTTCTGGTGCGCAACGAAAAACTCGCATCCCTCGGCCGGCTTCTGGCCGGTGTGGCGCATGAGCTGAACAACCCGATCAGCTTTGTCTACGCCAACACCCATGCGCTGGAGCGCTATGCCTCCAAGTTCGAGACCTATTTCGAACGGGTACAGGCCGGGGCCTCGCGGGAGGAGTTGATCCGTCTGCGCGAAGAACTCCGCCTCGACCGGGAGGTCGGCAATCTGAGGGAGGCCGTGGCAGGCGCGCGGGACGGGGCGGAACGGGTGCGCGATATCGTTGAAGACCTGCGGCGGCTGTCGGCGGACGGCACCGGAGAGATGACCCCCTTCGATCTGGTAGAGACGGCGAAAGTGGCCGCAAGCTGGGTGGTGCGCGGGGCCAAGCATGATGTCGAGATCGCCTTTTCCGGCGAAGACTGTATCCCCGTCAGCGGTCGACCCGGCCATGTGCAGCAGGTGGTGATGAACCTTGTCCAGAATGCCCTTGATGCGGTGGCCGGGCAGCCGGCCGGCCGGATCGAGGTCGGCGCGCGGGTCGAGGGCGCACGCGCGATCCTGTCGGTCTCGGACAACGGCCCCGGTGTCCCGCCGGATCTGCGCCAGTCGATCTTCGATCCGTTCTTCACCACCAAGGCCGTCGGCAAGGGCACCGGTCTGGGCCTTGCCATCAGCCACAAGATCGCCGAGGAGCATGGCGGCGCCTTGCGGCTTTGCCGCTGCGATGACGGCGCGTGTTTCTGTGTCGACCTGCCATTTGCCGGAGCCTGCCCATGAATGTTCTTTGGCTTCAGACCTCGGGCTGCGGCGGTTGCACGATGTCGGTGCTTTGTGCGGATGCGCCCAACTTTTTCGACCTTCTGGACAATGCCGGTGTGCGCATCCTCTGGCATCCGGCCCTGTCGGTTGAAAGTGGCGAAGAGGTGATCGCATTGCTGGAGCGGATCGTGCGGGGCGATGTTCCGCTTGATGTGCTGTGCGTTGAGGGTGCGATTGCCCGGGGGCCGCGCGGTACCGGCCGGTACCAGATGCTGTCGGGCACCGGGCGGTCGATGTTCGACTGGGCCTTGGAACTGGCCCCCCTGGCCCAGCATGTGGTTGCCGTGGGCAGTTGTGCAGCGTTCGGCGGCGTGTCCTCGGCCGGGGGCAACCCCTCCGATGCCGCCGGGCTGCAATATGAGGGCAGTCATGCCGGGGGCATCCTGCCCCCCGAATTTCGCGGGCGCGCAGGGCTGCCGGTGGTCAATGTCGCGGGCTGCCCGACCCATCCGGACTGGGTCACCGAGACGCTGATGCTGCTGGCCTCTGACGCGCTTGGGCCAACGGATCTGGACGCTCTGGCCCGGCCGCGCTTTTATGCCGAACACCTCGTCCATCACGGCTGCCCCAAGAATGAGTTCTACGAATACAAGGCCAGCGCCACCCGCCTGTGCGAGATCGGCTGCATGATGGAACATCTGGGTTGCGTCGGCACGCAGGCGGTAGGCGATTGCAATATCCGGCCCTGGAACGGGTCGGGCAGTTGCACCCGGGCGGGATATCCCTGCATCTCCTGCACCGCGCCGGAGTTTGAGGAACCCAAGCACGCCTTTACCGAAACGCCGAAGGTCGCCGGCATCCCGGTCGGTCTGCCCTCCGACATGCCCAAGGCATGGTTCATGGCGCTGGCCTCCCTGTCCAAGGCCGCAACCCCCGAACGGTTATCGAAGAACGCCGTCGCCGACCGGGTCGAGATCCTGCCAAGCCCAAGGAAACCAAGGGGATGAGCGGGACGAGACTGGTTGTCGGGCCGTTCAACCGGGTCGAGGGCGATCTGGAGGTTTCTCTGGATATCGACGACGGCGCGGTGCAAAGCGCCCGCGTCAACGCCCCCCTCTATCGCGGGTTCGAGACGATGCTGATGGGCCGGCCCCCGTCGGACGCACTGACCCTGACCCCGCGCATCTGCGGTATCTGTTCGATCAGCCAGTCTTCGGCGGCGGTGCACGCCCTGGCGGCGGCGGGCGGTCACCGGCCCGCACCGCAGGGGGCCGCGATGGCGGCGCTGATCCACGCGGTCGAGAATGCCGCGGATCACCTGGCGCATTTCAACCTGTTCTTCATGCCGGATTTCACCCGCCCCTGCTATGCGGACCGACCGTGGTATGACCGTACCGTCGAGCGGTTCAAGGCACTGGAAGGCGCCGCCCCGAAACAGGGCATCGAGGCCCGGACGGCGCTGATGCATATCCTTGGCCTGCTGGCGGGCAAGTGGCCCCACACGCTGGCGATCCAGCCGGGCGGCGTGACCCGCGCGCCGGGACCGCGCGACAAGGTGCGGATCATGGCCAGCCTGACAGCGTTCCGCCGGTTTCTGGAAGGCGTCGTCTTCGGCGGGTCGCTGGAAGAGTTCGCGGCGATAGAGACCCCCGATGCCCTGATGGCGTGGGACACGGGCGATGTCGGGTTGTTCCTGCGGATCGCGGCCGATCTGGATCTTGACGCGCTGGGCCGCGGCTCTGGCCGCTATCTGTCCTTCGGGGCCTACCCAATGTCCAGCGGTCACGGCTTTGACCCGGGGCTGTGGGCAGAGGGACGGCTTGACCCTCTCGACCTTTCCGGGTTGGTGGAGGATCTGTCCCACGCCTGGATGCTGGGAGAGACCAGCCATCCGGCAACGGGCCAGACCCTGCCCGACGAAGAGATGCGCGCCGAGGCGTATACCTGGTGCAAGGCCCCCCGGCTGAATGGGCAGACCTATGAGGTCGGCGCAATCGCCCGGCAGGTGGTCGATGGTCATCCCCTTGCACGGGCACTGGCCGGGGGCGGGGTGCTGGCCCGGGTCGCAGGTCGCCTTCTGGAACTGGCCCGCACCCAGGGTTTGATGGAGGATCTTGCCCGAGGTATCGAACCCGGGGCCGCCTTCATGGACCCGGCGCCGGATGTGCAGAGCGGTACGGGGGCCGGGCTGGTAGAGGCCGCGCGCGGCGCGCTGGGCCACTGGGTGCGGGTGCAGGACGGCCGCATCGCGTGCTATCAGATCATCGCGCCGACAACGTGGAACTTCTCGCCCCGCGATGCCAGAGACGTGCCCGGCCCGTTGGAGACGGCCCTGGTGGGCACGCCGGTCGCCGAGGGGGAAACCACGCCCGTCGCCGTTCAGCATATCGTGCGCAGCTTCGACCCTTGCATGGTCTGCACCGTCCATTGACGGACGGGCGCGCGATCCGTGTGCGCGGACAGGTGCAGGGCGTGGGCTTTCGTCCCTTCGTCTGGCAACTTGCGCAACGGTTCGGTGTGCGGGGGGAGGTTCTGAACGATCCGGAGGGCGTGCTGATCCGCGCCGCCGGGGGCGATCTGGCCGGGTTTCAGGCCGCCCTGTCCGATGAGGCCCCGCCGCTGGCGCGGGTCGACCGTGTCGAGGTTGCGCCGTTCCGGTTCGCGGATGTCCCGCAGGGCTTCGTCATCGCCCCCAGCGCCGGTATGGGCGCCGAAACCCGGGTCACCCCCGACGCGGCGACCTGCGCGGCCTGTATTGACGAGGTGCAAGGGACGGGGCGCCGCCACGGCTATGCCTTCACCAACTGCACCCATTGCGGGCCACGCTTTACCATCTTGCGGGGCCTGCCCTATGACCGGGCGCAGACCACGATGGCCCCGTTCGCTATGTGCCCGGCCTGCGCGGCGGAATATGGCGATCCCGCCGACCGCCGCTTTCATGCCCAGCCCATCGCTTGCCCGGACTGCGGCCCCCGTCTTTGGCTGGAACGGGAGGGCCAGACGGTTCCGGGGGATCCCATCGCTGAAACCGCGCGCCTGCTGGCAGAGGGCAGGATCGTCGCGGTCAAGGGGCTGGGCGGGTTCCATCTGGCCTGTGATGCCACCGACCCGGCGGCCATCGCAAACTTGCGGCATCGCAAGCGGCGCCCGGCCAAGCCCTTCGCCCTGATGGCGCCCTTGACCCTGATCCGCTGCCATGCCGCCCTTGGTTTGGCAGAGGAAGAGCTGCTGCAAGACCCTGCCGCGCCTGTCGTATTGTTGCCCAAGGCGGGCACGCCGTTGCCCGAGGCGCTGGCCCCCGGTCAGGGAACACTGGGTTGGATGCTGCCCTATACGCCGCTTCACCACCTGGTGCTGGAGGCGGTGGGGCGCCCGCTGGTCATGACCTCGGGCAACCTGTCGGGCGAACCCCAGGTGATCGGCAATGACGAGGCGCGGGACAAGCTTGGGGCGTTCGCCGATGCCTTCCTGTTCCACGACCGCGATATCGCCCGTCGGCTGGATGACAGCGTGGAGCGCGCGGCCCCCCGCATGGTTCTGCGTCGCGCCCGCGGCCGGGTGCCGGGCACGCTGCCGCTGCCGCCGGGCTTTGACGATGCGCCGCAGGTTCTGGCGCTGGGCGGGCAGATGAAATCGGCGATCTGCCTGATCAAGAACGGGCAGGCGCTGCTATCGCACCACTTGGGCGAACTTGACGAGGCCCTGACATGGGAGGAGTTCCTGAAGGCCATCGACGACTTTGCCGACCTGTTCGATCATCGCCCCGTGCGTGTCGCCTGCGACGCCCATCCCGGCTATCGCGCCACGCAGCATGCGCACGGGATGGGTCTGCCAGTCGAGGAGATCCAGCATCACCATGCCCATCTGGCCAGTTGCCTGGCCGAAAACGGATGGCCGCGCGACGGTGGGCCGGTCGCGGGGATCGTGCTGGATGGCACCGGATATGGTTCGGATGGCACGGTGTGGGGTGGGGAGCTGCTGTTGGGCGACTATGATGGCGTCACCCGCATTGCCCATCTGACCCCGGCGCCACTGGTCGGCGGCGACGCCGCCGCGCGGGAGCCGTGGCGCAACCTGCTGGTCCGGCTGGATGCCGCGGGGCTGTCCGATCTGGCCGACCGGCTGTTCCCCGGTCTGCCCCGGCAGGCGGTGCGCAGTGCCGCGCGGGCTGGGCTGAACGCACCGGCATGCAGTTCCGCCGGGCGGCTCTTCGACGCGGTTGCCGCGGCCTTGGGCCTGTGCCCCGCGCGCCAAAGCTATGAGGGGGAGGCCGCCATGCGGTTGGAGGCGTTGGCGACCGACCCGGCGGATCGCCCCTATCCGTTCGACCATACGGGTGACCAGATCGACCCCGCACCGATGTTCCACGCATTGGCCACGGACCTTGCCGCGGGGACCGAAGCGGCCGTGATCTCGGCCCGGTTTCACGCGGGTCTGGCCGCGGCCTTCGCCACCCATGCGCGCGATCTGGTCGCGACCGGTCAGGCCGCGGCCGTGGTGCTGTCGGGCGGCTGTTTTCAGAATGCCCGCCTGTTGACCGACTGCCTGACCGCGCTGGAGGCTGTGCCGGTCCTGACCCACCGGGAAACCCCTGCGAATGATGGCGGCCTTGCGCTGGGCCAGGCCGTGATCGCCGCGGCGCGTCATATTTCCCGAACGGAAGCAAGCTGACCGCCCGCCGCGGGCAATGGCAACCGCCTGACCGGCAGAGATTAAGGACGCCGGCGCGAAAATGCACTTTTCCCATTGATTGCAAAAAGAAAAATACCGGACCCGTGGCAGGTCTCTTTTCCTTTGCGCAGACCCATGTCGCCCTGCTTGCATACGCTGGGATACTGAAACTGCCGCGCGCCCGATGGGCGACCGGCCCTGCCAAGGGAGGACCGACTTGTCCGAAATCGAAACCTTCTATGAAGTCATGCGCCGTCAGGGGATCACCCGGCGCAGCTTCATGAAATACTGCTCGCTCACAGCGGCGGCGCTGGGCCTTGGTCCCAGCTTCGTGCCGAAGATCGCCCATGCGATGGAAACCAAGCCGCGCACGCCGGTGATCTGGGTGCACGGGCTGGAATGCACCTGCTGTTCGGAAAGCTTCATCCGCTCCGCCCATCCGCTGGCCAAGGATGTCGTGCTGTCGATGATCAGCCTTGACTACGACGACACGCTGATGGCCGCCGCCGGCCATGCGGCCGAGGCCGCGCTGGAAGACACGATCGAGAAATACAAGGGCAACTATATCCTCGCGGTCGAGGGCAACCCGCCGCTGAACGAAGACGGCATGTTCTGCATCATCGGCGGCAAGCCCTTTGTCGAACAGCTGCGCCATGCCGCGAAAGACGCCAAGGCGATCATCAGCTGGGGGGCGTGTGCCTCTTACGGCTGCGTGCAGGCCGCGGCCCCGAACCCCACGGCGGCCACGCCGGTTCACAAGGTCATCACCGACAAGCCGATCATCAAGGTTCCCGGCTGCCCGCCGATTGCCGAGGTGATGACCGGCGTCATCACCTACATGCTGACCTTCGACCGGCTGCCCGATCTTGACCGGCAGGGCCGGCCGAAGATGTTCTATTCCCAGCGGATCCACGACAAGTGCTATCGCCGCCCGCATTTCGACGCGGGCCAGTTCGTCGAGAACTGGGACGACGACTATGCGCGCAAGGGCTATTGCCTGTACAAGATGGGCTGCAAGGGGCCGACCACCTACAACGCCTGTTCCACCGTGCGCTGGAACGAGGGCGTCAGCTTCCCGATCCAGTCGGGCCATGGCTGCATCGGCTGTTCCGAGGACGGGTTCTGGGATCAGGGATCGTTCTATGACCGCCTGACCACGGTCAAGCAGTTCGGCGTGGAAGCCACCGCCGACCAGGTCGGCTTTGCCGCTGCCGGTGCGGTGGGCGCGGGGATCGCCGCCCATATCGCCGCCAGTGCCCTGAAAAGCGCCCAGCGCAAGCGCCAAGAGAAAGAGGAGGTCTGATAGATGACCGTAACTCCGAACGGTTTCGACCTCGACAATTCCGGCAAGCGCATCGTCGTCGACCCGGTGACCCGGATCGAGGGGCACATGCGCTGCGAGGTCAACGTGGATGAGGAAGGCATCATCCGTAACGCGGTCAGCACCGGCACGATGTGGCGCGGTCTGGAAGTGATCCTGAAGGGCCGCGACCCGCGCGATGCCTGGGCGTTCACCGAAAGAATCTGCGGCGTCTGCACCGGCACCCATGCCCTGACATCCGTCCGCGCGGTCGAGGATGCGCTGGGGATCACCATCCCCGAAAACGCGAACTCGATCCGCAACATCATGCAGTTGAACCTGCAGATCCACGACCACATCGTGCATTTCTACCACCTGCACGCACTCGACTGGGTGAACCCGGTCAACGCGCTGAAGGCCGATCCGAAGGCGACGAGCGAGTTGCAACAGGCCGTCAGCCCGAGCCACCCGCTGTCGAGCCCCGGCTATTTCCGTGACGTGCAGAACCGGCTGAAGAAGTTCGTGGAATCCGGGCAACTGGGTCTGTTCAAGAACGGTTATTGGGACAACCCGGCCTATCTGCTGCCGCCCGAGGCCGATCTGATGGCCACGACCCATTATCTGGAGGCGCTGGACCTGCAGAAAGAGGTCGTGAAGATCCACACGATCTTCGGCGGCAAGAACCCGCATCCGAACTGGCTGGTCGGCGGCGTGCCCTGCCCGATCAACCTGAACGGCACGGGCGCTGTCGGCGCGATCAACATGGAGCGGCTGAACATGGTCAGCTCCATCATCGATCAGTGCATCACCTTCGTGAACAACGTCTACATCCCGGATGTGAAGGCCATCGGCGGGTTCTACAAGAACTGGCTGTATGGTGGCGGGCTGTCATCCCAAGCCTGTTTGGCCTATGGCGACATTCCCGAACATCCCAACGATTTCTCGGCCGAGCAGTTGCACCTGCCCCGCGGCGCGATCATCAACGGCAACCTCAACGAGGTTCTGGATGTCGATCCGCGCGATCCCGAACAGGTGCAGGAATTCGTGGACCATTCGTGGTACACCTATGGCGAGCCGGGCAAGGGCCTGCATCCGTGGGACGGCGTGACCGAGCCGAACTACGAACTTGGGCCCAACGCCAAGGGCACCAAGACCGCCATCGAGGAGCTGGACGAGGCCGCGAAATATTCGTGGATCAAGGCGCCGCGCTGGAAAGGTCACGCGATGGAGGTCGGGCCGCTCGCCCGCTACATCATCGGCTATGCCAAGGGGCACGAAGACATCAAGGGCCAGGTCGAGGGCTTCCTTGGTGATATGGACCTGCCGGTCGATGCGTTGTTCTCCACCCTTGGGCGCACCGCCGCCCGCGCTTTGGAGGCGGAATACTGCACCCGCCTGCAAAAGCACTTCTTCGACAAGCTCATCACCACCTGCAAGAACGGCGATGAATCCACCGCCCATGTCGACAAGTGGGAGCCGAAGAAGTGGCCGAAAGAGGCCAAGGGCGTCGGCATGACCGAGGCGCCGCGCGGCGCGCTGGGCCACTGGATCAAGATCAAGGACACCCGCATCGAGAATTATCAATGCGTCGTGCCGACCACCTGGAACGGGTCTCCACGCGACACGGCGGGCAATATCGGTGCGTTTGAGGCGAGCCTCATGAACACCAAGATGGAACGGCCCGAGGAGCCGGTCGAAATCCTGCGCACGCTGCACAGCTTCGACCCGTGCCTTGCCTGTTCCACCCACGTGATGTCGCCCGATGGCGACGAGTTGACCACGGTCAAGGTGCGCTGAGGGAGGAGACACCGATGAAGAAACTGATCCTGTCTGCGGCGCTGGCCGCACTTGCCGCCCCCGCGCTTGCCCATACCGGGCATGGGGGCACCTCGGGGCTGATGCACGGGTTCATGCATCCGATCCTTGGGGCCGATCACCTGCTGGCGATGCTGGCGGTGGGGCTCTGGTCCGGCTTCGTCCTGTCCCGGCGCGTCTGGGCGGGGGCCGCGACCTTCATGGGGGCCATGGTCCTGGGCGCGGCACTGTCCTGGTCGGGCGTGCCGATCCCCGGGGTCGAGGGCCTGATCGCGGCCTCGGTCGTGGTGTTCGGTGCGCTGACGGTCTTTGCCCATGGCGGCCAGCCGCGCTGGCTGACCGGGGCGTCGCTGGCGGCCATTGCGGGCTTTGCCATATGCCACGGCCATGCCCATGCGACCGAGGCGACCGGGCAGGCGCTTGCCTATCTGGCGGGCTTCCTGAGCGCCACCGCGCTGCTGCATCTGGCCGGTATCGCGCTTGCCCGGTCCATCGCGGCGGCCCGTGGGGCCAAGACGGTGCGCCGGCTGACCGGGGGTGCGGTTGCGGCCACCGGTGCATGGCTCGTCTCGGGGTAAGGGGCCAGCCATGACCGACACCAACACAACGATCCACATCCCCAATCCGCAGGCGCCGACCCCGCTTGAGGCGGCGCGCCTGACCGGGGGCGCCCGGCCCGAAGACATCGAAAGCCTGCGCATGCAGGCGGCGATCTATGTCTACGAGGTGCCGGTGCGCATCTGGCACTGGCTGAATGCTGCGGCCATCACCGTGCTGATCGTCACGGGCTTCCTGATTGGATCGCCCCCGCCCACCATCGAGATCGCCGAGGCGACGCAGCAATTCACCTTCGGCTATATCCGCTTTGCCCATTTCGCGGCGGGTATGGTTCTGACCGTGGCCTTCCTTGGCCGGATCTACTTTGCCTTCATCGGCAACCGGCATTCGCGTCAGTTGTTCTACCTGCCCTTCTGGCGGCTGCGCTGGTGGAAGGAGT
The DNA here is from genome assembly GCF_002079305.1 of Rhodovulum sp. P5. Classification (NCBI taxonomy): domain Bacteria; kingdom Pseudomonadati; phylum Pseudomonadota; class Alphaproteobacteria; order Rhodobacterales; family Paracoccaceae; genus Rhodovulum; species Rhodovulum sp. P5. Next base: position 2,452,903 of record NZ_CP015039.1, read on the forward strand.
TGTTCTTTGAACTGCGCTGGTATGCCTTCCTCGAAAAGGAGCCGAAAAAGTACATCGGGCACAACCCGCTGGCCCATTTCGCGATGTTCACCTTCATCACGCTGGGCATGACCTTCATGATCTTCACCGGCTTCGCGCTTTATGCCGAGGGGGCGGGGCAGGACTCGATCTACTATTGGGCCTTCGGCTGGATCATCGATCTGGTGCAGAACACCCAGCGCCTGCACACGCTGCATCATCTGGGCATGTGGGCGATCACGATCTTCGCGATCATCCATATCTATGCGGCCATCCGCGAAGACATCATGTCCCGGCAGTCGATGATCACCACGATCATTTCGGGCTGGCGGACGTTCAAGGACGACCGGATCGAGTAATCCGCACCCAGTGAACGCATGATCTGACAGGCGCGGCCACGGTCGCGCCTGTTTGCATTGGAAGGGCACCTTGTGGTTGCGGTTCAAACTGGAAAGTGACTAATCATCAAATCGCGACCGGTATGCGGTAGAATGCCGATAAATCCTTTGTATTTCAGATAAATGACAGATTGTCGCAGGGGTGGGGAAATCGTCTCTGCCATCGGTGACTACAAACTTTACTGTCGTCTCGGGAAACAGGCGAAAGCCATACTGCCAATACGGCACTCAAGGGAGGAACCATGCAGGACGCGCAAGACGACTCCGTGCTCATTCTCGGGATCGGCAATGTCCTCTGGGCGGATGAGGGCTTTGGCCCCCGCTGTGTCGAGGCGCTGGCCGACCGGTTCGCCTTTCCGGACAATGTCCGCTTGCTCGATGGCGGCACGCAGGGGCTTTACCTTCTGCCCTTCATCGAAGAGGTCCGCTCGCTCCTGATCTTCGACGCGGTCGATTACGGTCTGGCCCCAGGCACCCTGAAAATCGTGCGCGACGATGACGTGCCGTCGTTCATGGGCGCCAAGAAGATGAGCCTGCACCAGACCGGGTTTCAGGACGTTCTGGCCACCGCCTCGTTCAAGGGATGCGCGCCCGCGCGGATGACCCTGATCGGCTGCCAGCCGGAGGAAATGGAAGACTACGGCGGAAGCCTGCGGGAAAGCATCGCCGCCCAGATTGCCCCTGCCATCGCCGCGGGGGTCGAGGAACTGGCCCGCTGGGGGATCAAGGCCGTGCCCGGGCGGACCGCGACCGACGATCTGGCCGATGCCTCCCTGCGCCGGGATGCCTACGAATCCGGCCGACCCTCGGCCGAGGATGCCTGCCGCGCCGGCGACGACCGTTTCTTTCCCGGGCGCTCCTGATGTGTCTCGGCCTGCCCATGCGGATCGAGAGCGTGGACGGTATCGCGGCCCGCGCCACGGATGGTGAGGGCGAGATGGTGATCGACCTGTCGCTGACCCCCGATGCCAAGCCGGGTGACTGGGTTCTGACCTTTCTGGGTGCCGCGCGCGAAGTGATCGAGGCCGAAGAAGCGCAGAAGATCCGCGCCGCGCTCCGCGGGCTGCAATCTGTCATGTCGGGCGGTGCGATCGGCGATGCCTTTGCCGACCTCGACAACCGCGAACCGACCCTGCCCCCCCATCTTCAGGCCGCGCTGGACGCGGGCCAAAGCCAAGGATAGCGCCATGACCCACCCGCTGATCGACAGACTGCATTCGGAACTGGGCTGGCCGCGGCTGGCTTCGGTTGCGGCTGTCGACGACTTCACTGCGGCCCCGGGCGCGCATTGCCTGTTTGTGCCGGGCGATCCCGTGCGCAATCTTGAAAGCGCCGATGCCGCGGTGATCCTGCCCGAACTGCGGCAAGCGTTTCAGAACGCGTTCGACTGCGCCATCGTCGATGACGCGATCGAGGCGGAGGTTCGAGAGACCTACCGTGCGCTGAAAACCCCCGGCTTCCTGTTCTTCCGCGAGGGCAAATACCTTGGCGATATCCAGAAGATCCGGGACTGGGACGACTATCTTGCGCGCGTGTCGCACATTCTGAACATGGCCGACGCCTGAGGAGGACATCATGGTCACCAATTTCCACATGCCCCCCACCGGTTTTGGCCCTGGCTCCCAGCCGTCGGAGGAGGACGTGCCGTGGATGCCGATGCCCTCTGGTATGCGCACCTATTCCGCCCACACGCCCGACGTGGACGATGCCGAGGCCGCGGCGCCCGCGCTGGCCCTACTTGAAAAGATGGCCGATGCCTGCGACCGGGCGGCCGAGGGCGAGCCGTCGGTCATCCATCTGGCCGGGGCGGCCCCCGCGGCCCGCAAGCTGATTGCCGAGACGCTGGGCCAAGGCGAGGTCGCGATGAAGATCCGCGGCGTTCCGTCCGTCGCCGTGCAGGAAAGCGTGTTCGCCGGGGTCTGGCAGGTGCTTGGCACCGGTGTCGACCGGGTGGAGGTCGGCCCCGTACCCGCCCGCGCGGTCGCGGCCTTCGAACCGTCGCGCCCGGCCCTGGGGCTGGACGCGCCGAAAACGCCGGGCGTGTTCAATGCGCCGGCGCTTCTGGTCGAACTACTCGACAAATCTAGGCGCTTCCGGCGCGGCAAGGCCCCCCATGTCGTCAACCTGACCCTGTTGCCCCATACCGAAGAGGATCTGGTCTGGCTGGACGCGGCCCTGGGCGAGGGGGTGGTCACGATCCTGTCGCGCGGCTATGGCAATTGCCGGATCACCGCGACGGCCACGCCCCATGTGTGGCGGGTTCAGTTCTTCAACTCGATGGATACGCTGATCCTTGATACGTTCGAGGTTACGGAAATGCCCGAGGTCGCCCTTGCCGCGCGCGAGGATCTGCAGGATAGCGCCGCGCGCATCCGCGAGGTGCTGGAGGCGATCCGATGACCGCGCATCCGGCGGGCGCACCGCGGTTCGAGGGCAGTTACCTGGGCGCCGACGACCGGATCAGCGCCCAAGCCATTATGGAATGCAAGATCTGCTGGACGAGTTATGACCCGGCCGAGGGCGATGACTATCGCCAGGTCCTGCCCGGCACGCCCTTCACGGCCCTGCCCGAGGACTGGACCTGCCCCACCTGCGACGCGCCGAAGGCGCAGTTCATGGTTCGTGAAGATCCCGGCAGCCAGGATGCACTCGACGCGACCTATATCGCCGAAAAGACCGCCGCGCTCACCGCCGATTTCCGCGAGATCTGGAACGCGAAGATGCGCGACGTGCCGCTGTGCAACAAGGCGCTGAGCGTTGAGGCCGTCGGGTTCATCTTGCAGGATGGCCGTCCCTTGGGTGTTCTGGTGGCCCCGTGGTTCATGAACCTGATCCTCTTGCCGGCCGAAGGCGAGGACTGGTCGGACCTGACCCCCGGCGCGCAGGAGGTGATCGGCTTTCCCTCTGGCGAATACGAATTCATCCACAACACGCGAGAGATGGTCGGCGGCTACAAGGCCTGTTCGCTGTTCTCGCCGATGTCGGATTTCACCAGCCAGATGCAGGCGGTCGAAGTCGCGCGCGCGGTCATGACCGAGCTCTTCAAGGAAGAGAACCGGGAGGAGACCGACCGAACCGCCGAGATCCGCGAGACGCGGAAGGCGGAACTGGCCGCTGCCGAAGCTGCCGCTGCTGAAACCGCGGACATCCCTGCCGAACCGTCCCGCCGCGCGGTGATCTCTGCGGGTCTGGCCGGTGTGGAGGAGGCCCCGTCCGGCGAATGACGCCCGCCGCGCTTCATATCGCGCTGACATCCGCGGGGCCGCGTGTGACGCCGCCAAAGCCCACGGGCGTGGAGGCGATGCTTCTCGGCCGCACGGCAGAGGAGGCGGCGGAGCTGTTGCCGCTTCTTTTCAACCTGTGCCGGGCGGCGCAGGGCACGGGCGCGCGCATGGCGCTGGGCCTGCCGTCTGGGCCCGGGGACGCGGCCGCGCTGGCCCATGAGATCAAGCGCGAACACCTGATGCGGCTGTTCGTTTTGTGGCCCCGGCGGCTGGGCCTGTCGCCCGTACGGATGCCCGGCGAAGAGGCCCTTTTGACCGCCGTCTTCGGCCCCGGCGGTTGCCCGGCCGAACCGGAGCGGCTGGACAACTGGCTTGCCTCGGGCGTGGGGGTCTCTCCCGTTATCCGGGCCATTGCCGATGCGTTCGACCCCGGAGAAGCGGTTGTGGACCTGCCCGCGCCCGACCCGGGCGAACTGCGCCCGGCAGACCCCCGGGAAAACAGCCCCTGGGCGCGGCATCCAGATCAGCCCCTGCTGGCGGTGGTCGAGGCCCGGTATGGCCGCGGGCCGCTCTGGCGGGCGCTGGCGCGGCTTGTCGACCTTCACGCTTGCGCCACCGGGCAACTGGACCTTGCCCCGCGGCAAACGGATGGCGTCACCTGCGTGCCCGCGGCGCGCGGCAGCTATACCCTGTCGGCCCGTTTGGTGGACGGCCGGGTGGCGGCCTTTGCGCGCCATACGCCGACCGACGATCTGCTGGCCCCCGGCGGCGCGCTGGAACTGGCGCTGGCGGCCCTGCCCGCGGCCAAGGCGCATCTGGCGCCCCTTTTGGTCGATATCCTCGACCCTTGCGTGCCGGTTGAGTTCACGGAGACCGCCGATGCATGAGATGTCGCTGTGCGAGGGCATCCGCGGGATCGTGGAGGATCAGGCGCGTGTCAACGGCTTTACGGCTGTGCGGGTGTTGCGGGTCGAAATCGGGAAATTCGCGGGTGTCGAAAAGGAGGCGCTGGCCTTTTGCTTCGACGTGGTGATGCGGGGCAGTCCGGCCGAGGGCGCGCGACTGGAAATGATCGACCTGCCGGGCCGGGCGATGTGCTACGATTGCATGGTCGAGGTCGAGATCGAGGAACGGTTGGACCCCTGCCCGAAATGCGGCGGCGGCAAGCTGATGCCCGTGGCGGGCGATGAGATGCGGATCAAGGATATGGAGGTGGTCTGATGTGCACGGTGTGCGGATGCGGAACGGCAACGATTGAAGGCAAGGACCATGATCATGGGGAGCATGGCCACCATCACCATGATCACGCGCACGACCATTCCCACGATCACGATCACGATCATGGGCACGCGCACGGGCATCACCATCACGGCGCGCATGGCGATCTGCATTTCGGCACGGGCGCGGCGGGCACGGCCGTTGCCGGCGTCAGCCAGGCCCGGCTGTTGGAGATCGAGACCGACATCCTGTCGAAGAACGACGCCTATGCCGATGGCAACCGCCGGGTGCTGAGGGCGCTGGGGACGTTCGCGGTCAACCTTGTCTCCTCCCCCGGCTCCGGCAAGACGACCCTTTTGTGCAAGACGATCGAGATGCTGGGCGACCAGCCGCTGGCGGTGATCGAGGGCGACCAGCAAACCAGCAACGATGCCGACCGCATCCGTGCGACCGGGGCCAAGGCCATTCAGGTCAACACAGGCAAGGGCTGTCACCTTGACGGGCATATGGTGGGCCATGCGATGGATCACCTGAACCTGCCCCGCGGCGCGATGCTGTTCATCGAGAATGTCGGCAACCTTGTCTGCCCCGCGGGTTTCGATCTGGGCGAAGATGCCAAGGTCGCGATCCTGTCGGTGACGGAGGGCGAGGACAAGCCGCTGAAATACCCCGACATGTTCACCGTGTCGAAGCTTGCCATCCTCAACAAGATCGACCTTGCCCCCCATTGCGACGTGGATCTTGATGCTTATGAGGACAACCTGCGACGGGTGAACCCGCATATCGAGATCCTGCGCGTCTCTGCCCGGACGGGCGAGGGGATGGATCACTGGGTCGACTGGCTGCGCGCCCATCTGGCCGACAAATCCGCCGGGGCCGCGGTGTAATGGCAAGGGCCAGTTCTCCACCCGCCGTCCTTCTTGTGGATGACGAGCCGCATTCGCTGTCGGCGATGCGCATGGCGCTGGAGGACGAGTTCGAGATCCTGACCGCCGCCAATGCCGATGAGGCCGAGGCGATCCTGAAGGACGAATGGGTACAGGTGATCCTGTGCGACCAGCGGATGCCGGGCCGGACGGGCGTCGAATTTCTGGCCGATGTGCGCGACCGCTGGCCCGAAACCGTGCGGATCGTCATCACCGGCTATACCGACACCTCGGCCATGATCGCCGCGATCAACGAGGCGGGAATCCATCAGTTCCTGACCAAGCCCTGGCATCCCGATCAGCTTGTCATGGCCACCCGGAACGCCGCCCGCCTGTTCCAGCTTGCACGAGAGAACGAGCGGCTGGCGCTAGAGATGCGGCTTCTGACCTCGACGGCGGAGTCGCGGCTGGAGAAACGGCGCAAGGCCTTGCGCGAGGGGATGGGCTTTGAAACCGTGCTACGCACGCCCAACTCCCCGATCAACGCGACGATCCAGCAGGCGCGCCAGTTCGCCAGCTTCGATGTGCCGGTGCTGCTGGTGGGGGAGGCCGGATCCGGCAAGGCGCAGATCGCGCGGGCGATGCATTACGGCTCTCTCCGCTCCGACAAGCCGTTTTACGAGTTGAACCTTGCGGGCCTGCCCGAGGATCTGGCCTTTGTCGAACTTCTGGGGGCCAAGCGCGGGGTGCTGACCGGTGGTGTGGCGCGGATGGGCCTGTTGCAGAAGGCCGACCGCGGTACGCTGTACCTGTCGGGGGTCGAGACGGCGTCGCCTGCCCTGCAACTGACCTTGCTGCGGGTCCTGACCGAGGGCGCCTTTACCCCCGTTGGCGGGCAGGAAACGCTGGGCACCAATCTGCGGCTGATCTGCGGGGCAGAGGGCGACCTGCGGGCCCGCGTCGCTGACGGGGCCTTTCGGGCGGACCTGTATTTCGCGCTTGCCGCGGGTGAGATCGCGGTGCCGCCGCTCCGCGCCCGGCGGGGCGATGTCGCGATCCTTGCGCAGGCGATGCTGGCGGAACTTGCGGTGCAGCATGGCAAGCCGGTGCATGGGCTGGAGGAACCGGCGCTGGAGTTTCTTGAAAACTACGACTGGCCCGGAAACCTGCGTGAGTTGAAGAACGAGATCACCCGGATGCTGATCTTTGCGCAGGAAACCGTGCTGGGCGCGGACCTGATTTCCCGCCACATCCTGCAGGCCCCGCCGTCAGAGGACGGGGCAGACCGCTCGGCCGAGGCGGCGCTGACGGCGGATGGCACGCTGAAGGACCGGGTGGAACTGATGGAGATGCGGATATTGCGCGAAACCCTGACGCGCCACCGCTGGAACAAGAGCCGCGCAGCGGCCGAACTGGGACTGTCGCGGGTGGGGCTGCGGGCAAAACTTGACCGCTACGGCATCGCCGATCCCTCCGCCACGGTCGAGGAGGAGTGAGACATGTGTTTGGGTATCCCCGGCCAGATCGTGGCCATCACCGATGAACCGCGCATGATGGCGCTGGCCGATGTCTCTGGCGTGCGGCGCGAGGTGAGCGTGGCCTGCGTGCTGGACCGCCCCATCGGTGATCTGGTGGGCGAATGGGCATTGATCCATGTGGGGTTCGCCATGGCGCTGATCGACGCGGACGAGGCCGCGAAGACGCTGGAGGCCTTGCGCGATCTGGGCGAGGCGCAAGAGGCGCTGGAGGCGATGGAAGAAGGCGCAAAGGCGCTGGAGGCCGACGCATGAAATACGCCAGCGAGTTCCGCGACCCCAAGGCCGCCCGCGCCGTACTGGCCCGGATTGCCACGGTTGCCGATCAGATCGGCGCGACCCGCGAGAAGCCGGTGCATATCATGGAGATCTGCGGCGGCCATACCCACGCGATCTTCCGCTATGGCCTCGACAAGCTGGTGCATGAGGGGGTGGAGTTCATCCACGGCCCCGGCTGCCCGGTCTGTGTGCTGCCGATGGCGCGGGTGGACGAATGTGTCGAGATAGCCAAGCGGCCGGAGGTCATTTTCACCACCTTCGGCGATGCCATGCGGGTGCCGGGCACGAAAAAGTCGCTGATGCAGGCCAAGGCGGACGGTGCCGATATCCGCATGGTCTATTCGCCGCTCGACGCACTGGAACTGGCCCGCCGCAACCCCGGGCGCGAAGTCGTGTTCTTCGGTCTGGGGTTCGAGACGACGACGCCCTCAACCGCGCTGGCGATCCAGCAGGCGGCATGTGAATCGCTTTCCAATTTCAGCGTCTTCTGCAACCACATTACCGTGCCGGAACCCATCAAGGCGCTGCTGGACGACCCGCATATGGTGCTGGACGGGTTTATCGGGCCGGGCCATGTGTCGATGGTGATCGGCATCCATCCCTACGACTTCATCGCACAGGACTATGGCAAGCCCATCGTCGTCGCGGGGTTCGAACCGCTGGATTTGCTGCAATCGGTGCTGATGGTGCTTGAACAGATCCGCGACGGCCGGGCCGAGGTCGAAAACCAGTATTCCCGCGTGGTGCCCGAACATGGCAACCCGGTCAGCATCACGGCGATGGCCGATGTCTATGAGAAGCGCCCGAGTTTCGAGTGGCGCGGTTTGGGGGAAATCGATGCCTCCGGCCTGCGGATCCGGGCCGCCTATGCCGCCTATGACGCCGAGGAGAAATTCGGCGTGGGCTATGCTGCCGGGCCGCGCCATGTGCCCGAACCCGAAGGCTGCGCCTGCGGTCAGGTGATGACGGGGCGGATCAAACCCACCGCCTGCCCGCAATTCGGAAAGGGCTGTACGCCAGAGATGCCGCTGGGGGCGCTGATGGTCAGCTCCGAAGGCGCCTGTGCCGCCTATTGGCAATATGGCGGCGCCCGGGCCACGGAGGCTGCGGAATGAACGATATGTCCAAGCCGACCCGCCTGCGCGACACGCGCGTGACGCTTTCCCATGGCGGGGGTGGGCGCGCGATGCGGGATTTGATCGACGAGATCTTCACCGCCGCCTTTCACCCCCCGGGCATGGAGGATCAGGCACGGCTGAGCGATGCGGCGCTGGCCGCCCCCGGCGCGCGGCTGGCCATGACGACCGACAGTTTCGTGGTGACGCCGCTGGAATTCCCCGGTGGGGATATCGGCAAGCTTGCCGTTTGCGGTACGGTCAACGATCTGGCCGTGGGCGGCGCGAAACCCCTGTGGCTTTCGGCGGCCTTCATCATCGAGGAGGGGTGCGAGATCGCCCTGCTCCGGCGCGTCGTGGCCTCGATGGTGGCGGAGGCCGAGAAGGCCGGTGTCAGCATCGTCACCGGCGACACCAAGGTCGTGGGCCGTGGCGCGGCCGATGGCGTGTTCATCACCACGACCGGGGTCGGTGTCATCCCGCCCGGACGAAACCTTGAGGCGGGAATGATCCGTCCCGGCGATGTCGCCATCGTCAATGGCGTGCTTGGCGACCACGGGGCGACCATTCTGGCCGCGCGGGGCGATCTGGCACTCTCCACCGATATTCAGTCTGACTGTCAGGGTCTGGGCCATCTGATGGAGGCGGTGATCGCCGCAGCCCCCGACACCCGCGCGGCCCGCGATGCCACCCGCGGCGGTCTGGCCTCCGCCCTGAACGAAATGGCAGAAGCCACGGGCGTGGGGATCGTGATCGACGAAGACGCGCTGCCCCTGCGGGATGAGGTCAAGGGCATGTGCGAGATCCTTGGGCTGGACCCGCTTTACCTTGCCAACGAAGGCACGCTGGTCGTGTTCGTGCCCGAAGCGCAAGCCCCACAGGCCCTGGCCGCGATGCAGGCCCGCCCCGAAGGTCGGGGGGCCGTTGCAATCGGTCGCGCGGTCGAGGCGCATGAAGGGCAGGTGCGCATGCGCACGGCCTTTGGCGGCACGCGGATCGTCGACATGCTGGTCGGAGAACAGCTTCCCCGCATCTGCTGAGACAGGCCCCCCACCGCTCCCGTTTAGAGGATCGCAACAAGTCGGCGCCATGGTGTGGCCCGTCCCCGGTTTCGTCTTGGCTGTTCTGTCCAAACGGCCGACCGGGCGGAGATGGGAGCCACAAGATGCATGTCGTTACAAGCCGCGGGCTGGCCATTGTCCTGTCGTCCCTTCTGGCGATGGCCCTGTCGCTTGCCCCGATTGCCACGCCCAGGGCCGCGGCCGACCCGGCCTATACCATCGGCGTGGTGCCCCAGTTCGAGGCGCGTCGCTTGGCCGAGATCTGGATGCCGATTCTTGACGAGATTTCGAAGCGCACCGGATACGCGTTTCAGATGGTCGGCGCGTCGGACATCCCCCAGTTCGAGGGGGAGTTCATGCAGGGCACTTACGACTTCGCCTATATGAACCCCTATCACGCGCTGGTTGCCGAAGACACGCAAGGCTATCTGCCGATCATCCGCGACGGCGGGCGGCAGCTTTTCGGGATTCTGGTCGTGCGCAAGGACGCCCCGTTCCAGTCGGTGAGCGAGCTTGCCGGGAAGAGTATTGCCTATCCGGCCCCGAACGCGCTGGGCGCGTCACTGCTGATCCGGGCCGATCTCGACCGGATATTCGCGCTCGATTACACGGCAAGCTATGTGGCCACGCACAGTTCGGCCTATCTGAATGTCTTTCTGGGCGGCGCCGATGCGGCCGGCGGGGTGATGGCGACCTTCCGCAAACAGGACCCTGCGATCGGCGACCAATTGCGCGTTCTCTATGAAACGACACGGGTGCCGCCGCATCCCATCGTCGTGCATCCGCGCGTGCCGCACGAGGCGGCCGAGGCGTTCCGGAAGGCCGTGCTGGACCTGGCCGAAACGGACGAAGGGGCGGCCCTGCTTGCACAGGTTCCCTTCCGCAAGGCCATTGCGGCCGGGGCGACCGACTATGCCGTGTTGCGGGACCTTGCACTGGAGTCCTATTTCGTTCCACCAGACACAGGCACCGACTGATTTCATGCGGCTGCGTCCCCCAAGGTGGAACATACGGCGGCTGCTTCTGGCCCTCTTGCTGGCAGTGACCCTGTCCAGCATCGTCGTGTTCCAGTGGGTTCTGGTTCCCCGCGTCACGCAGGTGATGACCAAGGCGCAGCGCACCGAGATCGCGCAGCAGATGGATGTCATCATCGACTCGATCGAGCCATTCCTGTTGTCGCGCCAGTATGGGGCGGTGATCGAAACCCTGTCGACCATCGAGGATCGCAACGAGACTTGGGTCTCGATCCACTTCCGCCTGCCCAACGGGATGAGCCTTTACCCGTTGATCCCGGTGGAGCGGGCCCATCCCGGCCGTGTGATCCGGATCACCCGCGACCTGGACCTGCGCGGCCAGTCCCTTGGGTCCTTGTCGGCGACGGTGGATCAAAGCGCGCTGATTGCCGATCTGAGGTCGGAGGTCAGCGGCATCACGATGTGGATCCTGCTGGGCCTGCTGGTGGTCATCCTGTTGCTGGTGCTGATCATCGACCGGCTGGTCGCGCGCCCCATCGGCGGGCTGGCCCGGGCCGCGGACCGCATGGCCGAAGGCGATTTTACCCAACCCCTTGATGCGGCATGGGTCGACGAGATCGCCCGCCTGACCCAGAGCTTTTCCGCCATGCGCCGCAAGATCGGGCATCAGACCGAGGCGCTCAGCCGCGCGCGGGAAGAGGCCGAGGCCGCGCTTCAGACCAAGTCGGAATTCCTGGCCCGGATGAGCCATGAGATCCGCACGCCGCTGAACGGGGTTATCCCAGTGGCAGAGTTTCTCAGCGACACCGACCTGACCGACGAGCAGTGCTATCACGTCGATACGATCCGGGAATCGGGAAAGGCGCTGCTGGCCATCGTCGATGACATCCTTGATCTGGCGAAGCTGGAGCAGGGCAAGATGGTGCTGACCGAAGCGCCGTTCTGCCTGTCGGACCTTGTTTCGATGGTCACGCGCATCCTGCGCGTTGCCGCCGAAAAGAAGGGGCTCAGCCTGTCGGGGGAGGTCTCTCCGGATCTGATGGGCGTCTGGTTTGCCGGGGACGAGGATCGGTTGCGCCAGGTGCTGATCAACCTTGTCGGCAACGCCATCAAGTTTACCGAGGCCGGGCGCGTGACGATCCGCGCAGGGCATGCCGCCGCCCCGGGCTGGATTGTGCTTTCCGTGATCGACACCGGCATCGGCATCGCCGCCGAAGACCAGCAGCGTATCTTCGAGAGTTTCGAGCAGGCCGAAGGCGGGCGCCGGCGGCGCTTTGGCGGGACGGGCCTTGGCCTTGCGATCACCCGCGCCCTTGTGGAAGCCCATGGCGGCCGGCTGACCGTCGATAGCGTCCCCGACGCGGGCAGCCGGTTCGAGATCGAGCTTCCCCTGTCCCGGGCCATGTCGCACGGCGCCGCGGCCGATCCTGCTACGGTCGACCCACAGCCCGGTACAGAGGAGCGCCCTGCAAAGCGGGCGCTTGTGGTTGATGACAACCGCACGAACCGGTTCGTGGCCAAGACGATGCTCCAGCGGATCGGGTACGAGGTCGAACTGGCAGAGAACGGGCAGGAGGCGCTGGGCGCGGTGCAAAGCAGGTGCTTCGACATCGTCTTGATGGACATGCACATGCCCGACATGGACGGTCTGGAAGCCACGCGCCGCATCCGGGCGCTGAACCGGCCGCTGGAATCGATGCGAATCGTGGCGCTGACGGCGAGCGTTCTGGAAGAAGACCGCATTCGCTGCCGGGAGGCCGGCATGGACGGCTTCGTCTCCAAGCCCCTGTCGCTTGCCGCCTTGCGGACCACCCTCGCGGCATAAGCGGCGTCTACAGGTATCCTTCGGCCCGAAAGCTCAACTCCCGCGCCTTGCCCACGATGATGTGGTCATGCAGCACCAGAGACAGCGCGGCGCAGGCGGTATCGATCTGTTCGGTCATTGCGATATCGGCCTGAGAGGGCGTCGGATCGCCGGACGGATGGTTGTGCACAAGGATCAGCGCCGAGGCATTCAGTTCCAATGCCCGCTTGACGACCTCCCGTGGATAGACGGGCACATGATCTACGGTGCCGCGGGCCTGTTCCTCATCGGCGATCAGCACGTTCTTTCGGTCGAGGAACAGAACCCGGAACTGCTCGGTCTCCCGATGGGCCATCGAGGTGCGGCAATAGTCCAGAAGCGCGTCCCAGCCCGACAGGATCGGTCGGTTCATCACCCGCGCCCGGGCCAGCCGGTGGGCGGCGGCCTCGACGATCTTCAACTCCACCAGCACGGCCTCGCCCACGCCCTTGACCTCTCGCAATCGCGCGGCGGGGGCGGACAGCACGCCGTTGAAGCCCCCGAACGTCTCCAGCAGGGACCGGGCCAAGGGCTTGACGTCCTGCCGCGGCACCGCGCGGAACAGGACGAGTTCCAGCAATTCGTAGTCCGGCATGGCCGCGGCGCCCCCCTCCATGAAGCGAGTGCGCAGACGCTTGCGGTGATCGCGGATGTAGGAGGGCAGGCGCTCCGCCGATGCCGAAACGGGCCTGGCCTCAGCAAAAAGCGGCAAGGCGGGTTCGGCAAGTTTGGTGGAGGCGGGTGGCTCGCTCATGGGCGGCAGCCTAGGCGGAGCATGGTCAACGAAAGGTTAACGCGCCCGCAGGCGCGTCACCGTCAGCTTTTCATGCCGTCCCAGAAGCTCTTGACCTTGGTGAAGAAGGACGACCCTTCGGGGTTGTTCTCCTCGCTCAGTTCCTCGAACTCTTTCAGCAGTTCCTTCTGCCGCGCCGTCAGCTTGACCGGCGTTTCCACGGCCAGTTCGATGAACATGTCGCCATTGCCGCCGCCGCGCAGCCCCGGCATGCCCTTGGCACGAAGGCGCATCTGCTTGCCCGACTGGCTGCCCTCGGGCACCTTCACCCGGGACCGGCCGCCGTCGATGGTCGGCACTTCGATCTCGCCCCCAAGGGCCGCGGTGGTCATCGACACCGGAACGCGGCAATGCAGGTTCATGCCCTCGCGTTCGAAGATCGGGTGGGGGGCCACCTCGATGAAGATGTACAGGTCTCCGGGCGGTCCGCCACGCAGGCCCGCTTCGCCCTCTCCGGCCAGCCGGATGCGCGTGCCCGTCTCGACGCCCGCGGGGATATTGACCGAGAGCGACCGGTCCCGTTCCACCCGCCCCGCGCCACCGCAGGACTTGCACGGGTTCTTGATGATCTGCCCCATGCCGCCGCAGGTGGGACAGGTGCGTTCGACGGTGAAAAAGCCCTGCTGTGCCCGCACCTTTCCCATGCCCGAACAGGTCGGGCAGGTGGCAGGCTCGGCGCCGCCCTCGGCCCCGGTTCCGTTGCAGACCTCGCAGGCGACCGACCCGGGCACCTTGATCGTCCGGTGGACGCCGGAATAGGCCTCTTCCAGAACGACGCGCAGGTTATAGCGCAGGTCGGATCCGCGGGTCGCGCGCTGACGCCCGCCCGCGCCCTGCTGGGCCATGAAGTCGCCGAACAGATCGTCGAACACGTTCGAGAAGGCAGACGCGAAATCGCCCTGCCCGCCGAAACCCGCACCGCCCGGACGCGGGCCGCCGCCCATGCCCTGTTCGAACGCCGCATGGCCGAACCGGTCATAGGCGGCTTTCTTGTCGGCGTCTTTCAGCGTCTCGTAGGCTTCGTTGACTTCCTTGAACTGCGCCTCGGCATTGGGGTTGTCCGCGTTGCGGTCCGGATGCAGTTCCTTGGCCTTCTTGCGATAGGCCTTCTTGATTTCCTCGGCCGAGGCGCCGCGGCTCAGACCCAGAACTTCGTAGAAATCGCGCTTTGCCATCAGCTTTCCCTCTGGCGGGAACGCACGGGCCGGCCCGGGGTCGCCCGGACCGGCCGCATTGCCCCCGTGCGCCCGTTACGAGCGCTTGTTTTCGTCCAGATCCTCGAACTCCGCATCGACGATGTCGTCATCGACGGCGCTGGGCTCATCGGTGCCATCGGCCTCGGCCTCACCGGCCTCTTCCTGCTGCGCCTTGTAGATCGCCTCGCCCAGCTTCATCGCGGCTTCGGACACGTTCTGGATGCCACCCTTGATCTTGTTGGCGTCGTCGGTTTCCAGCGTTTCCTTCAGCGCGCCAAGGGCCAGTTCGATCGCCTCGACGGTAGAGGGGTCGACCTTGTCGCCATGGTCCTCGATCGACTTCTCGGTCGAGTGGATGAGGCTTTCGGCCTGGTTCTTGGTCTCGACCAGTTCGCGGCGTTCCTTGTCGGCCTCGGCATTGGCCTCGGCGTCCTTGACCATCTGGTCGATCTCGTCGTCGGAAAGACCACCGGAGGCCTGGATCGTGATCTTCTGTTCCTTCCCGGTGCCCTTGTCCTTGGCGGAAACCGACACGATGCCGTTGGCGTCGATGTCGAAGGTGACCTCGATCTGCGGCATGCCGCGCGGGGCCGGCGGGATGTCTTCAAGGTTGAACTGGCCAAGCAACTTGTTGTCGGCAGCCATTTCCCGTTCGCCCTGGAACACGCGGATCGTCACGGCCGATTGGTTGTCTTCGGCGGTGGAGAAGATCTGCGACTTCTTGGTCGGGATCGTGGTGTTGCGGTCGATCAGCCGGGTGAACACGCCACCCAAGGTCTCGATGCCCAGCGACAGCGGCGTGACGTCCAGAAGGACCACATCCTTGACGTCGCCCTGCAGAACACCGGCCTGAATGGCGGCGCCCATCGCGACCACCTCATCGGGGTTGACGCCCTTGTGGGGCTCTTTCCCGAAGAACTTGGTGACCTCTTCGATGACCTTCGGCATCCGGGTCATACCGCCGACCAGAACCACCTCGTCGATGTCGCCGGTGGACAGGCCCGCATCCTTCAGCGCGTCCTGGCAGGGCTTGATCGATTTCTTGATCAGGTCGCCCACAAGGCTTTCCAGCTTGGCGCGGGTCAGTTTCATGACCATGTGCAGCGGCGTGCCGGTGTCCTTGTCCATCGAGATGAACGGCTGGTTGATCTCGGTCTGGCTGGAGGACGACAACTCGATCTTGGCTTTTTCGGCAGCTTCTTTCAGACGCTGCAGGGCCATCTTGTCCTTGGACAGATCGACACCGTGTTCCTTTTTGAACTCGTCGGCCAGATAGGCGACGATCCGCATGTCGAAGTCTTCGCCGCCGAGGAACGTATCCCCGTTGGTCGATTTCACCTCGAACAGGCCATCGTCGATCTCAAGGATGGTGATGTCGAAGGTCCCGCCGCCAAGGTCGTAGACGGCGATGGTCTTGGTCTCTTTCTTGTCGAGACCATAGGCCAGCGCGGCGGCTGTCGGCTCGTTGATGATCCGCAGCACTTCAAGCCCGGCAATCTTGCCGGCGTCCTTGGTGGCCTGACGCTGGGCGTCGTTGAAATAGGCGGGCACGGTGATCACGGCCTGCGTGACGTCCTCGCCCAGATAGCTTTCGGCGGTTTCCTTCATCTTCTGCAGGATGAAGGCAGACACCTGGCTGGGGCTGTATTTCTCGCCCTTTGCTTCGACCCACGCGTCGCCATTGCCGCCATCGACGATGGAGTAGGGGACGTGCTTCTTGTCCTTCTCGACTTCGGCATCGTCAAACCGGCGCCCGATCAGGCGCTTGACGGCGAAAATTGTGTTGTCGGGGTTGGTAACGGCCTGCCGCTTGGCGGGCTGACCCACGAGACGTTCGTTGTCGGTGAAGGCGACGATGGACGGGGTCGTCCGCGCGCCTTCGGCATTCTCGATCACCCGGGGCTGCGACCCATCCATGATGGCAACGCAAGAGTTGGTGGTCCCGAGGTCGATACCGATGACTTTGCCCATGTGCTAAACCTCTTCTTCGGCGATGTGTTGGAGCGCAGACCCTAAGAAGGCCCCTGCACTCCGATCCCTATAGGTGCGGGGAATGGCCCCGAACCCGGCTCTTGGCGCTATATAAGAAGGGGTATTGGGGCCTGCAAGCGGCCGATATGACAGAAATGTGAGTCTGGTGAACGATGTCTGAGACCGCCGAACCCCGTCGCGCCTGCCCCTCCCGCGTCCTGCGCGGGGTCGCGATTTTCGAAGGCTGGCTGACACCGGAGAGACAGGCGGCCATGATCTCAGATATCCGCGGTGTCGTGGCTGCGGCGCCGTTCTTCCAACCCGAAACCCGGTTCGGCCGAAAGATGAGTGTGCGCATGACCTCGGCCGGGCGCTGCGGCTGGGTGTCGGACAGGCGCGGATACCGGTACGAACGGCGCCATCCGTCGGGGGCGGCGTGGCCTGAGATCCCGGCCGCCGTTCTGGCGGTTTGGGCAAAGATCACGGGTCTTGAGCGTGACCCGGACTGTTGCCTGATCAACTATTATGGCGCGGGGGCGAAGATGGGCCTGCATCAGGATCGGGACGAAGCCGATTTCCGCTGGCCGGTCCTGTCGATCTCGCTGGGCGACTCTGCCCTTTTCCGGATCGGCAATGTGGAGCGCGGGGGCAAGACCGAAAGCGTCTGGCTGCAATCCGGCGATGTGCTTGTCATGGGGGGAGAGGCCCGGCTGGTCCACCACGGAATCGACCGGATCAAGATGGGATCGTCGGCGCTTTTGAAAGATGGCGGGCGGCTGAACCTGACCTTGCGCGTGGTGGACTGACGGTGCCGGGTGTGCCGCCCTGTGGGGGCGATAAACCGGGGCCCGCCATCGCAACGGGCAAGACGGACGGCGCTTGCCGTTCCGGGTCCGGACAACCATAAAGGCGATGACCGAAGACCGTTCAACCGCATCAGGAGGCAGGTTTGGATTACACGCGACTTGAAGAGGTGATGCGGCGCACGGCGCTTCTGGCCGGTGCGAAGATCATGGAAATCTACGAGTCGGAGGATTTCGAGGTGCGCGCCAAATCCGACGACAGCCCGGTGACCGCAGCCGACGAAGCGGCCGATGCCCTGATCGCGGCAGAGTTGCGCGCGGCCTTTCCCGATGTTCTTCTGGTGACAGAGGAACAGGCGGCCAGCCATGCCGAGCAGGCCGAGGATTTCCTGATCGTCGACCCCCTGGACGGCACCAAGGAATTCATCAAGCGCCGGGGAGAATTCACGGTGAACATCGCCTGGGTCGAGGGCGGCGTGCCGGTCCGCGGCGTGGTCTATGCGCCGGCAAAGGGGCGACTGTTCTACACCCGTGCCAACGGTGCCGCGGTCGAGGAAACGGGCGATCTGGCGCTCGATGCGCCCGGCGCTGCCACACCGCTTTCGGTGTCGTCCCCCGACAATGATGCGTTGGTGGTCGTCGCGTCCAAGTCGCATCGCGATCAGGCCACCGACGACTACATCGCCAAATACGCCGTGAAGGACATGACGAGCGCGGGTTCTTCGCTGAAGTTCTGCCTCGTCGCGACAGGAGAGGCCGATCTTTATCCGCGTCTGGGCCGAACCATGGAATGGGACACCGCCGCGGGCCATGCGGTTCTGGCCGGTGCGGGGGGCAAGGTCGTGCGGTTCGATGACCACACGCCGCTGGTCTATGGCAAGGACGGCTATGCCAACCCGTTCTTCATCGCCTACGCGCCCGGCGTGGATCTGAAGGCCTCCTGATGTCGGTCTTGATCGTTATCCCGGCGCGCTATGCCTCGACCCGCTATCCGGGCAAGCCGCTTGTCGATCTGGCAGGCGCCACGGGTCAGAAGAAGACCCTGATCCTACGCTCGTGGGAGGCCGCGTGCGCGGTTTCCGGCGTCGACCGGGTGGTCGTGGCAACCGATGACGACCGTATTCGCAAGGCGAGCGAGGGGTTCGGGGCCGAGGTCGTGATGACGTCGGAGAGGTGTGCCAACGGCACCGAACGGGTGGCCGAAGCCCTTGATGCCCTTGGCGGCGCCTTCGACATCGTGGTCAATCTTCAGGGGGACGCGCCGCTGACGCCTGCATGGTTCGTCGAGGATCTCGTGGCCGGGCTGTCGGCCGATCCGGTGGCCGAGGTGGCAACCCCGGTCCTGCGCTGCGATGGCGCAACGCTGAACGCATTTCTGGAAGATCGTAAGGCCGGCCGTGTCGGCGGCACGACGGCGGTTTTCGGGCGTGACCGGCGGGCGCTCTACTTCTCCAAGGAGGTCATCCCCTACACCGGCAAGCACTTTGCCGATGGGGATCCGACCCCGGTGTTCCATCATGTCGGCGTCTATGCCTACCGGCCCTCGGCCCTGGCGGCCTATCGCGGCTGGTCGGCCGGCCCGTTGGAAGAGCTTGAGGGGTTGGAGCAACTGCGCTTTCTCGAACGGGAACGCCCGGTGCTGTGTGTCGAGGTCGAGGCACGGGCGCGAGAATTTTGGGAACTGAACAATCCCGAAGACGTTACGCGTATCGAGGCGATGATGGCACGGATGGGAATCGCATGACGTCAGAAGTGGCAGATTTCATCAGGTTGCCCTACGTCAGCCGTGGCTGAAATCCGCCGGTTTTCGTGACATTGTCGCCACAGAAAGGGCAATATCGCACAGGCCCTGCTACGAGGCGGCGATGCGGGACGCAGTTTCCCGGTATTCGACGTTAATATTCACGGTTGTTCTTTGTGAAGTGACGCGGATGTTCTAGGAACGGGCACACTCGCAGCGTGATCGGGTTGGTCACGCTTCAGGTCGTAAATAGAGGGCGAGGAACGACTATGAACCGTAAAGTATTGAAAGCCGTATTCCCGGTCGCAGGGCTGGGTACCCGTTTCCTTCCGGCCACGAAGTCGATCCCGAAAGAGATCATGACGCTGGTTGACCGCCCCCTCATCCAGTACGCCATCGACGAGGCGCGCGCCGCGGGCATCAAGGAATTCATCTTCGTCACCTCGCGCGGCAAGAACGCGCTTGAGGACTATTTCGACCATGCGCCGCAGATCGAGGATGCGCTGAGGTCGAAGGGCAAGAAGGACCTTCTTGACACCCTTGAGTCGACCAACATGGAAAGCGGCGCCATCGCCTATATCCGTCAGCACAAGGCGATGGGTCTTGGCCACGCGGTGTGGTGCGCCCGCCGCCTGATCGCGAACGAACCTTTCGCGGTGATCCTGCCCGACGACGTGATCGCGGCCGAAAAGCCCTGCCTTCAGCAGATGGTCGAAGCCTACGAGGAAACCGGCGCGAACATGGTCGCCGCGATGGAAGTGCCGCGCGAAAAGACCCATGCCTACGGCATTCTGGACGTGGAGCGTGACCTTGGCGACAAGGTTCTGATCAAGGGCATGGTCGAAAAGCCGAGTGTCGAGGACGCCCCGTCGAATCTCGCGGTCATCGGCCGGTACATCTTGACGCCGAAGGTGCTCCACAACCTCGACCAGAACTTCAAGCACAACCGCTTGGGTGCGGGTGGCGAATTGCAGCTGACCGATGCCATCGCGGAAGAAATCAATGCCCAGGGCGTCTATGGCTATCGCTTCAACGGCCAGCGCTTCGACTGCGGGTCAAAGGCCGGGTTCCTTCAGGCAACCGTGTCCTTCGGCCTGTCGCGACCGGAACTGCGGGACGAATTCGCCGGGTATCTTCGGGAACTGGTGTCGCTGAAGCAGGCGGCCGAGTAGGGCGAGCGCGAGACCGGCTATGAAAAGCGTTCTGGTCACGGGCGGTGCGGGCTATATCGGCTCGCACGCCTGCAAGGTGCTGGCCCGGTCGGGCTATGTTCCCGTCACCTATGACAACCTGTCCACCGGCTGGGAACAGGCGGTGAAGTTCGGTCCGCTTGAGCAGGGCGACATCGCCGACAAGGCCCGCCTTGCCGAGGTGTTCGAGGCCCACAACCCCGTCGCCGTCATGCATTTCGCCGCCTTCAGTCAGGTGGGCGAGGCGATGCGCGAACCCGGCAAATACTGGCGCAACAACCTGTGCGGGTCGCTGGCGCTGATCGAGGCCGCGATTGCCGCGGACTGCCTGAATTTCGTCTTCTCCTCCACCTGTGCCATCTTCGGAGAGCAGGATGGCGTAACCCTGAACGAGGACAGCGCCCAGGCGCCGCTGAATGCCTACGGGGCGTCCAAGCGCGCGATCGAGGACATGCTGCGCGATTTCGGGGCCAGCCATGGCCTGAACTCGGTGATCTTCCGCTATTTCAACGTCGCCGGTGGGGATCCGGACGCGGAAGTCGGCGAATGTCATGTGCCCGAGACTCACCTGATCCCGATCATGCTGGAGGCCGTCGATGGCAACCGGCCGGAACTCACCATCAACGGGACCGACTACAACACGCCCGACGGCACCTGTGTGCGCGACTACATCCATGTCATGGACCTGGTCGAGGCACATGTGCTGGGCGTCAAATGGCTGGAAGACGGCAAGGGCAGCCGTGTGTTCAACCTCGGCTCGGGCAATGGCTATTCCGTCCGGCAGGTCCTTGAACGGGGGCCGCGGTCACCGGGCTGGAGGTGCCGTTCCGGGAAGGGCCGCGTCGGGCTGGCGATGCCACAAGCCTCGTTTCCGGAAGCGCCCGCGCCGAGCAGGAACTCGGCTGGCAGCCCAAGCGGGCCGATCTGGACACGATGATCGCGGATGCGTGGCGCTGGCACAAAACCGGCGGTTACGGCGGCTGAGCAAACGCGAAAGAACGCGGGCAGGCGGGCAAGCAGCGGCTTGGCCCGCCTGTGGTGTTCAGGCGGCCTGAATCGAGGTCTGTGCCTCGGTCAGAACGGCATGAAGGGTCGCGGGATCGGAATTCGCCCGCAATTTGCCGCACACCGTGGCGTCGCGCAGCGTGCGCGAGACCAGCGCCAGCGCCTTGAGGTGGTCGACACCCGAATCCTGCGGCGCGAAGAGTGCAAAGATCAGGTCCACCGGCTGACGGTCCACCGCGCCGAAATCGATCGGCTTTTCCAGCCGGACA
The DNA here is from genome assembly GCF_002079305.1 of Rhodovulum sp. P5. NCBI lineage: Bacteria > Pseudomonadati > Pseudomonadota > Alphaproteobacteria > Rhodobacterales > Paracoccaceae > Rhodovulum > Rhodovulum sp. P5. Next base: position 2,474,402 of record NZ_CP015039.1, read on the forward strand.
AAGGCGCCGCGGACATTCTTGATCGATGACAGCCGGGCATGGGGCAGGGCGACACCGTGGCCGACCCCGGTCGGCCCCAGGCTTTCCCGCTCCTGCAGGGCGTCGATCGCGTCCACGGCGGGCAGGCCGTAGACGCTTGTCGCGATCTCTCCCATTTCCTGGAACAGGCGCTTCTTGCTCGACAACTTGCCGAAGACCCGAACGGCTTCGGGTTTGAGAAGAGTAGCTAGCTGCATATGCCTCTCGCTTTGGGCGTCGGGCTGCGCATGGGGCGCGGCGTCACGGGGCGGGCTTACGGATCGATCCAGCCCACATTCCCGTCGTCGCGGGTATGCACGACATTGATCTTCCCGGTTTTCTCGTTCCGGAAGACCAGAACGTTCGATCCGGTCAGTTCCATCTGCATCACCGCCTCACCGACCGAGATCGAGGGGACCTTGGTCTCCATCTCGGCAATGATGATCGGCTGCAGGGTATCGGCCTCGGTGTCCTCTTCCGCTTCGGATGCAGCAAGGACGTAAGACGACGCGCCCATCAGTTCAACGGGTTCGGCGCGATCCTTGTGGTGGTCTTTCAGGCGGCGCTTGTAGCGGCGCAGCTGCTTTTCCATCTTGTCGCTGCAATTGTCGAACGCCGCGTAGATCTCGGTGGCATGCGCCTTGGCCTGTGCGGTGAGTCCGGTCGACAGATGCACCGTCGCCTCGCACACATATTCATGCGCGTTACGCGAAAATACCACCTGCACTCCGGTCGGGCGTTCGGCGTACTTCTCAACGACCGAACTCAACTCGTCCTTGACATGAGTCTGCAGGGCTTCGCCGATGTCGATCTGTTTTCCGCTGATCTGGTACACCATCTTGCCTCCTGTTCTTGCCTGCTCGACGCAGGGTTGCACCCCGTTAAAGCCCGGCGGCGCCGGGGTCAACGGTGTTCGGGGCCTGTTTTGCGGTACATATGCCTTGAACCCTAACAAGCTGCAAACGCGTGGTCACCCCTCGATAGGGTGCGGATGCTGCATCCCCGGATCGGTTGGCCATGGGCTGCGGGCGTGCCACGTCACGAAATCCGGAAACTGCTGCCAAGATAGACACGCCGCACGTTTTCATCCCGGATCACCTCCTGCGTGGTGCCGCTCATCAGGACCTGGCCGTCATGCAGGATATAGGCGCGTTCCACGATCTCCAGCGTCTCACGGACGTTGTGGTCGGTGATCAGAACGCCGATCCCGCGGGTCTTCAGGTCGGCGACCAGGGTGCGGATCTCGCCAACGGCAATCGGATCGACCCCGGCAAAGGGTTCATCGAACAAAAGGTATTTCGGATTGGCCGCAAGGGCGCGGGCGATTTCCACCCGCCGCCGTTCCCCACCCGAGAGCGACAGGGCCGGGGCCCTGCGCAGATGTTCGATAGAGAATTCCGACAGCAGTTCTTCCAGCCTTTCGCGCCGCTTGTGGCGGTCGTCTTCGACGATTTCGAGAATCGCGGAAATGTTGTCCTCGACATTGAGGCCGCGAAAGATGCTGACCTCCTGCGGCAGGTACCCGATCCCCATGCGTGCACGGCGATACATCGGCAGGTTGGTCACGTCGCGCCCGTCAATGACCACGCGGCCGCCCTCGGGCATGATAAGCCCCGCAATCGCATAGAAACATGTCGTCTTGCCCGATCCGTTCGGGCCGAGCAGGGCGACAACCTCCCCCCGGTCGAGCGTCAGGCTGACATCGCGGATGATCGGACGGCGGCGATAGGATTTCCTCAGCGCCGTCACCCGAAGGCCAAGATCGCCATCGGCGGGCGTGAATCTGCCACCCTCCGCCGTCATCGGGAGGTCCCTTCGGGGCGCAGGACGGTGCGTACGCGTCCCTCCATCCGGCCGATCCCGGTCCCAAGGTTCACCACCAGCTTGTCCCCGGCGACGGTGCCCGGACCTTGTGTCAGAAGGACATTGCCAGACATCTCCACCACGCCATCGGCGACCCTGTAGACGCCGAAATCGCCCTCTGCGGCCTCCTCGTTCAGCACGAGAACGACACTGCCGTCAGCCTCGACCCGGTCGATCCGGTTTCCTTCCGCGCTGTCATCCGCGTAGAACACGGTAATTTCCTCGGCCTGCAGACGCAGGTTGCCTTGGGTGGCAAAGACGTCGCCCGTAAACAGAACGGTTCCCGCGGCCTGATCCACGTCAAGCTGTTCCGAAGTGATCTCGATCGGTTGGGTGCTGTCATGTTCGAGGGACCCGAACTTCACATCGGTGCCCTGTGCGAGGGCGGGCCCGCACAGCAAGACGAGCGCAAACAGTGCAGATAAACGGCGAACCAGCAAATCGAAACCCTTCCCTCACCTCTGGGGGTCGTATACCAGTTTAACGCCATCCTTGAAAACAAGTAGATAGTTGTCGGGCTCGCCCGGGCGAGTGGCGAGCCGCATGCTGCCGGCCTCCAGCCGGCCGGGCGGTCCTTCGGCCGTGACTTGTCCGGGCGCGATGACCTCTGTGTCGTCCAGCGATGTGATGACCTGCTGGGACTGTATTCGGTAGCCGGTCGAGGTCGTCACGGTCGTGTCGCCCTCCAGAACCAACTGGCCGGCATCGCGATCCATCGTCCCGTGGTCGGCCGTGATGCCGGCCTTGGTGCCGTCCGCAAGGTCCAGGCTTACGGTGACGACATCGGCGATGGTGCGCCCGGGGGTGTCGGGGTCGCGGCGCGCACTTTCTGCCGCCAGCGCGATCTGGGTGCCGTCCCGCGTGACGCCGGCATAGGTTGGCGCCGTCAGGCGTTGTTCCTTCAACAAACGCGTCACCTCTGCCTGCGGCAGGATGGTCAGCCCGTCAGAGCCCGGCGCGCTGATCCGCGACAACAGGAAGAGCGTCGCAAGAACCCCCAGCGCCGCCAGCGGGAGGGCGATCTTCGATAGCGCGATGAACCGGGAATAGCTGTCGCCTTGTGCGGGCATAGTCAGACGATCCCGGCGCGCAGACAGTCGTGAATGCCGAGAATGCCCACCGGCGCGCCGGCGTCCCCGTTCACGAACAGGCAGTTGATCTTTCGGTCGTTCATCAGGCCAAGGGCGGTCTCGGCCAGTGCGTCGGGCTCGATCGTGAAGGGATCGCGGGTCATCACCTCGTCGATTGTCCGCTCCATCAGCCCGTCGATGTGGCGGCGCAGATCGCCATCGGTGACGATACCGATCAGCCGTCCCGCAGGATCGGTCACGCCGACCACGCCAAATCCCTTCTCGCTCATCGTGAACAGGGCGTCGGCCAGCGGCGTTTGCGGCGTGACCAGAGGCAGGCGGTCGGGTCCATGCATCAGGTCCGCCACCGTGGACAGGCGCGCGCCAAGCTTGCCGCCGGGATGGAATTCGCGGAAGTTTTCGGGCGTGAACCGGCGATGCGCCATCAGCGCCACGGCCAGCGCGTCGCCCAGGGCCAGCGTCATCGTGGTCGATGTCGTGGGGGCAAGGTTCATCGGGCAGGCTTCCCCCGCCTGCGGCAACACCAGCGCGACATCGGCCTGGCGCAGAAGCGTGCTGTCGGCCCGTCCGGCGACCCCGATCAGCGGAATGGAAAACCGCCGCGTATAACCGACGATATCGGCAAGCTCCGGCGTCTCGCCGGAATTCGACAGCACAAGGCAGACATCGCCCCGGGCCAGCATGCCCAGATCGCCGTGACTGGCCTCGGCCGGGTGCACGAAATGGGCGGGCGTTCCGGTGGACGCGAAGGTCGCCGCGATCTTGCGCGCGATATGCCCCGATTTGCCCATGCCAGAGACGATCACCCGACCCCGCGCGTTCAGGATCAGGTCAAGCGCCTTGACGAAATTGTCGTCCAAGGCATCGGCCAGCATCTGAACGGCGTCCGCCTCGCGCGTAAGGACGCGCCGGCCAATCGAAAGGGAGCCTTCTTGGGTCATGTCATGCCTCAATGGGCAAAGATGTCCGTCTCGGGCCAGCCTTCAAGATCGAGCTTCGCGCGCACCGGCAGGAAATCGAAACACGACTGCGCGATGTCCGTGCGTCCCTCGCGCCCCAGCATGCCGTCCAGCACGCCTTTCAGGCGGTGCAGGTGCAGCACGTCGGATGCCGCATAGTCAAGCTGCGCCGCGGTCAAATCCGACGCGCCCCAGTCGGAGCTTTGCTGCTGTTTGGAAATGTCGACATCCAGAAGCTCTTGCAGCAGGTTCTTCAGCCCGTGCCGGTCGGTATAGGTACGCACGAGCTTTGACGCGATCTTGGTGCAATAGACGGGTGTGGTCAGGACGCCGAAGGTCTTCAGCAGCACCGCAATGTCGAAGCGGCCGAAATGAAACAGCTTCAGAACACTTGGATCGGCCAGCAGGCGGGCAAGGTTCGGCGCCTCTGTCTGACCCTTCGCCACCTGCACGAGATGGGCATTGCCGTCGCCACCGGACATCTGCACCACGCACAGCCGGTCGCGATGGGGATTGAGCCCCATGGTTTCGCAGTCGATCGCGACAACGGGGCCGAGATCGAGGTCATCGGGCAGGTCGCCCTTGTGAAGGAAATTCGCCACGTTACCACCTTGGCACTAAGGTCTGCCCATGCACGGACAGGTTGTAGGCGGGTTTGATCGCCGAGGGATGCCCACTTGTCAAGCAATCCTTGGGGCTTGGCAAGGCGGGGTTAAACGAAGCTTTCGACCCTGATGCCCCGTTCTTCAAGGGCGTCGCGCACCCGCGCGGCCTGCGCCACGGCGCTGGGCTTGTCGCTGTGCACGCAGATGGAGTCGATCGCGGTTTCAAGGCGTTTGCCGGTCACGGTTTCAATGGCGCCGCCCTCGACCATCCGCACGATCCGGGCCGCGGCCTCATCCGGGTCGTGGATCACAGCGCCGGGTTCGGAGCGGCTGACCAGGTGGCCGGTGTCGGTATAGGCGCGGTCGGCGAAGATCTCCGATTTCACCTTCAGGCCAGCCTCGCGCGCGGCGCGTTCCTGTTCGCCCATGGCGATGGATAGAGAGATCAGGTTGCGATCCACCGCGCAGATCGCCCGTGTCACCGCAGCTGCGACCTCCGGGTCTGCGCTGCCCAGATTGCCAAGGGCCCCGTGCGGTTTGACATAGGTGATCTGGTGTCCCGCATAGGCGGCCAACGCCTGCGCCGCCCCGATCTGGTAGGCGACCAGACGCTCGATTTCCCCCGGTGAATAGGGAATGTTCCGCCGTCCGAACCCCCAGAGATCGGGAAAGCCCGGATGGGCCCCGATGGCAACGCCGTTCTCCTTTGCGATGCGGAAGGTTTCCACCATGATTTCGGGGTCGCCGGCATGCAGCCCGCAGGCGACATTGGCCGATGTCACGATCTTCAGGATCGCCGCGTCATCGCCCATACGATAGCAGCCGAAGCCCTCTCCCATGTCGGAGTTGAGATCGACGCGGCGCGGCTCTGGGGGCTTGGTCATGATCGGGTCGTCCTGTTGCGATTTTGGCCAGTCAACACCAGCCGTGCCGGAAACGAAACCGCATTCGCGCCGCGGCGGGATGTTTCAGGTCACCTTGAAACTGCGGCCCCTGTCGTGCTCAATTCTCCGGATGGGCAAACCGGGGATCGAAAGGCGGCAGGCGGGGCATGGACACGACCTTTATCGAAAGCCTGATCGTCCTGATGCGGCGCCACGGCATTGCCGAACTTGACTATGCTGCGGGCGACGAAAGCCTCAATCTGCGGCTTGACGTACCCGCGGGGGAAAGCGCGGATGGCCCGCCCGCCATTGCGCCCCGGGACGCGCCACCGCCGGTGGCCGAGCCCGACGACGGCACCAGCGAGATTCGCGCGCCCATGGCCGGGTGTTTCTACCGCGCGCCCGCGCCCGATGCGCCGCCTTTTGTCGAGGTCGGGGCGCCCGTCTCCGCCGGCGATCCGCTGGCCCTGTTGGAGGCGATGAAGATGCTGACGCCGGTGGAGGCCGAAACGGCCGGTGTCGTGGCGGTGATCCATGCCGAGAACGGCCAGATGGTGGCCCGGGGCGATCTGCTGATCACGCTGCGGCCCGGGGGCTAGACCGATGTTCGATACGGTCCTTATTGCCAATCGGGGGGAAATCGCCTTGCGCATCCTGCGCGCCTGCCGGGCGCTGGGCCTGCGGACTGTGGCGGTCCATTCCGAGGCGGATGCCGGTCTGCGCCATGTCGCGCTGGCGGACCGGTCCTTGTGCATCGGCCCCGCTGCGGCAAGCGAAAGCTATCTTCACACGGAGCGCATCCTGTTGGCTGCGGAACTGACGGGCGCGCAGGCGATCCATCCCGGCTATGGCTTCCTGTCCGAGAACGCCGATTTCGCCGCGGCGGTCGAAGGTGCGGGGCTGACCTTTATCGGGCCGAATGCGCGGGCGATCCGTACCATGGGCGACAAGGTCGCGGCGAAACAGGCGATGCGTGAGGCGGGTGTACCTTGCGTGCCCGGCTCGGACGGGGCCTTGCCCGACGATCCGCAGGCGATCCAGGCGGTCGCGGCGAAGGTTGGCTATCCGGTGCTGGTCAAGGCCGCCGGCGGCGGCGGCGGGCGCGGCATGCGGGTCGTCCGCGTGGCCGAGGATCTGGACCGCGCCGTTTCCACCACCCGGACGGAGGCGCGGCAGGCCTTCGGCAATCCGACCCTTTATCTTGAGAAGTTCCTCGACCGTCCGCGGCATATCGAGATTCAGGTGCTGGCCGACGCCCATGGCGACGCCGTCTGGCTGGGGGAGCGGGACTGCTCTCTCCAGCGCCGCCATCAGAAGGTGATCGAGGAAGCCCCGGCACCGGGTATTCCCCGCGACGCGATTGCCGACATCGGCACGCGCTGCGTCGCAGCCTGCAAGACCCTTGGCTATGTCGGCGCCGGCACGTTCGAATTTCTCTATCAGGATGGCGGGTTCTTTTTCATCGAGATGAACACACGCCTGCAGGTCGAACATCCCGTGACTGAGATGGTGACCGGCATCGATATCGTCTGCGAACAGATCCGGATCGCCCAAGGTCATCCGCTGTCGGTTGCGCAGGACGATATCCTTATCCATGGCCACGCCATCGAATGCAGGATCAATGCCGAGGACCCGGACAAATTCCTGCCGTCCCCCGGTCAGGTCACGGACTGGCTGCCGCCGGGCGGGCCCGGTGTGCGAGTCGAGTCGCATCTTTATCCCGGGTATCAGGTTCCCCCGCATTACGACTCCCTCATTGCCAAGATCGTCACCCATGGGCCGGATCGCGCGGTTGCGTTGGCCCGGATGCAAACGGCCCTGGCAGAGACGGTCATCGGCGGGATCGACACCAACATCGCCCTGCATCTGCGATTGCTGGCCGATCCGGGCGTGCGGGCCGGCGGGATCGACATTCATTACCTTGAGGCGCTGATCGCCGCCGGGCACGGGACGGGGGCTGCCGATGACGCTGGATGAGATCGAGCACCTCATGCGGCTGGTGCGCCAGCAGGGGCTTTCGGAACTGGTGCACCAAGGTCGCGATACGCGGATCGCGCTCCGGGCCGCGACATCTGCTGCGCCCATCGCCGACCCCGCCCCGCCACAGCCGGAGGCCGCGCAGGTCGTGCGCGCATCGCATTTCGGCCTGTTCCGCGCGGTCCATCCCGGGCGCACCGAACCGGAGGCCACGATCGGGCAACAGGTGACCGCAGGCCAGATCCTTGCCTTCATCGAGGCCGGGAGGCTGCTCCATCCCGTGGTGGCGGAAACGCCGGGTACCCTTGGGGAGTGCCTTGTCGCGGACGGTGCGCTTGTCGGCTATGGCGCGCCGGTATTCGCACTGGACTGAACGGTTAGGTCCGCGGCGTACCAGCAGGTGGCCGGCAGGACGTAGAGCGCGAACCGTTTCCCGCGATAGGCGCCCGTGTCCGGCGTGATCTCGGCCAGCGGTATTTCATCGCGCGCACAGGGCGGCACCTGCCCGGAGGCGACGAACAGAACGTCCCCTTCCGCGCCAGGGGGCAGCGGATGTTTCAGGGCATAGTGGTTCGGGGCCCGGCCCACCGATGGCACCGCGAAGAAGGTCAGCCCGCTGTCCCGCCCGCTGTAGAACAGGTCGGCCAGCACGTCGCGGTTTTCGGCGACGACGATGTCTTGGTGGCTGTCCTTCGCAGTGGCAATGACGGCGGCACTCATCTCTGCCCGGCCAAGATATCGCGCCAGCAAGGGCTCCCCCCCGGGCGCAAATGCCCAAGGGAACGCGCCCATCACCGGCAGGGCCAGTGCGACGGTGCCATTGACGGCAAAGGACGCCCAGCGCCACGCGGGCCGCAGCCATGGCAGAACCGCCAGCGTTCCGGCCAGATACGCAGTCGCCGCCCAGTTGGCATAGGCGCCCGACACAAGCGCCTGCCCGCAGATCAGCACAAGGATCGGCAAGGAAAAGACCAGCATCAGTCGCTGACCGAAATCGGCCCGGCCCGCGCGCATTGTCAGCCAGATCAATCCGCCGAACAGGATCGGGCCGAACACCCCGGACTGCGACGCAAGGAATTCGGCCAGCGAACCAAGCTCCACATGCGTTCGCCCGCCCGGGTCGCGCACCCAGTCGGCATTGTCGAGCGTGTGTTCCAGCGTGCTGAACCCGTTGACGAGGTTCCAGATCACGTTCGGCGATATGGTCAGGGCGAAGACCCCCAGAACGGTCAAGGCATCGGCCAGCCGGGGCCGCGCCTGCCGGAACAGAAGCGCCGCCAGCGGCGCGCAGATCAGGAAATAGATCGCCGCGTATTTCGACAGGAAGCCAAGGCCAAGCGCGACCCCGGTCGCAACTGCCCAACCCCGCCCACCGCCATCCAGCACCCGCAGCCACCCGGCCAGCGCAAGGGCGAGAAAGGGGAACAGGATCGTGTCGGTCGAAATCAGGATGGAGCCCACCGCAACCATCGGCAGGGTCGCATATCCCGCGGCCACAAGAACCGCGGCCCGCGCACCCCAGAGGCCGGCCGCGATCCAACCCAGGATCAGCGCCGTCGCGCCATGAAACAGCGGCGCGGGCAGCCGCACCCAGAACGGCGCATCGCTGCCGGCCAGATCGGTCACGGCGCGGATCACCCATCCGATCATCGGCGGCTTGGAATAGTAGCCAAAGGCCAGTTCCTGCCCCCAGAGCCAGTACTGCGCCTCGTCCACGAACAAATCCATGCCGTTGAGGGACAGCAGCCAGACGCGCAGACCGGTGATCGCAAGCACCAGCGCGCCCGCCGGGATCAGCCAGCCGGTACGCTCAGACAGCGGTGCGGCGGCGATGGTCATAGATCAGCCAGAGGTTCCGCAGGTAGATGAACAGCCCCATCGACTGGCCGAGGATAAAGACCGGGTCCTTGCGATAGACCGCATAGGCGAACAGGATCAGGCCGCCCGCAAGCGAGAAATACCAGAAGGCCAGCGGCACGACCGAGTTTTTCGCCCGCTCCGACGCGATCCATTGCACCAGGAACCGGGCGGTGAACATCAACTGCCCGCCAAGGCCGATCATCACCCACCAGAACTCGGTCCAGCTGTTGACCGCAAGCCAGGAAAACGCCGTCTCAATCGACATGGCCGCCCTCCGGCAGGGGACGTGCCTTCTTGCGACGCTTGATCAGCCAGGCCACGCCCACAAGATCGTGGATCCCGACAAGGGCGCGCTGAAGGTTGTTGTATTTCGATTGCCCCGCATTGCGCTCTCGGTGCGCAACATCGACCAGCGCGATCTCCCACCCGTCGCGTTTGAACAGCGCGGGAAGATAGCGGTGCATATGGTCGAAATAGGGCAGGGCCACGAACCCGTCGCGGCGGAACCCCTTCAGCCCGCAACCTGTGTCGCGCGTGCCATCCTGCAACAGCCACGACCGCAGGGCATTGGCGAACCGCGAGGCCCAGCGTTTCGACAACGTGTCCTGCCGCTTTACCCGCTGCCCGGCGACAAGGCCCAAGCGCCCGGTCGCATCGTCGATCAGCGGCTGCCACAGCTTCGGCAGTTCCGAGGCCGGGTTCTGCCCGTCACCGTCCAGCGTACACACGATGGGTGCGCGCGCGGCGTGCACCCCGCTGTGAACGGCGGCGCTCTGCCCGCCCGAGGTCGGATGCTGCACCAGCCGAACCGAGGGGTCGGTGCGCATGATCTCGCGCACCTTGGCGGCGGTGTCGTCGGTGGAGCCGTCATCGACGACGATCACCTCATGGCTGTCGAGCGAGCCGCATGCCTTGGCAATATCGTCCAGCAGGAACGCCACGTTCCCGGTTTCATTCTTCATCGGGATCACGATCGAGACGTCGGGCATCGGTGCCTCGTGTATCTCCAGCCGGGGCGGTCGCCGCGGTTAAACATGATCGCTGCGGGCTTGTCCACCGTTTGAAGGGGCTTGGCGCAACGTGTCGCCCGGGTCGAACAGCGGCCGTAATGCCACCCGTTCACCCTTGCCCGAAAGCCCCTGTTCGGCGCAGTCGGCGATGATCTGTGCCGCGCGCCGCCCGATTTCCCGCCTGCGGATGTCCATCGTCGCGGGGCGAAGGGGCAGACCGTCCAGCAACTCGATCCCGTTGAACCCGGCAAGGCCCAGCCGTCCGGGCACGTCGATGCCCGTCTGGATACAGTACAGCAGGCCACCCGCGGCGATCATGTCGTTGGAGTAGTAGAGGAAATCGAGGTCCGGCGTGCGCTCCAAGAGCGCCCGGGTCATCTCCCGCCCCTTGGCAAGGCCGGAGCCGCCCGAATAGAACTCCTGGTCGATGATCTCGATACCCCGACGGGCCAGGGCGCCGGTGAACCCTTCGAACCGTTTCCGCGCGCGGTGATCCATCGGCATCTTGGTGCCCAGAAAACCGATGCGCCGATAGCCCGCTTCGGCGATGGTCTCGGCCATCTCGGCACCCGCCCGGCGGTGCGAAATCCCGACGACGGAGTCGACCGGTTCGCCATCGAGGTCGAGGATTTCCACCACCGGGATCCCGGCGGCCCGCAACATGGCGCGGGCGGCTTCGGAATGTTCCAGACCGGCGATGATCATCCCCGATGGCCGCCACGACAGCATCTCGAACAGCACCTTTTCCTCGTGCGGCGGATCATAGCGCGACAGCCCCACCACCGGTTGCAGCGGCGTGTGTTCCAGAACCTCGTTGATGCCAGACAGCACCTCGGGGAACACCATGTTCGACAGCGTCGGAATGATGACGCCCACAAGGTTCACCCGTTGGCTGGCCAGACCGCCGGCGATCTTGTTCGGCACATAGCCAAGCTGCTTGGCCGCGGCCAGAACCTTGTCCCGTGTCTTTGCCGAGACATCGCCACTGTCGCGCAGCACGCGGCTGACCGTCATTTCCGACACGCCCGAGGCTTCGGAGACATCGCGCAGCGTAAGCGGGCGGCGCGGACGGGGCGGAACGGGGGCGGTCACGTGGTGTTGGGTCCTGTCGCGGCTGATCGAACCAGTTAAACGCAGCGACCGAGGAAGTCCACGCGGATGTAGGGTTGCATGGTCGCCGGTTTCCGGGGACAAAGGCGGCGCGCGGCCCCGTGGCTCAACAGGATAGAGCAATCCCCTCCTAAGGGATAGGTTGCAGGTTCGAGTCCTGCCGGGGTCGCCAGTGTCTCGCTGGTTTCGCGCGGTCACATGATCTCAACCAAGGCAAAAGGCCGAAACGCTAAGGCGCGCGCTCGGGGTTGAATGCGCCGTCACTCTGAAACGGAAAGCGGGAGCCGTCGACATCCGCTGGCGGTGCGTCCCCGGTTTCTCCAAAGTCCGGAAAGCGCGGGGGCGGTAAGGTTCGCTCGGGGGGTGGCGTCGGTTGGGCAGGGCGGTTTCCCGGAAGGGCGAGGCTGCCGTAAATCAGGCCGATGGCGATCAGCCAGCTTCCCAGGATGCGGCTTGCCGTTTCTGCCCAGCGCGCCGGGGGGATCCGGGCGGCAACGTTCAGGGTCAGGGCTACCCATAGGCCAAGGCCGAGACCGGCCAACAGCACGGTCGGATCGCCGATATCGCCCGGGTCTGACAGCTTTACCGTCATCGCATAGGCACCGCCGCCGATCAGTGCGGCGGGCCAGAGCGCGATGCGGGTCGCCCGACCGCCGGGCACAAGCGTCCCCCCGATGGCGAGCGCGGCAATCGGCAGGGTCAGGAAGTCGTGCGAGACCGCGCCGGGCAGCTCGGCAAGCCGATCCATGATCGGGACGCGCCAGAGGACAGCCGCGGCGGCACCCGCCAGCCAGACCAGCAGCAGCCCTGCGGCCGGCATGGCGCAAAACCGGGAAAGTCCGAGCCCCAGCCCCGCCAGGGGCAGCAGGAGCGGCGCGCTGAGCCATGATCGCGGCACCCAATAGGCGAGCAGGTCAGAGATCAGAACAGCGGCGCCGAGGGCGAGGCCGCCAGCCGCCAGCAACCCGCCCAGCCAGAGCCGGGCGGTTCGCGCGGGGCGCGGGATCCGATCAGAGCACAAGGAATCCAACGCCCGCCAGCGCAATCGCGGCCCCCAAAAGGCGGGATAGCCGCCCTTGCCAGATCGGGTTCAAAAGCAGGCCGACGCCGATCCCGAGGACATGGATCATGCCGGTCGCGAGCACGAACCCGGTCGCGTAGTTGGCGGGATCGGCCGCGCGGGGCAGTTCGGCGCCATGCGCATAGCCGTGGAAGATCGCAAAGACCGCCACGATGGCAAGCGTCACCCATTCCCATGGACGCCATTCCGCGGCGATGGCGGCCCCCAGAACGATGACCGAAAGGGCAATTCCGGTTTCGACGCGCGGCAGTGGAAGTCCGGCCGTGCCTGCCATTGCGCCGACCACCATGATCAGGGGAAAGGTGACCGGAAGCGTCCAGACCCGGCGCCCCCCATCTGCGCGCCCCATACCCCGACCGAGAACATCGCAAGCAGATGGTCGTATCCTGTCAGCGGATGCTCGAACCCGGCCGTGAAACCGCCCGGGCCGGTCGCGGTGACATGGGCCAGCACAAGCTGAGGGAGTGCTGCGAAAAGCAGGGTGGTCGCGAAAAACAGTGTGAAGCGGGACATGTGCATCGCTTGGAAAGAGGCTTCGATGGTGCAACTTTCGGGTGTGATCATGCGGCGCGCAAGGTCTTCCTTGCCACAGTTCCTGCAGGTCGCAACTGTTTTTTGGGGAAGAGTTCCGGCTACGCCAGCGGCGCAAGTCGCGGAGCAGGCGCGCATTGGTTTCCGGGTTCGGCGCGGGCGTCAGATGGGCCCCACTCAGGCGGCATCTTGCCACGGTCACTCAGCCCGAAAATCTGGCTTGCGAAAAGCAATAGTATAACATTACGTTACAACCTGCGCTTCGCCGGCCTCAGGCAAGTGAGACACCGATGCAGGGAGAGACGAGTGACCATCACCGACGACAGGATCTATGCGGAACATCTGAAACAGGCAGAGGACCATTTCCGCTGGCGGCAGGCGCATCTGGAGGCCTTGGCGACCCTGAAACGGGCCGAGGCGGCGTTGATGTTGCACGAGGCCCGGCTTGTCGGCCATGAGGCCGGGATCGCCCGGCATGAGCATCAGATCGCGCGCAATACGCAGGATGCACCAGCGGTGGACGCAGACGACCATGCAAGGCTGGCACACGCCCACACCCAAGCTGCCGACTGCCACACGGGGCTGCTGGCGGCAATCAAGGCCGTCGCCGCCCAACTTGACGCGGAGGGTCGACAATGACCAGCCCGGCAAAACTCCCGGTCACGGTCCTTTCCGGCTTTCTCGGGGCCGGCAAGACGACGCTGTTGAACCATGTGCTGAACAACCGTGATGGCCGCCGCGTCGCGGTGATCGTCAACGACATGTCCGAGGTGAACATCGACGCCGATCTCGTGCGCGCGGGCAGCGCGTTGTCCCGTGGTGAGGAAAAGCTGGTCGAGATGAGCAACGGCTGCATCTGCTGTACCCTGCGCGACGACCTGTTGGTCGAGGTGCGCCGCCTAGCCGAGGAGGGCCGCTTCGACTATCTGCTGATCGAATCCACCGGCGTGTCGGAACCGCTGCCGGTGGCCGCCACCTTCGAATTTCGCGATGAGGAGGGGCGATCCCTGTCGGACATTTCCGAACTCGACACGATGGTGACGGTGGTCGACGCCGCGCACCTGCTGCGCGACTTCTCCAGCCAGGACTTCCTGAAGGACCGCGGCGAGGACCTCGGCCCCGAGGATGAGCGCACGCTGGTCAACCTGCTGACCGACCAGATCGAGTTTGCCGATGTGATCGTGCTGAACAAGGTCTCGGCCGCCTCGGCCGAGGATCTGGCCGCCGCCCGTGCGATCCTGCGCGCGCTGAACGCGGATGCGAAGATCATCGAGACCGACTACGCCCGGGTGGACGCTGCCGAGATCATCGGCACGGGCCGGTTCAGCTTTGAGGCCGCCCATCGTCATCCGACCTGGGTGCAGGAGCTTTACGGTTTTGCCGACCATGTGCCCGAGGATGCGGAATACGGCATCACCAGCTTTGTCTACCGCGCGGAGCGACCCTTTGATCCGACCAGGCTGGCAGAGTTCTTCGACACGCCGCTGCCGGGCGTCATTCGGGCCAAGGGGCATTTCTGGATCGCCACGCGCCCCCATTGGGCGGGTGAGTTCTCGATGGCGGGCTCGGCGGTCGAGGTCCGTGCCCTGGGTCTTTGGTGGGCCGCGGTTCCCGAAAAGCACTGGCCACCGGAAGATCATGCGCGGATGGCCGAGCGGGTTGCGGGAGAATTCGGCGACCGGCGGCAGGAGCTTGTGTTCATCGGAACGCTTGGGGCAATGAACCCGGCCCGGATCACGTCGATGCTCGATCGCTGCCTTGTGCCGGAAACGACCTTCCAGCCCGACCGCTGGGCATGCTTGCCCGACCCGTTCCCGCAATGGGGCCATGCGGCATGACGGGCAATGCGCGCAGCACGCTGCCCGCCCGGGCGCGACAGAATCCGATGGCGGCGCATGATCGCCTGCCCCCGCCCGCGCGCGCCTGGGTGAGCCAGGCCGTCCTGCCGTGGAGCGCGGCCTCGGTTCACCGGATCTGGCGGCGCGCGATGATCGAGACCGGATCGGAAGCCGTGGCGCTTGCGCGCCTCGCCGCGGCCGAAAACGCCAGGCTTGCCAAAGACCGGCTCGACACGGGCTTGCGGCGGGACAGGGCGGACAGCCGGTTTCCGCGACACACCCATACGGCAATATCCGGTGAAGCTGGCGGAGGGTGATTTCGTCGTTCCAGCGGCCCTCACCACCAGCATCAGCGCAGGGCCGACCATCACGAAGGGGGTATGACCACCATGATCTGAGCGGGCCGCCTTGATTCAGATCATGGGTGCGGGCCATATTTCTGACTATCTCTGTCAGAAAAGGGCCCGCCGATGACGATCGCTTCCAAATCCCTGTCTGTTGCGCTGTCCGCTGCGTTGGCACTCGTGGCCTTTTTCGCAGCCGCCGGGCCCGAAACGGTGCCGCAGACGCCCGAGGCATTGGGGGAGCGGCTGTTTTTTGACACCAACCTCTCGGCGAAACGGACGCAGGCCTGCGCAAGCTGCCACAATCCCGATTACGGCTTTGCCGACCCGCGCGGCATGGCCTCCCCCGGCGATGATGGCGTATCGCTTGGCGACCGCAACGCGCCGACGGCCAGCTATGCGGCACTCATCCCGGCCTTTCATCGCGGGGCGGACGGTGCATGGGTCGGCGGGCAGTTCCTGGATGGTCGGGCCGCCACGCTTGAGGATCAGGCCGGTGGCCCGCCGCTCAACCCCATCGAGATGGGCATGCCCGACAAGGCCGCCGTGGTGGCCCGACTGCGGGAGGACCCGGTTTATGTGGCAGCCTTCCCCGCGCTTTATGGCGCGGGCGTCCTTGAGGATGCAGAGGCCGGGTATGCCGCCATGACCCGCGCCATCGCCGCGTTTGAGCGGACCGAGGACTTTGCGCCCTTCGATTCAAGATACGACCGTTGGTTGAGGGGCGAGGCGGACCTGACGCAGCAGGAAGAGCTTGGCCGGTTGCTGTTCTTCTCGCAGCAATTCACCAACTGCGCCGAATGTCACAAGCTCGCCAAGACCGAGATGGACACGGCCGAGACCTTTACCGACCACAGCTATCACAACATCGGAACGCCGGAGAACCGCGCCCTGCGTGCAATGAACGGCGTCCCCCTCGGGACTGTCGATGGCGGGCTCTTGGACAATCCGGCGGTCGATGATCCGGCGCAGCGGGGCAAGTTCCGGACGCCCACGCTGCGCAACGTCGCAGTCACGCCGCCCTACATGCACAACGGCGTGTTTGGCGATCTGCGCACCGTCATCCTGTTCTACAACACTTACAACACGAAGGCCGAGGCGCGGAAGATCAACCCCGAGACGGGCGCCCCTTTCGGCCCGCCGCCGGTGCCTGACACCGTGTCGCTGGACAAGCTCGAAATCGGCCCGGCGCTGGATGATCAACGGATCGACGCGTTGGTGGCCTTCCTCAAGACACTGACCGATGCGCGCTATGAGCATCTGCTGGAGGACCAGTGAGGGACAGCAACAGGGTTTACAAATCCGATGGATTTGATCAACAATTGAGGCGTTCAACCGGAAATCAGGCGTAACCGGGGACGAGCCGCAGGAGAGGGAGCCGCAAGAAATGCTGGCAGAGGCTGCAAAAGGACGACGCAGGGCCTCATGCGCGCCCGCCCGTTCACACGGTTTCCCCCGCAGCCTTGAGAACGGGCAGACCGGTGGTCGGTCGCCCGACAATATGGCAGCCGGCGCGGTGCGCGGCCTGTCCCAAATGGAAAGGGTCTCCAGATGATTGTCTGCCATTGCATGTCCATCTCCGATACGGATATCCGGCGGGCCATGGACTGGATGCGCGCCTCCGACCCCGAGACGATCATCACGCCGGGCAAGGTGTTTCATGCCCTCGGCAAGTCGTCCGATTGCGGCGGATGCCTGCCGCTCTTCGTTGACACGATGCGCAAGAGCGACAGTCTTGGGGTTCCCACGCACTTGCGCGGCCTGCGCCGCGCGACAAAACAGGAAGACGAGCGATGAAGGGTGATACCGAAGTCATTGAATACCTCAACAAGGCGCTCCGCAGCGAACTGACCGCGGTCAGCCAGTACTGGCTGCATTACCGCCTGCAGGAAGACTGGGGCTATGGGCATCTTGCCGATGTCTCGCGCAAGGAAAGCATCGAGGAGATGAACCACGCCGACAAGCTGATCGAGCGGATCATCTTCCTTGAAGGGCACCCCAATCTGCAAAAACTCGACCCGCTGCGCATCGGGCAGACGCTGAAGGAAACGCTGGAATGCGACCTCGCGGCAGAGCATGAGGCGCGGAATCTCTATATCGAGGCGCGGAACCACTGCGAAAAGGTTGGCGACTACGTCACGAAGGACCTGTTCGAAAGCCTGATCGCCGACGAGGAGGGCCATATCGACTTTCTCGAAACCCAGCTTGACCTGCACGAGTCGCTGGGCGCCGAACGCTATGGTCAGCTCAACGCCAAGCCGGCCAACGACGCCGAGCATTGAGCCCTTGCCCGGGGTCGCCTGTATGGCGGCCCCGGCCTCTGTCCCCTCCGTGGCTTGGTCTGGCGGGGGGCCGGGCCGATTGGCCTAACCGATCCCCAACCCGTGATTGTCGAACTCGTGGCCCCGCAGGACCGCGACGTCGTTTCCGTTCAGTGTCAGCAGGGTGAAGCCCGAGACCGCGGTCAGACCCGGGCCGAGCGCGGCGGCCCCGGCCCCCTCCATCCTTTGCGACCCGACTACCGTCTGTCCGTCCAGACACAGGACCACCCCGGATTCCTTGGATGACACAAGGGCCTGCTTTCCATGCGCGGCGACGGACGAGACATAGCCACCCAGCGAGACATCCGGGGCAAGGCGATCCACGCAATCGCCATCCACAAGCCAGACCACGCCGTCGCCTGTTGCCCGGGCCGTGCTCTTGATCTGCCCGCCGATATAAAGGCGCCCCCGGTGGTCCATCGCGAGGTGGCGCAGCGAAATCCCTTCGGATCCCGGCCAATAGCCCAGTTGGGTCAGATCGCCCGTCTCGAAATCGAGCGTCACGACTTGGCTGCGGAAATCGTGCAGGTTCAGGGGCGCGCGGCCATAGGCGGGATGGGTTTCAAGGCCGCCAAGCGCGATGTGAAACACGTCCCGTCCCGGCTGGCGGACGATCTCGTGCGGGCCGGGGCCGGGCAGGGCGATCTGGCCCACGCGGCGCAAGGGACCGGTGTTGTCGTACACCCCGATGGAGCCCCGCAGGCTTTCAAGGTCGTTCTCGGTGACCAGCAGATGCGCACCGTCTTGGGTGAACGCCCCGTGCCCGAAGAAATGCCGGTCTGCCGGGGCGCGGACGAGCTGCACGATTTCCAGCGTTTCCCCATCGACGACCGAGAACCGGTCGCCCGGGCGGCGCGGGAAGACGACCAGCCGCGCCCCGTGTTCTGCCAGTCCATGGGCGCGGAAATCCAGCGGCACATGGCCCAGCCGCGCGCCGCTTCCCGCAAAGAAACTGGCCTTGCTGAGCGCGCTGTCGGCTGCTGTCTCGATACCCACATAGACCGCCCGTTCCGCCGGTTGGCCCAATGCGCCGCGGCAGGCGACCACGCCCAGCCCCAGCGCGAGCGTGCGCAGAACCTCTCGTCGCGTCTCAATCGCCATCGGATGACGTGAACCCTGTGGTGAGCCCGATGGATTGCGGCAGCCCGGTCTTGAGGTAGTCGTCATGATACAGCATCAGTTGACCGAAATTGCGTAACTCCTCGGCCATGGCCCCGTCTTTTTCCGCGATTTCCGTCAGCCTGCGCGGCTCTTCCGCCAGCGTATCGGCGATGCCCTCAGCCGTTTGCCCCAGCAAGACGAACTCCGTCGTTCCGCCCAGATCGGGCGTCACATCGAAAAACCCGTCCGGCACGGTATAAAGATCGGCCAAGGCCCGCACCCCGGCGGTGATGCTGGCCAGCCCAAGGCCGCTGGCGATGGCCTCGGTGCGTTCGGGATGCGTGTCGCCGGGGCCCTGCCCCAGCCCGCGTTCGATCTTGAACTTCCGCAGGCGGTCGGCATGGACGACGACGCCTGCCAGAAATTCGCGGATCAGGTCATCGACCGATCCGTAGCGGGCGTTGCCGTCTGCCGCGGTGTCATAGTCGCTGCGAAACGGTGCGCCCGGGGACCACGCCGCGACCAGATCGCTGGCAAGATCGGCCTGATAGCCGGCGATGGCCGTGGCCAGATCACAGGCATAGCTGCCCGGCGCGGGATCGCCGTAAAGCAGGTCTTCCAACGCGGTCAGGTTGATGAGCGCGATAGACCGCCCCTTCAGTCCGCCCGCGGCCAGCAGTTCGGGGTCATGGGCCTGCAGGGCCATGCGCACCGCCCGGCGGGCAAAGCCTTTGGGGTCGGGCCAAAGCTGCACGCGCAGCGGGCCTTCCTCTGCCATGATCGGGCCGACCTGGATGATCGCCGCGCGCTGCCAGGCGAGGAAACTGTCCGCAAAGGCCGCTTGCGCCGGGTCCAGCGGCGCGGTGCCGTCGCAATAGCCGTCAAGCGCGGTGGTGAGGTCCTCGGTCGCCGCCCCATAGTCGCGATAGGCGGGCAGGATGAACGCGTCGGCCGTGGTGATCAGGCTGTCTTGCAGCAATGCGGCGTCATCGGTGCTGAACCGGGTTTCGGCCGAAACCGGTCCGGCACTCGACAGCGCTATCAACGCGGCGGCAAGGAGGGGCGTCTGTCTCATAGGCTCTCCAGAAAGCGCAGGAGGGCTGCGCGTTGGTCGGCGGAAAAGGCGGCGAAGGCGGCACGTGCCGCCGCGGCCTCACCCCCGTGCCAGAGGATCGCTTCCTCCAGCGTTCGGGCGCGGCCGTCATGCAGGAAGACCCTGTGGCCGTTCACCGCTTCGGTCAAGCCGATCCCCCAAAGCGGCGGGGTCCGCCATTCGGAACCGGGCACATCCCCGGTGGGCGTGGCATCGGCCAGGTCTTCGCCAAGATCGTGCAGCAGGAAATCACTGTAGGGCCAGATCGTCTGGTTGCGCTGTTCGGGGGCGGCGCCCGCGGCGGTGGTGAAGGTCGGGACATGGCAGGCGGTGCAGCGGGCGCGGGCGAACAGTGCCTCGCCCGCCAGAACAGCCGGATCGCCCAGATCCCGCCGCGCCGGGACTGCAAGGTTACCGGCGTAGAAGGATACGAGGTCGAGCATCTCGTCAGCCACTTCCGGCAGGCCGCCATCGTCGCCATGGGGCGCGCCAAGGCACACGGTCTGCCGGGTCGTACAGTCGCCATGGGGCGCCGGGAACAGGCGGGTCGACAAACCGATATCGCGAGAGAAGGCCTGCGCCGTTTCCTCGATGATGCTGACGGAGTCGGCCTTCCAGCCGAACCGGCCCAGGACCGGTGTCCCGCCCCGGTCGAACCGGTTCGCCCGGCCCGAAATGCCGTCGTCATCGGCATCGTCCGGGTCCGCATGGGCAAGGAGATCGGCGTCGGCGATCGCCTCGAACAGACCAAGCCCGATCAGCGGCGGGGGCAGCCTCGGGTTCAGCGCGACGCCTGCCCCCAGCGGCGCATCGGTTGCGTATTCTGGTTTTCGCAAGGTCACGACCGTGCCGTCGGGATAGGCGAATGGCAGGGGGGTATAGGTGACACGCACCGCGCCCTCACCGGTCATGCCGGGCACGGCGCGATCCTGCAGTTGATAGCCGAGAACCGGGTCCGGCCTACCGGCGGCATCGCTCAACGCGAAGACCATCGTTCCCTTCCTCGCCTCGCCCGGCGTAGGGGGGCTCCCGCGCCCGGCCCGGACATGGCAGGCCGCACAGGCCCGCGCGTCGAACAGCGGCCCCAATCCGTCAGACGCCTTGGTGGAGGATGGCGCCACCACCCAGGGGCGTTCGAACACCGCCTGTCCCAGCGCGAAGTCGAGCCTTTGGTCAAAGCTCAGCGCGCCGGAGGGCTGGGAAAAGGCGTCCCGTCCCATCCGGGTGCGATTGGTGCCGGTCCCGCCCGTCAAATGCCCGTGCGGGCCGGCCCGCGTCACGGCATCCGCAGCGGCCACAGGGTGGTCATCCAGCAACTCGGCGGCGGTCGCCTTGTGGGGCAGCCCCGGCACACAGGCCAAGGCTGCACCGATCAGGATCGAAAACGGGTGTCCTCTCACGATAGTCTCGCGGCTTTGGCGTTCGTCACTCGAACACCGCACCGGGGTTGTCGAGGCTGTCGGACCCTTCGACCGAAATCGCCCCGGCCTGCAGCGCGGCCACCACGTCCTCGATCGCGCGGGTCTGGTCGACCAGCGCATCGATGGCCGCCTGCACCAGCGCATTGCCCGTGTCATTTCCATAGCCGATCATCTGGTCATAGGCCTCGCCGCTTTCCGCACGGGCCTTCACCGCTGCCATGGCCGCCATCGTGGCCTCCAGCTTTACCGTCACCGTTGCGTCCAGATCGGGGTTGACCGAGGCCGTCAGATCGGAAAGCGCGGGCACCTCCATCTCGGTTCCATCGGGCCGTGTGTAGCGGCCGAGATAGACATTCTGGATGCCAAGTGCGTCGTAGTAGTGGGAATTGTGGGTGTTGTCGGCAAAGCAGTCATGCTCTTCCTCGGGGTCGTGCAGGATCAGGCCCAGCTTCATCCGCTCGCCCGCCAGTTCGCCATAGCTGAGCGACCCCATGCCGGTCAGGATGGTCGAAAGGCCCTGCGCCTCGGATTGCTCGGCCAGATCGGTACGCGCCGCGCCGCCGTCTTCCCACGCCGCCACGATGTCCTTCAGATCGGCGACCAGAAGGTCGGAGGCCGCGGCCAGATACGCCGCGCGCCGGTCGCAGGGCGCATTGGTGCAGGCCGCGCCTTGGGCGTAGTCGGTGAAGGGGCGGGCACCCGCGCCGGGCCCGGTGCCGTTGGTGTCCTGCCCCCACAGCAGGAACTCGATGGCGTGATAGCCGGTGGCGACATTGGCGTCGATCCCGTCGATCTCGTGCAATTCCTGCAGCAGGGCCGGTGTGATCTCGGACGCATCCACGGTTTGCGCGCCGACCGTCAGGGTCGGGTTCGCAATGACATTGGCACGGAAGAAGGCGTTCTCCTCGCTCATCTCGCCATAGGCGCCGGCATCGACATAGTCGATCAAACCCTCATCCAGCGGCCAGGCATTCACCTTGCCTTCCCAGTCATCCACCACCGCATTGCCAAAGCGGTAGACCTCGGATTGTTGATAGGGCACCCGGGCATTCAGCCAGGCCGCCTTCGCCGCGTCCTGCGTCTGTTGCGATGGCGCGGCGATAAAGGCGTCGATGGCGGCATCCAGCGCCTGAGCCGTGGCAAGGCTGTCGGAATATTTCGCAAGCGCGAGATCGGCATAGCCATCGATCACCTCGCGCGCCGATTGCGCCTGTGCGGTGCCGGCGGCGGCAAGTGCGCCCGAAAGCAGAACGATTGGAAGGGCGGGGTAAGGCAAGGTCATGTTCAAGGGCTCCTGTTCGCGTTTTCTGAGTTTTCCTGTCAGGAACCATCTCCGACCTTTCGTCGAAATGCAATGGCAGAGTTTTTTGCTCGGGTATTGCGCCCGCGTCGCCGACCTGTTTCGATGTGGCGATGCCCGGCCGCGCGGCGCCAGGGGACGCGCGCCTTGGGCCGTGCGCAATATGGCAACAGCCTTGGCCTGCGTTTGACCACACCCCGTCCGAGGGTCCTTGGCTTTGCCCGGTCGGTGCCGAACCGGCCTGACCGCTCAGCGTGGCGGGCGGTCGGGCATGAAGCGTTTCAGCATCCGGGTTTCCTGCCCCTTCATCAGCGCCCAGGCGGTCTGCATATGCGCCTTCATGATCGCCCGCGCCGCGCCGGCATCGCCCTCCCGAAGGGCCATGACCAGCCGGATCTGATAGTCGCGCCCGCGTGACCAGAGTTCGACATTCGCCGGGGCGTAAAGCTGGCGATGGACGGTCAGGTCGGACAGCAAGCTGACCATGAAGTCGATGACGAAGCCCAAGAGCGGATTGTCGGACTGCTCGGCCAGGATGGCGTGAAAGCGCAGCGAATTGACATGCTGCAACCGTTCCTCCTCCAAAGAGGTCGAGGGGGTATCGTATTCCGCGATCGTGTCCTGAAGCGCCGAAAGCGTTGCGTCGGACAGCTTTCCGGCCAATTCGGCGGCAAGCTCGGGCTCCAGCGCGAGGCGCAGCTTGTAGATATCGCCGATCGTGAGGTCCTTGAAGAAGAAGTAGTTGCCCAAAAGCGCCTTGGCCCGGTGCCGGCTGACCTCGTGCACGAAACTGCCGCCGCCGGGGCCGGTGCGCGTGCGGATCAAGCCCTGGGCTTCCAGTATCCGCATCGCTTCGCGGATCGTGCCCTTGGCGCGGCCAAAGCGCTGCATCAACTCGGCTTCGCCCGGCAGGCGGTCCCCGGGGCGCAGGCTTTCGGCGACCACCCAGTCCTTGATCGCCTCGGCCACCTGTGCGGGGCGGCTCAGCCGTTCAGGTGTCGAGGGGATGGTGGCAGGCGGCAAGCTGGTCGTCTCCCTGTTCGGTCAGTGCCGGCACCTGTGTGCGGCAGATCTCGGTCGCCTTCGGGCACCGCCCGGCAAAGGCGCAGCCCGGGGGCGGGTTCAGCGGATCCGGCAGGTCGCTGCCCTTTTGTTCCGGCGCGACGAGCGGCCGGCCGACCACGGGGGCGCTGTCGGCCAGCAGCTGTGTATAGGGGTGCTTTGGCGCGTTGAAGATGCGCTCGGCCCGGCCGATTTCGACCACCGATCCGAAATAAAGCACGATCACCCGGTCGCTGACGGCCTCCACCACGGCCAGATCGTGGCTGATGAACAGATAGGTGAGCCCGAACTCCTTGCGCAGATCGGCCAGCAGGTTCAGCACCTGCGCCTGCACCGACACGTCGAGCGCGGAGACCGGTTCATCCAGCACGATGATTTCGGGGGAGGCGGCGAGCGCCCGGGCAATCCCGATCCGCTGCGCCTGCCCGCCCGAGAATTCATGGGGATAGCGGGTCAGGAATTCTTCGCGCAGGTTCACGCTGTCGAAAATCTCGGCGATGCGGGCCTCTCGCTCGGCCCGACCCATCCCGTAAAGACGGCGCAGCGGCGTTTCCATGATCTGGCGGATCGTCTTGCGCGGGTTCAGTGACGAGATCGGATCCTGAAACACATACTGGATCAACCGCCCAAACGCCGCCGGGTCGGCATTGTCCAGCGCCTTGCCCGCGATCTGGATCTCGCCTGTCGTAGGGTCCAGCAGGCCGACCAGCATCCGCGCCAGGGTGGACTTCCCGCAGCCGGATTCACCCACGATGCCAAGGGTTTCGCCCTTCTCAACGGAAAAGGTCATCGGGCGGACGGCGCGCACGCCCTCGGGCGCCTTGCCGAAAAGCGGTTTGCCCAGCGGGAAGGTCTTGGACAGATCGGTGACGGCGAGTGCGGGCATCAGACGGCCTCCTCGGGGAACAGGCAGCGCACGGCGCGCGGGGCCGTGCCCGTCAGCGGGATATCCCCTCCGCGGCAGTCCTCTCGCGCCTTGCCGCAGCGGGGGGCAAAGGCGCAGCCCTCGGGCAGTTTGTCGACGACCGGCGGCAGGCCGGGGATCGCGGCGAGCTTGCGCTTGCCGCTGCCAAGTTCGGGGACGCAGGCGATCAGGCGCTTGGTATAGGGATGGGCGGGCGCGTCCAGAACCGCGCCCGTCGGTCCTTCCTCGACGATCCGGCCCGCATACATCACCGCCACCCGGTCGCAAAGCTGCGCCACCACGCCGAAATCATGGGTGATGAAGATGATCGCCAGCCCACGTGCCCGCCGCAGATCGTCGAGCAGCGCAAGGATCTGCGCCTGCACGGTCACGTCCAGCGCGGTGGTCGGTTCATCGGCGATGATGACGTCGGGATCATTGGCCAGCGCCATGGCGATGCCGACGCGCTGGCGCATCCCGCCCGACATCTCGTGCGGATAGTTGTTCAGGCGGCTTTCTGCATTGGGGATGCGCACCGCGTGCAAAAGATCAAGCGCCTTGGCGCGGGCGGCAGAGTCAGAGGTCCTGTGATGCACCCGGATCGCCTCGACCAACTGATCGCCGATCTTGTAAAGCGGATGCAGCGTCCCCAACGGATCCTGAAAGATATAGGCGACATTCTCGCCCCGGCGGCGGCGCAGCTTGCCGTAGGATGCGCCCAGCAGATCCTCGCCCGCATAGCGCACCGCACCGCCGGTGATCACCCCCGGGGGCGAGGCGACAAGTCCCATGACCGACAGGGCTGTCACCGACTTGCCAGAGCCGGACTCGCCGATCACGCCGACGCATTCGCCCGGCTTGACATGGAGCGATACCTCATTGACCGCGCGGTAGATGCGGGGGCCGACATGGAACTGCGTCTCCAGGGCATCGAGATCGAGAAGTCCCCGCTGTTCGGTCGCCGGGACCTTGGCCTTGCGGTCGACCAGCGTCATGGCGCGCGGCCGCGACAGCGCGCCGGAGCGCAGCCGCGGGTCGAGCGCATCGCGGACCCCGTCGCCCAGCAGATTGATGCTCATCACGATGAGAAAGATCATGATGCCCGGTACGACCGAGGTATGCGGCGCGGTGATCAGCGCCGCCCGCGCCTCGCCCAGCATGGAGCCGAGATCGGCCACCGGCGGCTGCGAGCCGAGCCCGAGGAAGGAGAGCCCCGCGGTTTCAAGGATCATCCAGCCCACCGTGGTCGACATCGCGATGACGATGGTCGACAGCACGTTCGGCAGAAGTTCGGACAGGATGATCCGCGTATGGCCAAGGCCGGAGAGCCGGGCAGCATCGATGAATTCGCGCCCGGCAAGGCCCACGGTGATGCCGCGGATGTTGCGGGCGAAGAACGGGATGTTGACCGCGGCGACCGCGATCAGGGCGTTCATCAGCCCGGGGCCGAGGGCCGCAACGATGGCCAGGGCCAGCAGGATATACGGAAACGCCATCAGCATATCGATGACCCGCATGATGATGTTGTCGGTTCGCCCGCCGAAATACCCCGCAACGATCCCGATGGCCGAGCCGATTGTCGCCGCGATGACCGCCGCAGCGATCCCGACCGCCAGTGACAGCCGCGTGCCGTACAGAAGCCGCGCCAGAAGATCGCGGCCAAGATGATCGGTGCCCAGCAGATGCCCCTCGGTAAACGGACGTGCGAACCGTTCCGCCGTGGCGGTCGCATTCGGATCGGGCAGGGGCAACAGCGGCGTCACGATCACCAACAGCAGGATCGCGCCCAGTACCACAGCGCCGAGTGCGGCAAGGCGGTTGCGAAAGAGAAGTGTCAGGAATTGCGCCATGCCCGTCTCACGTCTTGATCCGCGGGTCGAGCACGCTTTGCGCCACGTCGACCGCGATGTTGAAGAGAACATAGCAGGCGGCCACGAACACCACGCCGCCCTGCACCAGCAGGATATCGCGTTTCAGGATCGCATCGACCAGCATCCGACCGACACCGGGCCACTGGAACACCATCTCGATATAGACCGCCCCCGACAGGACAAATCCCGCCTGAATCCCCAGGACGGGGATGATCGAGACCATCGCGGCGCGCAGCGCGTGGCCCATGATCACCTTGCGTTCGGGCACGCCCTTGGCGCGGGCGGTGCGGATGTAATCCTGCCGCAAGACCTCCAGCATCGCGGACCGCGACAGCCGCGCGATCACACCGGTGGCGACCACCGCCAGCGCGGTGGCGGGCATGACCAGATGCTTGGCCAGATCCGGCAGATCGCCCCCGCCATAGATCGCATACATGCCCGACACGGGCAGCCATCGCAGGTTCACCGCGAACAGCAGGATCATCATCATGCCGAGGAAGAAGGACGGGATCGAGATGCCGATCAGCACGGTAAAGGTAATCGCCTTGTCAGCCGCCCCGTATTGCCGCGCCGCCGACACGACACCGGCCAGAATACCCAGCACCGAACACAGGATGAAACTGGTGCCCGCGAGGATCAGCGTCGCGTTGAAACGTTCCAGAACCTCGTCGATCACGGGTCTGTTCAGGCTGAAACTGCGCCCGAAGTCCCCGGTCAGCATATTGCCCAGCCAGATGAAATACCGCTGCACCAGCGGCTTGTCCAAACCCAGATCGCGGTTCAGCTTCTCGACATTCTCGGGCGTGGCGTAGGAGCCGAGGATCGCGGTCGCCGGGTCGCCCGGGATCATCGCCATGATCAGGAAGACGATGATCGTGATGCCCAGCAGGACCGGGATCGCCGACAGGAGTCGTTTCAGGATATAGCCGCCCATATGTTTGTTTCCGTTTCGTCAGTTCCCTAGGCTGCTGAGAAAGCCCACACCCCCGATGGCCGCGACGATTAAGACTAGTATGGTGAATCCCCGAAATACTCGCTTCTTTCGAAAGAACACTTCCGGTGGAACAAACTCTGAAGGGAAATGATGGCCGGCGTCCGGATTGAAAGGATCTATTGGATGCTCTGCCTCACTCGGAAATTCCGCACAGAGTCGAGCCATTAGCCTATCTGCTGCGCCAAACATTGCATCGTGGCGCAGCCGACAGTACCAGATCATCTTTCCATCACGCTTTATTCCAGCTTCACGTTCTTCTTCATCGAAAGAATGCTCGTACCCTCTGTTCTTTGAGTCCACTTCACCGCTGCTTAGACCAGCATTTACAAGTATGTTCTTAAGCACGTCTGAGGCTCTTTAGTTCTTCACGACGTCTTCAAGCTGCAACAGGAAGGACGGTTCGAGCGAGAAATTCTCCACCCGGTCCGAGGTCACCGCGTTCTGCTTCCAGTTGGCGACGAAGACCCAGGGCGCGTCGTCATGGACGATCTGCTGCATCTCTTTGTAGAGCTTGGCGCGTTCGTCCTGATCCGTCGCGACGCGGGCGGCCTCAAGCAACTCATCCACCTTGGGGTTGGAGTAATAGCCGGAGTTGAACCCGCCCTTGTCCGGCCAGGCCTCGGTGCGCAGCGCGAGGAAGGGCAGCGTGTCGGGGTCGTTGGTCATCCACGCCATCTCGGCCATGTCGGCCTTGCCTTCCAGGCCCGGGTTCACCTCGCCCAGGAAGGTGTTCCACTCATAGGTCTCGATCTTGACGTCGAAGCCCACGGCGTTCAGGTCAGCCTGGATCGCGGTACCCATCGGGATCGGGTCGAGCATGCCGGAGCCGCCCTCGGTCACGTAGAAGGTCAGTTCGGTGCCCTCGGCGATACCGGCCTCGGCCATCAGCGCCTTCGCCTTTTCGGGGTCATAGGGGTAAGGGTCCAGCGCGGCGTCATAGGCCCAGGCAAAGGCGGGCGGGGTGGGGCCGGCCGCAACCTCCGCTGTGCCTTCCAGCACGTCGCCCACGATGGCTTCCTTGTTGATCGCGTAGTTCGCGGCTTGCCGCACGGCCTTGTCCGCGAACGGGCCGTCCTTGGCGTTCAGGATCAGGAACCACAGATGCGGCCCGGCCTGTTCGACCACCTTGAACCGGTCGCCCTGGAACTGCGACAGCGAGGTCGGCGGAACCTCCACCATCATGTCGATGCCACCGGCCAGCATTTCGGCCACGCGCGTATTGGCATCGGTGATCGGGCGGAAGACAACCGCTTGCGTGCCGGCCGGATCGCCCCAGTAATCGGGGTTCTTCTCGATCACCACGGCCTCGTTCGACCGCCATTCGGCGAATTTGAAGGGCCCGGTGCCCGACGGATGGCGACCGAAATCCTTGCCATGCTGTTCAACGGCGGCGGGCGAGACCATCAGCCCCGTCGGATAGGCGAGGTTGGACAGGAACGGCGCATAGGGCCCGTTCAGCTTGAACGTCACGGTGTGGTCATCGACCACCTGCGTTTCCTCGATGGCCGAGAAGAAGAAGGCCAGCGGGAAGGGACCGGTGTCGTGATAGGGGTGATCCTCGTTCAGCATCCGGTCGAAGTTGAACTTCACCGCCTCGGCGTCGAAGGGCGTGCCATCGTGGAAGGTCACACCCTCGCGCAGTTGGAAGGTGTATTCGGTGCCGTCCTCGGAAATCTCCCATTCGGTGGCCAGCCCCGGGGCGACCTCCAGCGTACCGGGGGCATAGCGCACCAGCCCCTCGTACACATTCACCAGAATCCGGAAATCATTCACGGCCGTGACCGCGGCCGGGTCCAGCGATTTCGGCTCTGCGATCTGGCCGACGATCAGAACGCCCGGGGGCGTCTGGGCAAGGGCCGGCGCGGCCAGCGTGCCGAATGCCAGCGTGGTCGTGGCGGCGGCCAGAAGCGTTCGGCGCGTCAGGTCGAGGAAGGTCATGTCCTGCTGTCTCCCGGTTTGCAAACAGGGTTAATTTATCATGAGAATTTGCGCCGGTCAATTTTTCATGATAATTTCAGACACCCCAGAGCGAGCGCGACAGATGACCTTTTCCCTTCTTGCCCGAGATGCCGAAACCGGTGCCATCGGCGGTGTGGCCGCCACGGGCAGCTATTGCGTGGGCGGATGGGTTTTGCGG
This sequence comes from Rhodovulum sp. P5, assembly GCF_002079305.1. NCBI lineage: Bacteria > Pseudomonadati > Pseudomonadota > Alphaproteobacteria > Rhodobacterales > Paracoccaceae > Rhodovulum > Rhodovulum sp. P5. The sequence continues at coordinate 2,503,777 of NZ_CP015039.1, forward strand.
GGGGCGCTGGATGCGGGGATGTCGGCCAGCCAGGGGGCGGCGCCCTCTACCTTCTGGGGGGAGGACGTGCTGGTCGCGCTGCGGGACGGCATGGGGGCGGCCGCGGCCATCGATGCGGTGACCGGCGCAGACCCCGGGCGGGACTGGCGCCAGCTTTCGGCCCTGCCGCTGTCAGGCCCGGGTGCGGCGTTCACCGGAGGTGAGAATACGCCCGAGACCGGGTCCCGGGTTTTCGACGGTGGGGTCGCTGCGGGCAACATGCTGGCCCGGGCCGGTGTCGTCGATGCGATGGCAGAGCGGTTCATGACGGCGTCCGGGCCGCTCGATATCCGCCTGCTCTCTGCCCTCCGCGCGGGGGAGGCCGCGGGCAGCGACAGCCGCGGCCTGTTGTCAGCGGCCCTTCTGGTACTGAACCCCGACCGGGCGCCGCTGACGCTGCGCATCGATTATCATGCGGGCGATCCGATCGGGGCGCTGATCGAGCTGCACGAACGGACGACGACCGGAGACTATGCGGATTGGGCCCGGCAGGTGCCCTGCCGGAGTGACCGGACCCGCGTGCTTGGCCGGTGAGCGGCCGGCGATTCCGGTCGATTGCCACCCGGCCCCCAACGTGAAATGACGATGGGCACGGGCACCGCAACTGGGGATTGCCGATGCGCTTTACCGTCGTTCATCGCACGCGCTACGCCTATTCCGGACCGGTCCGGCTGGGGCCGCATCTGTTGCGCCTGACCCCGCGGCCCGAAAGGGTGGGGCAGGTGGATCATCAACTGCTGATCGATCCCGAACCGGTGGACCGGTGGCAAGAGGTCGACGACAACGGCAACCTTGTAACCCGGCTGATCTTCGAGGGGCAGACACGGCACCTGTCGATCGAAAGCCGCTTCGCCCTCGACACTCCGGCTCTGCCCGCTTTGGTCACGGACATGCCGCCGCTGCCATGGCCGGGCCAAGGTGCCCCCGTCGCGCCCACGGTGGCCGCCTTTTCAGACGCACTCGCGGCAGAGGCCGGCGGGCAGGCGGCCGGCTTTCTCGACCGCCTCAACACGACACTCTACACCCGGATCGACCGCCGCATCCGCCCCACCGGTGCCGCGCATACGCCAGAGCATACGTTGGAAAGCGGGCGGGGCGCGTGCCGCGATCTGGCGGTGTTGTTCATCGCTGCCGCGCGCGCTCAGGGGATGCAGGCCCGGTTCGTCAGCGGTTATCAGGCCTGCAGCGAAACGCCGGACGGGCGGCGCTATCTTCACGCCTGGCCAGAGGTGCATCTGCCCGGCCTTGGCTGGCGCGGATTCGACCCCACCCACGGCACCCGTGTGGAAGAGGGCCACGTCTCCCTTGCCGCGGCCCCGGATCAGGCGGGCACGATGCCGGTCGAAGGGGGCTTTACCGCCGGGCCGGTCACATCGACGCTGGATTTCGATTTGCGGATCGAGACCGACACCTGACCCTGCGCGCCGGATCGCACGGGGTCGTGCCTCCCGGCGTTCGTCCATATTTCGGCAATCTTTCCATGGTCTCCTGATGGGGCGACAGGATGGTCTTTTCATCAGACCAGCGAAACCTTCAACACCTCGGCATGAGGAGCGACGGCCATGGAAATGCTCGATGATTTCGATCTTCAGGTGGAAGAATTCGACGGCCCCGAAGATGACGACCTGATTCTGGACAATGACGACGACGACTTCGATCAGGACTATGACGAATGGGTCGGGGAAATCCTCACCGAAAAGGTCGGCTTCGCGGAAGTCAGTTGGTGATCCGGTCCGGGCGGAACGCGCGCGGCCCCTTGCGGAAGGGGTTTGACCGCACCGCAGGCTGACCCGTCCCGGTCCATGAGCCGCGTGCCGCCTGACAGACGTGCGCAAGGCTCTTTCCGTGGCGTCCCGGGCCCGCTATCAAGGCGCTCCGATCAGCGAGAGGAGCCCGCCCGTGACCATTGCCGAGGACCGTATCACCCGCACCATCGCCACCGATATCGCGGCCACGCCCGGGCAGGTTGCGGCGGCCGTGGGGCTTCTGGACGGGGGCGCGACGGTGCCGTTCGTCGCCCGCTACCGCAAGGAGGTGACGGGCGGTCTGGACGATACGCAGCTTCGGCTTCTGGCGGACCGGCTGGCCTATCTGCGAGAGCTTGAGGCGCGGCGCGCGACCATCCTGTCGTCGATCAAGGACCAGGGCAAGCTGACCGACGATCTGGCCCGCGCGATTGCCGGGGCCGAGACCAAGGCGACGCTGGAAGACATCTACCTGCCCTTCAAGCCCAAGCGCCGGACCAAGGCGATGATCGCCCGTGAAAACGGGCTTGAGCCGCTCTTGCAGGCCATCCTTGGGGATCGCCGCGCCGATCCGCAGGCGCTGGCCGCCGGATATCTGTCAGAGGCTGTGCCCGACGCCAAGGCCGCCCTTGCCGGGGCGCGTGATATCTTGGTCGAAACGCTGTCGGAAAACGCGGGTCTTCTGGGCCGGTTGCGCGATTTCATGCGGGCCGAGGCCTATATCTCCTCCAAAGTTGTCGCGGGGAAGGAAGAGGCGGGGCCAAGTTCTCTGACTATTTCGACCATCGTGAAAAATGGGCGGATATCGCGGCACACCGGGCCCTGGCGATCCTGCGTGCCTCCAAGGAAGAGATCGTTACGGTCGAGATCGGCCCCGACCCCGAGACCGGTGCAGATCGCGCCGTGGGCATGATTGCGGCCGAGATCGGCATTTCCGGCGACGGCCCCGGCGACCGCTGGTTGAGAGAGGCCGCGGGCTGGACATGGCGCACCAAACTCAGCCTGACGATGTATATGGACCTGCTGGGAGAGTTGCGCCGACGCGCCCATGAAGAAGCCATCGCCGTTTTCGCACGCAACCTGAAAGACCTGCTGCTGGCCGCGCCGGCGGGGGCACGTCCGACGCTGGGGCTTGATCCCGGCATCCGGACCGGGGTCAAGGCGGCCGTCGTGGATGCGACCGGCAAGCTGGTGGAGACCGCGACGCTCTACCCCTTCCAGCCGAAGAACGACCTGCGCGGGGCCGAGGCCAAGGTTGTAGAGATGATCCGCCGCCACGGGGTGGAATTGATCGCCATCGGCAACGGCACCGCCAGCCGGGAAACCGAACGCCTCGTCGCCGACATCCTGCGCCTGTTGCCCGAGGGAGCTACGCGGCCGGTCAAGGTCGTGGTGTCCGAGGCCGGGGCGTCGGTCTATTCCGCCTCGGAACTCGCGGCACGGGAATTCCCCGATCTCGATGTCAGCTTGCGCGGGGCGGTGTCCATTGCCCGACGCTTGCAGGACCCGCTGGCGGAACTGGTGAAGATCGAGCCGAAATCCATCGGTGTCGGCCAATACCAGCACGATGTCGACCAGCGCCGCCTGTCGCAAACGCTGGAGGCCGTGGTGGAGGACGCGGTGAACGCCGTAGGCGTCGATCTGAACACCGCCTCGGCGCCGCTTCTGTCCCATGTGGCGGGGTTGGGCCCAAGGCTGGCCGAGGCCATCGTGGCCCATCGCGACGCTACCGGTGCCTTTGCCGCGCGCAAGGCACTGTTGAAGGTTCCGGGGCTTGGCCCGAAGGCGTTCGAACAGGCGGCGGGCTTTCTGCGCATCCGCGACGGCGACGAGCCGCTGGATGCCTCTGCCGTCCACCCGGAGGCCTACGGCGTGGCCCGGCGCATCGTGGCGGCCTGCGGGCGGGACCTGCGGGCGCTGATGGGCGACAGTGCGGCGCTGAAACGGCTGCGGGCGGAGGACTTCGTGGATGATACCTTCGGCCTGCCCACCGTGCGTGACATCCTTGTCGAACTGGAAAAACCCGGCCGCGATCCGCGCCCCGGCTTCAAGACCGCGGCCTTTGCCGACGGGGTGGAGGATATCAAGGACCTCAAACCCGGTATGATGCTGGAAGGCACGGTGACTAATGTCGCGGCCTTCGGGGCCTTTGTCGATATCGGCGTTCATCAGGACGGGCTGGTGCATATCAGCCAACTGGCCGACCGCTTCGTGAAGGACCCGCATGAGGTGGTCAAGGCGGGCGACGTGGTGAAGGTGCGGGTGATGGAGGTCGACATCCCCCGCAAGCGGATCGGCTTGTCGATGCGCAAGGGCGGCGGCGATAGCGCGCCACGGCCCGCGCCGCGAGACAAACAATGCCGCCCGCCGAAGCAAAAGACCCATATCCGGGCGGAGCCTGCGGGCAACGGGGCGCTGGGTGCCGCGTTGCAGGCGGCGATGAAGCGCAAGGACTGACACCAAAGACCGTTGAGGTCGTCCCGGCAGGGGCGCGGCGGTGCCGACACCCCGCGCCCGGTTCTTCGCCGCGGACCGACGCGTCTTGAACAGCGGTCAGGCGAATGCCGCGCTGGCGAGAGACGGGGCATTGCCTTGGGTCCGGCATCCAGCTACGCCCGCCGGGACGCCGTTAACCACTGGATGCGCCCATGACCCTGTTTCCGATCTTTCTTGCCACCTGCGCCGTGCCTGCCGCGGCGGGCGTCCTGTTCAAGCCGGGGGCATGGTATCGCGGCCTCGACAAACCGAACTGGACGCCGCCGAACCTGCTGTTTCCGATCATCTGGGCGGTGCTTTACACGCTGATGTCGCTGGCCGCGGCGCGGATTGCGACCCAGGCGGACAACGATCTGGCGCTTGCGCTCTGGTCTTTGCAGATCACCATCAACACGCTTTGGTCGGCGGTCTTCTTCGGGCTGCACCGGATGCTGGGCGGGGCGATCATCATCGCGCTGTTGTGGGCGGCGGTGCTGGCCACAACCATCGCCTTCGCGGCGCTCGATGTCCTCTCGGCGGTGATGATGGTGCCTTACCTCGCCTGGGGGACGTTCGCGCTGGCGCTGAATATCTCTGTCTGGTGGCGCAACCGGGGCCGGGCTGCGGCCACCGCCTGACGTCGCCTCATATCGTGATCCCCGACATGGCCGCGCGGAAGTCGCGGGCATGGCGGGCGATCCCCTCGCCCCGGCTGGTGCCATAGCGCGGTTCGTGCTTGTCCCGGTCGGCATTGATGATGCGGCGCGCGTTGAAGAAATCGAAATCACCGTCAAAGCCGAAGCTCGGCAGTACAAGGCGCGGGCTGCGATAGCCCACCCGGCTCATCCCCAGGGTAAGAACCCTGGCCGCGATGTCGGGGTCGGCGACCATCTCGGGGCGATCCTCCAGCGGCAGGTCGAGGGCCCGGCCGAACTTGCGATAGTTCTCCCGGAAGGTCAGTTGCACATAGCCGCGACCGCGATAAAGCTTGCCGTCGCCGGGATTGTTGGGCGCGTTCGACGGGTGCGCCTGATAGCGCCGCTGCTGGGTGGAGTCGCGCCAGATCTCGACCATCTGCCGGCCGAAATTGGTCTCATGCTGCGCGGTGGCAAAGATATAGGCGATGTGGGACAGGTCGGTGATCCCGGCCTCGATACAGGCCTTTGCGATCCGCCCCCCGGCCTCGCGCGCGGCGGGGCCATTGCCGACGAGGGCCGCACTTTCCGCGGCCCGGCCGAATGCCTCGAACACATCTGCATCCGCCACCTCGGCCGGGGCGGCGCCGCCGGCGGGTTCCGGCGCCACGGGGATCAGCACGATATCGCCGGGCCGGATGCGCGTGGCGCTGACGGAATCGAAATGGCGCCCGCCCTCATCCCGCAATTCGGTCCAGCGGGCGGCATCGCCCAATTCGCGCCGCGCGATCCTGGACAGGGTGTCGCCGCGGGCCACCGTCACCTGCCGTGCGCGTTCGCGCTCTGGCCCGATTTCCTCGACCGCGCCGCCGATTTCGCCCTGCAGGTCGATCTGCGCGCCGTCCTCGGACAGGTCGGGGGACAGGTTCAGTTGCTCGGCCAGATCGTCAAGCCGCACACAGGCCGCGCCTTGGGGGGCGTCGGGGGTGGGCAGCAGGCGGATCGGCAGGAAGCACTCGGTCCCGCCCGCGGTCATGCGCACGCCGTCGTCCTCTATCCCCGCATGGCTCCACCCCATGGCGGTGCAAAGCGGCTCCAGCCGGGCCCATGTGGCACAGTCATAGACGATCCCGACACCGGGCAGGTCGGTGCCCGCGACGCGCAGCGCGATCTCCTCCAGCGTTTCCTCGGCGGGGGTGTCCCCGGCGGCCTGCGCGCGGGCAAGTTCCACGCTCGCCATCGAACGCAGCATGTCGCCGACCTCGCGGAAGGACAGATCGGTCCGCCAGGGCAGGACCAGCGGATCCCATTTCTGCCGTTGCGCAATGCCCAGAAGCGACTGAACCTCCCCATGGCCCAGCACCGTGGTGCGCGTGATCGGGATGCCGTAGCGCAGGCACAACTGCGCCACCAGCCGCGCCAGAACCGGCAACTGGTTTTCGGTGATCGGGGCGGGGCCGGGGCGGAAGGGTCGCTCGCTCGCATTCAACATGCCGCACAGGCTGATCCCGATGGACTTGGTGTTGGTGTTTAGCGTGTGCGCGGCGTAATGGCCCGATCGCGGGCGGTCATTGGCGTCGATGCCGTGGATGCCGCGCACCACGGTGCCGTCCTGCTGGATCAGGAAGTGATAGTGCTTGCGGTCGAGTTCAGAGGCCCGTGCGCCGCCCCCCGTCCAGTGCAGGATGATCCGCTTGGGCGAGGCGTCGGGCATATGCGCGTCCGGCACCGTCCGGATCGCGGCATCGTTCACCGCGCCCTGGGACAGCCCCGGATCGCCCAGATGCCGGGCGGTGGCCTGATCGACCACGCCGGTTGCCGCAAGGCGGCGGCTGGTCTGGAACTTCTTCACCGCGTCACGGGTGCCGGGGCCGAACAGGCCGTCATCCTCGCCTACGGCCAGAAACCGCGGGATCAGGGCGCGCTGCAACTCGGCCACCATGTCGCCGCGCAGCATCGGCAGCCGATAGTCCAGAACCTGCCCGGGGGCCAGAACGACGGGCATCAGCTACACCCCTTACTGGCGGCGGCTTGCGCGATTTGCTGTTCAAGTTTCGGCAGGGCGTCTTGAACCGCGGGGCCATCGGGCACCGACCGCCCGGTCCGGGCCTTGGCGGCAAGCGTCTTCGCGGCGCCGAGGTCCGCACAGGCCGTCGCCGACGATCCGAAGGCGGCCTCCCAATAACGGGCGGCTGCACGGTAATACGGCCCGGCATCGCGGTCGGGGAAGGCGGACTGGAAGGTCGCGGCCTCGCGCCCCATGCGGGTGTTGAAGCCCCGCGCCCCGGAGGTGGAGCGGGAAGTCACCCGGGATACCCGCAACGCCTCCATCCGCGCGGCGCGGACGGTGCCCTTGCCGTCATCCATCCCTTTCAGCGCCGCGTCGTAACCGCTCAGCGCACAGGCGGCGCGGGCGCCCGTCATGGCCTCGCGCGCCTGCCCGACAGCAAGCGCGTTTTGCGCCAGGCGCAGGCAGGCATCGGCCTTGATGCGGTGTAGCTGGGCGCAGGCGGGCTTTGACGCCTCACACGTGACCGGCCGGTCGGCCAAGGTGACCAGATCGCCGCCTGCCGCACTTTCCTTGGCACCGGCAAGGTCGCGCACATCGTTACAGGCGGTAAGCGTAAGGACCGCCGCTGCGGCAAGCAGGGCAAACCGTTTCATGGTGTCTGCTCCTCCCCGATCTCGGCCAGCAGTTGCTTGAGCTCCCGTATCGCCATTTCGTCCCCCTCGTCGCGCGCGCGGGCGGCCAGCAGGAACAGCTTTTCAAGGTTCGGCTCGGCCTCGGGGTCACTGCGTGCCATGTCGATGGCGTTGAAGAACGCGGCCGTATCAGTTGCGCCGGCGTCGTTCAGGACGCTGGGCGGCACCTGCGAGGCCAGCGCATCGCCGACAAGCTGCAGCCGCAGCCGACCGACCGCCGCGTCGAAGATCGCGCGATCATTGGCGAACCGGCTGCCATACTGTGCGAAAAGATCGTCGTCGCGTTGCTGCGCGGCCAGCATGGCCAGATCGGCCATCGCGGCGGGGTCGTCCATCACGTCGGGGCCAAGCGCCTCGGCAATGTCGGGCAGCGCATCCAGAGCGTGTTTCGCGGCCGCATCGTCTGGGAAGCCCGGCGGCAGCAGGTCGGGTGCATAGGGGGCATCCAGTATGCGGGTCTTCCAGCGGTCATAGGCGGCCGACCCCACAGTGTAGGTGCCCGAGATCACGGCCAGCGCAATTCCCGCCGGGCCGCCGGCCAACCCCGCAAGCCGCGCCGGGCCGGACAGGGACAACACCATGTTCAGCAGTTCCTGCCGCGCGGGATCGTCCCGGGTCAGTTCCCCCAGAAGCTCCGTCGCCATGCCGGTCAGGTCGCCCTGCGCCCCGGCGCTGACCACGTGGTTGATGTCGTCTACCCGGTTGGTGATCTGGTCAAGCCGCGTGCGCAGCCGCGCCGCATCGGCCCCCGGCAGCACCTCAAGCAGCAGGCTGCCTGCGCTCAGAACGCCGCGTGCCTTGGTCAGCGCGTCATGGGCGGGGGTGAAGATGCGGCTTGTCGTTGTCGATATCTTGTCCAGCGGGCCGCCGGCGCTGATCTGCACAAGCTCCTTCAAGGCCTCGCTGCGCTCGCTCTCGCTGGTGGTGGTCTGCAACCCGGCCACGACGTTCATCGTGCGGGTGGCGCGGGCCAACCGGTCCAGCGTGGCCTTTTCCTCGGCCTCGGCGCGGACTTCCTTCTCGCGCAGGTCCATCTGTTTTTCGGCCGAGGCATCGAAGATCGTGCTGAGGGCATCGACCAGCCGCTTCAGCCCCTCATAGACGAATTGCGACGCGAACCCGCCCAATAGCGCGGCAAGCGGTTTGCCGATCCCGTTGACCGTGGCCGTCGTGCCATCCGAAGGCGTCGTTGCATTGTCGAACAGAAGTTGGGTCAGGATCATCCCCGACACGATGCCAAGGACGACGCGAATGATGTAGTTCGATCCGACGCGGGGGTCGTATGTCCCCTCCACCACGTATTTCCGGGCGTCGTAGAGGACCGAGAAACAGGCCCCCAGCGCGGCAAGCGAGGCAAAGAACAGCGCAACCGGCACCCGGGTCGTGTTGGTCGGGTCAAGGAAGGCCATGTGATAGTTTTCGGCGACGCCATCGATGCCAAGGGCGGCCATCGACACGGCCAGAAAGAATGCCGTGAAAAAGATCAGCGTGCGGATCGCGGGAACCGGCGCCATCCAATTCAGGAAGGAATTGCGCTCATCCCAGGCCAGCAATTCGATCGTGCTGGGCAGGGCGGGCGACAGGGCGCGGGCCAGCGTGGCGTGCAGGTCGATCAGTTCGGCCATCGGGATCTCGGCCCGCCGTTCGATCCCGAAATCGAGAATCCCGGCCTTGAGCTTGATCTCGGCCAGCGCCTCATCGGTGACGGACACGCCGCGGGTCATGAAATAGTCCAGCATGGCGGCACATTCGCGGAAATAGCGCGCGCGGCTGTCGATGCTGGAATCGGTTATGCGAGGTGCGAAAAGATCTGTCATTCCCGCTCTTTCGAAACGAGGGCTTCTAGAATGGAACTCGCACGCAAACAGAAATGTAAACTCGTTAACGGTATCAGCGAACTTGGAATGACTCAAGGGTGAGGACGGGACGGGCGGTGCCCCCCGGCCTTGGCGGACGGTGCAGTGGGCCGAGGCGTCCCGCCACGATGCGATGCACTTGTTGGGATCGGAACGTTAGCGTTCCCCGGCGAAGGGGCCGGTCAGCCGGCGTTGCCGGGGTCGTCCCAGACGTCCCGCACCGCCTCCATCGCGACGAAGGTGGAACTGTTGGCGACATGCGGCAGGGCCGAGATACGCTCGGCCAGAACCTTGCGGTAGCTGCCGATATCGCTGGTCCTGACCTTCAGCAGATAGTCGAACCCGCCGGCGATCATGTGGCATTCCTCGATCTCCGGGATCTGGCGCACCGCCGCGTTGAACGCCCTCAGCGCGGCCTCGCGCGTGTCGGTCACCCGCAACTCGACAAAGGCGACATGGGCCCGGCCAAGCCGGATCGGGTTCAGCGTCGCGCGATAGCCGGTGATGATGCCTTCGTCCTCCAGCCGCCGCATCCGGGCCTGCGTCGGCGTCTTTGACAGGCCGATCCGGCGGGCGAGTTCGGCCACTGAAATACGCCCCTCCGCGGACAGAATATCGAGAATCGCATGGTCATATCGATCAAGCTGCGGAAGGCTGTATGGCATGTCACGTCCGTTGTCTTTGGTCGAATCGCCTTCTCGACCGGGCCATTTTGGCGAAATAGGCTGTTCTGTGGCGCGTATACTGATCCAAAGTGAGGGAGAACACCATGCTGGATCAGTCCGAAACCCTTCTGGCCCGGATCGAGGCCGCAACCTACGCCGCCGAGGGGCCCGTTCTGCGGCGCCTGTTGGACGAAACCGCGTTGACTGCATCCGCCCGCGCCCGGATTTGCGCGTCGGCGGCCGATCTGGTGCGCGCCATCCGGGCGAAAGACCGGCCCGGCCTGATGGAAACCTTCCTTGCCGAATACGGGCTGTCGACCGAAGAGGGCGTCGCGCTGATGTGCCTGGCCGAGGCGCTGCTGAGGGTCCCCGATGCCGAGACGATGGACGCCCTGATCGAGGACAAGATCGCCCCCAGCGACTGGGGCCGGCATCTGGGCAAGTCCCACTCGCCGCTGGTCAATGCCTCGACCTGGGCGCTTATGCTGACGGGCCGGGTTCTTGAAAAGCCCGAACCGGGGCTGGCCGCCACCCTTCGCGGGGCGGTGAAACGCCTTGGCGAACCGGTGATCCGTACCGCGGTGGGCCGTGCCATGCGCGAGATGGGGCGGCAATTCGTGCTGGGTGAAACGATCCAGGGGGCGATGGCCCGCGCCGCGGGGATGGAGGCCAAGGGCTACACCTATTCCTATGACATGCTGGGCGAGGCCGCGCGGACCGAGGCGGACGCCCAACGCTATCTTGCGGCCTATGCGAACGCGATCGGCGCGATTTCAAAGGCGGCGCGCGGGTCGGACATGCGGGATAATCCCGGCATCTCGGTCAAGCTGTCGGCGTTGCATCCCCGGTACGAGGTCGCGCAGCACGACCGGGTGCTGGCGGACCTCGCCCCGCGACTGCTGCAACTGGCCTTGCAGGCGAAAGAGGCCGGGATGGGCCTGAACATCGACGCCGAAGAGGCCGACCGGCTGGCCCTGTCGCTTGAGGTGATCGAGACCGTTCTGGCCGATGACCGGCTGGCCGGGTGGGACGGGTTCGGCGTGGTCGTTCAGGCCTATGGTCAGCGGGCGGGGCTGGTGCTCGACTGGCTATATGCGCTGGCCGGCCGGTATGACCGGCGGCTGATGGTGCGGCTGGTCAAGGGCGCCTATTGGGACACCGAGATCAAGCGCGCCCAGGTCGCGGGCATTGACGGCTTTCCGGTCTTCACGCGCAAGGCCGCGACCGATGTCAGCTATCTGGCCAATGCGCGCAAGATGCTGGGCATGACCGACCGGATCTATCCGCAATTCGCGACCCACAATGCCCATACGGTGGCCGCGATCCTAGATATGGGCGCCGATGCGGGCCTTTACGAATTCCAGCGCCTGCACGGTATGGGCGAGGCTTTGTATGACATCGTGAAAGAGCGGCACCCCGGCACGCGCTGCCGTATCTATGCGCCTGTCGGGGCGCATCGGGACCTTCTGGCCTATCTGGTGCGGCGCCTGCTGGAAAACGGGGCCAACAGTTCCTTCGTCAACCAGATCGTGGATGAGGACGTCGCGCCCGAAACCGTCGCCGCCGACCCCTTGACCGAGGTCGAGGCGCATCTGGACGCCCCATCCCATCCCGCGATCCGCCGCGCGCCCGATCTGTTCGCCCCCGACCGGCGCAACGCGCGCGGCTGGGATCTGACCCACCGCCCCGATCTGGACGAGATCGAGGCCGCCCGCGCCCCCTATCTTTCCAGCCGGTTCGAGGCCCTGCCGCTGATCGACGGCACCGCCCGGCCAGAGGCCGCGGAATTGCGCCACAATCCCGCCGATCCGGCCGACTGTGTCGGGACGGTGCAGGTGGCCAGCCGGGACGACGTCGCCAATGCGCTGGCCGCGGCGCAGGCTTGGGACGCCCCGGCGGGGGAACGCGCCGCGGTCCTGCGCCGGGCGGCGGATCTGTATGAGGCGAATTTCGGCCCGATCTTTGCCCTTCTGGCGCGGGAGGCGGGCAAATCCCTGCCCGATGCGGTGGGGGAGTTGCGCGAGGCGGTGGATTTTCTGCGCTATTACGCCCATGGGGCCGAAGCGTTGGACACCCCTGCCCGGGGTGTCTTTGCCTGTATCTCGCCCTGGAACTTTCCGTTGGCGATCTTCACCGGGCAGATCGCGGCCGCGCTGGCCGCGGGCAATGGCGTTCTGGCGAAACCCGCGGAACAGACGCCGCTGATCGCCTGTCTGGCCGTTCAGCTTCTGCACCGGGCCGGGGTGCCGCGGTCCTGCCTGCAGCTTTTGCCCGGGGATGGCGCGACGGTCGGCGCCCGGTTGACGTCGGATGCGCGGGTCAACGGCGTGGCCTTCACCGGCTCGACCGAGACGGCGCGGATCATCCGCCGGTCGATGGCCGCGCATATGGCGCCGGGGACACCGCTGATTGCGGAAACCGGGGGGCTGAACGCGATGATCATGGACAGCACCGCCCTGCCAGAACAGGCCGTGGCCGATGTCGTGACCTCGGCCTTCCAGTCGGCCGGGCAGCGCTGTTCGGCCCTGCGGTGTCTCTACCTGCAGGAGGACGTCGCGGACCGGGTGTGCCAGATGCTGTTCGGCGCCATGGCGGAATTGCGGCTGGGCGATCCCTGGCACCTGTCCACCGATGTCGGCCCGCTGATCGATGCAGAGGCACAGGCCGGGATCGCCGCCTATGTGGAGGCCGCCCGCGCCGAAGGCCGCGTTATGTGGCAGGCCGACGCGCCGGATGGGGGGCATTTCATGGCGCCCGTCGCGATCCGGGCGACTGGGATCGAGGAGATGGAGCGCGAGATCTTCGGCCCGGTCCTGCATATCGCGACCTTCCGGGCAGAGGCTCTGGACGATGTCCTGACCGCCATCAATGACAGCGGCTACGGCCTGACCTTCGGGCTGCACAGCCGGATCGACGACCGCGTGCAACTGGTGGCCGACCGGCTGCGCGTGGGCAATCTGTACGTCAACCGTAACCAGATCGGCGCCATCGTCGGCAGCCAGCCCTTTGGGGGAGAGGGGTTGTCAGGCACCGGACCGAAGGCAGGGGGGCCGCATTATCTTGCCCGCTTCACGGCGCGCCCTGCCGCGGTCGCCAAGCCCGCGGTCGATGGGCCGGCCGATCCCGGCAAGGTGCAGGCCCTGCTTGACGGGTGTCGCGCGGCCAAGGGGGCCGAGACGCGCCCGCTGCCCGGCCCGACGGGCGAGTCCAACCGGTTGACGACCCATCCGCGCCCGCCGCTATTGTGCCTTGGCCCCGGCGATGAGGCCGCGCAGGCCCAGGTTGCGGCCGTGCGTGCCCTTGGGGGCGCGGCAGTGGCGGTTCCGGCATCGCTCTCGCCAGAGGCGATTGAGCGGCTGACCGGGTTCGCGGGGGTCCTGTGGTGGGGGGATGCCGATACGGCGCGTGCCCTTGACCGGGCGCTTGCGGGGCGCGACGGCCCGCTGCTGCCGCTGCTCACGGGCTGGCCCGATACCGCCCATGCGCGGGTCGAGCGGCATCTGTGCGTCGACACCACCGCCTCGGGCGGGAACGCCGCACTTCTGTCGGCGGTCGCGGCGCCCTGACCGCGGCATCGGGCCCCCGGTATCGGGCATCGCCCGGCGGGTGCCCGAATTGCTTAAATTTTTCGCAACCGCAGGGTTATGCTCGTCTCAGGCGGCTGGCCCTTGCGCAAAGGGCCTCGTCGGTCCGGCCTGTGCCCTTACCGTTTTGCGAATGCCGGGACGTGACGGAACGCCAAGAATGACAAACAGGGAGAACGTGAACGATGAAGATACTCGTCGGATTGGACGGGCATGAGACGGGCGAAAAGGCGCTCGCCCATGCCAAGCGGCTGGCCGCCGCGATGGAGGGCTGCACATTGCTGGCGGCCTTTGTCATCGAATGGTCGCCCTACACCTTCCAGACGCCCGAAGAAAACGCGCAGCGCCACAAGCGGCGACTGGAAGAGATCGCCGCCGCACAGGAACGCATCGTGGCACCCGTGGTGGAAAAACTGAAATCGGAGGGGTTCGAGAGCACGGGGCTTGTGCATCACGGGGATGTCGCCGACACGCTGCACCGATTGGCCGAGGAAAACGGCGCCGACCTGATCGTGGTGGGGCGCGCGTCCAAGGGCGGGTTCAGCCAGCGGCTGTTCGGCTCGTCCAGCGTGAACCTCGCCATGCATTCCAAGATTCCCGTCACGGTCGTCGGTTGAGGAGGCAAGACATGAACGCAAGAGCATTTCTGACCGTCCTCATCCTCGCGCTGCTGGCCCCCTTGGCCGCGCTGGCGCAGGACGCCCCCGGCATCGACGCCGCGGTGAACGAGGCCTTCGCCAAGATCACCGGGCCTTTCGTGTCGCTGATCTTTGCGCCGATCCCGTTCACCAACTTCCCGTGGATCGTGCTTTGGCTGGTTGTCGGCGCCTCGATCTTCACATGGTATTTCCGGGCCATTCAGGTGCGGGCCTTCTTCCATGCGATTTCGCTGGTCAAGGGCGACTATTCCGACCCAAAGGATGCGGGCGAGGTCAGCCATTTCCAGGCGCTGGCGACCGCGCTGTCGGGCACGGTGGGGCTTGGCAACATCGCGGGCGTGGCCGTGGCCGTCGGCATCGGCGGGCCGGGCGCGACCTTCTGGATGATCCTGGCCGTGCTTCTGGGCATGGCGTCCAAGTTCACCGAATGTACGCTGGCCGTGAAATACCGCAATGAATACGACGATGGCACCGTCTCTGGCGGGCCGATGTATTACATGCGGAAAGGCTTTGCCGAACGTGGCATGAAGGGCGGCCGGATCCTTGCCGTGCTGTTTGCCGTCTTCTGTATCCTCGGCGCGCTTGGCGGGGGCAACATGTTCCAAGCCAACCAGGCCCATGCCCAGATCGCGGGGCTGGTGGGCGACTATCCGGGCTGGATCACCGGGATCGTCTTTGCGGCCATCGTGTTCGCGGTGATCGTGGGCGGCATCAAGTCGATCGCGCGGGTCACCGAAAAGGTCGTGCCCTTCATGGGCGTCTTCTACGTGTCCGTGGCGATGATCATCCTGATCGCGAATTACGACATGATTGGCTGGGCCTTCGGCCAGATCTTTGCCGGGGCCTTCACCGGTCTGGGTGTCGCGGGGGGGCTTGTCGGCGCGCTGATCCAGGGGTTCAAGCGGGCGGCGTTCTCGAACGAGGCGGGGGTGGGTTCTGCCGCCATCGCCCACTCGGCCGTGCGCACCAAGGAGCCGATCACCGAAGGCGTGGTGTCGCTGCTGGAACCCTTCGTCGACACGGTGGTGATCTGCACCATGACGGCGCTTGTCATCGTGATCACCGGGCAACTGATGATCGATCCGGAAACCGGCCTTTACATCGTGCAGGATGGTGCGATCCAGACCGTCGGCGGAACGTCCGGCGTGACGCTGACCTCGGCGGCGTTCGGATCGGTCTTCTCGTGGTTCCCGATCCTTCTGGTGATCGCGGTGGTGCTGTTCGCCTTTTCCGCGATGCTGTCGTGGTCCTACTACGGGCTGAAGGCGTTCACCTACCTGTTCGGCGAGGGCAAGGTGCAGGAACTGATCTTCAAGGTCACCTTCTGCGTCTTCGTGGTGATCGGCGCCTCGGCCAGCCTTGGCCCGGTGATCGACTTCTCCGACGCGGCGATCTTTGCCATGGCGGTGGTCAATATCAGCGCGCTTTACGTGCTGATGCCGATTGTCCGGGTGGAACTGCGCTCCTACTTCGCGCGGCTGAAATCGGGTGAGATCCGGAAATACAGCGGTACGGCGGCGGAATAGGTCGTCCTCCTGACGGGCCTGCGTTTCGGCGCAGGCCCTTTCCGATCGGCGGGAAAACCCGGGGGTATACGTTACGGTCAACTGCCTGACTTTGTTGGCCGGACCCTTGGCACGACAGCGGCGCCCCCGGTGCATCGACTGGTCCGGCGGCGGGCGTGGTCTACCTCCTCTCCTGCAACGGGAGGAATGCGCCATGAAAAAGCTCACGGTAAATGGGCGGGATCTTGCGGTCGATGTCGAGGATGACACGCCGCTTCTTTGGGTCCTTCGCGATACGCTCGGGTTGACGGGAACCAAGTTCGGATGCGGGATATCGGCCTGCGGGTCGTGCACCGTCCATGTGGACGGGGTGGCCATTCGGTCCTGTTCCGTGCCCGTCGCCGATGTCGAAGGGGCGGATATCCGCACGATCGAGGGGCTGTCTGACGGCACCGCCCTGCACCCCGTCCAACAGGCGTGGGTCGAACTCGACGTGCCGCAATGCGGGTATTGCCAATCGGGGCAGATCATGGCCGCCGCGGCGCTGCTGGCGCGGACGCCCGAGCCCACCGATGCCGATATCGACGCCACGATGATCAACCTGTGCCGCTGCGGCACCTATCAGCGGATCCGGGATGGCGTGAAGCGCGCCGCCGAGATCATGAAGGCTTGAGGAGGTGCACAGATGACCGATACACAACTTTCGCGCCGTCTGTTCCTGAAGGTGACGGCCACGGCGGCCGGCGGGGCGCTTTTCGCCTTCAACCTTTCCGGCGCCCGGGCACAAAACGCCACCGGGTCGGGCACCGCGATGGAAGACGCGCCGCAGGTCACCGCTTTCCTGCGGATCGATCCAGATGGCGGCATCGTCTTCCTGAACCCGTTCATCGAGATGGGTCAGGGCACCTATACCTCGATCCCGCAGATCGTGGCAGAGGAACTGGACGCGCCGCTTGAGGCCTTCCGGGTCGAGCAGGCCCCGCCGGGCGACGCCTACAAGGTGTTCAACTTCGGCGCGCCCTTGCGTTTCACCGGCGGGTCGCTGTCGGTACGCGGATCCTACATGACCATGCGCAAGGTGGGGGCCGGGGCGCGGGCGATGCTGCTGGCCGCCGCCGCCGATGAGCTTGGCGTTCCGGTGGCCGAGTTGCGCACCAGCGACGGCAAGGTCCATCACGACGCATCCGGCCGGTCGGTCGGCTATGGTGCCTTGGCCGCCCGTGCCGCCGCGCAGACGCCTCCCGAGGACCCGCCGCTGAAGGACCCGTCGGCGTTCAAGCTGATCGGCCAGTCGCCGAAGCGGACCGACAGCCTTGAGAAATCGACGGGCCGTGCGGGGTTCGGGATCGATGTGCAGGTGGACGGCATGCGCTTTGCCGCGATCCGGCATGCGCCCAGCTTTGGCGGAACGGTGGCGTCTTTTGATCCGAAGTCCATCGACGGGATGCCGGGCAATCCCCGGGCTGTCGATCTCGGCTCTGCGGTCGCCGTGGTGGCCGACAGCTTCTGGCGCGCGAAGAAGGCGGTCGAGGCGCTGGGCGTTACGTGGAATGACGGGGCGGCGGATATCTCCTCCGAACGTCTGATCGACGCGGCCCTCGCCCGCCTGGACGAAACCGGCATCGAGGCCGAGGCCGAGGGGGACGCACCGGCCGCCATCGCGGGTGCTGTGCAGGAACTGACCGCCGACTATGTCCAGCCCTTCCTGGCCCATGCGACGATGGAGCCGCAGAACTGCACCGCCTGGGTGCGCGACAACGCCTGCGAGATCTGGGCCCCGAACCAGGGCGCCGATTTCGTCCTGGGCACGGCGCAGCAGGTGACCGGCCTGCCGGCCGAGGCGATCACCGTGCACACGCCCTATCTGGGCGGCGGGTTCGGGCGGCGCTTCGTCCTCGACTTCGCGACACAGGCGCTGAAGCTCAGCATGGCCGATGGCGGCCCGGTCAAGCTGGTCTGGACGCGGGAAGAGGATACGCAGAACGACTATTACCGCCCGATGGCCGCGGTGCGCCTGCGCGCGGGGCTGGATGCGGGGGGCAAACCGGTGGGGCTGCACGCGACCACGGTCACCGAAGGACCCGCCGCCCGGCTGATGCCGGGGCTGGTGCAGCCGAACGGGCTTGATCCGACATCGGTCGAAGGTCTGGTAAAGCAGCCCTACAAGGTCGGTGCCCGCAGGACCGACATGGTGAATGCGGGGTATGATGCGGTGCCGGTCGGGTTCTGGCGGTCGGTCGGGGGGGCGCTGAACGCCTTCCCCTATGAATCCTTCATCGACGAAATGGCCCATGCGGCCGGGCAGGAGCCGCTGGATTACCGCCTTGCCTTGCTGGAGCCCGGTTCAAACGAATACGCGCTTCTGGAAAAGGTGCGCGACATGGCCGGTTACCGCCCGGGCACCTACACGGCAGAGGGCGAGACGCGGGCGATGGGCGTGGCCCAGCATGAGGCCTTCGGTTCCCTCGTCGCGCAGATCGCCGAGGTTTCGGTCCGCGCGGGTCGTGCCCATGTTTCGCGCGTCTGGGCGGCCATCGATCTGGGGTCGGTCGTCAATCCCGAGATCGTCAAGGCCCAGGTGACGGGCGGTGCGATCTACGGGCTGTCGGCTGCGCTCCACGAAGAGGTGGTGATCGAGAACGGCCAGGCCACGCGGCCCAATTTCGATACCTATCCGATCCTGACACCGCAGGAGGCGCCCGAGATCGAGGTCGCGGTGGTCACCAGTGACCGTCCCATGGGTGGCGTCGGCGAACCGGGCACCGCCCCGATTGCACCGGCGGTCGCGAATGCGATTTTCAAGCTGACCGGCACGCGCATCCGCCGCCTGCCGATCAGCCGCCATGACCTTGGCGCGGCGTAAGGCAACGCGTTCGCGCATGACCTGACGGCCGCCATGTGCCGTCAGGTCGTTTGGCCCGGCCCCTGCGGGTTCGGGGCAAGCGGTCTTCTGCTGCGGTCTTGAACGCGCTCGCTCATCCCTCTTCCAGAGATGCCGAATTCCCCGGCAAACGCATGATTTGCGCCGTCTGGCCCTGAAAAAGGCGCCGAATTATCCCTTTAGGCCAGTTTTCGGCCCGCGAAGTCCCCGCCAATGCATTGCAAAACAGGAATGTACTTTGCAGACTGCCCAAAGGTGGATTTGTATTTTTGAAAGATGGCGGGGGACTCGTGAAACGGCATCTCGGCGTAGCTCTTTCGGTTTGCATGGTTGTCTCGGGGGGCCATGCGCTTGCGCAGGATCCACCGACCGACGAAACACTGGAGGCCTATTCAGAGCAGGCCGCCTCTTTCCGACGCGTGATCGCCGCGCTGCAGGACGAGATCAAGGCCGCGGAAGCGGAATCCGAACGGCTGACGGCGCAGCAATCCGCGCTTGAGACATCCATAGCGGCCCTTGGCGCGCAAAAGGCGGAATTGAGCGCCGAGGCGCAGGCCGCCCGTACCGCGCGCGAAGAGGCTGCCGCTGCCGTTGAAACGGCCCGCGCTGAGTTGGCGGAGGTTCAGGCCGAGGTGGACGCGGCCCGGCGGGATCTGAGCGGCGTTCAGGAAATGACCGAGACCCAGCGCGCGGCGCTCGCAACGCTTGAGACGCGTGTGGCCCAGGCAGAAACCGCCGCCGCAAATGCGGAGCGCCGCGCCGGGCAGGCCAGCGATGCGGCCGACCGGGCCGAGGCCGCGCGGGAGGCCAGCCAAGCGGCGCTTGAAGAGGCCGAAGCCCGGCGCGCGGCCTTGCACGCGGATATTTCCGAGGCGCGGCAGACCCTCGACGCGTTGCAGCAAGAAATCGAGACCGCGCAGGCCAACCTGTCCGAGAGCCGCGCAGAGGTCGAGGACGCCCGGGCAACCGTGGCGCAACTCCGCCAAGAGGCCGAGGCGAATGCTGCCGACGGCCAAAGCGCCGCCCTGACCGACGAAATCGCCACCGCCCGGCAGACACTCGATGCGCTGAAGCAGGAGATCGCAACGGCCGAGGCCAGCCTGTCCGAAAGCCGGACGCGGGCGGAGGAGGCAAAAGCCGCCGCCGACAAGCTTCGCCAGGAGGCCGAGACAAACGCACAGCAAATGGCCGAGGCCGTCGAAACGCGGCGTTCGGCTTTGGGTGAGGAAATATCTGCCGCCCAACAGACTCTCGACGCGCTGAAGCAAGAGGTCGCCACCGCCCAAGCCGATCTGTCCGAAAGCCGGACGCAGGCAGAGGAGGCCAAGGCGGCCGCCGAAAAACTCCGCCAGGAGGCAGAGGCGAACGCGCAGAAAGTGGCGGAGGCCGCCGAAAGCCAGCGTGCGGCCCTGGGTGAGGAACTCTCCGCGGCCCAACAGACGCTGGATGCACTGAAGCAAGAGCTCGCCACCGCCCAAGCCGACTTGTCCGAACGCCGGAAACAGGCGGAAGAGGCAAAGGCCGCCGCTGCGCAAATGCGTCAGGAGGCCGAGGCGCTGGCGCGCGAGACCGTGGAGACCGCGGCCTCCCGTGCGGCGCGCGAGCGCGATCAGATGCGCGCGGAAAGCGAGGCCGCCCTGGCCGAACTGGCCGCGTTGCAGGCCGAGATCGCCGACGCCGATGCGCGGCTTGGCACGGCGCGCACTGCGGTCGAGGCGGCACAGGCGGAGGCCGAGAGCTTGCTTGCAACCGCGCGGGAACAGGCGGAGGCGATCCAGTCCGACGCCAACGCCGCCCTTGAGGCCGCACAACAAGCGGCGCAGGCACGCATTGCCGGGGCAGAAGACGCCGCCTTGGACGCCGAGCGCCGCCGCGCAGCAGCCGAAGAACAGGGGGCCGGGCTTCAGGCTGAACTGTCCCGCTTGCAGGACGAGATCGCCGCCGCGCAAAGTGCAGCGGAACCGGCCCCGCCGCCCGGCCCCGCCGCCCAGCCCGACAGGGAGATGGCCCGGCGCAGCCCGCCCGCGCCCGATGCCGTGGCCCGTGCCATCAGGGCGGCCCCCGGCCTGTCCGCGGCAAACCCGGCGGAGATCGCGAACCTGCAGGCCCTGCTGTCAGAGGGGGTCTGCGCGCCCGATGCCCTGCTTGAGGTTTTCAAGACAATCAACCGTCAGACGCTCGTGTCGCTGATCCGCGATCTGGGCCGGTGCTGACGATGCCGGTGCGAGGAGAAAGTTACCGATGATCCCGATTATTGCCTGTTCCCGCCGCCTAGCCGCCGCTTTGGCCCTGATCGTTGCCTGCGCGGTTCCTGCCGTGGCGTCCGATGTCGAGAAGAACATCGTCACCGGCGGCCCGACCGGAACCTATATCCAGTTCGGTCAGGACATTGCCGATATTGCTGCGGAGTGCGACATCACGCTGACCGTGAACGAAAGCGCGGGCTCGCTTGAAAACTTCCTTGCTGTGCGCCAGCGCCCCGTGACGCAGTTCGGGATCGTGCAAAGCGATGTGCTGGAATATCTCAGCACCTTTGCCGCCGACGATGCCGGGATCGCGAACGCGATTGCCGGTGTGCGGATCGCCTTCCCGCTTTACAACGAAGAGGTGCACCTGCTGGCCACCTCCGACATCCAGAGCCTGTCTGACCTGGAGGGCAAGAGGGTCGCCATCGGCGTCTCCGAAAGCGGGACCTTCCTGACCGCCGCGCTGGTTCTGGATCTGGCCGAGGTTCAGGTGGGCGAACGGCTGACCATTGGCCCCGACGACTCCCTGCGCCGCCTGCTGGCCGGAGAGATCGACGCGTTCTTCTATGTGGCCGGGGCCCCGACCAAGCTGTTCGAAGACCCCGCGATCGATGGTGAGCGGTTCCATCTGGTCCCGATGAACGACCCGGTGCTTCAGGCGGTCTATGTGCCCTCGACAATCGCGGCGGGCACCTATCCGTTCCAGCCCGCGCCGGTTGACGCCGTCGCCGTGAAGGCGGTGCTGATGACCTATGAATACCTGCCGGAGCGTAACCGCTATTACCGCGAAAGCTGCCTTGCCGTGTCGGAAATCACGCACCTGATCGTGACGCGTTTCCAGAAGTTGAAGGAAACCGGGCACCCGAAATGGCAGCAGGTCGATCTGAACGCCATCCCCCCGGGGTGGGAGGTCGGATCCTGCGTGAATGCCGGGCTTGAGGCGTCCTTTACGCTGCCCTGCGACCGGGTGATGGGGGCGGCGCAACCGTCCGAAGAAAGCCGCGCGAACTCTGTCTATCGCGAACGTATCTGCGCGGCGATGGGTGGGTGCTGATCGGAGCGCCTGATCTTGCGTTGCCCTGAACCGGGCAACGCGGGTTCGCCCCGCCCGTACCGGCCGCGTTAGTCCATCTCGGCCCGGTGGGGCGCGCCGATCTCCAGCCACGGGCCCGGGGCAGCGCCCTCTGGCGTCACCCGCCACCATGTCATGTTGTCCGGTGCCACAAGGCGCAGCGCTGTCAGGTCGGTCTCGCGATGCGCCGCGGGATGGTCCGGGTGCGGGGCAAGGTCCACGCGGAACGACCCGCGCCCGGTCCAGATCAGGGTCACGATCCCGCCTGACCGCTCTGAATAAAGCGGCTTGGCCACCGGCATCGTGTCGAGGCTCCGGTCGCTTTGATCCAGACGCGCGGGCACATCCTGCCCGCCATGGGTGGCCGAAAAGGCATACCACGACCGCGCCGTGCCCGGCGCGTAAGTGACCCAATCGCCCGTTTCGAACATCTGCGCGAGGTAATAGGCCGCGCGCCCGTGCCCGGCCGCCGCGGAAAGGGAAAAATCGATCACGGCTTGCCGGCGGCTGGTCTCGGGGTCGAGTGCCGACCGGAAATGCTGCCGGGCCAAAGCCGTGTCAAAGGGGGCGTTGTCGAGAACGCGGCTTTCGGGGGCGGTCGCGTCGTCCACCGGGCCTGTCGCGCGAAGACGGGGCACGACCGACATGGCCAGTTCGGATCGCGAGGGGGCCGCCGTCGCCCGGTCGGGCGGGGGATCTGCCGGGGTGGGCGCGGGCTGCACCGCGTCCGTCGTTGCAGAGACATATTCCGCGTCCTCGATCCCGGCGCGCGGCCAGTCCAAGCCTGACTGGATCAATGGGGCAACCAGAACGGCGCAGGCCAGAACCCCCGTCGCGGCAAGGGCGCCGGCCAGAAACCCGACCGGATTGCCCTTGTTCGGCCTGCCATCTTCGGGACTTTCGGCTTCTGGGGGCTGGCGGTCGTCCCCGGGTGTTTCCGGCGGGTCGTCGGTGCCAGTGGTCTGCCATCCAACCTGTGGGGCCAGAACCCGCTGCACGAATTCTGCATCGATACGGGGCTTTCGATCCTGAAACGCCGCGATCAGGCAGGCGGTGCCGTGGGTGGCGATCAGGCGCGGCACGCCGCCGGCCATGTCGTGGATGGCGGTCAGCGCCTCGGGGTCAAAGATGCCCTCTGCCGGGCGGCCGGCCGCCTGCACTTCATGCCGGATGAAGTCGACGGTTTCGGTCTCTGTCATCGGCGTCAGCGTGCCCGCCTCGGCCAGTTCTTGCAGCGCGGGGCCGGCGTGGCCCAGCCGCTCCTTCAGTTCAGGGGTGCCCGCCAGCACGATTTGCATCGATGTGCCGCTCTCACCCGTGTCCGACATCAGGCGGTCAAGCGCCAGAAGCCCGGAGTCAGACAGTGTCTGGGCCTCGTCGATCAGGACAAGCGGCCGCTGACCGTTCTCCTCCACCTTGGCCAACAGCTGCCGCAGCCGGTCATAGGGGGGCACCGCCGTACTGCCGAGGGCTGTTACACCGAACGCGGTCAACAGCCACAAAAGCAGCGACTCCCCCTCCCCCGAGGGATTGGGGACGAGGGCCGGTTTGAACTCTGCCCGGTGTCCGGCGGCGTCGAAGACCGCTTGCAGAACGGTGCTTTTGCCCGTGCCGCTGTCCCCCAAGAAGACGGTGCCGGGCTGGCCACGGACAACCGTGTCGAGAACACCGGCAAACAAGGCCCTTTGTGAGGCGGTCCAGCGTAGCTCTCCGCCACCATGTATCCCGCGAAAAGGGTCGCGCCTTAGCCCAAAATATGCCGTCCAGTCCGTCATGGCGCACCGGGCGTTTCTTGAAATGTCATGGAACAACCCTGCGCCATGTTTGCCGTTCTGTCGAGACCCCAAGGGACGCGAACAGAGTTCCGGCCGATGGGGTTGCGAAGACTGTCTTTCCTGTTGCGGTTGCATTGCGCCTGTGGGTCACCTGATCCCGGGCTTTGTGGTTTCGGGCTGTGATGCTAGGCTTTCGCCTGGGAAGATCGCCCTGCATCCCGGTGCATCCAGTGCGGGACAGGGCGAGGGATCAGGGAGGAGTTCCAATGAAGACATGGGTCATGCCCGTGGCGGTTGCCCTTATGCTTGCAGGCCAGGCCGCCGCGGCAGACGACACCGATGCGCTTGTCGCGGAAGGCAAGGGCCTGATGCGCGCGTTTGGCGCAGCGCTCAAGACCGAACTGACGGCAGCGGTCGAGGCCGGCGGGCCGGTCAATGCCATAACCGTCTGCAACACCGAGGCGCCGGGAATTGCCAAGGGGTTGTCGAAAGACCGATGGACCGTCGCGCGGTCAAGCCACCGCCTGCGCAATCCTGACAACGCCCCCGACGCCTTTACCGCCAACGCGATTGCGGCATTCCTTTCCCGGCAGGCGGCCGGTGAAGCGCCCGAACGGCTGTCCACGGCGGCGATCGTCGAAGAGGACGGACAAAGGGTCTTTCACCTCGTCAAGGCGATCCCGACCAGCGATCTTTGCCTTGGCTGTCATGGCGGCACCACCGTCAAGCCCGAGGTCGAGGCGAAGCTGGCCGAACTCTATCCCGACGACAAGGCCCGGGGGTTCAGCGCCGGAGAGATGCGGGGCGTCTTCACCCTCAAGAAGGTGCTGAGCGAGTAGCGCGGGCCGAGCAACCGGCCGGTGTCGGGTGACGCGATGAACAGCGGACAGGCGGACAAGCCCGCCGCCTTTCTTTCATTGACAAGTTCGGGGCGGCATCGTTCGGTATACCAACGGTTCGCCCCGCAGCATGGGAGGCTGCCAGTCGCAGTCGGGGGGACGGGGAGAACCGAACCCGCGCGCGTGTCAGAGAACCCGCGCGAAAAGAGGAGGAAAGACATGATCTTCAAGGCGACCCGCACCCTGATTGCGGCCGGTCTTCTGGGCGCTGTGGCCATCGCGGCCCATGCCCAGGACTACAGTATCGAAAGCCCCGAATGCATCGCCCCGGCCAATCCCGGCGGCGGCTGGGATTTCACCTGCCGTCAGGTCGGCAAGTCGCTGCAGGATCTTGGCCTGATCGACCGGACCATGCAGGTGGTGAACCTTGCCGGTGGTGGCGGCGGCGTGGCCTTCGCCGAGGTCGTGAACAAGCGTGGCGACGACAACGACCTGATCGTTGCGGCCTCCTCTGCCACGGCGACCCGGCTGGCGCAGGGCGCCTATCCGGGCAACACGATGGATCAGGTGCGCTGGCTGGCCTCGATCGGGGCCGATTACGGCGTGATCGCGGTGGCGGCCGACAGTGCGATCGAAACACTTCCGCAACTGCTGGACCAGATCAAGACGAACCCCCGGTCGGTTTCCATCGCGGGCGGCTCTGCCGTTGGCGGATGGGATCATCTGAAGGTCCTGATCGCGGCGAATGCCTATGGCATCGAGGATGTGCGTTCGGTCAAATACATCGCCTTTGACGGCGGCGGAGAGGCCGTGACGCAGCTTCTGGCGGGATCGGTGCAGGCCTTCACCGGCGATATTTCCGAGGCCAAGGGCTTTGTCGACAGTGGCGACATCCGGGTCATCGCGGTTCTGGCCCCCGACCGTCTGGGGGGCGAGTTCGCCGATTTCCCGACGGCCAAGGAACAGGGCGTCGACGCCATCGGTGCGAACTGGCGGGGCTTTTATGCGCCGGGGGCGATGTCGGATGCGGCCTATGACACATGGGTTGCCAAGATCGGCGACCTCTACGCCTCCGACGAATGGAAGGCGGTGATGGCGGCCAACGGGCTTGCGCCGCTGGATCTGCAGGGGGATGCGTTCCAGGCGTTCGTGGCGGACTCGGTCGCCAAGATCCAGAGCATCTCGCGCGAGATCGGCATCATCAAGTAACCCCGACCCGGCGTCGGTCGGCCCCGGGGTCGACCGGCGCAGTCGGGGCCGTGCCCCGTTTTCCCGTCGACGGAGAATCGTGATGAGTGATCGCATCTTCGGCCTGTTCGGCGTCCTTCTGGCCATCGGCTTCGCCCTGTCCGCGTTGACGATCGAGGAAAGCTTTCTTTCCGATGCCGTCGGCCCCAAGGCCTTTCCCCTGATCATCGCGGCCATTCTGGGCCTGTCTTCGGCGGTGATCGCGTTCCGCCCCGACCCCGAACCCACATGGCCCGCGCTGGGGCGACTGGTCGAAATCGGCGCGGCAGTGGTCGTCATGGTCCTGTATGCGGAATTCCTGCCGATTGCGGGCTTTGTCGCCGCCACGGCCGTTGCCGCCGCCTATCTGGCGTGGCGGCTTGGGTCCGGCCCGGTAGAGGCCGTTCTGACCGGCCTTGGTACCTCGGTCGGCATTTACGTCATCTTCCACCTTGTGCTGGGGCTTTCGCTGGCCCGCGGCCCCTGGGGCTTTTGAGGGGCGATCATGGATATCCTTTCGTCGCTTGCAGACGGCTTCGCGATTGCCCTGACATGGCAGAACCTGTTGCTGGCGCTTCTGGGCTGTTTCCTCGGCACGATCATGGGGGCGCTGCCCGGTCTTGGCCCGTCGAACGGGGTGGCGATCCTGATCCCCCTGGCCTTCACGCTGGGGCTGGGGGCCACGCCCTCGCTGATCCTGCTGACCTCGGTCTATTACGGGGCGATGTATGGCGGGCGGATATCGTCGATCCTGCTGAACATCCCCGGCGATGAGCCCGCCATGATGACCTGTCTTGACGGCCATCCGATGGCGAAGAAGGGCATGGCGGGCGAGGCGCTGTCGCTGTCGGGGATCGCTTCCTTCGTCGGTGCGTTCCTTGCCACCTGGGGGCTGATCCTGCTGGCGCCGCAGCTTGTGAAGATCGCGCTGTTGTTTGGCCCGGCGGAATACTTCGCGCTGTTCGCGCTGGCCTTCATGACGCTGGGGGGCGTTTCCTCCACCAACCAGGCGAAATCGGCCTTCGCGGCGGCGCTGGGGCTGGGGCTGGCCATGATCGGGGTGGACACCCAGACCGGGGTGCCGCGCTTCACCTTCGGCGAGGTGCATCTTTACGACGGGCTGGATTTCCTTGTCGCCATCGTCGGGCTTTTCGCGCTGAGCGAGGTGTTCATCTTTCTCGAAAACCGCCACGGCGGGTCAGAGGCCGAGGGCCGCAAGCTGGAGATCGGACGGCTTTATCCGCCGCTGTCGATGATCAAACGCTGCACGCCCACGATGCTGCGCACCTCGTTCCTCGGCTTTCTCGCAGGCGTGCTGCCGGGCGCGGGGGCCTCGCTGGGCTCGTTCATCTCCTATTCGATGGAAAAGCGGCTGGTCGACAAGGAGGGCACCTTTGGCACCGGCGATCCGCGCGGCGTGGCGGCGCCGGAGGCCGGCAACAACGCCGCCGCCGGGGCGCGCTGGTGCCGATGCTGGCGCTGGGCGTGCCGGGGTCGGGCACCACGGCGGTGCTGCTGGCCGTTCTTCTGGCGTTGAACATCACGCCCGGGCCGCTTCTGTTTACCCAGAACCCCGATGTCGTCTGGGGGCTGATCGCGGCGCTATTCATCGCGAATTTCATGTTGCTGGCGATGAACATCCCGATGGTGGGGCTGTTCACCCGCGTGCTGATGATCCCCTCGCGTATCCTGATGCCCATCGTGGCGATGGTCAGCTTTGTGGGGATCTATGGCATCTCGGGGTCCAGTTTCGACCTTCTGGTGATGATCGGCTTCGGCGTGATGGGGTGGGCGCTGCGCAAGCTGGACGTGCCGCTGGTGCCGGTGATCCTTGGCACGCTTCTGGGCAATGCGATGGAAAACAACCTGCGCCGGGCGATCACCATCGACAATGGCAACTGGGGCACGCTGGTCGACAGCCCCCTGTCCATCGCGCTGTGGGCCATCGCGATTGTCGGGTTCGTTCTGCCGCTGATCATCGGCCGAAAGGTAAAGGCGCAGATGCACGAGCGCCGCGATGAAGAAGGGGCGATCAGCGATTGACCGGGGCCGGGGTCCGGTCTTGCCACGGGTTTCAGCGGACCGCGTGCGGCCGTCTTCAGGACGCGGCGGAACGCATCCGGGGCAGACCGGCGGCCTGTCGCCGCATCACGGCCGCGGGCGCGGGGTGGCCAAGATAGAAGCCTTGCGCCTCTCGACAGCCGTCTAGCGCCACCGTTTCAAGCTGTTCCGCGGTTTCGATCCCCTCGGCCGTGACGTCGATATCAAGGCTGGCACATAGCGCGCAGATCGCGCGCACGATGCTGTAGGCGTTCGGGTCGTGGTTCAGTTTGCGCACGAAGGAGACGTCGATCTTGACCTTGTCAAACGGGAAGGCGCGCAGATAGTGGAGCGAGGAATAGCCCGTCCCGAAATCATCCAGCGCGACCCGGACGCCCAGTGCGTGCAACTCCGCCAGAATGTCGAGGGTGCGCTCGGACCGTTCAACCAGAACGCTTTCGGTGATGTCGACCTCCAGCCGTTCGGGCGGCAGACCGGAACGGTCGAGGGCGGTCAGGATGTCTTTCAGCACGTCGTTCCGCGTGAACTGCGCGGGGGCGATGTTCACGGCCAGCCGGATGTGGTCGGGCCATGTGGCGGCCTCGGTACAGGCAAGGTCCAGCACGCGCTGGCCGAGATCCGACATCAGGCCAAGCTCTTCTGCCATCGGGACGAATTCTGCGGGCGGCACCATGCCGTGCGTGGGGTGTTTCCACCGCAACAGCGCCTCGGCCGCGCAGATCTTGCCGGTCCTGATGTCGTAGATCGGCTGATAGTGCATGGTGAAGACATCGTCGCTCAGCGCTTGCCGCAGGTCGCGTTCAAGCTGGAGCTTGGCCTGTTCGTGGTCCCGCATCTCGGGCCTGTAGAACTGGCAATGGCCCTTGCCGGCGGCCTTGACGCAGTAAAGCGCGACATCGGCATTTTTCAGAACCTCTTCGGCACACGCGCCGTCGCCCGGCGCAAGGGCAATGCCCACGCTGCCCCCGATCCGGACCTCGTTGCCGTCGATCTCGAACGGGGTCGACAGAAGATCGATGATCCGGTCGCCCAGTGCCTGCGCGCCCTCGGGCTGGCGGCAATCGCGCTGGATCACGGCAAACTCGTCCCCGCCGAAGCGGGCGAGGGTGTCGTGATCGCCCACCGCCCATTGCAGGCGCCCGGCCACCTGTTTCAGAAGCGCGTCGCCCACCGGATGGCCCAGCGTGTCGTTCACCCACTTGAACCGGTCGAGATCGATGAACATCACCGCGGACGGCCGCGACGGATCGGCCGCGGCCAGGACGGCATCGATTTCTTCGCTGAAGGTGCGGCGGTTCGGCAGGCCGGTCAGGGCATCGTGCCGGGCGAGGTGGCGGATGTTTTCTTCGGCCGCGACACGTTCCGAGATATCCTCGGCGATCATCATCCAGCCATCGGGCGTCGGCTGGGTCCGGGTGGCGACCGTGCGGCCGTTGGTCAGGCGCCATGTCGCGGATTTCGGCTGACGCGCCTCGGCGATCTCGGCCATCCGCATGTCGGCGTCCAGCGGGCCATCGCGATCGTCGTCTTCCAGACGCTTGGAGATGTGTTCCAGAATCCGTGCCTGCGGCGTGCCCGGAAAAAAGCGCCAGTCATCCAGTTCGTAGAGCGACCGGAACACCGGGTTGGCGACGACCAGTTCTTCCTTGGTGTCGAACATGCACAGGCCGACCGGCATGTTCCGGACCGTCGTGTCCAGCAGGGAGCGTTGCAGTTCCAGATCGGCGGCCAGCGCCCGCGTGGCCAGAACGCTGTCGCGGAAGGCCGTGGCCGCGTCGGACAGGATCTCGATCTCGTCCATCCGTTGGGGCAGGTCGGGGGCGTCCTGGGGCGTGTCGATATGGGTGATCCGGCGCATGGCGGCGCTGATCTGCAACAGCGGCCGGGTGATGCTGCGCGAGGCCCAGAGCATCGCGACCACGGTCGCGGCAATGCCCAGCAGGATCGTCCCCGCCGTCACGAAGCGCGCTTGCCGATAGCGCGTGTCGGCCACCGCGGCGATGGCCCGCGCCTCTTTCTCGGTGCCGGTCATCAACAGATCGACCGAGTGCCCCGCATCGATCACCGCGACAGAGGCCTCTTCCTCGAACAACAGGTTCGCACGCGAAAGCTCCCCCTGTTCCAGAAGGAAGAAGACCTCGTCAAGCGTGGCAAGATGGGTGTCCCAATCCTTGCGCAGGGCGGCCACCGTGGCGGCCTCCGCCGCGCTCAGGCGCAGCGACTGGAACTCCGCCAGGAACATCGACAGCCCCTCGCGCACCTCGCGCATGTCCCGTTCGATCTGCGCGACCTTGCGGAAATCCCGCGTCTCGATCCGGCTTCGGGCCAGGATGGCATGGGTGCTGAGCGAGGTGTCGATGTTTTGCAGGGCGATCAGTTTCGGCAGCGCGACCCGGCGCATCTCGTCCGTGACCGCGCTGACGGTATCAAGCTGGCGGATCGCAACGGCGCCCAGGGTCACGATCAGGACAAGCAGCGTCCCAAAGGCCAGGGCAAGGCGCGCACGGATCACCGTCCAGCCCGCGCCGGACCGGTCCTTTCGCCCGGCCGGGGCCGGGGCGCTGGTGTCTGTCTCGGCCTTCGCCATCACCGCTCCGCCGCTTGCTGGATGTCGGAGTTATTCCAGGAAGCTGAAATGTTTCCAGATTTTGTAATTCTCCCGGAAGTCCGAATATGACGCATAAACCCGGGCGAAATTGGGGTTGTTTGCGGCCTCGTTGCGGGCAATATCCAGCCACGCATCCTCAAGCTCGACCAGAATGGAGGCCGGCCAGCGGCGCAGTTCCACGCCCTCGGCCTGCATTTCCTGCATCGCGCTCCACTGCATCGCCTCGCCCTTGGCCATCATGTCGCGGATGACGTCGCCGCAGGCGGTTTCAACGATGGTCTGGTGGCTTTCCGACATCTCGTTCCAGACATCCAGCGCGATATACAGATCGAACAACGTCGCCTGCTGGTGCCAGCCGGGGAAGTAGTAATATTTCAGAACCTTGGAAAACCCCAGCCGCTGGTCCATCGAGGGCAGCGAGAACTCCGTGGCGTCAAGTTCTCCGTTCTCGACGGCGGCCAGAATTTCGCCGGGCGCCAGTTGCTGCGTTTCGACACCCAAGCGCTGCATCACCTGCGCGCCCAGGCCGAAAAACCGCATCCGGATCCCTTTCAGGTCTTGAACGCTCCTGATCTCCTCCGGGAACCAGCCGGATGCCTCGGGCGGGATCATGCCGCAGGGAATGTTATAGACGCCATGTTCGGCGAACATCTCCCGCGCCAGTTCAAGCCCGCCGCCATAGTAAAGCCATGCGAGGTATTCGCCCATCGACGGCCCGAAGGGCACGCTTGAGAACATGTTGAAGGCCGTGTCGCGCCCCGCGAACCATCCCGC
The DNA here is from genome assembly GCF_002079305.1 of Rhodovulum sp. P5. Lineage (NCBI taxonomy): Bacteria > Pseudomonadati > Pseudomonadota > Alphaproteobacteria > Rhodobacterales > Paracoccaceae > Rhodovulum > Rhodovulum sp. P5. Next base: position 2,535,126 of record NZ_CP015039.1, read on the forward strand.
ACCGGCCCAGGCGGCCTCGATCCGGCCATCGGCGACCGCGTTCACGCTGTCGGGGGCCGGAACGAGGGTGTTGGGCTCGTGCGAATGGATGACAAGGGTGCCGTCCGACATGGTCGCGATCCGCTGCACCAGATCCTGCGATGCGGTGCCGAGGATGGGCATGCTGGTCGGGAAGGTCGACGCCATGTCGAGCTCGACGGTGGGGGTTGCGGACGCGGTCGTGCCGACCAGGCCGCTGCAGGCGACGGCCACGGCGGCAAGCGTGCTTCGAAGTCCTGTCTTCATCATCCTGCGTCCCTTCAACCGGTCCGAACCGCGTGGTGTTCGATGGTTCAAGACATGCGGGACGGGTCTGAAGCGCGCGTTAACGTTCCCATGCCGGATGTGCCCGGTTGCGGAAATCTGTTTTGCATTTTGCGCGGAATTGTTGCGAATGTCCGCGGTATCGCCGCAGGCAAGGCATCCTGCCCGGCCATCGCCGCGTGAAAGGTTCCGGCGCTGTGGCCGGTCAGCCAGATCGTGCGATGGGCAGGGTATCGGTCGCCCGACAGGAGGCGCCCCCGGCCGACGGCCGGGGGGGCCGATGGTTGTTCTCGGCCCTTAGCCTGCTTTTGCCACGGCTCTTTGTGTCATGACCTTTGCGAGATGGGCGCGGTATTGGGCGGTGCCGTGGATGTCTTCGATCATGTCGCCTTGGGGCGGGGTGAGGGGGGCGAGGGCGGCGGGGGAGAAATCGGCGGTCAGCGCGGCTTCGGCCTCGGCCCAGCGGAACACGCCCTCCTCGGAGGCGCCGGTGATCGCGACGCGGACGCCGGCGGGGCCCTTGGCCACGAAGGCGCCGGTCAGCGCGAAGCGGGAGGCGGGTTGCTCGAACTTGGCGTAGGCCGCCGCCGCCGGCACGGGGAAGCGGACGGCGGTGATGATCTCGCCTTCCTCCAGCGCGGTGGTGAACATGCCCTGGAAGAAGTCGTCGGCCGCGATCTCCCGGGTATGGGTCACCACCGTCGCGCCCGAGGCCAGCACCGCCGCGGGATAGCAGGCCGACGGGTCGTTATTGGCAAGGCTGCCGCCGATGGTGCCGCGATTGCGCACCGCGGGGTCGCCGATATGGCCCGCCAGCGCGGCCAGCGCGGGGTAATGGGCCGCGGCCTCGGCCGCCACCACCGCATGGGGCGTGGCGCCGCCGATGGTCAGCGTGCCGCCGTCCATCGAGACCCCCTTCAGCTCCGCGATGCCGGTCAGGCTGACCAGTTTCGAGGGCGCCGCCAGCCGCTGTTTCAACGAGGGGATCAGCGTCTGCCCGCCCCCCAGCGCCTGCGCCTCTTCGGTGCCAAGCGCGTCGATGGCCTCGGCCAGTGTCGCGGGGCGGTCGAATTCGAATGCGTACATGGTCCTTGTCCTCCTCAGCCCTGCATGGCGGCCCAGACGCGCGACGGCGTCAGCGGCATGTCGATATGGGTGACCGATGTGTGGCCCGCGCGCTGCAGCGCATCGACCACGGCATTGACCACCGCGGGCGGGGAGCCGATGGCCCCGGCCTCGCCGCAGCCCTTCACCCCCAGGGGGTTGTGGGTGCAGGGCGTGGCGCAGGAATGATCGACCGCGTAGAACGGCACGTCATCGGCCCTGGGCATCGCGTAATCCATGTAGGAGCCCGACAGAAGCTGGCCATACTCGTCGAACACCGCGCTCTCCAGCAGCGCCTGCCCGATCCCTTGGGCGATGCCGCCATGCACCTGCCCCGAGACGATCATCGGGTTCACGATATTGCCGAAGTCGTCCGCGGCGGCAAAGGAGACCACATCGACCTTGCCGGTCTCGGGGTCGACCTCCACCTCGCAGGCATAGGCGCCGGCGGGGTAGGTGAAGTTGTTGGGGTCGTAGAAGGCGGTCTCCTCCAGCCCCGGTTCGATATCCTCCAGCGGGTAGTTGTGGGGGACATAGGCCGCCAGCGTCACGTCGCCCCAGGCGACCGACTTGTCGGTGCCCGCCACGGTGAACTGGCCGTCCTTCAACTCGATATCTTCCGGCGCGGCCTCCATCAGGTGGGCGGCGATCTTCTTCGCCTTGGCGATGATCTTCTCGGTCGCCCGCACCATCGCCGATCCGCCGACGGCCAGCGAACGCGAGCCATAGGTGCCCATGCCCATCGGCGTGTTGGCGGTGTCGCCATGGACGATCTCGACCATGTCCTCGCCGATGCCGATCATGTCGGCCACGACTTGCGCAAAGGTCGTCTCATGCCCCTGCCCGTGGCTGTGGCTGCCGGTCATCACCACCAGGCCGCCGGTCGCGTTCACCCGCACCGTGGCCGATTCATACAAACCGGCCCGCGCGCCCAACTGGCCCACAAGCTGGCTGGGCGCGATCCCGCAGGCCTCGATATAGCAGTTGATGCCAAGGCCGCGCAGGCGCCCGCGGGCCTTGCTCTCCGCCAGCCGCGCCTCGAAGCCCGAGAGGTCGATCATCTCCAGAAGCTTGTCCATCGTCGCGTTGTAATCGCCGGTGTCGTATTCCACCGCGACGGGCGTGGCATAGGGAAACTCGGTGACGAAGTTCTTCCGGCGGAGGTCCACCGGGTCCATCCCCAGCTCCCGCGCGGCCTTGTCGATCACCCGTTCCAGCTGGAAGGTCGCCTCCGGCCGGCCCGCGCCGCGATAGGCATCCACCGGCACCGTGTTGGTGAACACCGCCTTGACGTTCACATAGATCAGCGGTGTCTTGTAATTGCCCGCCATCAGCGTGCCGTGCAGCCAGGTCGGGATCGACGGCGCGAAGGTCGACAGATACGCGCCCATATTGGCGTAAGTCTCGGTCCTGAGCGCGGTGAAGTTGGCCTCGGCATCCAGCGCCAGTTCGATCTTCGTGACATGATCGCGGCCATGGGCGTCGGAGATGAACGCCTCCGACCGCGTGCAGGTCCATTTCACCGGGCGCCTGATCGCCTTCGCGGCGAAGGTGCAGAATGCCTCTTCCGCATAGTGGAAGATCTTCGACCCGAAGCCGCCGCCCACATCCGGGGCCACCACGCGCAGCTTGTGCTCGGGAATGCCCAGCACGAAGGCCCCCATCAACAGCCGGATCACATGGGGGTTCTGCGAGGTGGTGTAAAGCGTGCTGTCCTCGGTCGCGGGGTTGAAATCGCCCACCGCCACCCGCGGTTCCATCGCGTTGGGGATCAGCCGCTGGTTCACAAGCTCCAGCGTGGTGACGTGATGGGCCGCCTCGAACGCGGCATTCACCGCCTCGCGGTTCTCCTCCACGAAGCCCCAGTCATAACAAAGGTTCGAACTCAGATCGTCATGCACCCTGGGCGCGCCGTCCGCCAGCGCCGCCTTCATGTCGAGCACCGGGTCCAGTTCCTCGATATCGGGGTCGACGGCCTCGGCCGCGTCGCGGGCCTGGTCCTCGGTCTCGGCCACCACCACGGCGATCGGGTCGCCCACATGGCGCACCTTGCCCTGGGCCAGCACCGGGTGGCCGGGTTCCTGCATCGGTTCCCCATGCCGGTCGGTCACCTGCCAGCCGCAGGGCAGGCCCCCCACGCCCTCGAAATCCGCACCGGTAAAGACGCGGATCACGCCGGGCATGGCTTCGGCGGCCGCGGTGTCCACCCCGTTCAGTTTCCCATGGGCCACCTGGGAGCGCACGAAGACCGCATAGGCCTGCCCTGCCAGGTTGATGTCGTCGGTATACCGGCCCCGGCCGGTCAGGAACCGCTTGTCCTCGCGCCGCTTGGAACTGGCGCCGATGCCGTGATCTTTCGGCATGTCTCTGTCCTCCCTCAAGGAATGTCCGGTGCGCGGGACGGCCCCGTCCGGGCCCCTATGCCCGCCCGCCGCTGGTGGTGTGCCGCGCCTATTCCGCCGCGATGGCGTCGCCGCCGATATGGGTCACGTCCTGACCGCTGGCCGCCAGGATCGCCTTGACGATGTTGTGGTAGCCCGTACAGCGGCAGATATTGCCCTCCAGATAGGCGCGCACCTCTGCCTCGGTCGGCTTGGGATTGTCCGCCAGAAGCGCCGCCGCCGACATCACCATCCCCGGCGTGCAGAACCCGCATTGCAGCCCGTGATGGTCCTGGAACGCCTGCTGGATCACGCTCAGCGAACCGTCCGCATTGGCCATCCCCTCGATCGTGACAACCTCCGCCCCGGCCGCCTCTGCCGCCAGCATCGTGCAGGACTTCACCGCCCGACCGTCCACATGCACAACGCACGCCCCGCATTGCGACGTATCACAGCCAACATGCGTCCCCGTCAGGCCCAAACCCTCCCGCAGAAACTCGACAAGCAACGTCCGACCCTCAATAGCCCCACTCAACAAACGGCCGTTCACCGTCATGGATACCGTCGTCATCTGAAATCCTCCCGGACCCGTCTTTTTCAGTTTTCTTGTGTTTCTTCGGCCTCGGCCGTGGGCTTGCGCCCGGTCAGGCGGCCGAACCAGCCTTTCTTCTTGCCCGTCTCGGGCGCGGCGTCCTCTGCCCCGGTTTCGTCCGCGGGCTCTTCGCCCTCTGCCTCGGGCTCTTCGACGGCCGCCTTGAAGTTTGTGAAGAACTGGTCGGTCAGCTTGTGCGCGACGCCGTGGATGATGCGGCTGCCAAGCTGGGCCAGCTTGCCGCCGACCTCGACCTCCAGCTGGTAGGAAAGTTGCGTGCCGCCCTCGACCTCGTCGAGCGTGACATGGGCATGGCCCTTGGCAAAGCCGGCCGCGCCGCCCTTGCCTTCGCCGCTCAGCGTCAGGGACTGCGGCTCTACCATCTCGCTCAGGCTGACATGGCCCTTGAAGGTCGCCTTGACGGGGCCGACCTTCTGCACGGCGACCGCATCAAAGCCCTCTTCGGGCGAGCCGCTCAGCTCCTTGCAGCCGGGCACACAGTCCCGAAGCACGTCCTCGGACAGCAGGGCCTTCCAGACCGTGTCGCGGTCGGCGGCGATGTCATGCGTCGCGTGGAATTCCATGGTCACACCTCCCCTTTGGACATGACGATAGCCCCTTCGCCTGCGGCAAGCTATTCGACCAAGGTGTCGGCCGGGTCCCGGCGCCGCCTGCCCGCATAAGACCATCGTCCTATGTCTGGCGCGCGCCGGGGCCCCTATCTTCGCCCCATGCGTGCGGTCCGCCCTTTTCTGGTGTTCCTCCTTGCGCTGGCGCCGATCTGCCTGCCGGTCGGTGGCGGGCGGGCCGACACGTTACCGAGAGAGGTCATCGCCCGCTTCGTGATGCCGCCCTTTTCGGTGGGGGAACCGGTCAACGACAAGGGCGTCTGGTCCCTGTTGAGTTCCGGCGGCGCGAAAGCCGGCTTCGTTTTCGAGACAGAGCCGCTGGCCCCCTTGCCCGGTTTTTCCGGGGCGCCGATCAACCTGCTGGTCATGATGGACCTGAACGGCAGCTTCATGGATGTGCGGCTGATTTCGCAGAACGAGCCGATCTTCGTCTCGGGGCTGGGAGAGGCGCCGCTGCGCGCGTTCCTTGAACAATATGGCGGGTTGTCGATTTCCCAGTCGCTGGTGGTCGGCACGCCCTATGGCGGGGCGGGGGGCGGATCGTCTCTGGTCTATCTCGACGGGGTGACCAAGGCGACGGCAAGCGTGCGGATCGCCCATGAATCGATCCTCGCCGCCGCCCGGGCCGTGGCGCGAGAGAAGATGCAAGGGGTGGCGACCGGCCCGCCCGCACGGCCGGACCCGGACCATGCCGAGGACCTGACATGGGACGATCTGGTCGCCAAGGGCCTTGTCACCCGCAAAACCGTCACCAATGCCGAGGTCGAGGCGCTGTTCGCAGGCACCCTTTGGCGCGCGGACGATCCACAGGCCGCGGCTGACCCGGACGGTGTGTATCTGGACCTGTGGATCGTCGATCTGGGGCCCCCGTCGATTGCCCGGGCCGCCCTGTCGCCAGACGGGTTTGCAGAATTGCAGGACTTCCTGTCGATCTCGGGAACTGATGAGCCGATCCTCGTGATCGATACCGGGCGGCACGGGCTGGTGTCAGAGGATTTCGTGCGCAACACCGCGCCCGACCTGTTGTCGGCGGAGCAAGGCGGCCTGCCTGTTGCGCTGCGCGATGCCGATCTGCTGGTCGACCTGGCCGAGGACGCGCCGGACGGGACGGCGATGATCCTGCGGACCGACCGGCGGCTGGGGTTCGATCCCACGCAGCCCTGGCAGATGAAGGTGCAGGCGGTGCGCAAGCACGGGATGTTCCAGCCGCAAGTGGGAAGCGTCACCCTGACCGCCGAACACACCACGCCAGAGCGGTTCTTCACCCGGCCAGAGGCGCCACGGCAAAGCCCGCCCTGGCGCGATGCCCTGCGCAACCGGGCCACCGATCTGTGGGTCGCGGGTGGGTTTCTGGCGGGGCTCTTGCTGTTGCTGGGGCCGGGGATGCGGCGCTTTGCGGGCAGCCGGCTTTTCATGCCCGCCCGTCTGGCGATCCTTGCCGGCGTGGTGGGGTTCATCGGTTGGTGGGGGCAGGGGCAGTTGTCCATCGTCACGGTGCTGGGCGTGCTGCGTACCGCGTGGGAGGGCGGAAGCTTTGCCTTCCTGCTTTACGACCCGTTTTCGCTGCTGATCTGGGGCGTGACGCTCCTTGGGTTCCTGCTGTGGGGCCGGGGGCTTTTCTGCGGGTGGCTCTGCCCCTTCGGTGCGCTTCAGGAGTTTGCCGGGGTTCTTGGTCGCGCGCTGCGCCTGCCGCAGGTGGAGCCCTCCGCCCGCTGGGACCGGCGGTTGAAGCTGTTGAAATACGGGCTGCTGGCGGGGCTGGTCGGCACGGTTTTCGTCGCGCCCCAGCACGTCGGCACCGTGGCCGAGGTGGAACCCTTCAAGACCGCCATCACCACCTATTTCGTCCGCGACTGGTACTACGTCCTCTATGCTGCGTTCTGGCTGCTGCTGGGTTTGAGCCTGTTCAAGGGCTTTTGCCGCTATGTCTGCCCTTTGGGGGCGGTGATGGCCATCGGCGGGGTCTTGCGCGGGCGGGACTGGATCGCGCGGCGGGCCGAATGCGGGTCGCCCTGTCAGTTGTGCCGGGTGCGCTGTCGCTATGGCGCGATCGAACGGTCGGGCAAGATCGCCTATTCGGAATGTTTCCAGTGCCTCGACTGCGTGGCAATCCATGACGACCCGTCGCAATGCGTGCCGCTGGTGCTGGCCAGTCGCGCGGACAGGCAGAAGGAGGCCGCCGAATGAACCGCCGCCGTTTCCTGAGCATTTCCGCTGCGGCTGTCGCGGTGCCGGGGGCCGCGTGTGCGAGGACCGTCTGGCGCGGCCATGCGCTGGGGGCAGAGGCGCAGGTTACGCTTGCGGGGGACCGCGCCGCGGCGCAGGCCGTGATCCCGGCGCTGACGGCGGAACTGGACCGCATCGCATCTCTCTTCAGCCTTTATCGGCCGGACAGCGCGCTGGTGCGGCTGAACCGGGCCGGGCAGCTCAGCGGCCCGCCGCCGGAGATGGTGGAACTGCTGACACTCTGCGGGCAGGTCCATGCGGCAACCGCGGGCCGGTTCGATCCAACGGTGCAGCCGCTTTGGGCCGCCTTGGCCCGGGGGGAGGATGGCGCGGCCGAAAAGGGCCTGATCGGCTGGAACAGGGTCGAATTCGGGCCGGATGCGATCACGCTTGGCCCCGGGCAGGCGCTGACGCTGAACGGCATCGCGCAGGGCTATGCCACCGACCGCGTGGCCGATCTGCTGGCCGGGGCCGGGTTCACCGACGTTCTGGTCGATATCGGGGAGCATCGCGCCCTTGGCGGCCCTTGGCGGCTGGGTCTGCGCGATCCGGCATTTGGGCTATTGGGCACACGCACGCTGCGCGACGGGGCCATCGCGACCTCCAGCCCCGCTGCGCTGTCGCTGGGGGGGGCGGCGCATATCCTCTCGCCCACAGGCGTGCCCCTGCGCTGGTCGACGGTGAGTGTCGAGGCCCGAACCGCCGCGCCGGCCGATGCGCTGTCCACGGCGCTGTGCATGGCGTCGCGAGACGAGGCGGAAGGGGCAGTGGCGCTGATGCCGGATGTTCGGTCGGTCACGCTTGTCGATCACGCGGGCGATCTGCGGACGATCCGACGGTAGCTCCGGGCGCACGTCGTCAGCCTGCACACCGCGCCCCGGATCGGGGGGTGCGCAGCGGGCTCACCACTCCGGCGGATGATAGCTCAGCCCCTCGGCCTCGAAGATCGCCGCGATCCGCCCGTCCGCCATCGCGGCGCGGATCGCATCGTCCACGGCATATCCCAGGGCCCGATACCGCTGATGCACCGCGACGCCGATGGGCCATGTGCCCACCGCAAAGCCCGGCAGGGGCGGTTCGTGGATCGCGCTGTCTTCGGTCAACCCGGCCTCCAGTTGCGCGCGGGGGGCCATGGCGGCCATGACCTCGTGCCGGGCCAGCGCCTCCATCGCGGCGGCGGCGGTCGGATAGCGGCGGATATTCGCGGCCAGCGCCCCACCGGCCAGCGAGGTCAGGTAGAAATCGGCGATCGAGTCGTTTTCCACCGCCACCGTGTCAAAACGGAAATAGGCGGGCACCGGCGGATCCTCGGGATAGTCGTCGCGGCGATAGGCGATGGCCACGGTCTCCTCCGCATAGACCCCGGTGAAGACGACCTGTTCCACGCGGCAGGCGAACTCGCTGTCATAGGGAACATGCATCATCACGTTGGACACGCGCCCGCCGACAATGGCCCCCTTCCAGACATAGTTGCGCAGATCGGCCTGCAATTCTTCCCCCGCGGCCACAAGGCGAAAGCGCGGCGCCACCCCCAGATCGGCGGCGATCAGGCGGGCGATTTCGACATCCACGCCCGCGGGCTTGCCCGCCTTTTCATAGGACCAGGGCGGGAAGTCATCATACAGCGCGAACTCGATGAAGCCCCGCTCCATGATCTGGTCGAGATCCTGGCCGACGATATCGCGCGACGCATTCTGGGGCTTGGCCTGCGGCACATAGGTTTCACAGCGTGCAAGGGCGCCCCCACCGGGCATGACCCCGGCAAGGGCGACAAGCGCGGCAAGAACGGCCCGGCGCTCCATGCCTAGTGGGCGGCCGACAGACCGATGGTCAGTGTCTCGGCCGCAAGTTTGTAGGAGGCCGACGTGCCGTCGATCTGGCGGGCGGCGCGATAGGCCACGCTGTCGGCGACAGGGGCGCCAGACAGGGTTTCGATGTCCCCGGCGATGGCATTCAGTTCTTCGATCATCCCGTCGGGGTCGGGGATGCCGTCGCCTTGTGCCCAGCCCGACAACTGGTCGCGCAGCGCCTTCAACTCATCGGTGCGTTCGGACACCTGCACATCGTCGGGGCGGGTTTCGATATAGGTCCGGATCGCCCAGGCGGCCTTCTGCCCCAGCAACTCGCCAAAGGCCGGCATCTTGGTGATGCCGTTCTGGGTGTAGCCGTGGCGAAAGCGTTCCACGAACCATTCGTCGCCATATTCTTCTGCCTCAAGGAAGCGCACATCGGGGGCCAGCCCGCCCGAAATCGCCCCCAGGCCATGACAGCGCGCGCAGTTCTGGTTGAAGCCGGATGCGCCGATCTCGATCGCCTTGTCCCAGACGTCCTGCCCCATGTCGCGATAGGGATTCTCGATCAGCCAGTCCTCGCCCACATCGGGCAGGGCATCGGTGTTGATCGGCTGCGGTGCCACATCGCCATGGGCATGGGCCAGCGTGGCGGCGGTGATGGCGGTGCCGGCGGCAAGCAGGATGCTGCGGCAGAGCTCTCGCATGGTGGTCCTCCCTCTCGACCTGTCACCGGGGTTTTAGCGCGCTGCCGGTCGTGGCGGTATTCGACCTTCGTTCAAGCGCTGGTTTCGCGCGGGCCGACAGGGGATGAGACCTTGGTCGAATGGCCCCGCATTTTCCGGCGGCGATATTGGGTGCGGAGGGAGGACGTCATGCTGAGAGTGGTTTTGGCGGTCATGGCCGTGGCCGCGATGCTGGGCGGGCTGCCCGCGCGGGCAGAGCTTTCGGTGGCGGTCGGCTATCTGCGCGTCGATGTGCCCCTGCCGCCGACACTGTCGAACCTCGACCCGGTGCCGGACGATCTGGGGATCGCGGGGGCAGAGGTGGGACTGGCCGACAATGCCACCACCGGCCGGTTTCTGGGCCATGGCTATGGGCTGCGCGTTGTCCGGGTGCCTGTCGACGGCGACGTGGCCGGGGCGGCGCGCGCCCTGCTGGGAGAGACGAGGCTGGTGCTGGTCGACGCACCGGCCGACACGCTTCTTGAGATCGCGGACTTGCCCGAGGCCCGGTCAGCCCTGCTGTTCAACGTCGCCGCGCGGGACAACCGCCTGCGGGACGGGGCATGCCGGGGCAACCTGCTGCACACGATCCCGTCCGATGCCATGCGCACCGATGCGCTGGCCCAGTTCCTGGTGCGAAAACGCTGGACCGATGTTGCCCTGATCGAAGGGACAACGCCGGCCGATGTGCAATTCGCAGACGCGCTCCGCCGCAGCATGACCAAGTTCGGGCTGAAGCTGCGGGGGCAGAATACATGGGCCTTTGACGCCGACATGCGCCGCAACGCCGCGCAGGAGGTGCCGGTCTTCACACAGGCGTTCAAGGAGTATGACGTGCTGCTGGTGGCCGACGCAGCCGACGATTTCGCCCGCTACATCCCCTTCAACACATGGGAGCCCCGGCCGGTTGCAGGCTCGGCCGGGCTGCGGCCCATGGCATGGTCGCGGGTGGTGGAACAATGGGGCGCGGCACAGCTTCAGTCGCGCTTTGCCGACCATGCCGGGCGCGACATGCAGCCCAAGGACTACGCCGCGTGGGCGGCGCTGCGCAGCATCGGTGAGGCGGTGACCCGCACCGGGGTGGGCGATGCGGCGACGCTGCGCGCCTTCCTGCTGTCGGACGCTTTTGAACTGGGGGGCTTCAAGGGGCGGCCGCTCAGCTATCGCGGCTGGAACGGGCAATTGCGCCAGCCGATCGCGCTGGTCGGGCCGCGGGCGCTTGTCGCCACCGCACCGATGGAGGGGTTTCTGCATGCCCGCAACGAACTCGACACGCTGGGTCTCGACCGGCCGGAAAGTGCGTGCACCGCATTCGGGGGCTGAGATGAGATTTGCCGCACTGGCCCTCTTGATGGCGGCGCTGCCCGCGCAAGCCGCCGAGATCTGGGTGACCAATGAAAAGGACGACACGATCAGCGTGATTGATGTGGACAGGCTGGAGGTCACCCGCACCATTCCCACCGGCGAACGCCCGCGCGGGATCACCTTCGCCCCCGATCATTCGGTCGTTTATGTCTGCGCCTCCGACAGTGACACGGTGCAGGTGATCGACCCGGTCAGCGGTAAGATCCTGCATGACCTGCCCTCGGGCGAGGACCCGGAGCAGTTCGCCGTCTCCCCCGATGGCAAGCTGCTGTACATCGCCAACGAGGATGACGCGATCACCACGGTCGTCGATACCGAAACCCGGCACGTGATTGCCCAGATCGACGTGGGGATCGAGCCGGAGGGGATGGCGGTGTCGCCGGAGGGCAAGATTGCGGTCACGACGTCTGAAACCACCAACATGGCCCACTGGATCGACACGGGCACGCACAAGCTGTTCGCCAATACGCTGGTCGATGCCCGGCCGCGCCATGCGGAATTCGTCAAGCACGGGACAGAGCTTTGGGTCAGTGCCGAGATCGGCGGAACCGTCACCGTCTTCGATGTGGCCACGCAGACGGAGAAGGCAAAGATCGCGTTCCCGCTGAAGGGCGTGCATCCCGACCGGGTGCAGCCCGTGGGGTTCGAACTGACCGCGGATGAAAAGACGGCCTTTGTGGCGCTTGGCCCTGCGAACCATCTGGCCGTGGTGAATGCGGAGACCTACGCGGTGGAGGACTACATCCTTGTGGGGCGCCGGGTCTGGCACATGGCCTTTTCGCCGGACAAGCGGCTCTTGTTCGTCACCAACGGGGTGTCGGGCGACGTAACCGTGGTGGATGTGGCCAAGCGCAAGGCGATCAAGACGATCAAGGTCGGCCGCTTCCCCTGGGGCGCGGCCACCAGGCTCTGACCGGGGGCACGGCTGCAAGATCATTCGCCCGGATTGTGCTATGCTAACGGCAAAGGAGAGACCGATGTTCACCAGAGCCCTGCTGATCGCCTGCCTGACCGCTATGCCCGCCCTTGCCGAAGGGGACGACCCGCTGGGCACGCTGAACCCCGACGAGATGAGCATGGGCCGGGTGATGGAGAATATCCGGCAGGGCCAGACCCGGATGACCGACTGCGCCGCGGGCTACCTGATGACGAAAGGCGGGCGGCACGGTCTGGCGCGCGAGACGTTTCAGGCCTGTGCCGAGGCGGGCTATTCCGGCGCGATGACGTGGATGAGCTATATGGAGAACAACGGCTTGGGTGGTGACTACAACCCCGATGCCGCGGCCGCGTGGGACCGGCGGGCGGCAGAGGCGGGCGACTCGGTCGGCAAGTTCAACCACGGTGTCAACCTGATGCGCGGCCACGGGATCGCGCGGGATGTCGAGGCCGGGCGGCGGCTGGTGGACGAGGCCGCCCGCGACGGTCTGGAGATCGCGCGGCGCCTGCAGGGGGCGGATTACGATCTGGACGAGATCACCCCCGATGCCGACGACTGGAAATATGCGCCGCTGTTCTGACCGGTTGCGGGACGGGGCCAACCTAAGCCCCGCCGATGGTGCCGGGAATACGACCATTGGACGATGGCACAACCCCGCGCGGCCTGACCTTTATCATGCAGAAGGACCCTGACCGGGCATGGCGTCCGGCCAGATTTCAAGGGAGCATGCCGATGAAACCGATCCTGACCGCCTGCGCAGTCGCGCTGGCCTGCGCAACGCCCGCCGCGGCCAAGGGGCCTGACCTGAACCCCGAGATCATGGAGAAGATCAAGGTCGAGGCGGGCGAGGAGCTGTTCCGGCATGAATGCCGGCGCTGCCACGCCACGGATCCGGTTGACCCGTCCTATGGTCCGCCCCTGGAAAACGTGGTCGGGCGCGGGGCCGGGACCTATCCCGATTACGACTATTCCATCGCGCTGTCGGCCTCTGGCATCGTGTGGACCGATGCCGCCATCCGGGCCTGGATGGAGGACAACAGCGGCTTCATGCCCGGCACCAAGATGCGCCATGTCGGCATCACCGACCGCACGATCCAGGACTTCATCCTCGCCTATCTCCACTCGATCTCGAAACAGGACAATTCGGCGATTTCCGAAGACCTGACGAAGTAGCGCCAGAGCGCCGGGCCGGGGCGCGTGGTGCAGGCGCGCCTGCCCCTACGACCAATGTTCAATTTCGCGCCGCCGACCCCGTCCCGATAATGATGACCGTGCTGGTGAAGTGCCGGGCACAACAGGAAACGGCAGAGGGAGGGAGCCGATGAACCGGTTCATAATGGCCGTGGTCGCGGGGATTGTGGCGACGGGCGTCGCGCAGGCCGAGGTCACGGAAGACGACATCGCCAACGACCAGACGATCACCACGCAGGTCGTCACGAACGGCATGGGGCGGCACCTTCAGCGCTATTCGCCGCTGGACATGCTCAACAAGGATAACGTCAAGAACCTTGTCCCGGCCTGGGCCTTCTCGCTTGGCGGCGAAAAGCAGCGCGGGCAGGAGACCCAGCCCTTGGTGCATGACGGGATCATGTATGTCACCGGGTCCTATTCCCGCCTTTATGCCATCGACGTAAAGACCGGCGACGAGATCTGGCAATACGATGCGCGCCTGCCCGAGGGCATCCTGCCCTGCTGCGACGTGATCAACCGCGGCGCCGCGCTTTACGGCGACAAGGTCTATTTCGGCACGCTGGACGCGCGGATCGTGGCGCTGAACGCGAAAACCGGTGACGTGGTCTGGCGCGACAAGATCGCCGACTACAAGGCGGGCTATTCCTACACGGCCGCGCCCCTGATCGTGGACGGGTTGGTGATCACCGGCAATTCCGGCGGTGAATTCGGCATCGTGGGCGAGGTACAGGCCCGCGACGCGGAAACCGGCGACATCGTCTGGACTCGGCCGGTGATCGAAGGCCACATGGGCACCCTGAACGGCGAACCCTCGACCATGACCGGCGAACTGAATGCGAGCTGGCCGAGCGACATGTGGAAGACCGGCGGCGGCGCGACGTGGCTGGGCGGCTCCTACGATGCCGATACCGACACGCTGGTCTTCGGCGCGGGCAACCCGGCCCCCTGGAACAGCTGGCTGCGCAATGCGGGCCAGAAGAACGACGGCAGCGGCGACAACCTTTACGCGGCCAGCCGCATCGGGATCGACCCCAAGACCGGCGAGATCAAGTGGCATTTCCAGACCACCCCGCGGGAGGGCTGGGACTTCGACGGCGTGAACGAGGTCGTGGCCTATACCGACCGCGACGGAAACAAGCGCTTTGCCACCGCCGACCGGAACGGGTTCTTCTACGTGTTGAACCGCGAAGATGGCGCCTTCGTGTCGGCCACGCCCTTCGTCAAGGAGATCAGCTGGGCCGAGGGCATCGATGACACCGGCCGCCCGATCTATAACGAGGACAACCGCCCCGGCGACCCGTCCGCCGCGGCCGATGGCGGCAAGGGAGAGACGATCTTTGCCGTGCCGTCCTTCCTTGGCGGCAAGAACTGGATGCCGATGGCCTTCAGCCAGAAGACCGGTGATTTCTACGTGCCGTCGAACGAATGGGGCATGGACATCTGGAACGAGCCCGTGACCTACAAGAAGGGCGCGGCCTATCTGGGGTCGGGCTTCACCATCAAGCCGCTGTTCGAGGACCACATCGGCGCGCTCAAGGCCATCGACCCCGACAAGGGCGAGATCAAGTGGGAGTACCATAACGAGGCCCCGCTTTGGGGGGGCGTGATGACGACCGGCGGCGGGCTGGTGTTCTTCGGTACGCCCGAGGGCAAGTTCATCGCGCTGGATGATGAGACCGGTGAGGAACTGTGGAGCTTCCAGACCGGCTCTGGCATCGTCGGCCAGCCCATCACATGGGAGATGGACGGAGAGCAGTATGTCTCGGTCGCGTCCGGCTGGGGCGGCGCGGTGCCGCTTTGGGGTGGGGAGGTCGCCAGCAAGGTGAACTACCTCAACCAGGGCGGCATGATCTGGACGTTCAAGCTGCCCAAGGCACTGGCCATGGCGAACTAGGGCGACCTGCACGCGCCTGGGCACCCCGCAGCGATGCGCGGGGTGCCCTTTCGTTTGGCACCTGCGGCAAGTACCCGTCGCATCAGACCTTGGTGCCATTCCGCCCGGGCCGCCGGCCGTGCTAGCCTGCCGGACAGCGATTATGCTATCCAAGGGATCCGATGAACGCAGCCGCGCGAAACCAGACCGACACGACCGCCCGCAGTTTCGACCGGGCGATGATCATCGACGATCATCCGCTGTTTTGCGACGCGCTGTCGATGACGCTGAAAACGGTCGTCGGCATCGACACCATCGACACCTGCGATCACCTTGAATGCGCGCTCCGCCGGCTGGAGGATGGGCCGAAGCCCGACGTGATCGTGCTGGATCTGCACCTGCCCGATGTCAGCGGGCTGGACGGGCTGATCCGGCTGAAGACGACGGTGGCGAACACGCCCGTCGTGGTCGTCTCGTCCATGGCCGATGACCGGATGATCGCCTCGGCGATCCGGGCGGGGGCCTCGGGGTTCGTGCCGAAACACAGCCAGCGAGAGGTGTTCCGGACCGCTTTCCTGACGATCCGGGCGGGGGGCACCTTTGTGCCCGACGGGGTGATTCTGACCGATGGCCCAACGGTCAACGGGACCGACCGGGAAGACGCGCTGCAACGGCTGGCACTGCTGACCCCGCAGCAGGCCCGTATCCTGAAGCTGATTTGCGCGGGCAAGCTGAACAAGCAGATTGCGTTCGATCTGTCGATCGCGGAAACTACCGTGAAGGCGCACGTGACCGCGATCATGCGGAAACTGGGTGTGCAGAGCCGGACACAGGCGGTTCTGATCGCACAGGAGGCCAGTTTTTCAAGCGTGCTGGACGACCCCCGCTAAGGCGGGCGGAAGGGGGCGGAAACGCCCGGGGAGGACAAGATGGACGGGATCGGGAAACCGGCCCTGTCCGATGCAGGTGCCCGGTCTTTGATGCGCAGCGCGCATGTGCCGGGCCGCTCGGACAACCCGATGGGGGCGTTGCGGGCGCAATTGGGCTCGGGTCCTTTTGCGCTTGTTGTGCTTTTTGCCAGCCCCGAGGCAGATTTTCTCGCCCTGATGGCCGCGGCGGAAAGGGCCTTTCCGGACACGCCAACCGCGGGCTGCACCACCGCCGGCGAAATCACGGCAGAGGGGTATACCGAGGGCGAGATCGTCGCCGTCGCCCTGCCCGCGGCCCATTTCAGCGCCCGCACGCTGGTGGTCGAGGATCTGTCCCGGATCGATCCGCAGGCGCTGGTCGGTGACATGATCCGCACCCGTGCAGCCCTTGGGCGCGATGTGCCCGATTTCGCCCATGAATTCGCGATGCTGATGGTCGACGGCCTGTCGGTGCAGGAGGATGCCCTGTGTTCGGCGCTTCTGGGGGGGCTGGGCCCGGTGCCGCTGTTCGGCGGATCGGCCGGGGACGGCACGCGGTTCCGCCAGACCTTTGTGGGGCATGGCGGGCAGACGCTGGGCAATGCGGCGGTTCTGTGTTTCGTGCGGACAGATTGCCCGGTGCGGGTGTTCAGCCTTGACCACCTGCATCCCAGCGACCGGCGCATGGTCGTGACCGAGGCCGACCCCAAGAACCGGATCGTGCGCAAGATCAATGCCGAACCGGCCGCGCGGGAATATGCCCGTCTTCTGGGAAAGGACCCCGAACAGCTGTCGCCGCTGACATTCGCCGCGCACCCGGTCGTGGTGAGGATCGGCGGGCGGCATCACGTCCGTGCCATCCAGCGCGTTGCCGACAACGGTGATCTGGTGTTTTTCGCTGCGATTGACGAGGGGCTGGTGCTGACGCTCGCCGACCCCGAGGATATGGCCGTGCATCTGGAACGCAGCCTGTCGGAGCTTGGCGCCACCGAAACGCCCGCCGCGATCCTGGCCTGCGATTGCGTGTTGCGGCGGATCGAGGCGCAGGAAAAGCAGAAGATGACCGAGCTTTCCCGCCTGCTGGCCCGTCACAATGTCGTCGGCTTTTCCACCTATGGAGAGCAGGTGGGCGGCCTGCATGTGAACCAGACCATGACCGGGGTCGCGATCTATCCGCCGCTGACCAGAACGGGAACATGACCTATAGCCTGATCGACCCGTCCGACAGCGTCCAGCGCCAGAACGAGAAGCTTCAGCAGATCGTCGAGGTCCTGATGAAGCGTGTCGAGCAAAGCACCGACGACAGCGGCGCGGCCTACGCCCAGTTCCAGCGGGTGGTGATGCTGGAGGACGAGGTTCGCGACCGCACCCGCGACCTTGAACACGCGCTGGACCTGCTGAACCAGTCGAACGCCCAACTGGCGGAGGCCAACCGCGCGACCGAGGCCGCCCGGTCCGACCTCGCCAATGCGATCGAGACGATCCAGGAAGGCTTTGCGCTCTTTGACCGCAACGATGCGCTGGTTCTGTGCAACAGCCGCTTTTCCATGCAGCTTCCGGATGTGCGCGAAATCCTGCGCCCGGGCCTGTCTTTCCGCGCCTATGTAGAGGCCGTCAGCGAAAGCCAGTTCCTGTCGCTGCCCGCCGGGGAAACGCCTCGGGACTGGGCCACCCGCCGTCTGAACCGCCACCGCGACAGCCGCGTGGTGCTTAACGTGCGCCTGATCTGGAACCGCTGGGTGCAGATCAGCGAACACCACACCGGCGACGGGCAGACCGTCATCCTGCAGACCGACATCACCGACATCATGCGGCTGGAGCGGCGCGAGCGGGATCGGATGCTGGACGATCAGGCCCGGCTGATCCGCGCGACGCTCGACCACATCAATCAGGGGGTGTGCATCTTCGACACCAAGGCGCGGCTTGTGGGCTGGAACGGCAAGGTGGGCGAGATGCTGTCGATCCCGGTCAGCCAGTTCCGTTTCGGCGCCGATTTCGACCGGATCTTCGACCGGCTGATCAACGAGCTGCAATTCACGGCCGGGCTGGCGCCGGACAAGCTCCTGTCATGGGTGCATCAGGACGACCCGCGCCCGCCCTTGCGGTTCGAGATCCGGCGCGGCGATGCCATCATCCTGGATGTCTTTGCCGAGGAGATGCCGAACCGGGAATTCGTGATCTCCTTCAACGACGTGACCGCGCGGCGGCAAGCGGCCGAGGCGTTGCAGGACGCCAAGGCGTTTCTGGAACAGCGCGTCATGGAACGCACGCTGGAACTTGAAGATGCGCTGGCCGAGGCCGAGCGTGCCAATGCGTCCAAGTCGCGTTTCGTTGCCGCGGCAAGCCATGACCTGTTGCAACCGCTGTCGGCGGCCAAGCTCTATGTCTCCTCGATTACCGATGACCTGGAAAAGCCTGCCCATGCCGAGGTTCTGCGCCGCACCGAACGCGCGCTGGAAAGCGTGGAGGACATCATCGGCGCGCTTTTGGATATCTCGACCCTGGACTCGGGGCAGGTGTCGATCGACCTTGCCCCGGTCGATGTGACAGACCTGTTCGCCCATATCCACGCCGAATTCGCGGCCCATGCGGACCTGAAGGGGCTTGATCTGCGGATCCGTCCGCGCCCGGCCTTCATCCGGACGGATGCACGCTATATTCGCCGGATCCTGCAAAACCTCGTTGCCAACGCCGTTCGATATACCGAGCGGGGCAGCGTTCTGGTCGGCGCGCGGCGGCGCGGCCGGTCGCTGCGTCTGGAGGTCTGGGATACCGGTCCGGGCATCGCGGAAGAGGATCAGGACACGATCTTTCGTGAGTTCCAGCGCCTGAACGCCCGCGCCTCGGCCAGCGAGGGGATGGGGCTGGGCCTTGCCATCGTGGAACGTGCCTGCGCGCGGCTGGGCCATCCCCTTGGCCTGTGGTCGCAGCCCGGACGGGGCAGCGGGTTCTTCGTGACCGTGCCGCTCGACCCCGGGCCGGGACCTGTGTCGGCGCGCTTGCCGGTTCAGCGGGCACCGGCCCATGACGTGGCCGGTCTGGCCGTCTTGCTGGTCGAAAACGACAGCGACATGCGGCGGGCCCTGTCGATGGTTCTTGAGCGGCGGGGGGTCAACCTTCTGTCCGTTGAGAACACGGCAGAGGCGCTGGCGCTGCTGGACGAAATCGCGCTGACACCCGACGCGATGCTGGTGGACTATCACCTTGACGGCGATGAGACCGGTGTCGAGGCGATCCGCGCGATCCGGGCCGTCTATGGCGCGATCCCGGCGCGCATTATCACCGCCAACCGCGCGCCAGAGGTGGCCGACGCCTGCCGCGCGGCGCAGATCGACCTCCTGCACAAGCCGCTCTCGACCGCCGAGGTGGAGGCCTTTCTGCACGCGGCTGCGCCCGCCTGACGGCGACGGGATGGCGACGAGGACGACCGATTTCCCTTGAACTGCGGTGAGAGTTCGCTTGTGCTTTGCATATGGGTAGCCAGCAAGGGGGCATGGTATCGTGAAAGGCCGCAGTTTCGCCGTCATCGGCCTTGGCACCTTCGGAAGCACAGTGGCCAGCGAACTTGCCCGGTTCGGCAATCCTGTGCTCGGCATCGACACCCAGGAACGCACGCTGTCCCGCCTTGCGGAGGTTCTGACCGAGGCGATCATCGCCGATGGCCGGGATGAGGTCGCCCTGCGCGAGGCAGGGGTGCAGAACTACGACGTCGCTGTCATCGCCATCGGCGAGGACCTTGAGGCGAACATCCTGTGCACGATGAACGTCAAGCTGCTGGGGGTGGAGACGATCTGGGTCAAGGCGATGAGCCGCACCCATCACCGAATCCTGTCAAAATTGGGCGTCGATCGCGTTGTCCTGCCAGAGCAGGAGGTCGGACAGCACATCGCGCAGATGCTGCACAACCCGATGGTGCGCGACTATGTCAGTCTCGGCAACGGGTATCACGTCGTCGAACTGATCGTTCCCGAGGGGCTGGAAGGCCAGACCGTTGCCGACCAGAAGCTTGCCGATGACTACGACCTCAGGGCGCTGGGCGCGATGCGGGAAAGCAGCTTTCTGTCCTGCGAAGACGGCGGGCTTGTGCTGAAGACGGCCGACAAGCTGCTGCTTTTGGGGCGGTCGTCGGATTTGCGCCGGTTCGCGGATGACCGGCGGACGAAAGCCTAGGCAATGGTGCAGGCGCGCAAGCGGCGGGCGCCGCCTTTCATGCCGCCGCCCCTGGCGCTGATCCTCGTTTATGCCGCGTCGATCGTTCTTGGTACCCTGCTGTTGAAGCTACCCCTTGCCGCGCGGGTGCCGATCTCTTGGTCGGACGCGGCCTTTACCGCGACGTCCGCCGTGACCGTGACCGGTCTGTCGGTGATCGACACCGGCAGCGTGCTGACGCTGTTCGGGCAGGCGGTGCTGTTGTTGCTGATACAGGTGGGCGGGCTTGGGCTGATGACCTTTGCCGTGCTGATCCTGACCATGCTGGGCCTGACGGTGGGCGTGACCCATCGCCAGTATCTGCGCGAGGATCTGAACCAGACCTCGGTCTCGGGGCTGCTGCGCCTCGTGCGCACGATCATCGGCTTCGTTCTGGTGTGCGAGCTTGTCGGGGCCGGGCTGCTGACGCTTGTCTTCGTGCCGCATCTGGGCTGGGCCGACGGGCTTTGGGCCAGCCTCTTTCACGCGGTTTCGGCCTTCAACAACGCAGGCTTTGCGCTTTTCCCCGACAGCCTGTCGGGCTGGGTCGGCGATCCTTTGGTGAACCTCGTCATTCCGGCGCTGTTGATCCTTGGCGGGCTTGGCTTCACGGTCGTGGCCGACCTGCGCCGCATCGGGGGCTGGCGGGGCCTGACCGTGCACGGCAAGCTGATGCTGGTCGGCACCGCCGGGCTGCTCGTCTGGTCGACGGTCAGTTTCGCCGCGCTGGAATGGACGAACCCCGCCACGCTGGGACAATTCGAAAGCCCGGCCACGCGGGCGCTGGCAAGCTGGTTTCAGGCGGCCACCACCCGGACCGCGGGGTTCAACACCGTCGACATCGCAGAGCTGGAAAACGGCACCACATTGATGTTCATGACGCTGATGGTGATCGGTGCGGGCTCGACCTCGACCGGGGGCGGGATCAAGGTGACGACCTTCATCGTGCTGTTGCTGACCACCGCCGCGGTGTTTCGCCGTCGCCCCAGCGTCGACGTGTTTGGCCGCCGGCTGGGGCATGACCAGATCATGAAGGTTCTGGCCCTGGCGATGGTCAGCGTTCTGGCGATCCTGATCGCGCTCTTCACCCTGCTGTTGTTTCACGAGGGCGATTTCCTCGATCTCGCGTTCGAGACGGTTTCGGCCTTCGGAACCGTGGGGCTGTCGCGCGGCGTCACCGGCGATCTGGACGCGGCGGGCCGGATCGTGATCATGGCGATCATGTTCATGGGCCGCGTCGGTCCGTTGACCTTCGGTTTCCTGCTGGCGGTACGGCGCCGGCGGCGCATCGCCTATCCCGAAGGCACGGTCTATCTGGGCTAGAACCCGCGCGATCCACAAGATCCGGGCGCGTGTTCATGGATTCTTCGCAGATCCCCCCTACGTTAAGAGTGTCGAAACGATACCGCCTTCCGGGCCGTCGGGGCTTGGGGGCGGTTCGGACGACATGAACGACCAAAACTGCCGGTCCGCGAACGATCCGGTTCGCCCCGGCCAAAAAAGACAGGAAAGAACAAAATGGCTCTTCACTTTACACATATCGACGAAACCCGGGCGAAGGGCGTCATCGACGACGTCCATGCCTTTGACATCGTGACCAATGACGGCGGCGCCACCGGGCAAATCCATACCTGGAAAAAGGTCCTGGCCGACCGCGCCGTGGACACCGTGGCCGACATGCGGTCGCTGACCTATGAACTGGTGGCGTTTTACCGCAACGAACAGCGCAGCCGGTATATTGCCGCGCGTCCGTTTTCGGGCCGATAGGGGCCCTGTACGGCCTTCGGGCGGCACGCAGCACATTCCCAGCATCGCAAGCAGCGCAAAGGGCACAGCCAGTGGTGGCGACGCCCTGCCCGGGCAGTCCTGCAAGCCGCCGATTTGGGGCATGCCTCTGCTGACGGCGCTGCGTGACGCCCCGCTGCATGCACGGCAATTTACGTACTGGCCCCACAAAACACACTCTGTTGCCCGCTCTTCGCCCCACCTCTGAAGAAGATCCTTCCTCATCAATGAGAGGGAACCGAGAGGATGGAACGCCGGGACAGAGGTTTGCACCGAAACGTCAGGGGCTTTCTGCACCGCGAAGACGGGTCCATCGTCGTCTTCGCGCTTTTCGTCTTCGTGGCGATGGTGATCGCCGGGGGTATGGCCGTCGATCTGTTGCGCGCGGAAGATCAAAGAACACGCCTTCAGGCCACGCTTGACCGTGCGGTTCTGGCAGCGGCGGATCTTGACCAGACCGGCGACACCGAGGCGATCACGGAAATTGTCTATGACTATTTCCGGCGCGAAGGGCTGGCCGATCACCTGGTCGATGTGCGCGTAAAACCGGACATCGCCGGGCGGACGGTGGGCGCGTCGGCGTCGTTCAGGCTGGACACGTTCTTTCTGCGCATGGTCGGGGTCGACGAGGTGTCCTCTGGCGTGGCCGGCGTCGCGCAGGAGTTCATACCCAACCGTGAAATCTCCCTCGTCATCGACATTTCCGGATCGATGCGCTGGGACGACCGGATGACCCGGCTGAAGCCCGCGGCCAAGACATTCGTCAAGACGGTGCTTGACCCGACCGAAAACGCGCGCGTTTCGATCAACGTCATCCCCTATGCCGGGCAGGTCAATCCGGGCCCAGAGATGTTCGACTACCTTGGCGGGGTGCGACAGGGCGGTGGAAACTATTTCGAGGAATGGCCGCAGGACATTTCCAACATCGTCACCTATTTCGACACCGATGACGACGGCCTCATCGACATCATGGCGAAGGTCGAGGATTTCCCCGACGCCGGACAGCCGGGCCATATCAGCAACGATGCGGATGCGTTCTTCAGCCAGATGGTTGAGGGTATCGTGGAGTCCGCCGGGGGCGTGCTGGACGGTGCCAGCGTGATCGGTGCCTCGATCAAGGGCGGCGTGCAAAGCGATGCCTATTTTGCCATTGCCGACAATAGCAACGGCGATGCGCCCGACATCGGGCCGACATGGAACACGGGCGGCGCGCCCAAGGGCATCACCGAAATCGATACGCTTTCCTACGGCGAACTCGACCTGACCGGGCCGCTTGTCGGCGGGTCCTGCCTTGAACTCGGTCAGGGCGATTTCGACGGCACCGGTCTCCCGGCGGCGGGGTCCTATGCGCAGACGCCGCTGTTCATGAAATGGGCCATTGCGGCGGACGTGATGGACTGGGGGTGGTGCCCGCAGGACGACACCGCGATTCAGTACGCCCAGAATGATCTGGAAACGATCGGCGACTATATCGACGCGCTGCGGATGCATGACGGAACGGGCACCCATTACGCCATGAAATACGCGCTGGCCCTGCTCGATCCCTCATCGCTGCCCGCGCTGGCGCATCTGGGGGCGCAGGGGCTTGTGCCCGATGACTATTCGGGTGTGCGCCCTGCCGCATGGCATGCGGACCAGACCGCGAAATTCATCGTTCTGATGACCGACGGGCAGATTACCGACCAGTACCGGCCGAAAGACCCGACAACCCCCCTGAATGCGACTGTCGAACTCGACCGGCAAAGCGGCAGCGTGACCAACACGCTGAGCGGGCGGGCCGACAACCTCGCGAACTTCTACGCGACCTGTCAGGCGGCCAAGGACAAGGGCGTCACGATCTTCACCATCGCCTATGAAGCGCCCGCCGATGCGAAGACAGAGATGCGGACCTGCGCCACCTCTGAATCGCATTTCTTCGATGCCAATACCTCTAACATCGCGTCCGTCTATTCCGCCATCGCCGGAAAGATCAACGCGCTGAGGTTGATCCATTGATGCGCGGCTTTCCCGGACATCTTCGGCGTTTCGGACGGGAGGAAGCCGGGTCATCAACGGTCGAGGTGGTGATCCTGCTGCCGATCCTGTTGTCGATCCTGTTGATGGCCGTGGAACTGGGGATCCTCGATGTGCGGCATGTGATGCTGTCGCGGGCGACGGATCTGGCCGTGCGGGAAATCCGCATCGGGGCTGGCGCGACACCGGATTTCGAAACCTTCCGGTCGCGGATCTGCGACTTCGCGATGGCCATTCCGAATTGCGAAGAGGTCATCCGTGTCGAGATGCGCTCTCTGCCGCCATCGCAATGGGCGACGATGACCCGCGATGCCATGTGTATCGACCGGGCGGAAGACATCGACCCCGCCGATAATTTCACCCATGGCGGCGAGAACGAGTTGATGTTCATCCGCGTCTGCGCGCTGTTCGATCCGGTCTTCCCCACGGCCATGCTGGGACATGCGCTGCCGAAGAACGCCGATGGCGAATACGGGTTGGTCGTCACCAGCGCCTTCGTCAACGAACCGGATGATGCGACATGAAAAGGCGCGTATTCTC
The DNA here is from genome assembly GCF_002079305.1 of Rhodovulum sp. P5. Taxonomy (NCBI): domain Bacteria; kingdom Pseudomonadati; phylum Pseudomonadota; class Alphaproteobacteria; order Rhodobacterales; family Paracoccaceae; genus Rhodovulum; species Rhodovulum sp. P5. Next base: position 2,559,676 of record NZ_CP015039.1, read on the forward strand.
CGGCTTTCGCAGCGATGAAGACGGCAGCATGGCGGTGGAATTCGTCCTGATGCTGCCAATGCTGATCTGGGCGCTTGGGGCGCTTTATGTCTATGTGGCGGTGTTTCAGGTTCGGGAAACGGCGACAAAGGCCACCTATACCATCGCCGATCTTTATTCCCGCCAGACCGATCCGGTGGACCAGAGCTTCGTCGACCAGACGGGAAATGTTCTGGCCTTCCTTGCCGGGCAGGGGGCGTCGCCGGCGATGCGCGTTTCGGTCATTCACTGTGCTGCTGATTGCGACATGCCCGACCGAACGCTGGCGCTGGACTGGTCGGCCGGGACCACGGGCGTTGCGGGCCTGACCGAGGCGGCGCTTGGCGCAAGCGGCATCGCGGCACGGGTGCCGACAATCGGGCTGGGCGACAGGGTGATCGTGGTCGAAACCAGGTTTCCCTTTGTGCCGCCGCTGGGCTTCGGGCTGCCGCCCCAACTGTTCGAGACGATGATGATCACGCCGCCGCGATTTGCCCCGCAACTGTGCTGGGAAACCTGCGCGAGTGGGGGTTAGAGCTGAACGCCCGCGGGGCGCATGGTGGCCGCCCTTCTGCGATGACCGGCCGTGTTCGCGTCGCTCTCGCACAACGGTTTGCGCCGCGGCCCCAGTGCCCCGCCGATATCGACAGTTTTCGCTATTTCCAGGGTTCTCGCTGCGCGGGCCGGGGAATTCTTAATCCTCTTTTTCTTGGTTCCAGCCACAAAAGTCAGAGTCCTTCGAAAAGCCAGGATCCGCAATGAAGGCGAGCATCTCGCGCACTATTGTTTCGGCAGTGATCGCGGCGGCGGTCATCGGTCTGGTTCTGGGTATGGTGCAGCACCAGCACACCCTGAAGAAGGCCGTGGCCGATGTGCGCGCCGACACCTATGCCGCGACGGACCAGATCGAACTCTTGCTGCGCAGTTTGCGGCTGTCGGCGGAGACCGTGGCCGATCGTCTGGACACGGGCGATCTTGCGACCAGCGGCCAGCCCGCGATGGAGGCCATCCGGAAAGAGAATATCGGTCTGAACGCAGTTCTTGTGATCGACGCGGATGGAATTGTCGTCGATGAGTTGTTCCCCGGCGGCACGGCGCTGGGGCTGGATGTATCAGACCGGGCCTATTTCCGTGTGCACCGGGATGGAGAGGTTCACAGCCACTATATGGGTGCCCCGATCCGGAACCGTTTCAATGGCGCGTGGAGCCTTCCGGTCAGCGTCGCGGTCCGCGATAGCAGCGGGGCATTTGCCGGGGTGGTCACGGTCGGCGTTCTGCAGGACTTCTTTGCGCAACTGAAGACGTATCTGTCGGCGGACGACAGCGAGATCTATTTCCGCGTGCGCCCGAATGGCGCGTTCATCGCGTTGTCCGGGGAAGCGGGGGCGCAGGACTTCGCAAAGGGCATCGCGGATGTCTTGGGGGGCGATACGGTTCGGGGCGAGGTTGGGGCCGGTGTGACGCGGCTGAACCTTGCCGGGGGGACGGCCTTTCTGCGCGAAAGCCCCTCTGGCCTGTTCGACGTCGTGGTCGTGCGCCCTGACGCGGGCTTGCAGGCCAGTGCGCTTGCCGCGGGGGTTTGGGCGGGCCTCGGCGCCTTCCTGCTTGCCGCGATTGTGCTGTTGGCCGCCGTCGCCCTGCGGTGGTCGGGGGCGCAGGCGCGGCAGGCGGCAGAGGACACCCGCGTCGCGCTGGACCGGCTGAACCGGCTGGCGGACAATACGCCCGGCGTTCTGAGCGAGTTCACGATTTCCGAGACCGGCGAGATCGACTTTGTCTATTTCAGCGCAAAGATGCCTGCGATGATGGGGATCACGGCCGACGCGCTGATGGCCGATGGACGGGCGATCGTCAGCCGTGTGCCCGAAGACGATGTCGGAGAGATCTTCGATGCGTTCGAACGAACGGCGCGGGATTTGAAGACCCTGACCTTCCGGCACCGCGTGCTTCACCCCGAAACCGGATTGCGGTGGATCCTTGCCACATGCTCGCCCGAACGTGCCGCGAACGGCACGATCCGGTATTTCGCAAGCAATGTCGACATTACCGATCAGGTGGAGGCCGAGCGGCGCCTTGCCGAGGCCGGGGAAGCGCTGCGGATCGCCCATGAACGTCTGAACACGCTCAACAACAACTCTGCCACGGCGCTGTTCGAGTACCGGATTTCTGCCGAGGGCGAGATCGACGTGCCCTATTTCAGCGACAAGCTGCCAGAGATCACCGGCGTGTCACGGGCCGAGATCGAGGCGGACGGCGCCGCATTCGAACGCCATGTCCACCCCGATGATTTTTTCGGTGTTCATGCGACCCTGGAAAAGGCCGGACGCGACCTGACGCCGGTGACCTTCAAGCACCGGCTGAACCACCCCACCAACGGCCTGCGCTGGGTTCTGGCCTCGGTCACGCCCAGTGCGCAGCCCGACGGGGCCATCGTGTTCTACAGCAGCATGCTGGACATCACCGACCAGATGTCGGCCGAGGAGCGCGCAGCGCAAGCGGGCGAAGAACTGAAACGCGCCCATGAACAGTTGAACTCGGTCGCCAATGTGGCGCCCGTGGGGATCTACCAGTTCCGGCTGTGTCCCGACGGGACGGGCGACTTTCCCTATACCAGCGGCCGGTTCGAGGAGCTTGTCGGCTATACGCGCGAGGAGATCGCCGAAATCAGGCTGGGCGTGTTCGACCGTATCCTGCCGGAAGACCGCGAGCGGGTGCTGGCGACGACCGTTGAAAGTGCCCGAACGCTTGAACCCTGGGCAGAACGCTTCCGCGTTCAGCATCCCGACCGCGGCGTGATCTGGTTGTCGGCGTCCTCGATCCCGCGGCGGGCAAAGGACGGGTCGGCCATCTTCGCGGGTGCCCTGCTGGATGTGACCGCGGATGTGGAGCGCGAGGAAGAACTCCGCCGGGCCCACCGGGTGACCGAGGAGATGCGGGCCGAGAACGAAAGGCAGGCGCTCCATGACGGGCTGACCGGTCTGCCGAACCGGCGCCACTATGACAAGACATTGGACGAGCGTCTGCACAGCGCGCGGGGCGACGGGCCACAGGACTGTGTGCTGATCCGCATCGACCTGGACCATTTCAAATACGTCAACGACACGCTGGGCCACGAGGCCGGCGATCTGGTGCTGATGCGTGTGGCGGATGTATTGCGCGATTGTCTGCGTGGCAGCGATTTCGCCGCTCGTATCGGCGGGGACGAGTTCACGGTGCTCATGGCGCCGGGGGCGTCCGAGGCGGATGCCATCGCGCTTGTCGAACGTATCCGCGCGCAGATCGAGGTGCCGCTTCTCTACGAAGGCCGCCAATGCCGCTTTGGCGCGAGCTTTGGCGTCGCCCATATCGCTGAACTCGCCCAGGTCGGCGAGGATATCCAGATGTTCGCCGACGCCGCGCTCTACCGGGCCAAGGAAGGCGGGCGAAACAGGTCAGAGCTTTTCACGCCCGATCTGCACCGCCAGATCCAGCACGATCGCCGCCTGGCTGTCGAGATTCACGAGGCTCTGGACAACGACCAGTTCGTGCCTTTCTTCCAGCCGCAGGTCGCGGCGGAGGGTGGCCGGCTGGTGGGTGTTGAAACGCTGCTGCGCTGGAACCATCCAACCGACGGCCTGCTGGCCCCCGATGCCTTCATGAACGTGGCGGAGCAGTTGCGGCTGGTCGCCGATATCGACCGGATCATGATGGAGAAATCCCGCGATGCGCTGTCGCGCTGGCGGGCGCGCGGGCTGATCATGCCCAAGATCAGTTTCAACGTGTCCTCGGGCCGGATGCACGACCCCGATGTGGTCGCACTGGCCAGCGAAATGGCGGCCGAAGAGACCAAGGTGACCTTCGAATTGCTGGAATCGATCCTTGTGGAAGAGGAAAGCGAGGCGTTCAAGTTCCACCTCGGCATGCTGCGCGAGGCCGGCATCGACATCGAGATCGACGATTTCGGCTCCGGCCATGCCTCGATCATCGGGGTGATGGAGATCGCGCCGTCTGCGCTGAAGATCGACAAGCGGATCGTCATGCCGCTGGAAGATGACCTGCGCAACCGCAGCCTGGTGCGGGCCATCGTGGAAATCGCCGAAACGCTCGGCATCGAAACCGTGGCTGAGGGCGTGGAGACCCAGGAACAGGCCGATATCCTGCGCGGGATCGGCTGCACGGTTCTGCAGGGCTATCTGTTTGCCAAGCCGTTGACCGAAGAGGCCCTGCTGGCGTTCGCTTTGGGGTCCGACAGGCGCACCGCCTGACCCTGCCGCGGAAAGACGGGGAACGGCCGGCCGGTCAGCCGCCCGAATTGCCCTTGATCATGCGACGGCGCAGGATCCCCGACAGCCAGTCCATGAAGATGACCATCACCACGATCAGCACGATGTAATAGCTGACCTCCTCCCAGTCCTTCTGGGTGATGATCGCCTGGGTCAGCATCAGCCCGATCCCGCCGCCTGTGATCGCGCCGATGATCGTCGCGCTGCGGGTGTTGGATTCTAGGTAATACAGCACCTGGCTGAGCAGGACCGGCGTGATTTGCGGGATCACGCCGAACCGATACCGCGCAAGGACCGGCGCGCCGGTGGACTGCACCCCCTCGATCTGCTTGCTGTCGACATTTTCCAGCGCCTCGGAGAAGAGCTTGCCGAACGATCCGCTGTCGGTCAGCAGGATGGCGAGCGCCCCGGTCATCGGTCCGGGACCGAAGGCGCGGGAAAGCAGGATGGTGAAGATCAGCGCATCCACCCCCCGCACGAAGTCGAAGACCCGCCGCACGGCAAAGCGCAGCGTCATGATGGGGGTGAAGTTCTTGGCCGCGAGGAAGGCCAGCGGCAGCGCCAGAAGGGCAGCCCCCATCGTGCCGAGGAACGCCATCAGGATCGTCTCACCCAAGGCCCAGAACACCTGTGCATGGTGCCAAAGCGGGTTTTCCCAGAAATCGTGCCACGCGCCGGCGATGTTGGACCGGTCCGGATCGATCTGCGGGCCGAACAGGATCGCGACCACCGAATGGCCGTGATAGGGGCTGTCGAGCGTGAACCAGAACAACTCCCACCCGAAGAAGTAGCGGAACACCTCTGTCTTGGCGCGGGTCATGGTCAGACGGCCCGCCTCGGTCGTGATGTCCACCCGCGCCTTGGAATAGCTGATCCAGTCGGGGATCTCGCTCTCTGGCAGATTGATCTGAACGCCGGAGGTCACCTGCACCCTGATGTCGCCGAAATCGGGGTGGTGATAAATCGCCGCCCTCTCTGGCAGGAACCGCACGTAGTGGCCGTCTGCCAGGTCGATCTCGGTGGTCTGCCCCCGGGGCATCACCCAGTCCGGAGAGGTGCCTTCGGGATAAAGGCCCGCGCGCTCGCCCTCCTTGGCGATGGTCAGATCACCGGTGCGGTTGTTGCGCGACACCACGGTCTTGTAGCTGTAGGTATCGCGCATCAGCGTCATCGCGTTGTCGACACGCGCACGTTCGGCCAGCCCGATCACGTCGAAGGCAAAAAACACGTAGCTGAGATAGGCCAGAACGGCGAGCGGCGCGCCGATGGAGACAAGCCGCTTGCGCCGGATCAGGCGGTCGGCCCCGGCCATGCGGGCGGAAAGATCGGCGGTCATGTCGCTCATGTCCGGGCCCCCTCGCTCAACCGGTTGCGCAGCGCGGATGAGGCCTGGTCGACCACCACGATGGTCGCGAACAACAGGGCGAAGATCGCCGCGGCCTCATCGAACCGCCCCGGCCCCCATGTGACGGAGTTCTTGAGTTCGTAGCCGATACCGCCTGCCCCCACGAAGCCGAGGATGGCCGAGGCGCGAATATTGATCTCGAACCGCAAAAGACCGTAGGACAGATAGTTTGGCGCCACCTGCGGGATCACGCCCAGAAGCATCCGCTGCGTCCATGTCGCCCCGACCGAGGTTAGCCCCTCGACGGGCTTGAGATCGGCGTTTTCGTTGACCTCGGAATACAGTTTGCCCAGCGCCCCGCCGGTATGCAGGGCGATGGCGATCATCGCCGGGACCGGCCCGCCGCCAAGCAGGTAGATCAAAACCAGCGCCACCACGATCTCTGGCAGGGCGCGCAAGACATCCATCAGCCGTCGAAAGACCGGGATCAACGGCGGCCAGAGCGCCAGGCCGCGGGTCGACAGAAGCGACAGCACCAGCCCCAGCGCGGCGCCCAGAATGGTGGCGACGGCGGCGATGTTCAGCGTCTCGATCAGGTCGGGCAGGTATTTCAGCAGCAGCCCGCCCATATCGGCCCGCTTGTCCCACGCCTCTGCCAGCACGTCTGCGGGAAAGTCGAATATCCGGTGAATGCCGTCGAAGAACCCGCCGGCATTGCGGTCGTTAGCCACGCGAAAGCCGGAGACGAGCAGCACCGCGAAGATCAACAGCATCAGCCCGCCGTAAAGGCGCTTCTGGCGCACCAGCGCCATATAGCTTTCCTGCGTCGCGGCAACGCTTCCGTGAAGCGGCATGTCAGTCATCCGGGGCCCCCGATCGGCGAACCCCGCCCCGAGAGGGCGGAGTTCAGATGTTCAAGACCGCGCAGGATCAGTTCTCGATCTTCTTGCGGCGGACTTCGATGATGGTCTCGTAGGCTTCGTGGCTGATGGGCGAGAAGCCGGCCGTGTCGCCGAAGGCCACGTTGTAGGCGCATTCGGGGTCTTTTTCAAAGAGGCCCAGAACGACTTCCTTCATCTTCTCTTTGACGTCAGCGGGCAGCGCCTTGCGCAGCACGACCGGGCCTTCCGGGATCGGCTTCGACATCCAGATCTGCACCAGCTCGTTCATGTCGACGAGGCCGTTGTCGACCGCGCGGCGCAGCGCGCCGGAGTTGTAGCCGTCTTCCCACTCGCCCAGACCGTCGGCCCAGGTCACGCCGGCATCGATGTCGCCGTTATAGACTGCAACGATGGTCTGTTCGTGGCCGCCGGTGAACTTGACCTCGCCGAAGAAGTCGCCCGACTCCATGGTGACGTTGTATTCGGCCGGGATCTCGACCGACGGGATCAGGTAGCCGGAGGTGGAGTTCGGGTCGCCGAAGCCGAAGGTCTTGCCCTTCAGGTCGGTGATCGAGGTGATGCCGCTGTCCTTGCGGGCAAAACCGATGGAGTGGTAGCTGTAGGAGCCGTCCAGATTGGTTTTCACGGCGAAGGGTTCGCCGGCTTCCGGGTCCTGCAGGTAAAGCGCGGCATAGGAGGAGGCACCGAACCATGCGATGTCCAGCGTGCCGCCCAGGAAGCCCTGGATCACGCCGTTGTAGTCGGCCGGGGTGAACATCTTGACCGGCACGCCCAGCGCTTCCTCGGTATAGTCGGCCAGACACTGGTAGTTGTTCAGGCGCGACTGGACGTTGTCGCCGCCAAGGATGCCGATGCGGAATTCGGTGATGTCCTGCGCCATGGCGGGTGCGGCGAGGGCGGTGGTTGCCGCAAGGGCAGCAAGCAGTTTCTTCATCATTCACTCTCCAGGTTGAAAGGCCCCCCGGGGTCGCCCCGAGGGCGCGTCGGGTCAGAGGACTTCGGTCTCCTCCATCATCGCGCGGGCATTTTCGTCCAGCGCGTTGATCGATGTGGATGTCGACGCCTCGGAAAAGGACGCGTCGGCCCCGTAGATGTCGCGCGCGACGCCGGTGGTCAGTTGGTCTGGCGTTCCGTCGAAGACCACGCGGCCCTCGCGCATGCCGATCACCCGGTCGCAATAGCGCCGTGCCGTATCCAGCGTGTGCAGGTTCGCGATCACCATGCGGCCGTCTTCCTCGTGGATGCGGCGTAGCGCATCCATCACCACCTGCGCGTTCGTCGGGTCGAGGCTGGCGATGGGTTCGTCGGCAAGGATGATCTTGGGGTCCTGCATCAGGGCGCGGGCGATGGCCACGCGCTGCTGCTGCCCGCCCGACAGGGCCTCGGCCCGCTTGGCCGCCTGTTCCGAGATGCCCAGCCGGTCGAGGATCTCGATGGCGCGGTGGATATCGGCGGTGGGGTAGAGGTTGAAGAAGGTCGCGAAGGCCGAATGCCGGTTCAGCGTGCCGTGCAGGACATTCGAAACCACATCCATGCGCGGCACGAGGTTGAACTGCTGAAAGATCATCGCGCAGTCCGACTGCCAGGCGCGTTTTGCCGGCCCTTTCAGATCCAGCACATTGCGCCCTTCGAAGCGGATCGCGCCGGAACTGGCATCGGTCAGGCGGTTGACCATGCGCAGAAAGGTCGACTTCCCGGCACCGGAACGCCCGATGATGCCGATAAAGGCGGTGTCATCGACCGAAAAACTCACATCATCGACGGCGGTGTTGCGACCGAACATCTTGGTCACATTCTGAACGCTAAGCAGCATCCGGCCTCCCGGAAAGAACTTTCGGGCTCCCTAAGCCGGGGCTGCAACGCGGATGTATCGGTTCGTTGAAGCTTTCGTGACGCCGGGCATTTGCCCCGGTCCGGTTTCGCGACATCGAGGTGGGCCGCACAACCGCATACCCATGCTGGGCACGGCGGCTGTGACTTACGGTTGTCCGATGCCAAGATTACCTGTCGGTTTGATTCCACGGACGGCTTGACCGCGCGGTTCATGCAGATTGATCGGGCTGGTGCGCAGATGGCAATTGCTATGCGGGCGGCACCGTTTGCCGCCCACGATGTCGACCTGAGGTCTCGTCTCAGGCGGCGCGCTTGCGCAGGGCGCCAAGCAGGCCAAGGCCGCCGACCATTAGCCACGCAGCCGCCGGCACCGGGACCGGGTTCGCAACCGCTGCGGTGCTTGGCGTGCCGAAATACGGGATCAATCCGTTCTGCGCGAAGTTGAGGTCGAAGTCGCCGGTCCGGATCGTGAACTGGAACGACTCGTCGGTCCCGACCATGATCCCGCCGATTGTCGCGAACGAATCCTTCGGAGCGAGGGAATCGTTTTCGATGATCGCGAACGAACCGGCGGGTCCGGCGAAGCTGCCAAGCTCGAACGCGGCACTTTTCCGAAGCACGTCAAAGTATCTCGATATCAAGACCCTGCCGGCGGCACTCAACATCGGGCCGAAGGTGATTGAGAGATTGGACAAGTTAGGGTTGCCGGGCGTCTACTGGCTGGCCGATACGCCCGTCGATTTCCCCGGGCAGTGACGGCTGACTCATGCCGCGCCTTTCCTGACCTTCGCCGGATGATCTGTGCCAAGCTCGCCGCGTGGATCAACCGCTACGGCCTGCCCGCCGCGCCTGACGGTTGAGGTTGAAAAGGCGCGGAAGACCGGCCAGCGCGCGCACTGCAACATCACCGGGCGAACGATGGCCGCGCTGATCCACGACGACCGCCAGAACCGCGTCTTCATGTCGTGCGGCCAAGAGACCCTGTGCAGTTACAGTCCCCTGCTGATCTTGATCGAAACGTATTGGGGCCGCAGCCGGTGACATATTTCGGCACGCCCGTGGTGGAGCAATGGTATGAGATCAACCTGACCGCCCGCGATCTGCGCCAGCCGTTCGGCCACCCTTCCCGCGCAGGCGGCGCGTCAAAGGACGACAGGGCAGACGTGCTGGGCAACTCTGCGGCGGCCGACCGGCGGCTGCAGCGCACCTACATGGCCCCGCAATTCGGGGCCGCCATGCGCGTCATCCACGCGGTGCGGCGGCCGGCCGACGATCAGACTGCATCGACTGGCAGGGGCCGGAAATCGTAGGGGCAAAATGGCGCGGCACGCTCCGGTTGCAATGCCCGTTGAGGTGTCGCCAATTCGGGGGCGTTAGGTTGCGGCCGCAGTCGTAGGCCCCCTGCCAGTCCATGCAGTCAAAAATAATAGGAGGAAGAACGCATGATCACACAGTTGAAAGCCGCCGTTTTCGTTGCGCTCGGGTTGGGTGTGGTGGCCACGTGGATACTGGCCGGCTATGGCGCTTGGTCCCTGTTCCACCGCCCACCCGCCTGCGAGGAAGCGCCGCGGTGAGCGTGACCGTCACGATCACGGACGACCAGGTCGCCGATGCCATCCGCAACGGCGAGCTGTGTCCGCGCGAGTGGCACATCGCCCGTTCGGCCGGCGTCGATCTGCACAAGGCCTGCAAGTTCCCCGGTTACTGCCGATGACCGCAGCGTCCGAATCGGACGCGCCGCACTGCAGCAACGCATTATCTTTTTTCAGTGTCTAAGTGGTGAGCCGTGCAGGATTCGAACCTGCGACCCACTGATTAAAAGTCAGTTGCTCTACCAACTGAGCTAACGGCCCACTTGAGGCCTGCTTCCTATGAAAAGCCGAAGGGGGGGTCAAGGCCAAAATCCGTGCTTTTTGCGGGGGTCTCTGGATTCATCTGACGCAGGGGCGTATAGGTCCGCGGCATGTCTGACAGGGTGTACGCAAACGGCCTGCATTTCATGAAGATGCACGGCCTTGGCAATGATTTCGTGGTGATCGACGGTCGGCAGGACGGGGTGTCCTTGCCGGCAGGCCTTGTCGCGGCGATCGCCGACCGGCACCGGGGGGTGGGTTTCGACCAACTGGCGGTGATCGAAGCGGCGCAGGACGCCGATGCGCATCTGCTGTTCTACAATGCCGATGGCTCCGTCTCTGCCACATGCGGGAATGCCACGCGCTGCATCGCGCGGTATCTTATGGCGGAAACGGGCCGGACCGATCTGACGTTGGAAACCGAACGCGGGCGGCTTGTGGCGCGCGATGCCGGGAACGGGTTGACGTCGGTCAACATGGGGGCGCCGCTGCTGGACTGGCAACAGGTGCCCCTGGCCAAGGATGTCGACCTCGACCGGCTGCCCATCGACGGCGCCCCGGTGGCCACCGGCATGGGCAATCCCCATTGCACCTTTTTCGTGGAGGATGCCGAGGCCGTGGACCTCGCTCGCTTCGGCGCCGCGCATGAGCATCACCCGCTGTTCCCCGAACGCACCAATGTTCAGGTCGCCCATGTGCTGGGGTCCGACCGCCTGCGCATGCGGGTGTGGGAGCGGGGCACGGGGATCACGCTGGCCTCGGGGTCGTCGTCTTGCGCGGTGGCCGTGGCGGCGGCGCGTCGCGGACTGACCGGGCGGAAGGTCACGATCGTTCTGGATGGCGGAGAGCTGGACATCGACTGGGCCGCGGATGGCGTTTGGATGACCGGTCCGACGGCCCATGTGTTCGACGGGGTGTTCACCCCTGATTTTCTGCGGTCGTCCTGATGGACCGCCCGGTCCCCCGTTTCACCACCTTCGGTTGCCGCCTGAACGCGTGGGAGACCGAGGCGATGAAGGCGCTGACCGATGCCGCGGGGTTGGAAAACGTCGAGGTGGTCAACACCTGTGCCGTGACGGCCGAGGCCGTGCGCAAGGCCCGGCAGGACATCCGCCGTTTGCGGCGGGACAATCCCAGGGCGAAGATCGTCGTCACCGGCTGTGCCGCCCAGACCGAGCCCGAGCGCTTTGCCGAGATGGACGAGGTCGACCTTGTCCTTGGCAACGCCGAAAAGATGCAGGCCGAGACATGGGCGCGGCTTGCCGCGGCGCCCGATTTCATCGGTCAGACCGAGAAGGTCATGGTGGATGACATCATGACGGTCCGGGAAACCGCGGGGCACCTGATCGACGGGTTTGGCACGCGGTCGCGCGCCTTTGTGCATATTCAGAACGGCTGCGATCACCGCTGCACCTTCTGCATCATCCCCTTTGGTCGGGGCAATTCCCGGTCGGTGCCCGCGGGCGTGGTGGTCGAGCAGACGCAGCGGCTGGTGGCGCGGGGGTACAATGAGGTCGTGCTGACCGGGGTCGACCTGACAAGCTGGGGCGCCGATCTGCCGGGGGCGCCGCGGCTGGGCGATCTGGTGCGCCGTATCCTGACGCTGGTGCCCGACCTGCCGCGGCTGCGCATCTCTTCCATCGACTCGATCGAGGCGGACCCGGCGCTGATGGCCGCGATTGCCGAGGAAGAGCGGCTGATGCCGCATCTGCACCTGTCGCTTCAGTCGGGCGATGACCTTATTCTTAAACGGATGAAGCGGCGCCATTCGCGGGCAGATGTCATCCGCTTCTGTGCGGAGGCCCGCCGACTGCGCCCCGAGATGACCTTTGGCGCCGACATCATCGCGGGCTTCCCGACCGAGACCGAAGGGATGTTCGAAAACTCCCTGGCTTTGGTGGAGGACTGCGGGCTGACATGGCTGCATGTCTTCCCCTATTCGCCCCGGCCAGGCACGCCCGCGGCGCGCATGCCCCAGGTCGGTGGCGCGGCGATCAAGGCGCGCGCGGCGCGTCTGCGCGCGGCGGGGGAGGCGCGGGTCGCCCGGCATCTGGAAGATCAGGTGGGCAAGACCCATCAGGTTCTAATGGAAAGCGCCCGCATGGGCCGTACCGAACAGTTCACCGAGGTTGCGTTCGACACAGACCGGCCAGAGGGCCGGATCGTGACCGCAACCATCACGGGCCACGCGGGTGGCCAGTTGCGGGCGGTGTAGCGTATGCACCCCAACCCGGCCTTCCGGACACGGCCGCGCGACGCCAATGTCGCCTTTGCCCGCGACCGCGGGTTCGGCATGCTGACGGTGAACGGCCCGGATGGCCCGCATGTCAGCCATGTGCCGTTCCTGTTGTCCGAGGACGGGACGGTGGTTGAAACCCATCTGGTGCGCTCGACCCCGCTGGCCCGGTCGCTGCCGGCATCCGCCGTGCTGGCCGTGCAGGGGCCCGATGGATATATCTCGCCCGACTGGTACGGATTGCCCGATCAGGTGCCGACATGGAACTATGTTGCCGTGCACCTGCGCGGCCCGCTTGAGGTCGCCCCGCCGGATGCTCTGCGCGATCTGCTGGACCGACAGTCGGCGCTGTTTGAGGAACGCCTTGCCCCCAAACCCGTCTGGACGACCGCGAAGATGCCCGATGAGGGTCTCGCCCGTCTGATGCGGGCCATCCTGCCCTGCCGGATGCGGGTGGAGGTGGTCGAGGGGACGTGGAAACTCGGCCAGAACAAGCCCGAGGCTGCGCGGATCGCCGCGGCGGACGGCCTGGCGGCGGCTGCCCTGTCGCCAGAGGCACGGATCCTTGCCGACCTGATGCGCATCCTGCCCGAGACGTGAATGGACAGGGCCGGTTTCGCCCCCTATCTTTTTCACGACTGAAACGGAGTGATCGACGTGCCCCTGCCTATTGCCCCGATTGCCGGTGTGGCGCTGCGCTACGGCGCGGTGGCGCTCGCCGCCTTTGCCATCACCCAGATCCGCGAGTCCGGACTGGCGCGACGTGACCAGCGCGCGGAAGACGCGATGGATGACCTGGGCGAGGGGGTCTGCTTCCGGCGGGACGGGGAACAGGTGAACGGCACCGCCCGTTTTGCCCGCACCATCCGCATGGGTCGAAACGGCCCGGGGGTGGAAATCGATGCAAGCGCCCTGGGACGGCTGCGATTCCGCCGCGTATGATGCGCCTTTTCGACAGCCAGGCTTCCCCCTTCTGCCGCAAGGTGCGCGTGCTGCTGCTGGAAACCGGGCAGGCCGACGATGTCGAGATCGTGCCGGCCATAGGCAACGTGCTGGAGTGCGAGCGGATGCCATTGGCCGAAAACCCGCTTGGCAAGATCCCGACGCTTGCACGGGACGAGGGGCCCGCACTTTACGACAGCCGGGTGATCTGCCGGTTTCTCGATGCACGGGCGCAGGCGCGGCTCTACCCCGAAACACGGCTGTGGGATGTCCTGACGCTGGAGGCGACGGCGGACGGGATCATGGATGCCGCCGTCCTGATGGTCTATGAAGGGCGCTGCCGTCCCGAGGCGATCCGCAGCGCCGACTGGGTCGAGGGGCAATGGGCCAAGGTCGACCGCGCGCTGGACGCGGTGAACGCGCGGTGGGTCAGCCATCTGGGCGGGCGTCTGAGCATGGCGCAGATCGCGATGGGCTGTGCGATGGGCTATCTCGATTTCCGGCATGGCGACCGGGACTGGCGCCGGGGGCGCGATGCCCTTGCCGCATGGGAGGCTGGCTTTGCCGAACGCCCCTCCATGCAGGCGACGCGGCCGGTCTGACGGGGCAAATCAAGTACATGTGACGGAAACTTGCCTTTCAGGCGGCAACTTGTGGGTTGCGCTGCGGTCATACGTCTCAGAATCGCGACTCGTTCCAGATTTTCTCTGGCTGACTCGCGGGGGCAGGGGTATACGACGGTCGACCGGAAGCCTGCGGGGCCCCCGCTTTAGCTTTGCTGTGCGGCTATGTCCGCTGGACGCAAGAATTTCTTGGGGCTAGGTAAGTCTGGTAAACGGCCCGGGCAATTACCTTGGCCCGTTTTTTGGAATCGGCCGGTTTTCCGGCCATGGAAAGGAGAAATTCTCGTGTCGCACGCAGAAGATCACGACGGCACCCGCCGCGATTTCCTTTACTACGCCACGGCGGGCGCCGGTGTTGTGACCGCCGGCGCGGCAATCTGGCCGCTTGTCGACCAGATGAACCCATCGGCGGACGTACAGGCGCTCAGCTCTATCCGGGTGGACGTTTCCTCGGTTACCGAGGGACAGCAGATCACCGTGAAATTCCTCGGCAAACCGGTGTTCATCCGGCTCCGCACGCCGGAGGATATCGAACTGGCGCGGTCCGTTCCTCTGGACGACCTCCGCGACAACAACTCGCGCAATCCCAACAAGCCGGGCGAAGCGACCGACGCAAACCGCACCATGGACCCCGAGGGCAAGTGGCTGGTCATGATCGGCGTCTGCACGCATCTGGGCTGCGTTCCGATGGGCAACCAGTCGGGCGATTTCGGCGGGTGGTTCTGCCCCTGCCACGGGTCGCACTACGACTCGGCCGGCCGTATCCGCAAGGGCCCCGCGCCTGAAAACATGTACATCCCGGTCGCGTCCTTCGTGGACGAGACGACCATCAAACTCGGTTAAGGGAGTCCCCGATGTCCGGTATTCCTCACGATCACTACGAGCCGACGACGGGCTCCGAAAAGTGGCTGCATCGGCGCCTGCCGGTTGTGGCCCTGATCTACGACACGATCATGATCCCCACCCCCAAGAACCTCAACTGGATGTGGATCTGGGGGATCGTGCTGTTTTTCGCGCTGGTTCTGCAAATCGTCACCGGTATCGTGCTGGCGATGCACTATGTGCCGAACACCGAGATGGCGTTCGCCTCGCTCGAACACATCATGCGTGACGTGAACGGCGGCCACTTCCTGCGTTACCTGCACTCCAACGGTGCGTCGCTGTTCTTCGTGGCGGTGTATCTGCACATCTTCCGCGGCATGTTCTATGGCTCGTACAAGAACCCGCGCGAGGTGACCTGGATCGTCGGTATCCTGATCTACCTTGCCATGATGGCGACGGGCTTCATGGGTTACGTGCTGCCCTGGGGTCAGATGTCCTTCTGGGGTGCGACCGTGATCACCGGCCTGTTCGGCGCGATCCCGTGGATCGGCGACGACATCCAGGTGTGGCTGTTGGGCGGACCGGCCGTCGGCAACGCGACGCTGAACCGCTTCTTCTCGCTGCACTACCTTGTGCCGTTCATCATCCTGGGTCTGGCCATCGTCCATGTCTGGGCATTCCACACCACCGGCAACAACAACCCCTCGGGTGTTGAGGTTCGCCGCGGCTCCAAGGAAGAAGCCAAGAAAGACACGCTGCCCTTCTGGCCCTACTTCGTGATCAAGGACCTGTTCGCGCTGGGCGTGGTGATGATTGTCTTCTTCGCCATCGTCGGCTTCATGCCGAACTATCTGGGCCACCCGGACAACTACGTCATGGCCGACCCGCTGGTGACGCCCGCGCATATCGTGCCCGAATGGTACTTCCTGCCGTTCTACGCGATCCTGCGCGCCTTTGACGGTGACGTGTGGATGGTCCAGTTCTTCGACTGGCTGACCCTCGGTGTCGTCAACGCCAAGTTCTTCGGCGTGCTGGCGATGTTCGGTTCGATCCTCGTGATGGCATTCCTGCCGTGGCTCGATACCTCCAACGTCCGTTCGGGCCGCTACCGTCCGATGTTCAAGCTTGCCTTCTACGGCTTCTTGATCGACTTCGTGATCCTGACCTGGGCAGGCGCGATGCCGGCGGAAGGTATCTACACCACCATCGCGCTGATCGGAGCGACCTACTGGTTCGCCTACTTCCTCGTGATCCTTCCGGTGCTCGGCGTCATTGAGAAACCGCTGCCGCAGCCGGCAACCATCGAGGAAGATTTCAACGACCACTACGGCGAAGGGGCTGCCACCGGCACCGCCTCTGCGACCCCGGCCGAGTGAGAGAAGGGATCGGAAGAATGCTCAAGAAACTCACGATCACGGCCCTGACGGCCCTGAGCCTCGGCACCGCCGGTGCCTGGGCCTCGGAAGGCGGCCACGTCAAGGACTACAAGTTCTCCTTCGAGGGGATGGCCGGCACCTACGACCAGGCACAGCTTCAGCGGGGTCTGCAGATCTACACCGAGATCTGCGCCACCTGCCACGGCCTGATCTACGTGCCGTTCCGCAGCCTTGCCGAACCGGGCGGTCCCAGCCTCAGCGAGCAGGCGATGATCGACTATGCCGCGAGCTTCGAAGTCTATGACGACGAGATCGAGGATTATCGCCCGGCCAAGCCGACCGATTACTACCCGGCCGGCACCTATCCCGGGGCACCGGACCTGAGCCTGATGGCCAAGGCCCGCGCCGGGTTCCACGGGCCGATGGGATCGGGCCTTGCCCAGCTCTTCAAGGGCATGGGCGGACCTGAGTACATCACGTCCTACCTGCTTGCCTTCACGGACGAGACCAAGGACGAGGCCGGCACGCTCTACTATGAAAACCCGGTCTTCTCGACGGGGTGGAGCGCGATGCCGCCGCAGCTTTACGGCGAAGACGTCGAATTCGCTGACGGGACCCCGGCCACGGCCGAGCAGGAAGCCAAGGACGTTGCGGCCTTCCTGATGTGGGCGGCCGAGCCGAAGCTGATGGCGCGCAAGGAAGCCGGGTTCATCTCGGTCGTGTTCCTGACCATCCTGACCGTGCTTCTGTACCTGACGAACAAGCGTCTCTGGGCCCCCTACAAGCCCGAGAAGAAAGCGTCCTGATCAGACGGCACAGTCTGCCACGTTATCGGAAACGCGCCCCACGGGGCGCGTTTTTCGTTTGTCGGCCTGACGCGACGGGCGACACGGAAACGCTTGCCGGGAAGAACGCCAAAGCCTTCAGCCCAGATAGGCCCGGAGCGCCGGGGGCGGGTCATCGAACAAGGCGGCCGTGGCCTGCGGGGCATGGGCCTGCCCGCCGGCCACCAGGATCGTCTGGTCGCAAATCGCCTGCGCATCGGCGGGATCATGGGTCACCAGAAGAACCGTCGCGCCCGTTTCGCGGGCAAGGTCGGCCACCAGCCCGAGCATTTCCGCCTTCAGCGCGGGGCCGAGCGCGGCGAACGGTTCGTCCAGCAGCATCAGCGGCCGCCCCCGCAACAGCATCCGGGCCAGCGCCACGCGCCCGCGCTGCCCGCCCGACAGCGCCGCGGGCTTGCGCGCGCCAAGCCCCGGCAGCCCAACGCGGGACAGGGCCGTCTCGATCCGCTCATGGTCGGCGGGCGACAGCTTCAGATCGGGCCGCAGCCCAAGCCCGACATTCCGTGTGACGCTCAGATGCGGAAACAGGTTGTTGTCCTGAAACAGGATCGACAAGGGTCGCTGTCCCGGCGCCATGGGTGTCAGGTCCTGTCCGTCCCACAGCACACGGCCTTTGTCGGGGGGGCGAAACCCGGCGATCATGTCCAGCAGCGTCGATTTCCCCGCCCCCGACGCGCCGAGGAGCGCGACGATCCGGCCGGGCTCGACCGCGAAATCGGCCGCCAGCCGAAAGTCGCCCTGCCTGACCGAAAGCCCCTTACAGATCAGCATTGATCCGCCCCCCGCGGTCGAACAGCCAGAACAGCCCAAGGCTGAGGATCAGAAGCAGCAGCGCGGCCCCGGCCGCGTCCTCCATCCGGTACGCGGCCATCAGGCGATAGAGTTGCAGCGGCAAGGTGGCCTGCCCCTGATCGGCGAACAGCGCAATCACCCCCAGATCCCCCATCGACAGCGCCGCCGACAGCCCCAGCGTGAAGCCCACAGGCCGGCGGAGCCGCGGCAGCAGGACAAGCCGCAGCCGCGAAAACCCGTGGATGTCGAGACTGTCGGCAAGCTTTCCGAAATCCCGTTGGGCCTCGGCCACCGCCGGGGCAAGGGCGCGCAACGCGAAGGGAAGGCTCATCACCGCGTTGACCGTCGCGGTCACCGGCAGGGCCAAGGCCGTTGGGTCCGCCAGGGGAAACAGCAGGATGAACAGCCCCGTGCCCATCACCAGCGGTGAGGCCGCGATCGACAGGGTGCCCGCCGCCAGAAGGGCGCCGCCAAGTGCGCGTTTCAGCCGGGCCGCGGCCAGCGCCATCGGCAGGGCAAGGGCCAGGGTCACGGCGGCAGAGGCCAGCGCCACGCAAAGGGACCGAAGGGCGGCGTGATAGACCTGAACCGGCAGCCCCGGCAGGTGGGCGGCCCCCTTGGCGATGATCATGGCCAGCGGCAGCAGCAGGAACAGCGCCCCAAGGCACAGCCAAATGGCATCGGCCAGGCGCAGCGCCCACCGGTCGCCGTCCCACCGTGCGAGGGGGCGGCCCAGCCCGGACCCGAAGGCCGACGGCACCGCGACGGCAAATGCCAGAAGAGCGGCCACGCCGCACAGCCCGAACTGGATCAGCGACAGCAGCGCCGCATGGCCAAGGTCGAAGTCGTAGCGGAAGCTTTGATAGATGGCGAGTTCCACCGTCGTGGCCCTAGGACCGCCGCCGAGTGTCAGGGCCACCGCGAAACTGGTCATGCAGATCAGGAAGACTACCACGAAGGCGCCGGGCAGAACGCTGCGCAGCATCGGCGCCTCCAAGTGACGCGCGACATCGCCGGGCGAAAATCCCAGCGCCGCGGCCAGCCGGAACCGCTCGGCCGGGATCGCCAACCATCCTTGCAGGAGCAGCCGCGTGGCCAGCGGCAGGTTGAAGAACACATGCGCCAGAACCACGCCCTCCAGCCCGTAGATATCGACGGGACCAAGCCCAAGCGGGACCAGCGCCGCCGAGAGCAGCCCGGAGCGCCCGAAAACGGCCAACAGACCCAGCACCGCGACGATCACGGGCAGGATGAACGGCGCGCCCAGCAGCGTGATCAGCAGCGCCCGCCCGGGAAACTGCCGTCGCGCCAGGGCACGGGCCACGAAGACGGCCAGCAGGCAACTGAACCCGGCCGAAAGCGTCGCCTGCGTCAGCGTGAATCGCACCGCGGCCCAGTCGGCCGCAGCCAGCCCCGTGCCCCCCTCTGCCCGCAAGGCGACCGCGGCCAGCGTGCCGAGGCTGAGCGCCAGAACCGCGCCACCGGCCAGCACACCCGCGGGGAGAGCGATGCCTATTGGCTGAGCGCGTCGCGCCATTCGGCCAGCGCGGTGTCGCGCACCCGTGCCGCCTCTCCGGCGGGATAGATCAACGCGGTGTCGGGGGTGATCAGCGTGTCGAACCCGTCGGGCAGGCCCCCTGCGGGGGTGACGGCGGGATACATCCAGTTCGTGGTCGGGATCACCGACTGGAACGCATCGCTCAGCATGAAGTCGAGGAATTGCCGCGCAAGCGCCGGCTGGTCGGAATGGGCGATCTGCCCCGCCACCTCGATCTGCATGTAGTGGCCTTCGTTGAAACCCGCCGCGGCCTTGCTGTCATCGCCTTCGGCGATCAGGTGATAGGCGGGCGATGTGGTGTAGGACAGCACCATGTCGGCCTCACCTTCAAGGAACATGCCATAGGCCTCGCTCCACCCCTTGGTCACGGTCAGGATATGGGGGGCAAGCCCCTGCCAGATCTCGGCCGCCCGGTCGCCATAGGCGGCCTTGACCCACAGCAGCAGCCCCAGCCCCGGGGTGGAACTGCGCGGATCCTCGATCACGATCTTCACGTCGTCTGGCAGCGCGGCCAGCGCCTCGAAGCTTGTCGGCACCTCGTCCAGCCGGGTCTTGTCATAGACGAAGGCGAAATAGCCCCAGTCATAGGGCAGGAACATGTCGTCCTCCCACGCGACGGGCAGGTCGAAGTCCCGGTCCTCCAGCCCGTGTTGTGCGAAGAGACCCGTTTCCGCCGCGGCCGCCGTCAGGTTGGTGTCGAGCCCCAAGACCACATCCGCCCTTGTCCGCGCCCCTTCCAGCCGGATCCGCGCGAGCAGAGCCGCCCCGTCGCCGGAGGCCACGAATTGCAGGTCGCAGCCGCAGATCTCTTCGAACGCGGCCTCGACCGCCGGGCCGGGGCCCCAGTCGGATACGAAGCTGTCATAGGTATAGACGGTCAGAACGGGCGTGTCGGCCTGCGCCATGGTGGCGCCCAAAAGGCCGGCGGCGAGTGTCGGGTAACGCATGGCTTCCTCCATCGACCGGACGGGAAAAGGGTGGAGGAGTGCCCATACCTTCCCTCCGCCGGTCCTAGCCGGGTCAGGTTCAACGGGTTCGCATCGCTGCATCTCAGCCCATGCCGGGCACCCCGAGGTCGGACCAAGACTAGGGGCCGCCGCGGTGCTGTGCAAGGGAAAGCGCTTGAGGGGGGCGGGCGCGCCCGCTATGCCCGGACGCGCAAGAGGAGACCTGCCCCATGAGCCTGAACAGCTTCGGCCATCTTTTCCGCGTCACCACCTGGGGCGAAAGCCACGGGCCCGCCCTTGGGGCCACGGTAGACGGCTGCCCGCCCGGCGTGCCGATTGACGAGGCCGCGTTGCAGCACTGGCTGGACCTGCGCAAGCCCGGGCAGAACCGCTTTACCACCCAGCGGCAGGAGGCGGACGCGGTCGAGATCCTCTCGGGCGTGTTCGAGGGGCAGACGACCGGCACGCCGATCCAGTTGATGATCCGCAATACCGACCAGCGCTCGAAGGATTACGGCGACATCGCCGAGAAGTTCCGCCCCGGTCACGCCGACATCACCTATTGGCAGAAATACGGCATCCGCGACTATCGCGGCGGCGGGCGTTCCTCGGCCCGGGAAACCGCGGCGCGGGTGGCGGCGGGCGGCATCGCGCGCGCCGCATTGGGCGTTCTGGCACCCGAGATCGCGATCACGGGATACATGGTCCAGATGGGCCCCCATGCCATCGACCGTGCGCGGTTCGACCTCGACGAAATCGGCCGGAACCCGTTCTGGGTGCCCGACGCGCAGGCCGCCGACGACTGGGCCGTCTATCTGGACGGGTTGCGCAAGGATGGCAATTCTGTCGGAGCCGTCGTCGAACTGTTGGCAAGCGGCGTGCCCGCGGGGTTGGGCGCCCCGGTCTATGGCAAGCTTGATACCGATCTGGCCGCCGCGATGATGAGCATCAATGCGGTGAAGGGTGTCGAGATTGGCGAGGGCATGGCCGCCGCGGCCCTGACCGGGACCGAGAATGCCGACGAGATCTTCCTCGGCGAGGATGGCCAGCCCGTCTATTCCTCCAACCACGCGGGCGGCATCCTTGGCGGTATCTCCACCGGGCAGGACGTCGTCGTGCGCTTCGCGGTCAAGCCGACCTCGTCGATCCTGACCCCGCGCCGCACCATCACCAAGTCGGGCGAGGTCACCGAGATCGTCACCAAGGGCCGCCACGATCCCTGCGTCGGCATCCGCGCCGTGCCGGTGGGCGAGGCGATGATGGCCTGCGTTTTGCTGGATCACCTGCTCTTGCATCGCGGGCAGGTGGGCGAGAACCGGGGGCGGATCGGGTAACACCGCGACCCTGTCAGGCACACAGGCGCCCGACAGGGGATCGCGCAGGCGGCCCCACATTGTCTGCCCGTCCCGGCCTTGTTCGGCGCGGCCTCACTTGCCCAAGGGCGCAACCGCTTGCGTCTGCTTCGACACCTGAACGGCGAAGATGCCGGCCATGATCACCGCGACGCCGGCCACATCCATCGCGCCCAGACGTTCCCCCAGCAGAAGGGCCGCGATGCCGACCCCGAAAAACGGGCTGAGGAAGTGGAAGGTCGCGGCGCGCACGGCCCCCACCCGGCGCACCAGCAGGAACCAGATCAGCGTGGCGGTGAGGCCGGGGAACAGCGTGGTATAGCCGAAGGCCAGACCCAGCCGCCAGTTCGGGGTGATGTCCCAGACCTCTCCGGCCGCCAGCGAGGCTATGCCCAGAACGGTGGCCCCCAGCAGCATCTGAAGACCCACGATCATCAGCACGTTCCCGCCCGAGGACGCCCCCCGGACCGACAGCGTTGCGGCGGTCAGCGCGAACACCCCGGCGATGCACAGCACCAGCCCGAACAGATCGACGCCTTGGGTGATGCGGCTGCCCATGATGATCGCCACGCCCGCAAAGCCGACGACCAGCCCGGCAATGCCCAAGGGGCGCACCCGTTCCCCCAGCACGATCCAGCCGAAGAGCGCGACCAAGAGCGGCATGGTCGAGGCGATGATCGCCGCCATCGAGGCCTCCAGCGTCTGCATCGCGACGAAGTTCAGACCGAGATACAGCGCGTTCTGGCTGATCCCGAAGATCGCGGTCGCGCGCCATTGGGGCCCCGTCAGGCGCCAGCTTTGCCCCAGCGCCGCGGCGATCCCCACGCCCAGAAGGCCCGAAATCAGGAACCGGAAGGCCAGCGCGCCCAGCGGCGGCGCCTCGGCCACGATGATCCGCGCCGAGGAAAACGCCGAGGCCCAGATGAAGGCGAAGGCCAGGCCCATCGCCAATGCGCGGAAATCCATTCTTCCTCCGGACAAGCAAAAGGGCCGCCCCCGGGACGACCCTAGACCGTTTCCGGCCAGCGCAGAAGCGCAGAAGGGCGGAGGTCTATCCGTTCACGCTGTCCTTCAGCGCCTTGGCGACGGTCACCTTCACGACCTTGTCGGCCTCTTTCTTGAACTGCTCGCCGGTGGCGGGGTTGCGCACCATCCGCTCGGGCCGTTCGCGGCAGTAGATCTTGCCCACGCCGGGCAGCGTCACGGCGCCGCCAGCGGCGACTTCGCGTGTGATGATGGCCGTCATCGCGTCCAGCGCTGCGCCTGCCGTCTTCTTGTCGGCCTCCATCTCCTCCGCGAGGGCCGCAACCAGTTGCGTCTTGGTCATCGGTTTTGCCATTCGTGGTCTCCTCGATCCTGCCCTCTATGGGGGCTCATTTCGGTGACATTGCGGGATATTGCGGGCCCACACAACGCTTTGTGGTCGAAAAGGCCGGATTTCCTATGATTTTGTGGCCGATTTGCGTCTTACAGAAAGGCGGTTTCCTGAAAACTGCGGAGTTTCCGGCTGTGGATCCGCTCCAGCGGCATGTCGCGCAGCCGCTCCATCGCGCGCACGCCGATCGCCAGATGCCGCGAGACCTGCGTCTTGTAGAAGTCGCTGGCCATCCCCGGAAGCTTCAACTCGCCATGCAGCGGCTTGTCCGAGACGCACAGAAGCGTGCCATAGGGCACCCGGAAGCGAAAGCCGTTGGCCGCGATGGTCGCGCTTTCCATATCCAGCGCGATGGCGCGGGACTGCGACAGCCGCTGCACCGGCCCGGTCTGGTCGGCCAGTTCCCAGTTGCGGTTGTCGATGGTGGCCACGGTGCCGGTGCGCATGATGCGTTTCAGCTCATAGCCTTCAAGCTGTGCCACTTCCTCCACCGCGTCTTCCAGCGCGACCTGGATTTCGGCCAGCGCCGGGATCGGCACCCAGACCGGCAGGTCGTCGTCCAGAACGTGATCTTCGCGCAGATAACCGTGGGCCAGCACGAAATCCCCCAATCGCTGGGAATTCCGCAAGCCCGCGCAATGGCCCACCATCAGCCAGGCATGGGGGCGCAGAACGGCAATATGGTCGGTCGCCGTCTTCGCGTTCGAGGGGCCCACGCCGATATTGACCAGCGTGATGCCCTGCCCGTCGGCCCGTTTCAGGTGATAGGTCGGCATCTGCGGCAACTTGGGCGGTGTGGGCAGTGGGGCATCGGGGGCGGTGATCTCGACATTGCCGGGGCCGACAAGGGCGACATAGCCGCTGTCGGGATCGGCCAGTGCCTTGCGGCCCAGCGCCTCGAACTCCTCGACATAGAACTGGTAGTTGGTGAACAACACGTGGTTCTGGAAATGCTCCGGCGCGGTGGCGGTGTAGTGGGACAGCCGGGCAAGGGAATAATCCACCCGCTGCGCCGTGAACGGGGCCAGCGGGGCCGGGGCGCCGCCAGAGCGGTCCAGCGTGCCATTGACGATGTCGTCATTGGTGGTGCCAAGGTCCGGCACGTCGAACAGATCGCGCAGCGGCACGTCGAACGCGCCTTCCTGGGGCACGGTCATGCCATCGTCGCCAGCCATCGCGAAATGGATCGGGATCGGCGTGGTCGAGGGGCCGATGGTGACGGGCTGGTTGTGGTTTTCCACCAGAAGGCCGATCTGCTGGCGCAGGTAGTTGGCGAACAGGTCTGGCCGGGTGATCGTCGCGGCATAGGTGCCGGGTTCGGCGACATGGCCAAAGCTCAATCGGCTGTCGACACGGGCATGGGTCGCCGTGGAGAACCGGATCTCGGGATAGACCGCGCGAGAGCGTGCCTTCGGCGGGGCGCCGGCCATGGTTTCCCGGAACCGGGTTTTCAGGAACCCGACAGAGGCGTCGTAGAGCGCGATCAGCCGTTCGACCGCGGCGTCGGCCTCCATGAAGGTGGCGGGATCGGGCAGGGCAGGGGTATCCAGCGGCAATTCCGCGGTGGCGTCCGGCATTGGGGGAACCTCGTCCTTGGCGGGGCGTGACGCGACCAAGTGTCATTCTTTGGACACGCGGCGCAAGGTCTGCGGGGCTTTGCCGCTTGTCCTTTGTCGCTTTTTGCTTGAAACGAGTGAGTGCCACGCAATCCTGAGGATTATGAAACCTGTCCTTTTGTCCATAGGCCACGGCTATTCGGCACAGGCGTTGGCCCGGTGTCTGACGCCGGACTGGCATGTGATCGGCACCACGCGGGGTGCGGCCCGTGCGGACGTCTTGCGCGCGCAGGGGGTGGAGCCGTTGATCTGGCCCGGCGCCGAGATCGGCCCGGCGCTCGCCCGCGCCACCCATGTGTTGAGTTCCGTGCCCCCGACGCCGGACGGCGACCCGGTTGTCGCGGCGCTGGGCGGGGCATTGGGGGCGGCGCGCCACCTGCAATGGGTGGGCTATCTGTCCACCACCGGCGTCTATGGCGATCACGGGGGCGGTTGGGTCGACGAAGACACCCCCCTGACCCCGGCGACCGACCGTGGACAGGCCCGGGTGAAGGCCGAAGCTGACTGGGCCGCGCTGGGCCTGCCCCTGCATATCTTCCGCCTTGCCGGGATCTATGGGCCGGACCGGTCGCCCCTCGACCGGGTCAGATCGGGGGTCGCCCAGCGCATCGTCAAGGACGGGCAGGTCTTTTCCCGCATTCATGTGGACGATATCGCGCAGGTGCTGGCCGCGTCGATGGCCGCGCCGTGCCCCGGTGCGGTCTATAACGTCGCCGATGACGAACCGGCGCCGCCGCAGGATGTGATCGCCTTCGCCGCACGGCTGCTGGGTCTGCCCCTGCCGCCCGAGGTGGCGTTCGAGGAAGCCGGCCTTGGCCCGATGGCGCGCAGCTTTTACGCGGAGTCCAAGCGCGTGCACAACGACCGCATCAAGGCGGATCTCGGCGTGATCCTGCGGCATCCGGACTATCGCGCAGGGCTTGCCGCCCTGTTGGAGTTGGAGCGGATGCAGCGGTCGGGGCCGGAGCGTTCGGCGTGACGGACCGTGGGCGCCGTCAGTCGTAATCCGACACAAGCAGGCGCAGCGGCGCGACGTCTTCGGTGACGTTTGAAAACCGCCCGATCGGGTCGGCGAAGACGTTGTCGGTGAGGTCGTCATTGACGGTTGAGACCTCTGCGATCAGGCAGTCGCCGCCTTCCGCCCAGAACGCGTGCCACACCGTGGGGGGCAGGGTGACGCTGCTGCCGGGCCGAAGCCGCAGATGGCCGCCCGCGGTCATGGTCTGCGGCACCCCGTCTGACAGCACCTCGACTGCCGCATCGGGGTCAATCGCGCCGTCGGGCCGCGCGGCGTGCAGTTTCAGAACCAGATCACCGCCGCCGCGGTTGATGATGTCCTCGGTCTTGAGAATGTGCCGGTGCATCGGCGAAAGCTGATCCCGGCGCGAGATCATGATCTTTTCCGCGTAAACCATCCCCCGGCCCTGCGACAGGGCGCCGAGGCTGCCGTTGCGGATGGTGAACAGGAACAGCCCGAGCGTGTCGAACCGGCCCTGCCCGTAATCGGTGATGTCCCATCCCAGCCGCCGTTCGCGGATCAGCGCGCCATCGGGGCCGCGCATCCGATCCGGCGGCCAATCGGCAAAGGGCGGCAGGAAATGCCCGAAGGAGCGGATGAACGCCTCCCCTTCCCTCAGGATGTCGTTGATCTCGGATCGCTTCATGCCGGGTCGGCCTTGTTGGGGGCGGGGGGCGCGTCGCCGCGAAACAGGATATCCGCGGGCAACCTTTGGCCCGCCACGGCGCGGGCATTGGCCATGTCGTTGGTTTCCGCCCGGGCGCGGGCGGCGTCCGGGGGCAGACCATGCTTCAGCCAGCGGCGGGTCAGGCGGTCCAGCAACTCGGCTTCGGGGACGTCGCGGAAGACCGACAGGTCCCATTCTGCCGCAAGATCCCGCCAATGCGGCGCATCGAACAGCAGGTAGTTGCCTTCGACGATGACCGTGTCGCAGTCCCGCGCAACGCGGCCGGCCCCGGCGATGGCGATGTCCCGCGCCCGGTCGAACAGCGGGAAGATGACCTCCTCGTCGTCGTGCAGGGCCGCGACCAGCCGCTGAAAGCCCATCACGTCGAAGGTGTCCGGTGCCCCCTTGCGCGCGCGCAGGCCGCGTGCGTCGAGCAACCGGTTATCAAGGTGGAAGCCGTCCATCGGCACCACGACGCAGGCCGTTCCCGTCTGGGTCACCGCCTCGGACAGGGCCCTTGCCAGCCGGGACTTTCCGCTGCCGGGGGCGCCGGCCACCGCCACGACCCGCCGGTGCCGGGTGACCGGGCACCGGCCGATCCGGTCGGCAAGGGCCGTGACGGTATCGATCTCCTCGCTCATGCGGCTTGCGCGGCCTCTGGCGCTTCCTTTGCCCCGGTCATGAAGGCCACCGCGTCGGACATGGTGTATTCCCTGGGGTCGATCACGCACAGGCGCCGGCCCAGCCGGTGGATATGGATGCGGTCGGCTACCTCGAACACATGGGGCATGTTGTGGCTGATCAGCACGATCGGGATGCCGCGGGCGCGGACGTCGCAGATCAGCTCCAGCACCCGGCGGCTTTCCTTCACGCCCAGCGCGGCCGTCGGTTCGTCCAGGATGATGACCTTGGACCCGAACGCCGCGGCGCGGGCCACCGCCACCCCCTGCCGCTGGCCGCCCGAAAGGGTTTCGACCGCCTGGTTGATGTTCTGGATCGTCATCAGCCCCAGTTCGGACAGCTTCTCACGGGCGAAGGCTTCCATCGCCTTGCGGTCAAGCATCTTGAGATACTTGCCCATGAAGCCCGATTTGCGGATCTCGCGCCCCACGAACATGTTGTCGGTGATCGAAAGCGCGGGCGACAGCGCCAGCGTCTGGTAGACGGTTTCGATCCCGGCCTCGCGCGCCTCGATGGGGGAGGCGAAGTTGACCGGTTTCCCCTCCAGCCGGATTTCACCGGAGTCGGGCACCAGCGCGCCCGAGATCGCCTTGATCATCGTCGACTTGCCCGCGCCGTTGTCGCCGATCACGGCCAGGATTTCGCCGGGGTAAAGGTCGAAGTCGGCATGATCCAGCGCGGTGACGCGACCGAACCGCTTGACGACATTGCGGGCGGTGAGAATGGGCTCTTGTGTCATCCCGAAACCTTTCTGATCCACTGGTCGATGGCGACGGCCAGAATGATGAGCCAGCCGATGGCGAAGACCTGCCAGAGCACGTCGACCCCGGCCAGCCGCAGCCCCGACTGGAACACGCCGACGATCAGCGCGCCGAAAAGCGCCCCGAGGACGGAACCGCGCCCGCCGAAAAGCGAGATGCCCCCGATCACCACGGCGGTGATGGATTGCAGGTTGCCTTCATAGAACGCCTGCGGGCTGATCGACCCCACCCGCCCGATGGAGGACCACGCCGCGATGGCGCAGACAAGGCCGGCCAGCATGTAGACCGACATCAGCGTGCGGTCGGTGCGGATGCCCGCCAGTTCCGCGGCCTCCTTGTCGTCGCCCACGGCATAGACATGGCGGCCCCACGCGGTCTTGTTCAGCAGGTACCACAGCACCCCGAAGGTCACGAACATCAGGATCGAGCCATAGGTGATCCGCGCATCGCCGATATCGACGGCGTTGCCGAAGAATTTCAGCAGCGGTGCCTCGGCGTCGATATCCTGGCTGCGGATCGACTGCGCGCCGGAAAGCCACAGGTTCAGCGCGTAAAAGATGTTCCATGTGCCCAGCGTCACGATGAAGGGCGGCAGCTTGACCCGGGTCACCAGCAGGCCGTTCAACAGCCCCGCTGCCGCGCCGCCCGCAAAGGCGACCGGCAGCGCAAGAATCGAGGGCACGCCCATATAGACGGCCAGATTGCCCGCGATGACCGACATCAGAACCATGACGGCCGCAACGGACAGATCGATGCCCGCGGTCAGGATGATCAGGCTTTGCGCCGCCGCCAGCATCCCGATGATCGACACCTGCTGCATGATCAGCGTCAGGTTGAAGGGGGAGAAGAAGCGCTCCCCTGCGATCAGCCCGAAGACCCCGATGCTGACCAGAAGCACGATGATCGGCACCAGCGTCGGATTGCCGTGCAGGATGTGCTGGATGGTGCCCACGACGCCGCGGCGGTCCTCGGCAAATTGCGCGACGCGCGTATCGCTTTGGGCGAGGCTTCGTTCGAAGTCCTGCCCGCGCGCGGCGGGTTCGGTTGTGTCAGTCATTAAAAGTCCTCCCGGGGGGAAGCATGCCCGCCCCCGCTGCATCGGTCAAAGCTGGTCTTGAGGAGGGAGGCGGCGCGGGGCCGGAACGCCCGCGCCGCCGGTCAGGCCTTGGCCGTCAGCCCCAGCACATCTTCAGCCCCTCGGCGGAGGTCTTGGAGGGCAGGCCGTCCACCGGTTCGTCGCTGATCAGTTCCACGCCGGTGTTGTAGAAGTCGAGCCCTTCGGTGTTCTGCGGCTTCTCGCCGGTTTCGGCGAAATGCTTGATCGCCTCGATCCCCTTGGACGCCATCAGAAGGGGGAACTGCATCGAGGTCGCCCCGATCACGCCATCTGCGATGTTCTGCACGCCGGGGCAGCCCCCATCGACGGAGACGATCAGCACCTTGTCCTCGCGCCCCATGGCCTTCAGCGCCTCATAGGCGCCCGCGGCGGCGGGTTCGTTGATGGTGTAGACGACATTCACGCTTGGGTCGCGCTGCAGAAGGTTCTCCATCGCCATGCGCCCGCCTTCCTCGTTGCCGTTGGTCACGTCATGGCCGACGATACGCGGGTCGTCTTCGTCCCCGATATCGGTGGGGTTCTTGATGTCGATGCCGAAGCCTTGCATGAACCCCTGATCGCGCAGGTAGTCGACCGACACCTCGGACGGGTTGAGGTCGAGGAACGCGATCTTGGCATCGGCCGCTCCGTCGCCCAGCTTGGCCTTGGCCCATTGTCCGATCAGTTCGCCCGCCTTGAAGTTGTCGGTGGCAAAGGTCGCGTCGGCCACGTCCGCCGGTTCGAAGGGGGTGTCGAGCGCGATCACCAGAAGCCCGGCGTCCCGCGCCTGCGTGACCACGGGGGCCAATGCGCGGCTGTCGGACGGGGTGATCAGGATGCCCTTGGCGCCGCTGGCGATGCAGGTTTCCACCGCCGCGATCTGGGTTTCGACATCGCCGTCGAGTTTGCCTGCGAAGGTCGACAGCTTGATCCCGTTTTCCTTGGCGCCCTGCTGCGCGCCTTCCTTCATCTTCACGAAGAAGGGGTTGGTGTCGGTCTTGGTGATCAGGCAGGCGCCGATATCGGCGGCCCATGCGCCGCCGGTGGCCAGGGCCAGGGTTGCTGCGCCGATGAAGAGTGTTTTCAGGGTGGCAGAGTTTTTCACGATGTTTCCTCCCGCTCGTGTCGCGTCCGGATCGGCGGCGTTCTCCCCGCTGTCCTTGTGCCCTATGAGCGCGATTCTCAGGCGAAATGTCAATAAATAATTCAGAGTGATTTATTTATTGACAGATGTGGCGTGACCTCGCCATCCTTGGGGCAAGCCGAACAGGAGATCGACGTGGAGAAGGTGGAGCCGCAACTGACCGTACCGATCCGCGGGTCGAGCCAGAGCGGCATGCGCGCCCATAATGAGCGGCTGGTTCTGACCTTGCTGCGCCGCCACGGGCCGCAACCCAAGGCGCAGATCGCGCGCACGACGGGGCTGTCGGCGCAAACGGTGTCGGTCATCATGCGGCGGCTTGAGGAGGACGGGCTGCTGGTGCGCGGCGCGCCGATGCGGGGCCGGGTGGGGCAGCCCTCGGTCCCGATGGCGCTTGCCCCCGATGGGGCGCTGTTCTTCGGTCTGAAGGTCGGGCGGCGCAGCCTTGAACTGGTCCTGATGGATTTCATGGGCCATGTCCGGGACCGCCGGCAGGAACGGCACCGCTATCCGACGCCGGACGGCACGGTCAGCTTTGCCCGCCGGGCTGTGGTGGAAATCATGGCCGCGCTTGACCCCGCGCTCGGTGCCCGGCTTTCCGGCATGGGCATCGCCTTGCCGTTTCAGTTGTGGGACTGGGCCGAGCCCATCGGGGCGCCCCAGGACGAGATGTCGGCCTGGCGCACCCGTGACATCCGGGCGGAACTGGAGGCCGCGCTGGGCCTGCCGGTGTTCCTGCAAAACGACGCGTCATCGGCATGCGGGGCGGAACTGGTCCTGGGTACCGCGGACCTGCCCGCCAATGTGCTGCATGTCTTCGTGGGTTATTTCATCGGTGGCGGCGTGGTGCTGAACGGCAGTCTTTTCACCGGAAGCAAGGGCAATGCCGGGGCGCTGGGCTCACTTCCCGTGCTGGCTGCCGACGGAACGCGCCGCCAGTTGATCGAACTGGCCTCTCTGGCCACGCTGGAGCGCATGCTGGAGGCCACCGGGGTCTCTGCCGGGACGCTATGGGCGTCGCCCGACCGGTGGGAGGTCGATACGCTGATCCTGACCGACTGGCTGGAAGGGGCCGCAAACGGGCTTGCCCAGGCTGTCGCCGCGGCCTGCGCGGTCATCGATTTCGAGATGGTGCTGATCGACGGCTGGCTGCCGCCCGAGATCCGGGCCTGCCTCGTGCGTCGCACGCAGGAGGCCTATGCCGGGATGAACCGCGCCGGCCTGACCCCGGTGGCGATTGCCGAGGGCACCATCGGCCCCCATGCGCGATCACTGGGCGCGGCCTGCCTTGCCCTGTCAGAGCGGTTCTTGGTGGACCAGAACGTGCTGTTGCGCGACGCCTGAGCGTTCGCGGTCAGGCGCGCTTGGCCGCGGCGTCGGAGGCGTCCAGAACTTCCAGCACCTTCGCCTCGATATCCGGGGC
This sequence comes from Rhodovulum sp. P5, assembly GCF_002079305.1. Lineage (NCBI taxonomy): Bacteria > Pseudomonadati > Pseudomonadota > Alphaproteobacteria > Rhodobacterales > Paracoccaceae > Rhodovulum > Rhodovulum sp. P5. Next base: position 2,591,160 of record NZ_CP015039.1, read on the forward strand.
GTTCATCTTGGCAGAGGCATACATGTCCGCGGGGCTGGCATGGTCGATGAAGGTGTCGGGAAGGACCATGGAGCGGTATTTCAGCCCACTGTCGAAAATGCCGTTTTCGGCCAGGAGATGCGCGACATGGCTGCCGAAGCCGCCGACGGCGCCTTCCTCGATGGTGATCAGCGCCTCATGGTCGCGGGCAAGGCGCAGGATCAGCTCCTCGTCCAGCGGCTTGGCAAAGCGGGCATCGGCGATGGTGGGCGTGATGCCCTTGGCGGCGAGCGCCTGTGCCGCCTCGTTCACCTCTTTCAGCCGGGCGCCGAAATTCAGGATCGCCACGCGCGACCCTTCGCGGATCATCCGGCCCTTGCCGATTTCCAGCGGAACGCCCTTTTCGGGAAGCTCCACCCCCACGCCTTCGCCCCGCGGGAAGCGGAAGGCGATGGGCCCCTCGTCATGGGCGACGGCGGTGGCAACCATATGCACCAGTTCGGCCTCGTCCGCGGCGGCCATCACCACCATGCCCGGCAGGTTGGCCAGAAACGCGATGTCATAGCTGCCCGCATGGGTCGCGCCATCGGCGCCGACAAGCCCGGCCCGGTCGATGGCAAAGCGCACCGGCAGGCGCTGGATCGCCACGTCATGCACGATCTGGTCGTATCCGCGTTGCAGGAAGGTGGAATAGATCGCGCAGAACGGTTTCTGCCCGCCTGCGGCCAGCGCCGCGGAAAAGGTCACCGCGTGCTGTTCCGCGATCCCCACGTCGAAGGTGCGTTCGGGGAAGCGTTCGGCGAACAGGTTCAGACCGGTGCCGTCGGGCATCGCCGCGGTCACGCCCACGACCTTGCGGTCGGCCCGCGCCTCGGCAATCAGGGCGTTGGCAAAGACCTTGGTGTAGGAGGGGGCATTGGCGGGCGTCTTCTTTTGCTCACCCGTCGCGATGTCAAAGCGCGACACGCCGTGGCAGCGGTCGGCGGCGGCCTCCGCCGGGGCATAGCCCTTGCCCTTCTGCGTGATGACATGCAGCAGCATCGGCCCGGTGGCCCGGGTCTTCACCGTGCGCAGGATCGACAGCAACTGGTCAAGATCGTGCCCGTCGATCGGGCCGACATAGGAAAAGCCCAGCTCCTCGAACATGGTGCCGCCGACCGTGACATGCTTGATCAGGTCCTTGGCACGCTTGGCGCTTTCCTGCAGCGGGCCCGGCAGATGGCGCACCGCGCCCTTGGCGATGGCCTTGAATTCCTGGAACGGTGCGCCGGTATAAAGCCGGTTGAGGTAGGTCGACATCGCGCCCACCGGCGGGGCGATGGACATCTCGTTGTCGTTCAGGATCACCACCATCCGCGATTTCAGATGGCCCGCATGGTTCAGCGCCTCGAACGCCATGCCGCCGGTCAGCGCCCCGTCGCCGATCACCGCGATGGCATCGCCAACGCCGGCTTCGGGCGCCGTGCCCAGATCGCGCGCCACCGCATAGCCCAGCGCCGCCGAGATCGAGGTGGAACTGTGACCCGCCCCGAAGGCGTCGTATTCGCTTTCCGACCGCTTGGTGAAGCCCGAGAGCCCCCCCTTCTGGCGCAGGGTGCGGATACGGTCGCGCCGCCCGGTCAGGATCTTGTGGGGATAGCACTGGTGGCTGACATCCCAGATCAGCCGGTCGCGCGGCGTGTCGAACACCGCGTGCAGCGCCAGCGTCAGTTCGATAACCCCAAGCCCGGCACCCAGATGGCCGCCGGTCTCCGACACCGCCGCGATGGTTTCCTGCCGCAACTCCTCGGCAAGCTGCCTCAGTTCGGCGTCCGAGAAACCTTTCAGGTCGGCAGGGCTGGACACACGATCCAGAAGCGGGGTGACGGGGCGGTTACTCACAGTACGGGCCCTCCGGGGCTGTCGGCGCGATTCAGGTCTCGCGCGCAATAACGAAGCGGGCCGTTGCCCGCAAGGTATCGGCCTTTTCGCCAAAGGGGGCGAGGGCGTCTTCGGCCTCTTCGACCAGCGCCTTGGCGCGGGCCTTGGCCCCGTCGAGGCCCAGCAGCGACACGAAGGTCGCCTTGCCGGCATCCGCATCCTTTTGCACGCGCTTGCCGGTCTTGGCCACGTCGCCCTCCACATCAAGGATGTCGTCGGCGATCTGGAAGGCAAGGCCCAGCGCGGTGGAATAGGCAGACAAGGGCGCGATATCGGCCTGGCCCAGCCGTGCCCCGGCTTCGGCCGACCAGCGGATCAGCGCGCCGGTCTTGTTGGCCTGCAACTCGGTGATCTCGTCCAGCGTCAGCGGGCGGCCGGCGGTTTCGGCGGCGATGTCCTGCGCCTGCCCCAGCACCATGCCATCGATGCCAGAGGCCCGCGCCATCGTCGCGACAAGGTCGATCCGCACCGCGGGGTCGGGGTGGCAACTTTCATCCGCCAGAAACTCGAATGCCAGCGTCTGCAACGCGTCGCCGACCAGAAGCGCCGTGCCGTCATCCCATTTCACATGCACGGTGGGCTGGCCGCGGCGCAGGTCGTCGTCGTCCATGCAGGGCATGTCGTCATGCACAAGGCTGTAGGCATGCACGGCCTCGATGGCGGCGGCGGCGTGCACCGACTGCTCCGGCCCGATTCCGTAAAGCGCGGCCCCTTCCATCACAAGAAAGCCGCGCAGGCGTTTGCCCCCGGCCACGGCGTAGCGCATGCCGTGGGTCACGGGCTGATCGGCGCGGTTTTCAAGGGACGTCATCAACCGCGCCTCGATCCGCGCGGCGGCGGCCTTCAACTGGGTCTGGAACATGGGATCAGAGACCTTCGACAGGGGCGGTGCCCGTGGGTGTGCCCTCGGCATCCAGCTTGATGGCCTCGACCTTTTCCTCGGCCTCTTTCAGCTTGGCCTCGCAATGGCGCTTCAGCTTCGCGGCATGTTCGGAAAGCGTGATCGACTCTTCCAGCGGCACCTCGCCCTTTTCCAGCGCGGAGACCGCCGATTCCAGCGCCGCCATCGCCTCTTCGAAGCTCATCTCGGTGATCTTCTTCTCGCTCATGCCCCCCGCTCCATCAGAACGCCCACATGGGCCGCGACGCTCGCGGCCAGTGCGTCAAGATCATATCCGCCTTCGAGTGTCGAGACCAACCGCCCCCCGCAATGGGTCTCCGCGATGTCGCAGAGCCGCTCGGTGATCCATGTGAAATCGGCCTCGCGCAGGTGAAGCTGGGCCAGCGGGTCGGCGGTGTGGGCGTCGAACCCGGCCGAGACGAGCAGCAACTCCGGCGCGAAGTCCGCCAGCCGCGGTAGGACGTGGTGCTCCACCTCGGCCCGGAAGCGTGCGCCATCGGTCTGGGCGGGCAGGGGCAGGTTCAGCACGTTGTCATGGGCGCCGGTTTCGTCCGCCGCCCCCGTGAAGGGGTAGAACGGCGCCTGGTGGGTCGAGATGAAAAGCGCGTTCGGTTCGTCCCACAGCACGTCCTGCGTGCCGTTGCCGTGATGCACGTCGAAATCCACCACCGCGACGCGGGACAGACCGTGCCGGTCCAGCGCGTATTTGGTGCCGATCGCCACGGTCGAAAACAGGCAAAACCCCATCGCGCGGGTCTTCTCCGCATGGTGGCCCGGTGGGCGGACGGCGGCAAAGGCGTTCGCCACCTCGCCCGCCATCACCATGTCGATGGCCCGCAGATGGGCCCCCACGACGCGCAAGGCGGCCCGCATCGACCCCGGAGAAACATGGGTGTCTGGGTCGAGAGAGACCGAACCCGCCTTTGGGATCGCGGCGCGCAGCTTGTCGATATAGCCCTGCGGATGGGCGCGCAGGATCTCGGCCTCATCGGCCAGGGGCGCGGTTTCGCGGACAAGGGCGGAAAACCTCTCGGTCGTCAGCGCCTCGTTCACGGCCTCCAGCCGGGCGACGCGTTCGGGGTGCCCCGGCGGTGTGACATGGCCAAGGCAGTCGGGATGGGTGATCAGCGCGGTTGTCATGCGCGAAAGGCTAGGGGCGCGGGGGCGACCCCGCAACCGTCAATCGGGGGCCAGCATGTAGCCCGCCCCGCGCACGGTCTGCAGATAGCGGGGCTGCTTGGGGTCTTCCTCGATCTTGCGGCGCAGGCGGGTGATCTGCACGTCGATGGCGCGTTCCTGCGCCTGCCCGCCATCGCGGCCCAGTTCCTCGACCAGCGTTGTCCGGCTGACGGCCTCGCCCGGGCAGGCGGAAAAGATACGCATCAGTTGCGCCTCGGTCGCGGTCAGGCGCACGCGTTCCTCGCCCTGCCACAACTCGCCGCGGCCGATGTCATAGCGCACCGGGCCCAGATGCAGCACCTTGGGCAGCCGCGCTTCGTCCCGCGCATGGGGCAGGCGGCGCAGGATCGCGTTGATCCGCAGCAGCAGTTCCTTCGGCTCGAACGGCTTGGGCAGATAGTCGTCGGCCCCGGCTTCCAGCCCCTCGATGCGATCCGTGGTTTCGCCCCGGGCCGTCAACAGCAGGATCGGCGTTGAAATCTCGCGCCGAAGTGCGCGGGTAAAGCTGATCCCGTCTTCCTCTGGCATCATCACGTCCAGCACGATCAGGTCGAATTCCAGCCCGGCCAGCAATTTGCGGGCATGGGCGGCATCGCGCGCGGCGCTGACCCAAAAGCCGTTGCGCACAAGAAACTTGCGCAGCAATTCGCGAATCCGGGCATCGTCATCGACGATCAGCAGGTGGATTTCGGTTTCGGCATTCATTTCCCGCCATCCGACAGGCGATTGAAATGGCGGCGCATCTCCGGGTCCATCATCGCCTCCAGCACCTCGCGAAATCCGGCCACGGCGCTGGGGCCGGCGGCGCGATAGGCCTCGCGCATCCGTTCCCGCTGGGCGGTGGACAGTTCGTGTTCCAGCGCCGCGCCGCTCTCGGTCAGATACAGGTGACGCTCGCGCTTGTCGCGGTTGCCCACCCGGCTTTCGACCAGCCCGTCCTCGATCAGGCTGCGCAACACGCGGTTCAGCGACTGTTTCGTCACGCCGAGGATCGACAGCAGGTTGTTCACCGTGGTGCCCGGCGCCCGGTGGATGAAGTGGATCGCCCGGTGATGGGCGCGGCCATAGCCGTATTCTTCGAGAATGCGGTCGGGATCGGCGGTGAAGCCGCGATAGGCGAAGAACATCGCCTCGATTCCCTTCCGAAGCTGTTCGTCGGTCAGATAAAGCAGGCTTTCGCCGCTTTTCTTCGTAATTGCGGACGTCCCTTGCGCCATGATCCCACCCCGCAGGTTTGCATTCCGATCAATTGTTAAGCGATCATATGTCAGCCTTGTTGACTTTCCAAGACTCAACTGATAGCCATCCGTGAAATTAGCGCAACATTATGTCCGTTTCGGACCTAGGTTGCGCAACTTTCGTAAAAGCAACGCCGCGAGAGGCAAGAGGAAGGACTACAGCCATGGCTGGCTACGACGACCGGGACGGCTTTATCTGGATGGATGGGAAACTGGTGCCTTGGCGCGACGCCAATGTGCACATCCTGACCCATGCGATGCATTACGCCTCCTCGGTATTCGAGGGGGAGCGGGCCTATGGCGGCAAGATCTTCAAATCGGTCGAACATTCGGAACGGCTGCGGTTCTCTGCCAGCCAGATCGATTTCGAGGTCCCCTACACGGTCGAGGAAATCGAGGCCGCGAAATACGAGGTCATGAAGGCCAACAACCTGACCGACGCCTATGTCCGTGCGGTCGCGTGGCGCGGTGCGGGGGAAGACATGGGGGTCGCCTCCGCGCGCAACCCGGTGCGCATGGCCGTCGCGGTCTGGGAATGGGGTGCCTATTACGGCGATGCCAAGATGAAAGGCGCCAAACTGGACATTTCCAAGTGGAAGCGGCCCAGCCCCGAGACGATCCCGAGTGCTGCCAAGGCCGCCGGGCTCTACATGATCTGCACCATGTCCAAGCATGCGGCAGAGGCCAAGGGCTGTTCGGACGCGATGATGTTCGACTATCGCGGCTATGTGGCCGAGGCGACCGGCGCCAACATCTTCTTCGTCAAGGATGGCGAGGTGCACACGCCCAAGCCCGACTGCTTCCTGAACGGGATCACCCGGCAGACAGTCATCGGCATGCTGAAAGACCGTCAGGTCAAGGTGCATGAACGCCATATCGAACCCGGTGAGCTGGAAGGGTTCGAACAGTGCTGGCTGACCGGCACGGCGGCAGAGGTCACGCCGGTGGGCCAGATCGGCGACTACAACTTCGAAGTCGGTGCCCTGACCCGCGAAATGTCGAACGCCTACGAGACGCTGGTGCGCGCCTGATCCGGGCCCGGACTGCGACGCAGGGCAGAACTGCCCTGCGTTCTTGACTTGTCAGACCGCCTGAGCCTCTATGCCCGCGATTTTCAGGCAAGGCAGTTCTCTTATGGCACCCAAATTCGGAACAAGCGGGCTTCGCGGTCTGGTGACGGACCTGACGCCCGATCTTGTCGGCCGCTACACGCGGGCCTTCGTGGCGGCCTGTCCTGTCGGGGACAGCATTTTCGTCGGCCGCGACCTGCGCGACTCCTCCCCCCGAATTGCGGGCGACGTGATCGCGGCGGTGCGCGCCGCTGGCAAGCGGGCCGTCGACTGCGGGGCGCTGCCCACCCCGGCGCTGGCGCTGGCGGCCATGGGGCAGGGCGCGGGCGCGGTGATGGTCACGGGCAGCCACATTCCCGCGGACCGGAACGGGCTGAAATTCTACCTGCCGACGGGCGAGATTTCAAAAGCCGACGAACAGGCCATCGCGCAGAGTTTCGCATGCGAAACTTTTGCCGCGTCGGGGGCGCAGGGCGCGCTGGCGGCCGATCCGAAGGCCCTGTCCGACTATGTCGGGCGCTATGCGCAGGCTTTTGGCGCGGATGCCCTGGCGGGGCTGAAGATCGGCGTTTATCAGCATTCCTCCGTCGCCCGCGACGCGATGATGGACGTGGTGCAGGCCCTGGGGGGGCAGGCGCTGCCGCTGGCCTTTTCCGATCACTTCATCCCCGTCGATACCGAGGCCGTGGATGCCGATACCCGCGCGATGCTTGCGGGGTGGTGCGCGGATCACGGGCTGGACGCGGTGATTTCCACAGATGGCGACGCCGACCGGCCGATGCTGACCGATGCCAACGGGCGCGTGGTGCCCGGCGATGTCATGGGCATCGTCACGGCGCGCGCGCTGGGCGCCCGGGCGGTCTGCACGCCGGTGTCGTCCAACAGCATGGTCGCGCGTCTGCCAGAGTTCGACACCGTGCGGCTGACCCGGATCGGATCGCCCTTCGTCATCGCCGCGATGGAAGAGATCCTCGCCACCGATCCCGCCGCCCCGGTCGTGGGGTTCGAGGCGAATGGCGGGTTCCTGCTGGGCTTCACGGCCCATCGGCCGGCCGGCGCGCTGCCACCGCTGATGACGCGCGATTCCCTTTTGCCCATCGTGGCGGTGCTGTCCGCGGCCCGGGCTGCGGGGGGCGGGGTGGCCGATCTGCTTGCCGGTTTGCCCGCCCGGCGCACCGCCGCGGACCGGCTGCAAGGCGTGGCGACAGAGGCCTCGGCCGACTTCCTTACCGGGCTGAAGGCCGATCCGAACGCCCGCGCCGAGTTCTTCGCGCCCGCGGGGGCAGAGACGTCGTGTGACCTGACCGACGGGCTGCGCGTGACGTTTGAGGGCGGCGATATCGTGCATCTGCGCCCCTCCGGCAACGCGCCGGAGTTTCGGGTTTATACCGAGTCGGAAAGCACCGACCGGGCAGAGGCGTTGCTGGCCACCTTCCTCGACCGGGTTGCCGTCCGTCTGATCGGCGCTCTGGCGTAAACCCATCTCCGGAAGACCTTTGATCGGCGCTCCGGCGATGGCGCTGCGGGGCTGCCGCCCCTTTGCTCCGCGCCGCAGGCTTCGGCGCGAACGGCGATGGTTCGAACTGTGCGCGAGGTTTTGGGACGTGGTGCAAGACGTTTTCAGAACACCAGATACTTCACCCCGATCCCCGTCACGATCACGGCCATGATCGCCTGCAGTACGGCATTGGGCATCGCCCGGTTCACCTTCGGCCCCAGGATCGCGCCCCCGATGACACCGACGATCAGCGGGATCAGGATGCCGAACTGGATCTCGGCCCCCAGCGCCACGAAATTGCTGATCGACACGGCCAGCGACATGAAGATCGCGATCGCCGCGGTGGCCGGGATGATGTACATCGGCAGACCCAGCATCACCGACAGATAGGGCACCAGCAGGAACCCCCCGCCCACGCCGAAGATCGCCGCCAGCATCGCGATGCCCGCCCCGGCCAGCAGGGGAGAGCGCAAGGGGATGCGGTAGGCGTGATCGCCATAGGAAAACGACAGCGCCCGGAGCGAGATCGACGTCCCCCGGACCGGCAAACCTCCGGGCAGGCGCCTGGTGTCGCGGCTGAACCAGCCCTTGACCAGCTTGGTGACGATCTGCACGGCAATGGCGAGGGTCAGGACGCCGAACAGCGGGCGAAAGGTCGTCATGTCCGACAACAGAAGGCTGGAAAGCGTGCTGCCGACATAGGCGCCCACCAGCCCCCCGGCCCCAGCAACACCCCAAGCGGCAGAACCACGGCCGACCGGCCGAAATAGCCCGGCACGAAGGTCAGCGTCGCAGCGAGGACGACAAGCTGGGTCATCGGTTTGACGCTGTTGGGGTCGGCGACGGCGAAAAGGGTGATCAGGCCGAAAGAGGTCAGGATGCCCCCCGCAGCCCCGATGGCCGAGAACACGACGCCGGCCAGAACGCCCCAGCCCAGATAGGCGGGTATCATCATGACTTCCACGGTGCGGTCCTCCCTCGTCGCTCCGCAACCGGCGCGCATGGGGTGCGGGCCGGTCCGCCGAACATCAAGACCGGCCCGCACGGGATTTTCAAGGGCCCGCGCCCGGTGTCAGGAGATCAGTTCGAACCGGTCCACATCGACCATGCCGCGGTCGGTGATCTTCAGCGACGGGATCACCGGCAGGGCAAGAAAGGCCAGTTGCAGGAAAGGTTCTTCCAGCGTCACGCCAAGGCTTTTGGCGGCGGTGCGCAGGGAAACCAGCCGGTCATGGACCGCCTCGAACGGATCAAGGCTCATCAACCCCGCCACGGGCAGGGGCAGTTCGGCCAGAACGGTGCCACCCGCGGCGACGACGAAACCGCCCTCGATCTCGCTCATCCGGTTCACCGCCAGCGCCATATCGGGATAGTCCACGCCGACACAGGCGATGTTGTGGTGATCGTGACAGACGGTGGAGGCAATCGCCCCCCGTTTCAGGCCAAATCCCTTGACGAAGCCCGTCGCGATATTGCCGTTCTTTCCGTGCCGTTCGACCACCGCGATCCGCACCAGATCGCGCGCCGGATCCGGGCGCTTGTCGCCATCGACGATGGGGACGGTCTCGTGCAGGTGTTCGGTCAGGATCTTGCCGTCCAGAATGCCGATGACATGGGTGTCCTCCCGGTTTTCCGCGAGGCGGAAGTTGTCGGCCGTGACCTGTGGCGCGAGGACGGAGTGTCGCCCGATCGGGGCGATGGTGTCGCGTGCGGCAAAGGCGGTCTCGCCCACGCGCCGCCCGGCCGCCCAGACCATTTGCGCGCGGCAGTCATTCAAGCTGTCCAGCGCCACGATATCGGCGCGCTTGCCCGGTGTGATCAGGCCGCGATCTTTCAGCCCGAATGCCTCTGCCCCGGACAGGGACGCCGCGCGGTAGACGGCCAATGGCGGGCAGCCCAGCCCGATCAGCGTGCGGATCATGTAGTCGAGATGCCCGGCATCCGCGATATCCAGTGGATTGCGGTCGTCGGTGCACAGGCACATGTAGGGCGCGGTCGTCTCGGTCAGCACCGGTTGCAGGGCGTGCAGGTCCTTGGATACCGATCCTTCGCGGATCAGCACGCGCATCCCCTTTTGCAGCTTTTCAAGCGCCTCTTCGGCGGTGGTCGCCTCATGCTCTGTCCGGATGCCCGCGGCGATATAGGCGTTGAGGTCGCGCCCCGACAGAAGCGGGCAATGCCCGTCGATATGACCGCCGTCAAACAGCCGCAGCTTGGCCAGAACGCCCTGGTCACGGAAGATCACGCCGGGGTAGTTCATGAACTCCGCCAGCCCGATGCCGGAGGGGTGGCCCATCAGGGCGGCCAGCGCGTCGGCGTCGATCTCGGCGCCTGCGGTTTCCATCGTGGTGGACGGCACGCAGGAGGAAAGCTGTACCCGGATGTCCATCAGCGTGTGTTCGGATGCCTGCTGGAAGTATCGGATCCCGTCGGGCCCGATGACATTGGCGATTTCATGCGGGTCGCAGATGGCGGTGGTGATCCCGCGGGGGGTGACGCAGCGGTCGAACTCGAACGGCGTGACAAGGCTCGACTCGATATGCAGATGCGTGTCGATGAAACCGGGGACGAGGATCAGGCCGGAGACGTCGACGACCTCTCGCCCCTCATATTCCGCGCCGGTGCCGACGATGGTGTCGCCGCAGATCGCGACATCGCCGTCCAGCATCGCGCCGGTGATCAGGTCGAAGACACGGCCCCCGCTGAGGACCAGATCGGCAGGCTCGTCGCCCCGGCCCTGGGCAATGCGGCGTTCAAGATCGGCCATCGGTTGCGTTCCTTCTGCACCCCCGGGCGGTCCGGGTGTCACCCTAAGACATACCAGCGGACCGTGAACATGACCACGTCACAGACGAGTTCAGGTTGTGCCGGAGATCCAAGGCGCGGAGTCGAGGGGAGTCAGCCCCGGCGATCTGCTGACGCCTGCGCATCGATCAGAGGCGCGGCGAACGTGTCGCGACAAAGTGCCCACAAGTTTGGTCGGATTGCCGCGCCTCGACCCTGCGATGGCGCGCCTCGGCACATCGTCGGCGGATGCCCGCGGCTGACGCGGCCCGCTCAGACCACGACGTCGATGGCCTCTTGCGTGCCGACGCCGAACACCCGTTTGTAGCGTTCGATTTCGTCCGCCGGGCCCATCGCCTTGTTGGGGTTGTCCGACAGCTTTACCGTCGGGCGGCCGTTGGCGCTGACCGCCTTGCAGACCAGAGAAAACGGCGCCAGCGCGTCGTTCGCCACCAGTCCGCGGAAATCGTTGGTCAGAAGCGTGCCCCAGCCGAAGCTGATCTTGGCGCGGCCCGCGAATTGCGCGTGCAACTCGATGATCTTGTCCACGTCCAGCCCGTCTGAAAAGATGATCAGCTTCTGCGTCGGATCCTCGCCCCGCGCCTGCCACCAGCGGATGGCGGTCTCTGCCCCTTCCGCCGGATCGCCGGAATCGATGCGAATGCCGGTCCAGCCCGCCAGCCAGTCCGGCGCGTGGTCGAGAAACCCCTTGGTGCCATAGGTGTCGGGCAGCATGATCCGCAGGTTGCCGTCATGTTCTTCGTGCCAGTCGGCCAGAACCTTGTAGGGCGCCTGCCGCAATTCCTCGTCCGTCTCGGCCAGCGCGGCCAGGACCATGGGCAGTTCATGGGCATTGGTGCCGATGGCCTCGATATCGTGGCGCATCGCGATCAGGCAGTTGGAGGTGCCGACGAAGCTGCGGCCCAGACCCTCGATCATCGCCTCGACGCACCAGTCCTGCCACAGGAAGGAATGCCGCCGCCGGGTGCCGAAATCGGCGACCTTCACGCCCTCAAGCGTTTTCAGCCGCTCGACCTTTTCCCACAGCTTGGTCATCGCGCGGGCATAGAGGATCTGAAGCTCGAACTTGCCCATCCGCTCCAGCACCGCGCGGGAGCGCATCTCCATCAGCACGGCGAGCGCGGGGATTTCCCACATCATCACCTCGGGCCAGCGGCCCTCGAAGGTCAGTTCGTACTGGCCGTCGCGCTTTTCCAGGGAATAGGGCGGCAGTTGCAGGTTCTCGTACCACTCCATGAAATCGGGGCGGAACATCTGGCGCTTGCCGTAGAAGGTGTTGCCGCGCAGCCATGTGCTTTCGCCGCGGGTCAGGCGCAGGGTGCGAATGTGGTCAAGCTGTTCGCGCAGCTCGCCCTCGTCGATCAGATCGGCAAGCCGGATGTCGGTGGACCGGTTGATCAGGCTGAAACGGACATGCGTGTCGGGCCGGTTGCGGAACACCGACTGGCACATCAAGAGCTTGTAGAAATCCGTATCGATCAGGGACCGGACGATGGGGTCGATCTTCCACTTGTGGTTATAGACCCGTGTCGCGATGTCGACCATGCGTTACGGTTCCAGCACGATGTTCGCTTCCAGCATCGCCTGTTTGGCGTCTTCCAGCGACCCGTTCAGGTCGATCCCCCGGCAGGCACCGTCGATGACCGTCACCGCATAGCCCAGCTTGTTCGCGTCAAGCGCGGAGTAGAGCACGCAGAAATCGGTGGCCAGCCCCACCAGCGTCAGGTGGTCGATGCCCTTGCCGGACAGATAGTCGTCCAGCCCCGTTGGGGTTTCGTGGTCGTTTTCGAAGAACGCGGAATAGCTGTCGATCTCGGCGCGGAAGCCCTTGCGCACGATGTGATCGGCACGGGAGACGTCCAGCGCGGGGTGGAAGGCGGCGCCCTCGGTGTCCTGCACACAGTGGATCGGCCACAGGATCTGCCCGCCATAGGGCATGTCGATCACCTCATAGGGATTCTTGCCCGGATGGTTGGCGGCGAAAGAACTGTGATTGGCCGGGTGCCAGTCCTGCGTGAAGACCCGCGTCTCGAATTCATCCATCAGCGCGTTGACGCGGGGAATGATGGTCTCTCCGCCGGGCACTTCCAGCGCGCCGCCGGTGCAGAAATCGTTCTGGATATCGATCACGATGAGGGCTTCGTTCGCGGGTCGCATGGGCCTTCCTCCGGTCGGTTTCGCCCCAAGGGGTTAAGGAAGTGCCCCCCCCGGGTCAATGCCCCGCTCTTGCCGCAGGGCCGGTGCCCATCGTATCACATGCGTCGATGTATGATGTCGCAGCCCTGTACCACTTCACCCGGTTCGATGATCCGGCGCGTCTGAAACCGCCGCTTCTGGCCTTGTGCGAGGCGGAGGATATCTGCGGCTCACTCCTTCTGGCGCGGGAGGGGATCAACGGGACGATCGCCGGGTCCCGTGCGGGGATCGATGCGGTGCTGGCCCATATTCGGGCGCTTCCGGGCTGTGCCGGCCTGGAATGGAAGGAAAGCACCGCCGCGGACCGCCCCTTTGGCCGGATGAAGGTGCGCCTGAAGCGCGAGATCGTCACCATGGGGCAACCGGATGTCGACCCCCGCGCCGCCGTGGGCCATTACGTGCGGCCACGGGACTGGAACGCGCTGATCGCGTCAGAGGACGTGGCCGTGATCGACACGCGCAACGACTATGAAATCGCCATCGGCAGTTTCGAAGGTGCGGTCGATCCGGGCACGCGGAGTTTTCGGGACTTCCCGGCATGGTGGCAGGAAAACCGCCATCGGTTTCACAACAAGCGGATCGCGATGTTCTGCACCGGCGGTATCCGCTGCGAGAAATCGACGAACTACCTTTTGTCCCAAGGGGTTGAAGAGGTCTGTCACCTCAAGGGCGGGATCCTGAAATATCTGGAAGAGGTGCCGGAGGAAGAGAGCCTCTGGCACGGCGCCTGTTTCGTGTTCGACGGGCGCGTGTCGGTAGAGCACGGGCTGCGCGAGGGGGCCCATGTGATGTGCCATGCCTGCCGCCGCCCCCTGTGCCCAGAGGATCTGGCCCACCCGGACTACGAGGAAGGCGTGCGCTGCCATCAGTGTGCGGGTGAGTATTCCGAGCCGCAACGGGCCCGCTTTCGCGAACGCCATCGGCAGGTAAAGCTGGCCGAGGCGCGGGGGGAACGGCATCTGGGGCGGTCTGGACGCGGGGCCGACGGCACCTAGACTTAGAAAAGTCTGAGGTATCGGAGGGCCCGAAATGCTTCACGTCGTGACCCCGTCGACCGTGTCGCGCAAATACGCCATGAAGATCCGCAAGGTCCCGCGGGCGCTGTTCGGGCATGGGTCGGGCCTGTTGCCGCCGGGGTCGATGACCAGCAAGATCTATCTGCGGATGCTGATGGAAAATTCGTTCCTGCGGTATTGCATCCCGCTGACGCCGTTTCCCGTGGCCATGCTGCTGTTCCCGGACCTGGCCTTGCCCATCGGGCAGGCGCCGGCGCTGATGTTTCTTGTGGTCTACCTGTTCGAATCGCGGCTGCTGTCCGTCGACAATCCCGAACGCCGCCGTCGCCTGATGGCCGAGGAAGAGGCCGAGCGCGGCGCCGATATCGCCAAGGCCCGGGGGCGCGAGATCCTGACCAAGATCGCCGCCAAGCGCGGGCAGACGGCGGGAGAGTTGCACCTTGTGATCGAACAGACCCAACTGGCGCGCATTCCGCCGGTGACGATCGTTTCGCTTCAGACCGCCGAGCCGGAACCAACCGTTCTGGACATGGACGAGGAAGAAGTCGCGCTGATCCACGAGACGCTGTTCGACGATGAGTTCACCGAACAGCGCATGCACATCACCAGCCTTGCCCTGGGGCGCTTCTTGCACGATGTGGTGCTGGAGGCCCGGAGCGTGTCCGCCCATGCGCGACTTGCGGCGCTGGCCGGGGAGTAGGGCAGGGCGTCCCCGTTCCGCGGGCCGGGCCGAATTCAGGGAAGATCCGAGGCGTCGATTAGGAGCGTTCGGCACCGCCTTGTGCGGCCCAAATCCGCTTATTCAAGAGCGCAACATGGCCAACTCGCCTTAAGGGCGAGATGTTTTAGCTATTGGATTCAATCTACCAAAAATTAGCGAAATGGGGCAATCGAAATTATTGACGAAACCGTGAATGATTGCTTAACGTCCCTGCGTTCGCGGACTTGGTGGGAATCGCGGTCGCCGAAGGCCTGTCAGGTCCGAACGGCCACGATACACGGGGTGCGATGTCTGCGGGACGGGTCGCCATAATGGCGGCACCAGACGGACTGAATTGGACTCCGGTGCGTGGATGGGCGGGCATGCCTGCAAATCTCTGTACCTCTGCTGTTACAAGGCATGGAAGGACAGAACGATGAAAGTCTTCAAAAGTTTGGCCGCCGCAGCGCTTGCACTGGCCGTCTCCGGCGCAGCAAATGCTGAAACACTGTTGTATGACGAAGTAATCGACGGCGATGCCGCGCCGCTTCGTCAGGGATCGCCCGTCGTTGACCTTGTGGCGGGGCGCAACGTGATTTCGGCCTCGGCCCTTTATGTGGACCGGCAGGCCGATCTGGATGCATTCGAACTTCGCCTTGGCGCGGGATTGGAAATCGAGAATCTCTCGGTCAGCTTTTCCAGTTTCTATTACGGCGGCGATTATTATCACGAAATCAATGGCCAACCTTACGGTAACCCCGCCCTGATGTATGTCAGCTTTGGCGCATATTACGCGAAAAGCGGGGGCGGCGGGCGCTCCTACCTTGGGTCGGTGTATCATAGCATCGACGACCCGGTCGAAGACGGCGAAAGTATTTCGCTGGGCTATTCGTCCTTCTGGGCCGCGGGTTCGGAAGAGGCCCGCAATGGCATGGAACTCCTTGTCTATCTGCAAGGCTACAGGGCAGAGGTCGGTCTTCAGGGCGTGATCTACGATATGGATTATTCGTTCGTCTTCGACGTGGCCGACCTGAACGCCCCGCCCTTGGAACAGAATCTGCCGCGAAACCCGTTGCCGTCGTCGCTGCTGTTGATGTTGGGGGCGATGGGCGCTGTCGGCGGATACCGCCGCATCACGACACGCAACTGACCAGTCTGGCAAGCGGGTCCCGCGTCGCCACGCCGGGGGCCGTATGTCACCCCAAAACGCATCGCGCCCCCGCACTATGGCGGAGGCGCGTTTTCGTGACGGTTCAGGGGTGGCCGCCTCAGATTTGCGCCAGCAGCGCCTCACCGGCCGAGATCTCGCATTCGCCGGGGCTGTCCTCGACATTCAGCGCCTTGACGACACCGTCATCCACGAGCATCGAGTAGCGTTTGGATCGCGCCACCAGACCCACGGGCATCGCGTCGAAATCCATGCCGATGGCGCGGGTGAAGTTGCTGTCGGCATCCGACAGCATGGTGATCCCGGCCGCGTGCGCGCCGGTCGCATCGCCCCAGGCCTTCATCACGAAGGGATCGTTCACGGCGACGCAGATGATTTCGTCCACGCCCTTGGCTTCGAGATCCGCCTTGGCGCGGATGAAGCTCGGCATATGGGCCGAATGGCAGGTGGGGGTGAACGCGCCGGGCACGGCGAAGATCACAACCTTGCGGCCCTTCAGCTTGTCGGCGAGCACGACTTCGCCGGGGCCGTCGGCGCCCATCTCGGTAAAGGTCGCGTCGGGCAGGCGGTCGCCTACGGAAATCGTCATCGGGCTTACTCCTCGCACATTGCCAATGGTTTCATCGCTCAGATAATCTGTGCCGCGGAATAGGCCAGAGCGAAAGGGCGCGGATGTCCCATATCGTCATTGTCGGTGCCGGGCAGGCGGGCGCTGCGCTTGCCGCGAAACTGCGCGGGCTGGAGTTTACCGGCCAGATCACCTTGATCGGCGAAGAACGGGTGCCGCCCTATCAGCGCCCGCCCTTGTCGAAGAAATACCTGCTGGGCGAGATGGAGCTGGAGCGGCTGTTCCTGCGCCCGCCCGACTTTTACGCCGAGAACGGGATCGATCTGCGCCTGTCGGACACGGCCATTGCCATCGACCGGGCGGACAAGACGGTGATCGCGGGGGGGCATGCGATCGCCTATGACCAGCTTGCCCTGACCACCGGCGCGGTGCCGCGGCGCTTGCCCGCCGATATCGGGGGGACCTTGTCCGGCATCCACGTCGTGCGCACGCTGGCCGATGTCGATGCAATGGCGCCGGCCTTCGTGGCCGGGGCGCGCGTGCTGATCGTGGGGGGCGGTTATATCGGGCTGGAGGCCGCGGCTGTGGCGGCCAGCCGTGGGCTGGCGGTCACCTTGATCGAGGCCGCGCCGCGCATCCTGCAACGCGTCGCCTGTGCCGAGACTGCGGCATGGTTCCGCGATCTGCACCGGGCCCGTGGGGTCGATCTGCGCGAAGGCACGGTCCTGACCCGGCTGATCGGCGAAACCCGTGTCACCGGGGCGGAGATGTCGGACGGCACCGCGCTGAACGTCGATTTCGTCATCGCGGGGATCGGTGTCAGCCCGGCCACCGAACTGGCGCAGGCCGCGGGGCTGGCGGTGGAAGACGGCATCACGGTGGATGCGTTTGGCCGCACGAGCGACCCGGCGATCTGGGCCGCGGGGGATTGTGCGTCGCTGCCCTATCGCGGGCGACATCTGCGTCTGGAAAGCGTGCAAAACGCCATCGACCAGGCAGAGGCGGTGGCCGCGAACATGCTGGGGGCCGAGACGCCCTATGTGCCGAAGCCATGGTTCTGGTCGGATCAGTACGATGTGAAGCTTCAGATTGCCGGGCTGAACATCGGTTATGACCATGTCGTCGCGCGCCCGGGTGACCGGGAAGGAAGCCTGAGCCACTGGTATTTTCGCGGGGCGGAGCTGTTGGCCGTCGACGCCATGAACGACCCGCGTGCCTATATGACCGCCAAGCGGCTGATCGAGGCCGGACGCTCCCCCGATGCGGCCGCGGTGGCCGATGCGGGTGTTGACCTCAAGACGCTGATGGCCGCGTGAGGATCATTGCCGGACAGCACAAGGGGCTGCGGCTGGCCTCGGTCGGGAAGGGTGACGCCGGTGCGCATCTGCGCCCCACGACCGACCGGGTGCGGGAAAGCCTGTTCAACCTGATCCTGAACGGCGGTTACGGCGATCCGGTGACCGGTGCGCGGGTGCTGGATCTGTTTGCCGGGACGGGCGCGCTGGGGCTGGAGGCGCTGTCGCGGGGCGCGGCCCATGTGACCTTTGTCGATGACGGGGGCAAGGCGCGGGCGCTGATCCGTGAAAATGTCGAGAAATGCCGGGCCGGGGGGGCGACGAAGATCTTTCGCCGGGATGCCACGCGTCTGGGGGAACCCAAGGGGGCGCCCTTCGATCTGGTGTTTCTCGACCCGCCCTATGGCAAGGGGCTTGGCGAACGGGCGCTGGCCGCCGCGCTCGACGGCGGGTGGATCGCGCCCGGGGCGCTGATCATCTGGGAGGAGGGGGCGGCGGTCGTGCCGCCCGACGGGGTGGAGGTGATCGACACACGCCAATACGGCGATACGGTGATCACGCTCCTGCAACCGTCGTGACGCCGGTCGTCCGGCGCCGCATCCGGCCTTAGCGGCGGATGCCGAGGTTCTGGATCAGCTTCAGGTAACGGCTTTCGTCCTTACCCTTGAGGTAGTCCAGAAGCTTCCGGCGCTGGGCGACCAGTTTCAGAAGACCACGGCGGGAGTGGTTGTCCTTCTTGTGGGTCTTGAAATGCTCGGTCAGCGTCGAGATGCGGCTGGTCAGGATGGCGACCTGAACCTCGGGCGAACCGGTGTCGCCGTCCTTGGTGCCGTATTCCTTGATCAGCCGGTTCTTTTCTTCAGCAGTGATCGACATCGGGGTCTCCTTTCAAAGGGTCCATGGCACAAGCCGGGATGTCGTCCAGCAGGGCCCGTGGAGAAAAAACGCCCGGACGGTCCGGGCGAAGGCCGCCGTATAGAGGATTCGTGTGTGGAAGGAAAGGGGGCGTGGCGGCCTATTCCTGCAGCGGGGGGGCGCCTACCCCTTCCGGGGCATCGCCGCCCGGGGCCTGATGCCGGATTTCGCGCGCGATTTCCACCGCCCAGTCGCCGATCACCGGGATGAAGTCGATCTGCGACAGGGAATAGGCGATGACGGAAACAAGCACCGAAGCCCCGACAACGGTGCCAAGCCCCATGGTCATGCCGCGCAGGAACTGCATCAACAGCATCCGCCGGGCAGAGCCGTTCAGCACGAAGAACCGTTGCGCGTTCAGGGCTTCGACTTCGCGGCGCAGGGCGGCGATTTCGCGGGCGAGATCGGCGGGCTGGTTATCCGGTTGTCTGGGGTCGGGCATGACGGCGCTTCGGTGGTTCGCATTGCGGCCAACCTAGGCCAAGCGGTGCGTCGCGCCAAGCTTTGCCCGCCTACACCGCGGCAGACAGATATTCGGGGAACAGCGTGTCCGGGACGAGGTTGACCTTGGCCAGGTTCATCCCGGCGCCGCCGCTGACAACAGCCAGCGGCATGCCATCCAGCATCAGCATCGCATCGGTCGTTCCGGTCTGCGATGGACGCTTGGACAGGACCGGGTCGGGATGGGTCTTTGAGTCGTAGACGATGAAAAGCGCGTCTTCCTGTTCGTCATAGGTGTCCACGAGGGCCGGCCATCTTGTATCGCGGTCGAACAGGTCGTCGAGCGAGAACGGTTTCGCCGTGGCGGTCGCCCGCGCCCATTCCTGGGCCGAGAAATCCGGCCCGTCATCGGTGTCGAGGGCCATCAATGCCGCCTTGAACGCGTCTGCCCGCGCCAGATCGTCGGAAGGGATGTCATCGAGACAGGCGGAGCGGTCGGGTACTGTTCCGCCTGCGGGCAGGGGGGCTTGCGCCTCGGGCGCGCCGGTCACCAAGAGCCCCAAGAGACCTGTCACGGTGTTCATCTTCCGCTCCTTCCAGAACGCCCCGCGCCGCCTTCGACGGCTTTCACCGTCGGAAAGTCTACGCATCCCGGCGCCCTGCCGCGACGACAAGCTGGAAAACTGGTAACCGAAACCTTGACGCGGGCGGGCCGGGTCAGGCGGCGAAGAAGGGAACGAAAGCGTCCAGCACGGCCTGGGGCGCCTCTTCCATGGCGAAATGGCCCGACCGGCAGGATGCGTCCTGTACGTTTTCGGCCCATGCCCGCCACAAGTCGGCCGGATGCCCGGTTTGTGCGGGAAACCCGGTTTCCGCCCAGAGAAACATCAGCGGGGCCGCGATACGTCGGCCCGCGGCGCGGTCGGCCTCGTCAAGATGGCGGTCGGTCGTGGCCCCGGCGCGATAGTCGGCACACATCGCGGCAATGCGGGCCGGGTCGCCCGCCTGACGGCGATAGGCGGCAAGGGCTGCGGGCGGGAACACGTCCAGCGATTTCGCCAGCGTCCAGCTTTGCAGCGTGTGATCGATATAGCCGACCGGGTCGGCGCCGATCAGCCGTTCCGGCAGCGGCGCAGGCTGGGCAAGGAAGGTCCAGTGATAGGCCTTGTAGGCAAGATCGGCAGTCCAGGAGGCCCAGAAATCGCCCGTGGGCACGATCTCTATGATCCCCAGCCGGTCCACGCGGTCGGGATGGTCGAGCGCCAGCCGATAGGCCACCCGCGCGCCGCGGTCATGGCCGAGGATATGCGCCCGCGCCAGCCCCAGCGCGTCCATCACGCCGACGATGTCGCGGGCCATTTCGCGTTTGGAATAGGTGGTGTGGGCGTCATCATCTGGGGGCGCGTCGCTGTCGCCATAGCCGCGCAGATCGACCACGATCACATCGAACCGCTCTGCCAGTGCCGGCGCGACGTTCAGCCAGCACATGTGGTTTTGCGGATAGCCGTGCAGCAGGATCAGCGGCGCGCCCGTGCCCGCGCGATGCACGGACAGGCCGATGCCGTTGGTGTCGATACGGGTTTGGGTAAATCCCGGAAGTCCTGATGCCATGGCTGCCCCCCTCTTTCGGCGTCAGACTAAGCGCCGGATGGAGCGATGTCGCGCGCTTTCAGAGGGAGAGCTTCTTGAACACGGCCTCGGGGATGGCGCGGATGATGGCCATGATCAGACGCCAGACGGGGCGGACATAGATGATGTTCCGCTTCTTCTCGACGGCTTTCACGATGGCCGTACCTAGTTCCTGAGGTTCCGCTGTGAGGCCCCCCGGCAGGTCCATCCCCTCGGTCATCCTCGTGTTCACGAAGCCCGGCAGCACGGTGACCACATGCACGCCCTGTTTGGCAAGCCGGTTGCGCAAACCCGACAGGAACGCGGTGAACCCCGCCTTTGACGCGCCGTAGACATAGTTGGTCGCGCGCCCCCGGTCACCTGCCACGGAACTGATGCCGACCAGTGTGCCGGAGCCGCGCGCGGCGAAGCGGTTTGCCAGGTCTCCGAGGATCAGTGCCGGCCCCTCGAAATTGGCGCGTATCACGAGGGCCGCCTTGCCCGCGTCGGTCTCGTTCTCCGCCTGATCGCCCATCAGGCCGACGGCGCAAACGGCAACCTCTGGCAGGGTCGGCAGGTGGTCGAGAAAGGCGGCGTGGTGCGCGGTGTCGAGCGCGTCGAAGTCGTGCACCGATGCCGCGACATTGTAGCGGATCGTGATGTCTGTGGCGTCGGGCTGAAGGCTTTCCGCATTGCGCGCGGCCAGCTGGATCGGGTGGCCTTCGGCGGCAAAGGCATGGGCCACGGCGCGGCCGATATCGGACCGCGCGCCAAGGATCAGGACGGGGGGCTTGGTCACAGTGAGAGCCTTTCGGACTGGGAGGAACGGAAGGCGGGGGACATGCCCCTTGCCTGCCGCAGGGCGGCGAAGTCCTCCGCACGGGGATCGGCGGCGCGCAGGGTCTTCGCGCTCAGCCGCGCATCCTTGGCCAGGTAGAACCGCCCGCCATGGGCCAGCGTGATCGCATCCAGCCGCGACATCAGCGCCAGCGTGCGGCGGTTGACGGGGAAGTCGAGCGCCAGCGTGTAGCCCTCCATCGGGAAGGAAAAGCGGCCCTGTCCCGGCCCGAACCGTTTCAGCACTGACAGGAAGCAGCCGGCGCGCGCCGCAGCGATTTCGTCGAGCAGCGCATGCAGGCCGGTATTGGCCACCTGCAGGGGCAGAACGCATTGAAACTGTACGAAACCGCGGCGGCCATAGATTCGGTTCCAGCCGAGGATCGCGTCGAGCGGGTAGAAATAGCTGTCCCAGTCCACGTAGGACGTGCCTGCCTGCCGCAGGCCATTGCGGTAATAGGCGGCGTTGAAGGCCCTGACCGTCAGTGGGTTCAGCGCAAGGCCGGGGAAATCGATGGGGATGGTCTTCGTCGTCTTCTCGGGCGTGCGGAGGGGATGCAGCCGGTGCTGGTGCGGCAGCTCCACGGCCCGGGCATGTTCGCCCAGCATGACAAGCGCGCGGCCCTTGGCGGCCCCGGTGCTGAGACAGTCGATCCAGGCCACCGAATAGGTCGCGTCGTGATGATCCTCGAATGCGGCCATCGCGGCATCCAGATCGGGGGCGGGGATCATCCGTTGCCGGATCCAGGCGCTTTCGACGGGCCGTAGGCGGATCGCGGCGCGCAGGATGACGCCGGTCAGCCCCATGCCGCCAACCGTCCAGTCGAAAAACTCGGCATTCGCGTCCCGCGAACAGCGGTGCACCTGTCCGTCCGGCCCCATCAGGTCGATCCAGTCGACGCTTGCGCGCATCGCCCCGTCGCGATGATGGTTCTTGCCATGCACATCGGCCGCGATCATGCCGCCCAGGGTGACGAATTTCGTGCCCGGCGTGACCATGGGGAACCAGCCGCGGGGCAGGAAGGTGTCGATGACGTCGGACAGGAGGAGCCCCGCCTCCGCCACCAGTTGGCCCGTATCAGGGTCGAAGGCGATCATCCTGTTGAAGCGGCGCATGTTCAGGGTCGTGGCCAGCCCGATCGCGCTGTCACCATAGGCACGGCCATTGCCGCGGGCGATCACGGCGCCTTTCGCGACCGCACGGGCCAGCGCCGCTTCGCTGTCGGGCCGGGATTCGTCGGTGTCCACCACCGGAAACCGGCCCCAGCCCGAGAGCTTCATGCCCTTGCCCCCAACTGGCTGTCGGTGAAGACAAAGCGGCGGTCGAGCTGGTACTTGGTCACGTAGCCGACGGTCAGCCCCAGAAGGGCCCCGACCTCTCGCATCCTGTCGGTTTGCCAGATGGCCCAAAAGGCGGTCTCGGTCCCCCAGAAGATCGCGGTCGTGACCACGCCCATCAGGGTATAGAGCGAGAATTTCCGCCCATGTGCCCTGAGCCCCGTGCCGGTGTCGGCAAAGATCCACCGCTTGTCGAGCAGGTATTTCAGCACCAGCCCCATGCCGGTCCCGCAGACCAGGGCGGCCACGAAGACCAGCGGCCCGTCACCCAACAGGAATACCACGCGCTGGGTGCCGAGATTGGCCAGCGTGGCCAGTACGGCAAAGGCGGAATAGCGGAAGATCAGCCCATGCAGCGTCATAGCAGCATCGCCGCCAGCGCGAAGCCCGCGATCAGCAGGAAGCTCATCCGGCTGATGCCGTCCCTTGCGGCATAGACGACCGGGTCGTCATGCATCTCTCCGCGATGGGCGATCATCACCGTGCGCGACAGCCAGTAGAGCAGCACGCAGCAGATGCCCCAAAGTGCCTCTGGCAGGGAGTAAAGCTCCTGCGTGGTGGGGGCATTGACGTAAAGCGCCATGACGAGGACGGAGACATAACCCGCCCCGATTGCCATCATCGAGATGATCGGCAGGTCCTCGACAGAATAGTCGCGCCCCGAAGCGCCCGGTTCCTGTCGTTTCAGGTTATCGACAAGTTCCGCCTGCCGTTTCACCGCGGCGAGCGCGAAGAAAAAGAAGATCGAAAAGGCCAGCATCCAGACCGAAAGCGGTAGACCCGTCGCCGCACCGCCCGCGATGATGCGTATCGTGTAAAGCCCGGCCAGAACGCAGATGTCGATGACCTTCCTTCGCTTCAGGCCCATCGAATAGGCCGTGGTCAGCCCGATATAGCCCAGCATCACCAGGAAGAACGGCCCGCCAAGTGCAAGTGCGATCAGGGTGCCGCCGGCCAGCATGCCGGCACCCATCATCGTGCCATGGGCAATCGGTACGCGGCCCGCGGCGAAGGGGCGTTCACGCTTGCGCGGATGCGCCCGGTCGGCCCTGAGATCGACCAGATCGTTGAGGACGTAGACCGCCGAGGCGACGAGAGAGAAAGCCGCGAAGGCGAAAAGCGATGCAAGGACCGCCCCAGGCGTGAACGCATGCGCGGCCAGAAGCGGCATGAAGACGAGGATGTTCTTGACCCATTGATGCGGGCGCAGGGCCTGCATGTAGGCGCGCCAGCTTGCCCGATGGGTCGCCAGATGCTCTGCCCCGGGATCGAGGGCGTCGGCGGCCGCCCGCAAGGACCGCGATGCATTGACGGTGATCGCCCGCCCGGCCTGATCCCAGATCGCCAGATCGGCGCGCGAGTCGCCCATATAGGCATAGTGTCCCGCGCCGAAGCGGTCATTCAGGAGCGTGGCCTTCGCCCCTGCCTTGAGGTTGGTCCGCCCGTCCGATCCGTGGACCTCGTCGAAGATCCCCAGATGGTCGGCGA
This sequence comes from Rhodovulum sp. P5, assembly GCF_002079305.1. Taxonomy (NCBI): domain Bacteria; kingdom Pseudomonadati; phylum Pseudomonadota; class Alphaproteobacteria; order Rhodobacterales; family Paracoccaceae; genus Rhodovulum; species Rhodovulum sp. P5. The sequence continues at coordinate 2,615,320 of NZ_CP015039.1, forward strand.
TCTCTTCGGCAAGGAAACGGTCGCTTGCGGTGATCAGCACGGTTCGGCCGCCGGCCGCCCGGAATTGGCGGATATGGTCGATGACGGTGCTATCGTAGGGCAGGGTCGTGACGTCGATATGCGAATGCTCTGTCAGGTGGCGTTTCAGCGCCGCCTTGCCCTGGCGCAGCGCCAGGGCCGCGGTGAAGGGGCGGTGCCAATTGCGAGCACAGGCCGACCAAAGGCTCTCAAACAGCATATCGCTTCGAAGAAGCGTGCCGTCGAGGTCCACGGCGAGGACGGGACATGGAAGATCCGGCTGCGGTTCGGTCACAACGGCCTCATCCAAGGCTCAACTTTCGCGGTGATCGCACAGTTTGCACTCAACTTCCACCGTCGCGCGGGGACAAGTGCGTCGAGTTTGAACGGATCGGCGCCTGCGCCCGCGCCTGTGTCCTGGGTTCGGAAGGCTGACGTCCGGTTATCGTCGGGATGCTGGAAAGCTGTCTAAAATCCGATTGTTTACCCTGTTCCTTAGGCGTCGGTTAGGCTGTGACGCGGATGAAGGGGGCTGTCTTTGCGGTTCTCCAGGTGCTCTCAATGCAACGTCACAATCAGGCTGCCCCGGTTTGCGAGGAGACGCCCGGTGTGTCGATTCTGGTCGTGTCGCCGTCGGGCCATATCCTGAGCGCGAGCGGTGCGGCCATTGCCGCGATGGGGCCGGAATCGACCGACCTGTCTGGCAGGGTTCTGGGCGATATCCTGTGTCCGGACGATGTCGCGGGGGTTGAGACGGCCATCCGCGCGCTGGACGGCGGGCAGGTTGCCGCGACAGATGTCGAGCTTGGTGTTCTGTGCGCTGGCGGGGTATGCCGCCGGTTCCGGGCCTTCCTGTCGCCCGTGCGTGCCGACGACCGGATGGTTGCGGTCTCGATGGTGCTGCATGAGCCCGGCAAGGAGAGGGCGGGGCCAACGGTTTCGTCCGCGCCTGACCCCGCGCGGCAGTTCGATCCCGGCCTCATGCGTCAGGCCGCGCGGCATTTCGGATTCGCCCAGTGGTTTCTGGAGCCGGCGACGCGGGCGATGTGGGCGACGGAGGCCTATTTCGACCTTCTGGGATTTGAGCCCGACGAGGTGGAATTGAGCGGCCCCTGGCTGCGGTCGCGGCTGCATCCCGACGATTTCGACGCGACCGTGTCGCGGATGGAGCAGTTGCTGGCCAATGAGAACGAGACCTTTGCAATCGACTATCGCCTGCGCTGCAAGGACGGGACCTACAAGTGGTTTCAGGCCAATGCCCGCCTGTATTCGCGCAAGGGCACCGGCTTGCCCCCCGTCGTTTGCGGCAGCCTGATCGACATTTCCCGCCGCAAGGCGAACGAGTCGCGCCTGAACGCCGCGCGCGCCAAGGCCGACGCGGCCCGGGCCGAGGCCGAGAAGAGCGAGAGCCTGCTGCATATCGCGACCGAACATGCCGGGGTCGCCCCATGGTTCCTGAACCCGGCAACCGGAGAGTTCGTCCGCAACGACCGGTTCGGCACGATCACCGGACGAACCGGTGACGGTCTGGCCAAGACGCTGGATGGCATGCTGGGCATGGTCCATCCCGACGACCTGCCCATGGTGCAGCGGGAACTTGCGGCGATGGTGCAGGGCAAGCAGGCCGAGGCCAAGGCAGATCACCGGATACGCCACAAGGACGGGCATTGGGTCTGGTGCACAAGCGTCGCCAAGCCGTATCAATCGGGGGAAGACGGCCAACCGCTGCTGATTTGCGGCACGACCTTCGACATCACCGACCACAAGGCCTATGAGGCGCGCCTTGCCGAAGCGCTGCGCGCGGCGCAGACCGCGCGCGAGGAAGCGCAGGAAGCTGCCGAGATTCTGCGCCACTCGACGGAAAACAGCAATGTCGTGCCGTGGTACCGCTATCCCGATTTCGGGCAGGACAGGGTTGGCGATCACCTCAAGACGATGCTGGGCCATGGGCCGGAGTTCGAGATTGACCGGCCGGCCTTCCTTGACCTGATGCATCCCGATGACCGTTCCGCGGCCAAGGCGGATTTCTGGGCGATGGATCGCGGCGAAATCGACGCCTATGATCACAGTTTCCGGCTGCGCCGGGCGGACGGCACGTGGTGCTGGTTCTCGGCCATGGCGAAACGGGTGGATCGGTCGGATCAGGGCCGCCCGCTGCTGATTTGCGGCAGCCTGACGGATATCGACGACCTGAAGCGGAACGAGGCACGACTGGCGGAGGCCGCGTCGGAGGCGCAGCAGGCGCAGGACCGGCTGCGGAAACTGGCCGACAACATGCCGGGCGCACTGGCCGAGCGGCAGGGGTGGCCTGACGGCACGTCCTCTCTGCCGTATTTCAGCGCCAGGCTGCCGGAGATGTTCGCCACCACGCGGGACGCGATCGAAAAGGACAGCACCGCCCTTTACGTCCACATGCATCAAGACGACCGCGCGCGGCTTGTCGAACGCGTTGATCAGTCCGCCGCGGAATTGTCGGCCTTCGACGAACGGGTCAGGATCATGGATCCGGAAACGGGGCCGCGCTGGGTTCGGATTTCGTCGCAGCCCTTTGCCCAGCCCGACGGGTCGGTCATCTGGTACGGCAATGTCAACGACATCACTGCACAGGTGGAAACCGAGCAGCGGGCCGAAGAGGCGGCCGCACGTCTGCGCTTCCTTGAGGAGCGGTTGCGCCTGGCCACCGAAGCTGCCGGGATCGGGGTCTGGGACTTCGATCTCGTCAGCGGCCAACTTGTCTGGGATGACACGATGCACCGGATTCACGGCATCGCCCCGGGAAGTTTCGGGGGGCGGCTGGAGGGCTGGGTTGACCTCGTGCACCCCGAGGATATCGCGGCCTCGGAGCGACGTTTCAGCGCCGCTGTCCAGTCGGGCAGTGCCTTCGATGACGCGTTCCGTATCGTCCGGCCCGATGGGACCGTCCGTGTCATCAGCGCCAGGGCGCAGATATTCCGCGACGCGTCCGGGGCCCCGGTAAGGGCCGTTGGCGTGAACATGGATGTCACCGAGCAGAAGGCCGCGGAGTTGCACCTGGCCGAAGCGGCCGAGGATGCAAGGCGGGCCCATGATCGGCTGAACATCCTTGCCGACAACGCGCCGGGTGCCCTGTTCGAGTTTCGGCAGGACAGCGCGGGCGTGTTCAGCCTGCCCTATTTCAGCGCCAACCTTGCGCCGATCATGGGCGTCACGGCCGAGGCGCTGGCCGCGGACGGCGCCGCGGTATTCGCCCATATCCATCCCGAAGACCTTCCCAAGGTGGTGGAGGATATCGCGATTTCCCGGGCGGACCTGTCGGATTTCACGGCGCGCTTCCGCATCAATGACCCGCGAACCGGTCTGCGCTGGGTCATGGTCTCCTCCCTGCCGTCGCTTCAGTCGGATGGCGCCGTTGTCTGGTACGGCAACATGTTCGACGTGACCGAGCAGGAAAAGGTCGAACGCCAGGCCGCAGCCGCCGCAAAAGAGTTGCGTGTCGCCAACGACCGTTTCCTGAGTATGGCCGAGAACGCACCCGGCGCAATTTTCGAATGCCACATGGCCCCTGACGGCGAGATGGACTTCAAGTTCCTCAGCTCCACGCTTTTGGACCTGATGGGCGTGGCGCGCGGCGACGTGGTCGCCAAGGGCAGGAACATGTTTGCGCGGATCCCGCAGGAGGATGCGGAACTGATCTTGCCCCAGATCATGCAATGCGCCGCGGACCTGCGCCCCTATGAGGTCAAGCACCGCGTCGATCATCCCGAAAAGGGACTGCGCTGGGTCATGGCGGCGGCAAATCCCTCCCTGCAACCGGACGGATCGATCATATGGCACGGCAGCGTCGTCGATATCACCGACCGGCTGGAGATGGAGCATCGCGCGGCGCAGGCGGCCGAAGAGCTCAAGCGGGCCCATGACAGTCTGACCCTGCTGGCCGACATCTCGACCGTTGGTCTTTACGAGTTCTGCCTGCAGCCGGACGGCACGACGAAACTGTCCTATTTCAGTGCCCGCTTCGCCGAGCTTGTCGGTTTCGCCCGCGAAGACCTGGAAAAATCGGACGAAGGTGTCTTTGCCCGTATTCCTGAAGAAGACCTGCCCGCTGTCCGGGCTGCCATTGCGAAAAGCCACCGTGACCTGGTGCCGTTCAGCGTGCGTTTCCGCCTGCGGCATCCCGATCGGGGCATGGTCTGGGTTCTGGCGGCCGCGAATGCACCGCGTCTGAAAGACGGCGTGTTCACATGGTCGGCGGCGCTGTCCGATGTCACCCCCGTGGTCGAGCGCGAGCAGGAACTGCGTCGTGCCCACCGTTTGGCCGAGGACATGCGCGCCGAGAACGAGAGGCAGGCGCTGCATGACGGGCTGACCGGTCTTCCCAACCGTCGCTTCTATGACAAGATGATCGCCGAGCGGCTGGCCTCTGCGGTGGATGGCGGGCCGCGGGACTGTGCCCTTATCCGGCTCGATCTGGACCATTTCAAATACGTCAACGACACGCTGGGGCACGAGGCCGGTGATCTTGTGCTGGTGCGCGTGGCGGCGGTGTTGCGCGACTGCCTGCGCGAAGGGGATTTCGTGGCCCGCATCGGCGGCGACGAATTCTCGATCCTGATGGCGCCGGGCGTGTCCGAGGTGGAGGCCGAGGCGCTGGTCGAAGAGATCCGCGTGCGGCTGGCCGAACCGCTGATCTATGAGGGGCGCCAATGCCGCTATGGCGCGAGCTTCGGGATCGCGCAGACCGAGGATGTGTCCGAGATGGGCGAGGACATCCAGATGTTCGCCGATGCTGCGCTGTACCGTGCCAAGGCGAGTGGGCGGAACCGGCTGGAGGTGTTTACCCCGGACCTGCATCGGGAGATCCTGACCGACCGGCGTCTTGCGGTCGAAATCCACGAAGGGCTCGACCGGGATCAGTTCGTGCCGTTCTTCCAGCCGCAGGTTGCAGCCGATGACGGACGACTGGTCGGGATCGAGACGCTGCTGCGCTGGAAACACCCGGTCGAGGGGCTCTTGTCGCCGGACGCCTTCATGCATGTGGCCGAACAGTTGCGCCTTGTTCCCGAAATCGACCGGATCATGATGGAGAAATCCCGCGATGCGCTGGCAAACTGGCGTGAACAGGGCCTGATCGTGCCGAAGATCAGCTTCAACGTCTCGTCGGGCCGGATGCACGACCCCAGCGTCGTGGCGCTGGCCGGCGAGATGGCAAGCGGTGAGACGCGCGTGACCTTCGAGCTTCTGGAATCGATCCTGGTGGAGGAGGAGAACGACACTTTCCGCTGCCACCTCGACATGCTGCGCGAGGTCGGGGTCGATATCGAGATCGACGATTTCGGCTCTGGCCATGCCTCGATCATCGGGGTGATGGAAATCGCGCCCTCTGCGCTGAAGATCGACAAGCGCATCGTGCTGCCGGTCGAACAGGACCTGCGCGCGCGCAGCCTGGTGCGGGCGATTGTCGAGATCGCCGACACGCTGGGGATCAACACCGTGGCCGAGGGCGTCGAAACCGAGAAGCAGGCCAGGATTCTGCGTGGCATCGGCTGCGATGTTCTTCAGGGCTACCTGTTTGCGCGCCCGCTGAGCGAAGACCAACTGCTGACCTATGCGCTGGGCGATGGGCTGAGCAAGGCACTGGCAGGGGGCCGCTAGGCCGGTCAGACGGGGTCTTTGTGCGCGTTTCGCACCGGATGCGGCGCCCGTATTTTTATGCACGCATTCGAATGTGAGCATATATGTCGCACCCTGCGCAGGCGCGGCTGCCCGAAAAATGGGCGCAAAATTAACCTGTAGGCATCTGTATTAAAGCGACAATTCCACCCTGTCGGCATTAATATGCGCATCTGCGGTGTTTCTTTTAACAACCTTGCCAAGTCCTGTGGAAAAAAATTATCGTCATTTTAGGGCGTTAAGAATCGAGCAGAACAAAAAAACAAAACGATCTTCGGGCGAAGACCCGAGCGCGAACACTGGAAAGGCCTGGCGACGGAACAGGGTCGCCGACGAGGGAGGAGCTTTTCAATGCCCGAACTGTTCTCGGACGACTTCATGGTCGATTTCGGAAACGCATGGAATGACGATGAAATCGGTGAGGCTTTGGCCAAGATCGGGTTCAACTCGACCATCGGTTACGGTTTCGAAGGCGACGACAAACCAAAGGGTTATCTCAAGGTCGAGAATGGCTTTGTGACCGAGGCCGGCGCCTATCAGGACGCCGCGCTAAACTGGGATCTGCGCGCCAAGCCCGCCGACTGGGAGAAATGGTGCCAGAAGGGCGTCAGCATGATGTCGCTCGGCCTGGCCTATACCTCGGGCAAGCTGAAGTTTCTGACGGGTGACTATACCGCGATGATCAAGAACCCGGCGATGGCCGGGCCGTTCATCAAGAGCTTCGCGGTCATGGGACGCGTTCCGCGCACCTGAACCCTACCGAAATCCTGACGGAGGAGGAGGCGTCGAATGTCGGCGATCTCAAGGATTTTTGCGCTTGCCGTGGCGGCGTTGGCGGGAGCCGGGGCCGTGATCGTGGCCCGCCCGTACCTGTTCCCCGAAGAGCCGTCCGGCGCGCGGTCCGCGGAGGGATCGGCCCATTCGCGGCCCCCGGTTTACGGCCCGGCCTTCGCGGCGGCGTCCGGCCGGCTGGTCGAAGTGTCCGAGATGTCGGCGGCGCAACGCATCCGTCTTGGCGGAACGGTCGAACCGGACCGGACCGTGCGCCTGTCTGCCGAAGCCTCCGGCCGCGTGACCTTCGTCGCGGGTGAGGAAGGCGACCGAGTGGCAGAGGGCGACATCGTCGTCGGCCTGGATACCGATGCGATCGACCCGCAATACCGGGCGGCATGGGCGGATCTGAGCGAACAGATGGCCGGTCTTGCCAATGCCCGGACGCAACTTGTGAATGACCTTTACGGCCCGACAACGCCGCCGATGGGGGGCACGCCGCAGGCCGCCTTCGATCAGGCCGGCGTGCCGCTTTACAACATGTTCCAGAGCATGATGGGCGGGATGCCGGGCACGCCCTATAGCGGGCCGATGCAGACCCAGTCCGAGGCGCAGCGCAACTTCGCCACCGCCTCGGCTGCGCGGTACGACTATGAACGACAGCTTGCGGCGCTGTCGGCCGCGCAATCCCGGCTTGACGGGCTGGACGCGCAGTTGCGCGACCGCCGGGCCATTGCGCCCTGGAACGGCGTGATCATGAAGCGGTTCGTGCGCGTGGGCGATCAGGTGCAGCCCGGTCAGCCCGTGGCCGAGTTCGCCGATGTCGATGCCCTTGTCGTTCGGATCGACGTGCCGGTTGCGATGGTGGAGAACCTGCATCTTGGCGAACGGGTGCCGCTAAGCATTGCCGGCAACAACATCTGGGCACCGGTCAAGCAGATCTATCCGGCGGCCGATCCCTCGGCCCATACCGTGCCGGTCAAGCTGGCGCTGCCCTATGGCGCCCCCGCGGCACCCGGCATGTATGCCGTAGCTTGGATCGGGCAGGAGAAGAGCGGCAGCCCAAGCGCGCTTTCGGCCGCGATTCCGGCCAGTGCCGTGACCTATCGCGGCAGCCTGCCGCTCGCCTTCGTCGCGGGGCGCGACGGCCGGGTCGAGATGCGCGTGGTCCGGCTGGGCGACCGGCAGGGCGACCGGGTCGCCGTTCTGTCGGGCCTGAAGCCCGGCGAGATGGTCGTGGATACCCCCGCGCCGGATCTGAAATCAGGCCAGTGGCTTGCGGTAACCGGCGGCTGAGGGGCGGTAGACAATGACCAGTCCGACCGAAACCGGGGTGAACGACAAACCGAACGGCCACCCGCCGCGCCGCCTTGGCATCTCGGGATGGACGGCGCGGTCCTTCATCCAGTCGCCGCTGACCCCCCTTCTTCTGATCGCGTTCTTCGCAATCGGCCTTCTGGGCGCAATGGTCACCCCGCGGGAGGAAGACCCCCAGATCTCGGTGCCGATGGTCGATATCATGGTCGGCTATCCCGGCGCATCGTCGAACGAGGTGGCCAACCTGATCTCCGAACCGCTGGCCAGGATGATGAGCGAGCTGTCGGGGGTGGACCATGTCTACTCGATGTCGCGCGACGGGGCGTCGATGGTCACCGTCCGCTTCGACGTGGGCGAGGGGATGGAGCCGTCGCTGGTCAAGCTCTACGACAAGCTGATGAGCAATATGGAGCAGATCCCCAAGGGGGTGATGGAGCCGCTCGTCAAACCGAAGTCCATCGACGATGTGCCGGTCGTGACCGTCACCCTGTCCTCGGACGAACTTGACCTCGTGCAGTTGCGCAAGCTTGGCCTCGACGTCCAGCAACGGTTCAAGGCGCTGCCGAATACCGGGCTGTCCTTTGTCACGGGCGGCAGTCTTGAGCAGGTGCGCGTGGAGGTCGACCCCTCCAGCCTTGCAAGCTTCGATCTGACGCTGAGCCAGGTTGCGCATGCGATCTCGGGCGCGAACCAGCGGCTGCCCGCGGGCAACGTGATCGATGGCAACCGGTTCTTCGATATCTACACCGGCGCGTTCCTTGAGAACGCGGACGAGGTGGCCGCACTGGTCGTCGGCGCCTATGAGGGCAAACCGGTGTTCCTGCGCGACGTCGCCAAGGTCACCCAGGGCGTATCCGAGACCGAGACCATCGTTCATAACACCCTGCGCGTGGCGGACGGGTTCCAGACCGAACCCGCGGTGACGGTGGCCGTGGCCAAGAAATACGGTACCAACGGCGTCGATGTGGCCAGTGCGCTGCTGACAGAACTTGAGGCGATGAAGGGCCAGATCATTCCGCCCTCTGTCGATGTCACGGTCAGCCGCGACTATGGCGCGACCGCGCATGACAAGGTTTCGCACCTGATCATGAAGCTGTTCATCGTGTCGGCGCTGGTCACGGTGCTGGCCCTGGTCACCATGGGCATCCGCCCCGCGGTCATCGTGCTGATCACGATCCCGGCGGTGCTGCTGATGTCGCTGGCCGTGGCCTATGTGCTGGGCTTCACGATCAACCGCGTGTCGATGTTCGCGCTGGTCTTTGCCATCGGCATCCTCGTGGATGACGCGATCGTCGTGGTGGAAAACATCTATCGCCGCTGGCTGAAGGATGGCGACACGTCCGATGAAACGACGGCCGATGCCGTGGACGAGGTCGGCAACCCGACGATCCTTGCCACCTTCACCGTGGTCGCGGCGCTTCTTCCGATGGGCTTCGTGTCCGAGATGATGGGCCCCTACATGCTGCCCATTCCGGTCCTGTCCTCGGCGGCGATGGTGTTCTCGCTGATGGCGGCGTTCATCTTCGTGCCGTGGCTTGCCGCCCGGGTAAAGCCCTCGATGGAGGCGCTTGAACGGGCCGAGGCGGCCGAACACCGGCAGTCGGAAGTGATCGCCAAGTGGTATTCGCGCCTGATCATGCCGATCATGAATTCGCGGCCCTTGGGGTGGCTGACGCTGATGGTCATCATCCTTGCGATGTGTGCGGCCGTCGCGATGTTCCCGCTGAAGATGGTGGCTTTCAAGATGCTGCCCTTCGACAACAAGTCGGAACTGCAGGTCGTCATCGACATGCCCGAAGGCACCGACCTGTTCGTCACCGCCAACCTGGCGGAGCGGATCGGGACGCGGCTGCAGGACATCCCCGAGGTCGTCGCCTATCAAAGCTATGTCGGCACCGCCTCGCCCTTCAACTTCAACGGTCTTGTGCGGCACTACTTCCTGCGGAGCGAACCGTGGCAGGCCGACATCGCGGTCGAACTGATCGACAAGGAAGAGCGCGCCCGGTCCTGCCATGAGATCGCGACGGAAATCCGCGAGATCCTGCGACCCGTCGCCGATGCGGCAGAGGCGCGGTTGACCATCGCCGAAACACCGCCGGGGCCGCCCGTTCTGGCGCAACTGGTTGCCGAGGTCTACGGCCCGACCACCGAGATCCGCCAGAACCTCGCCCGCCGGATCATGGCCGAGATGGAGGCCGCGCCCGACATCGCCGATGTCAACACCTTCATGGAAGAGCCCCATCAACGGCTCGACTTCACGGTCGATCGTCTGAAGGCGGCGCTTTACGGGATCAGCGTCGAGACGATCAACCGCGAAATCGCGATGGCGGCCGGCGGTTTCGAGGTCGGCGCGCTGAAAAGCAAGCACAACCTCGAACAGGCGGTCATCGTGCTGCAGGCCCCGCTCAGCCAGCGGGTGAACCTTGGCAACCTGCTGGTCCTGCCGATCCCGACCGCCGATGGCAGCAAGGTGCCGCTGGGCGAGTTGGGCTCCTTCGAACAGGTCCCGGTCGATCCGCCGATCTACCACAAGGACTTGCGCCCGGTGGAATATGTCACCGGTGAGGTCATCGGCCCGATGGGCGCGCCGCTTTACGGCATGCTGCAAGTCGATGCCGCGCTGTCCAACCCGGCCCTGCCGGCCGACATGCAGATCAGCGGCAACTACTTCACCGCGCCCGACGGAAACGACGGCCCGGCCTTCAAGTGGGATGGGGAATGGCAGGTCACCTATGTCACCTTCCGCGACATGGGCCTGGCCTTCGCCGCGGCGCTGGTGCTGATCTACATCCTTGTCGTTGCCGAGTTCAAAACCTTCGCGCTGCCCCTTGTCGTGATGGCGCCGATCCCGCTGACGCTGATCGGTATCGTGCCCGGGCATTGGCTGCTTGGCGCGGATTTCACGGCGACCTCGATGATCGGCTTCATCGCGCTGGCCGGTATCATCGTGCGAAATTCCATCCTGCTGGTGGAATTCGCCCGGGCCGAGGTCGAAGCCGGGCGCAGTGTGCAGGACGCGATCACGCTGGCAGCCCAGGTGCGCCTGCGCCCGATCCTGATCACCGCGCTGGCGCTTGTCATCGGCTCCATGGTGCTTCTGTCGGACCCGATCTTCCAGGGCATGGCGGCGTCGCTTCTGGCCGGGTCGCTGGTGGCCACCTTCCTGACGCTGGTCGTCATCCCGCTGGGGTGCATCTCGATGAGCGGCAGTTTCGAGCCGAACGGCAACGGCGGGTCGTCGACGCCGCCGGTGGGTGGTGCGCCGGACCCGACGCCGCCTGCCCCGACGCCGGGCAAGCCGCCGCGGCTGGTGCGCAAGTCCGCGTCGGACACGCAGCAGGCCGCCATCCCCGAAGAGCGCCCAAAGCCGGCCCGCCCGCCGAAACTTCAGCGGAAGTCCGCATCGGCCAGCGCGACATCGGCCACCACCAAGAGTGACGCCGAGACACCGGCCCGGCCCCCAAGACTGCAACGCAAGTCAGAGCCCAAGCCCGAGGCCCCGAGTGAGCCAAAGGCCGAGGCCAAGCCCGCCGGGCGCAAGACGACGAAATCCGCAACGCCGCGCAAGAGCACGGCCAGAACACCCCGCAAGAAACCCGCATCCAACGCGCCGAAGCCGCAAGCCAAACCCGACACGCCGGAGGACAAGACATGATCGTGCGTTCATCTCTCGCCCTTGCAGCGGCCCTGTTCTGCGCGCCCGTGGCGGGGTCGGCGGGGACGTTCGGCGAACTTTCCGCGGCCAAGGCCCGGCCCCCGGTGCAGGAGCCACCGGCCGCCACCTGCCCGCCCTATTGCCCGGTTGCGCCCTATTATGCGCCCCCTGCGGCCGAGGGCGGACTGCGCCGCGGTTACGTCACCGGGCAGCCTTACATGGTCGCTCCCGTGCCGCCGCCCACCCCGTACCCGCCGCTTGTGACGGGGCCGGGTGGCGAACCGGGCGGGGCGATCCCGATCTGGAGTTACGGCCAGATGACCTCGATGTCGAACCCCTACGATCCGTGGGGGCTCAGCACGCCTTTCATGCACGTACCTTGGTCGACGCCGCTGTCGGGGTGGACCAATGCGACGACATGGAACTGGTGGCGCGAACGATCCGGCGCGTCACCGGGCAACTGGTAGCGCGGACACAGACCGCGCTGCCACGGGTTAACCAAGGAGGAGACGACCCATGAAAACTCTCAAGATCGCACTGCTCTCGACCGGCTTTGCCGCCGTTGCAGGGCTGGCCGCTGCCCAGCAGAACATGCAGCCCCCGCCCCCGAGCGGCCCCTATGCCGGTCAGGAACAGCAGGCCCCGGCCCCGCAGGCTGGCCCGCAGGCCCCGGCCCCCTATGGCTACGCCCCGGCGCCCTACGGCTATGGCTACCCGCCCCCCTACTACGGCGGCTACCCCTACTACGATGACTACGGCTACGGCCGTGGGTATGGCCGTGGCTACGGGCGTGGCTATGGCCGCGGTCGTGGTCGCGCCAGCGGCTCGTTCTCGTTCGGTGGCGACGCCGACATGTACGGCCGCGGCCTCGGCGACATGTACGACGACATGTATGGCCGTGGCTACGGCGACCGTGGGGGCTGGGGCCCCGGCTGGTGGTAAGCAGCACCTTTGGCGCTCCGGCTTGTGCCGGGGCGCCGCCTCCCGTGCCTCCCAAACTCGAGGACCAGTAAGACCATGCAGATCAGAATGAAAATCCTCGGGCCGACCGCCGCGGCAGCCATGGCCCTGGTCATGGCAAGCGGTGCCCTGGCCCAGAATGCACAGCAGGCACCGGACGCCGGTCAGGGTGGAGCCCAGAGCAGCGCATCCGCTGCTCCCGCGCGTCAGCAGAATTTCGACCCTTGGGGACCGCCGCCGGGCTGGGGCCCGGAGCCCGGTTGGGGCCCCGAACCGGCCTGGGGCCCCGAACCCGGTTGGGGCCCGGAGCCGAACTGGGGACCCGCCCAGCGCCCGGCACCCGCATACGGGCCTGGCCCCCGCGGGCGTCAGATGGCCGACCCCGGTTGGGGCGCCGCGCCCGGCTGGGGCCCGGAACCCAATTGGGGTCCCGAACCGAACTGGGGCGCCGAACCCGACTGGGGGCCGGAGCCCAATTGGGGACCTGAGCCTGACTGGGGGCCCGAACCGGCTTGGGGCGCCGAGCCGAACTGGGGTCCTGAACCGGGGCGGCAAGGTGCCGCTCCGGCCGCGGCCCCTGCGCAGACCGGCGAGCCGCGCCGGCGGGCCGCACCCGAGTGGTGGTCCGATCCGAACTGGGGCGCCGAGCCCGATTGGGGCCCGGAACCCGAGTGGGGGTCTGAACCGAACTGGGGGGCTGAACCCGACTGGGGTCCCGAACCGAACTGGGGCCCGGGGCCGCGCGGACGGCGTGCCGCGCCGGGCTGGGGCCAGCCGCCGATGGACCCGTGGGGGCCGTATCCCGGTGGGCAACAGCCGGCGCAGGGTGAACCTGCCCAAGCCCGGCCGATGCCGCCGCAGCAGCCCTATGGCTATGCCGCGCCGGCCTATGGCCCCGGCTATGCGCCCTACGGTTATGGTCGTCCGGCGCCCTATTACGGCTATGGCTACAACCCCTATTACGACGGCTACGGGCGAGGTTACGGCTATGGCCGCGGGTACGGCCGGGGGCGCGGCATCATGCGCGGGTCATGCACCTGTCGCGGTGATGGCGACATGTTCGGCCGCGGATGGGGCGACAACTATGGCCGTGGCTGGGGCCCCGGTCGCTGGGGTCGCTGGTAATCGCGAAACGGTCCCGTGCGCGCGGCGCGCGGGATCACCGCCCTGAACCAATCGGGAGAAGAACATGAAAAGGATCAAGCGCGCTCTCGGTGCCGTTGTGCTGTCCCTCGGGGTTGCAGCATCGGGCACGGCGCAGGCCCAGTGGGGCGGACCTTGGGGTGGAAGCCCGTGGGGCGGCGGTCCTTGGGGCGGCGGTCCTTGGGGCGGCAACCCCTGGGGAGGTGCCTACGCGCCGTATGGCGGCTACGCACCCTACGGGAACAACCCCTACTACTATGACCCCTACAACTCCGGGTATGGCTATGGTCGCGGCTGGGGCCGGGGCCGCACCGGCGGCAATGTGGGCTTCAGCGCCACGATGGGCGGCTGGGGCAACGGGCTTGGCAACAACGGCTGGGGCGGCTCGCCCTGGAACAGCTATGGCGGCTCCCCCTGGGGGGGCGGTCCCTGGGGCGGCAGTCCATGGGGAAGCCCATGGGGCGGCTCGCCCTGGGGGGGCAGTCCCTGGGGCGGTAGCCCATGGGGAGGAAGCCCTTGGGGCGGCAGTCCGTGGGGCAGCCCGTGGGGCGGTTTCCCCGGATTCGGCTGGTAATCAGAAACACGTCTTTTGAATGGAACGGCGGCGGCATGTCTGCCTGGCGCCGTCTGTCTTGATCCCGATCTGAAAAGGGGAGCCCTATGCTTTTGCGTGTTCTCGTCGTCGTGGTACTTGCCGCGGTGTTCTTTGCAATCGGCGCCTGGAGCGGTGGGCGGTTCCCGCCGATCCGCGAGGCCGTCGTGACCGGTACAGTCATGGCCGGTGAAAAGGCCGATCAAGCCTGGACGTGGCTGCGTGACGGACCCGTCGGCAGCGAATCCACCCGTGTCTGGCACTGCGTGCGCGACGGTGCCCCCCAGCGCGCCCCCGACACGCCGCCGGCGGGCGTTGAAACCGTCGCAAGCGTCGCAACCGCCCGCGAGGCCTTTGCCCGGGGCGACCTGAAGGCGGCGATCGCGGACTACAAGACCGTGCTGGAGGATCAGCCTGACAATGCGGATATCCTGGGCGAGTTGGGCAATGTCTACTTCGCCAGCGGACGGTCGCTTGAAGCGGCAGAGGCCTTCCACGCATCGGCAATTGCCCTGATCGCGCAGGGCAGTGATGCGAAGGCGCGCGCGCTGCTGCCCACGATCCGCGATCTTGCGCCGTCGCTGGCGGCGGATCTGGATGCGAAACTGGCCGCCCCGTCAGGCCCGGCGCGGCCATGACTGAAAAAGCTGCCTCCACGACGAAGGAAAAACTTGCGGCCGAAACGCGGGAAAGGCGTCGCGAACTTGCGCGATCGCTCGAATATCTCCAGCATCTCGAACATTTCGAGGCGGCGCTCAAGGCGGTTCGGCTGGTGGTCTTCGCGGGGATGACGAGCTTTGTCATCCTTGCCATCTACGGCTTCGTCCTGATCTATCGGTTGACCACGGACGTGCATGTTCTGGTGGGTCAGACCGCGATCATGACGCAGCAGATGCAGGCGATGACCCGAAGCATGGCGAACCTGCACCAGACCACGGCCTCCATGTCGACGGACGTATCTTCGATGAGCGAGGACATGTCCGTGATGACCGGCCAGGTCGGGCGGATGGCGGACTCGGTCACGTTGATGCAGCACTCCGCCACCAACATGGACCGGCAGATGAGCCCGATCATGGGGACGATGAACCGGTTCATGCCCTTCGACGGCATGTCGGGCTATCCGGTCTCGCCCCCCTACGCGCGATAATGGGCGGCGGCGACAGGTCCGCCGCCGCTGCTCTCTGCCCCGGCGGGCCTATCGCCGGGAATTTCCCGACGGTCGCGGCCCCGAAGGGGTGGCCACCACGGCGGCGGATGTCAGGTGTCGAAGGCGTCGAATGTTGCCCACATGCGGCCCGCATCGGCGGTGCGATCGGTGAAATGTTCGAACGCGCGCACGGCCTGAAAGACGGCCATGCCCGCGCCTGACATGGTCTTGCAACCGCAGGCGCCGGCGGTTTTCAACAGTTCGGTTTCGATCGGAAAATAGACAATGTCGCCGACCCACATGGCCGGGTCGAGCAAGTCGAGCGGAAAGGCGGAACCGGGCAGCTTGGCCATGCCCATCGGGGTGGCGTTGACCACACCGTCGGGACGGTCGGCGGCGATCAACGCCGGCAGATCGGTGACGGCCTGCGCCGCGATACCCGACCGTTCCGCCACATGGGCGGCCAGTGCCGTTGCACGTTCGGTGTCGGCATCGTGGATCGAAAGCCGGCCGACCCCGCAGGGATCTGCCAGTGCATGGGCGATTGCGCCCCCCGCACCGCCTGCGCCGATCAGCAGAACATGGCCGCGAGGCGCGTTGCCAAGGTCACGCCGGAAGCCTTCGGCAAACCCCCAGTGATCGGTGTTGTGGCCCATGCGCTGTCCGTTGCGGAAGACCACGGTGTTCACGGCACCGACCGCGGCGGCGTCGGGCGACACCACATCAAGATGCGACATGACCTCGATCTTGTAGGGATAGGTGACGTTGACACCCGCGTACCCTGCGGCCTCGACCCGGTTCAGGATGTCGGCAAGGGAAAGGTCGGCCCGCCCGGGGTCGTCCATATCCAGCAGGGTATAGGTGAGGGTCAGGCCCTGCGCCCGCCCTTCCTGAATATGCATCGCCGGTGTGCGGGAGCCTTGTATCCCCCGCCCGATCAGGCCGACCGAAACGTTCTTCATGCCTGTCGTCTGTGGTCGCACCTGCACCTGCCGTTCCCCCTCCCGGACGTCCGGCATCGCCGGATTTGCGGAACGTGAATCGGCAGGTCACCTTCGTCAAGGGCAATTGCCCAGGCGGCTGAGCGGAGAGGATCGCGAAGCAGATCACCACACCCATGCGGATGGTAATTGTCTGTTTTCGGATCAAGGCGGGGTTTCACGACGCGGTGCGGGGGGGGGGGCTATCGACGCGTGCGGCCAGAGTCGTAGGCGCCTCGATCCCGACTGGATGCCGTACATCGATGCCCTTCCTCCAGCCGTATTGGTTGACCGAGGCCGACCAACATTTGTCCTAGCTGGAATAGTAGGTGTCGCCATACCCGGCATAGGCGCCGTAGCGCTCTCCATAGCCGTAGCGTTTCATTCCCTTGGGGCTGATCTGGCTGAGGATCAGGCCGTTCACGTGCTGGTTGGTGTTGTGGAACATGCGCATCGCTTCATCCACCTGCGCCTTGCTGGTGCCGTCCCATTTGACCGTGAACAGGACTGTGTCCGCCTCTCGCGCGATGATGCGGGCATCGGGCACGACCAGAACGGGGGGCGTGTCGATGATGATCGCATCGTACTGGCTGCGCAGCGTCTTGATGAAATCCCTGAACCGCTGAGAGGCGAACAGGTCGGCGGCATTCACCTTGGTCCGTTCCCCGGCAAGCACATCGGCCCCGAAACCGGGCGCGTGGTAGACCGCGTCTTCGACCGCCACCTCTCCTGCCAAGACCGAGACGATGCCGCGTTCTGGCATGCGGTCGAAATAGCGGTTCAGGGTGCGCCGGCGGATATCGCCTTCGACCAGCAGCACCGACTTGCCGAGGCCAAGCAGGTTATGGGCGAGCGCGAGCGCATTGGTCGTCTTGCCCTCCCCGGGAATGGAGGAGGTCGAGACGATCACCTGCGGCGGGTTGTCCACATTCGACAAGAGCACCGAGGTGCGCAGGTTGCGTACTGCCTCCGCCGCGGCCGAAGTCGGCTTATCCGTCAGGTAGGACAGGATCTTGCTGCGCGCCTTGGCCGGGATCACGGGGATCTGGCCCATGACCGTGTAACCTGTATGGGCTTCCAACTCCCGCGCGGTGCGGAAGCCGGTGCTGCGTGCCTCTTTCAGGAACAGCATGGCGGAACCTGCGACCACCCCGACGAATGCGGACATCATCAGGATGAGCCCTTTCTTGGGGCTCGACGCATCAAGGGGGACCACCGCGTTGGACAGGATGCGGCTGTCGGGCTGTTGTATCCCCTGCTGGGCGGATGTCTCTTTCAGGCGGGCAAGGAAATACTCGTACAGAAGCCGCGTTGCCTCGGCCTCGCGGCTGAGTTGCTGCAACGTGATCAGGTCCTGGCCCTGCTGTTCGATTTGCGCGGTCAGGTCCTGTTTCGAGGCCTCCAGCGCCGCAAGTTGCTGATCGGCGCGGACCAGGTCCATTTCCATGCGCGTCAGAATCTGGCCGAACCGGGTGTCGAACGCACGGGCCCGGTCCGGGTTCTCGGCGGCCCCTTCAAGGTCGCGGGTCAGCTGGATGTCCTCTGCCAGCGCGGCTTGCTCTGGCCGGCTTTGCGCGGCCGTCAACCGATCATACCGGGCCTTCAGCGCATCCCGCGCTTCCCGGGTCGACCCGATACGTTCGCGCATTTCCTTCATCTGGCGTTCCAGCCCGGCCAACGCTTCGGGCGAGACCAGATCGGTTGCGGCATTGAACGCCTTCACCGCCCCTTCGGCCTTTTCAAGCTCGGTCTGCAATTCGGCGACTCGGTTGCTGAGCCATGTCGTTGCCTGCTCGGTCGCCTCGAACTTCACCGAGACCTGGTCGACGATGTAAAGTTCGACGATGGTGTCCGCGATCAGCGCGGCCTTTTCGGGACTTTCGCTTTCCGCCGTGACCCCGAAGACAAGCGTCTGTGGAATGTTGCGGACCGAAATCTTTCGCAGAAGCTGCGAGATCACGCTGTCGCGCAGGCGGCGCGTGGCCTCTTCCGGGGGCAGGGGCAAAGGGGGTTTGGACAGGCCAAGGGCCGCCTTTACCCCGTCCTTGGCCCGTTCGACCGGGCTGGGGGGCTGAAGCGTGGGGTTGAATTCGGGGTCCGACACGAGGTCAAGCTCATCGACGACCTTGCCCAGCAGGCCGCGGGCGCGCAGGACCTCGACCTCGGAATTCACCTCTGACGTATCACCGGAAAGCCCGCCCACGACGCTTTGCAGATCGACGATCTGTTCCTGCCGCGTCTCCAGCATGACCACGGCGGTTGCGCGGTAAAGGGGGGTGGCGACCATGAAGGCATAAAAGCCGCCGGCGATCACCGCCATGACGCAAAACGCAAGGATCAGGAGTTTGCCCCGCCACAGGATGCCGAACACCGCCGACAGGTCGATCACGTCTTCCCCTGTGGTGTCCGATCCCCGTTGAGGGAAGGCGCGGGAAACGATCTTGGCGGAGGGCGAACGCGGTTCTTCGGTCATATGATTCATGGTATATACTAGGGCACAGATAACCTCATGCGCCCGCAACGCTGACGCACAATGCGTTGATCAGAAAATTTTCCTGCCATCCTTAACCCTTTTTTTCCGCATTTGCCATGCGGGCCGCGCCATATGGTGAATGGAGCGTCGTCTTTGGCGGATGGTTGCCGACCCGGGGCGGGATCGGCCATGCGAAAACGGCGCGCATTCAACCTGCCCGCCGGAATGCAAGGTTCGAGAATGTAGCGAAGCTTTGGGAGTGGAAAGACGCCATTACACCTGCCCAACCAGTGCCTTGGGCCGGTTCGAGGTGACGCCGAGACGTGTCAGGCGGACGGACAGTCGCCCGCCTGACACAGCAGGATATCAGTTCGTCGTGCCGGTGGTGCCGGTCGTGCTGGTGGCGGACGTGCTGGTCGTGGACCCGCCACCGCGTCCTGCGCCCACGGCGACGCCAAGGCCGATTGCCCCGACGGCGACGGCGGGCGCGAGCGATACGAATGTTGCGCCGGCAGCACCGGCCCCTGCACCGGCGGTGCCCGTTGCCCCCTCAGCCGACTGCGAGACGACCTCGTTCGAGGGCAGGTTCAGGCAAGCCGGCAGCCCGGCATTCGCGGGGTTTGCGCAATCGGTCGCGGCAGCGACGGGAAGCGCGGGGACAGCGATCAACAGGGATGCTGAGATCAGTTTCTTTAACATGGCGGTCTCCAATTCCTTTGCGAAAGACGTTAACGCATTTCCGGCCCGGAAAGAAGAACGTGTCTGCGGGAAAGTGGGTCGCGGCTGTGCCGGTCGGCCATGATCTGCCCAAATCTTGCACGCTTCGCACGTCGCGCGGGTAATCGGTATTCCCTTCGCAAGAGCAGACCGGCCCTGTTGCCCAAGGAGGTCAGGCCGTGATGAATTCCACGCCATCTGACGAAACCTGTGCCGCGGTCAGCCGGCCTGTCGCATAGGCCCCGGTATCGATGGCGATTCGGCCGTCGGAGGCAACCGGTTCATCAACGATGGTGTGGCCGTGCACGACCCATAGCCCGTCGGGGCGTGGCGTTGTCCGGAAATCGGGATGGCCCCAGCGCAGGACGCGGCTGGATTGGGCGACAAGCGGCAGGTTGGGGTCTGCCGCCGCATGAACGACGCCGACATTGCCCGTGCTCCAATGGCTCGGAAGGGTCTCCAGCCATGTGACCAGATCGCGGCCCATGGCCTCGCGCAGTTTGTCACGTGCTTCGGTCAGGGCCGGTTCGGGGGAGGTTTCGGTCACACCGGCCACCCCGAAACTGGCCATCGCCTGAAGGCCGCCATTGCGAAGCCACCGTGCCCCGTAGCGGCCCGGGTCGTTAAGGAAGCCCATCATCATGTCTTCGTGGTTTCCGCCGATACACAGGACGTCCTCGCGGGAGTTCAACAGGCGCAAGACCTCGGCGCTGTGTTCGCCGCGGTCGACATAGTCGCCGACGCAGATAATCCGGAAGGCTGGGTCGATGCGCCCCAGCAGGCGTTCCAGAAGATCGACGCGACCGTGCACATCGCCGATGGCGGCGAATGGCCGATCCGGCGCGGGCGGGGCAAAGGCGTCTGCCCCCCGAGATCTTCCGAGAATCCGCTTCCAGATCATGATGACTCCGTCCTGTCGTTTGCCCCTGGTCCGGTCCCCGGGGCTTGACAAGAGGACATAGATAGGGCGCAGGAGGGTTTGAAGTCGATTGATACAGTTTTTTCACCGGACGCCGACGCACGCAGGACCGAACGCCCATGCGGACAGGAACAAGGATTTTGACACTGGCGCTGTGTGTGTCGTCGGTATCCGTCGCGTCGAGTGAGGCACAAGTTCTGACCACCTACGGCACGCCCGGCCTGATCGAGATGCCGAGTGCCGAAGTGCTGGGCGATGGCGAACTGGGCTTCACGGTCAGCTCCTTCGGCGCCAGCATGCGCAATACGCTGACCTTCCAGTTTCTGCCCCGGGCCTACGGATCCTTCCGCTACAGCGTCATTCGCGATTTCGACGGCAACGACAAGAATCGCTATGACCGAAGCTTCGACGTGCATTTCCAGCTTGTCGACGAACGGGAGGACAGGCCGGCGCTGGCCATCGGCATGCGCGATATCGGCGGAACCGGGATCTACAGCAGCGAGTACCTTGTTGCGACGAAGACGCTGGGATCGGACGTGACGGTCACCGGCGGGTTGGGCTGGGGGCGTCTGGCGGGCCGCGGGGCCTTTGATAACCCGTTTGGGCTGCTTTCAGATCGCTTCGATGTCCGGCCGAATGCCGGGGCCGGGGGGATCAACGAGACCGGTCAACTTGACACCAAGTCGTGGTTTCGCGGCGACGCGTCCTTTTTCGGGGGTGTCCGGTGGCAGGTGAACGACCGTTTGTCGCTGATGGCGGAGTATTCGCCAGATCTCTACACGGCCGAGGCGGAGCGCGATGTTGCCGATTTCAGCACGCCGCTGAATGTCGGGGCGTCCTACCGGTTTCGCAACGGGTTCGCGCTGAGCGGCTATGTGATCGGCGGAAGCGAGGCCGGGGTTCAGTTGAGCTATGTCGTCGATCCGGCAAAGCGCGCGATCCCGGGCGGAACGGGGACGGCGCCCACGGCACTAGTGCCGCGCGACACACTGGCCGCCGCAAGCTGGAACCTGCCCGACCGCGCATCCGATACCCCCGATGTCGAAACGGTCCTGAAGGCGCGCCTGCTGGAGCAGGGGCTGGATCTTCAGGGGGTAGAGATCGGGGCGCGCGCGGCCACGATCCGGGTTCAGAACATCCGCTGGGATGCCGAGGCGCAGGCGGCAGGACGTGCCGCGCGGGTGATGGCCAACACGCTGGGGCCGGAGATCGAGGACTTCTCCGTCATTTTCCAACAGGATGGCGTTCCGATCACCGCTATCGAAACGAAACGGTCCGACCTGTACGATCTGGAGCATGACGTCGACGGGGCGTGGCGCAGCTGGACGCGGGCCGAAATCTCCGATGCCGCCGGGATCGGGCGGCAAGGCGAACTGCCGGATGCGTTCCCACGGACGGACTGGGCGCTCTTTCCCTATCTCTCGCTGGCCTATTTCGACCCGGACGACCCGATTCGTTATGAGTTCGGGGCGGAGCTGTATGCCGGGTGGCACCCGCTTCCGGGGCTCAGCTTTTCCGGGACGCTGCGCTATCCGCTGGCGGGCACGATTGATGAGACGACGCGCAGGTCCGATTCCGTCCTGCCCCATGTGCGCACCGATTGGCCGATCTATGCGCGCGAATCGAATCTGGTGGTTCAGCAACTGACCACCGACTATCTGTTCCGTCCGGCGCCGGATTTCTTCGCCCGGGTTACGGCGGGATATCTTGAGCCGATGTATGGCGGGCTGTCGGGGGAGTTGCTTTGGTACCCGGCCTATTCGCGGCTGGCGCTGGGCGCGGAGTTGAACTTTGTCCGGCAGCGCGACTTCGACCAGCTTTTCGGCTTCAGCGACTACGATGTGGTGACCGGGCATGCCACGGCCTATTACGACCTTGGCGGCAGCTATCATGTGCAGCTTGACGCCGGGCGCTATCTGGCCGGGGACTGGGGCGCAACGCTGTCGTTGGCGCGTGAATTCAACAATGGCTGGACGGTCGGGGCGTTCGTGACCCTGACGGATGTCAGCACCGATGATTTCGGCGAGGGGTCGTTCGACAAGGGTATCTGGGTGACCGTGCCCCTGTCCTGGGTCACCAGCAAGCCGACGCGATCCTCGGTCAGTCAGGTTTTGCGGCCGGTGGTGCGCGATGGCGGCGCGCGACTTGATGTGCCCAAGCGGCTTTACGGTCTGACACGCGACTATCGCGGCAAACAGCTGGGGGACAGCTGGGGCCGGTATTTCAGATGAAATCGATACTTTTCCCACTCGCCCTTGCCTGTGCCCTTGCCGCCTGTGCCTCCAATCCGGAGCAGGCCCGCAACGTGCGGGCGTTGAAGCAGGCCCTTGCCCGGGACGCGGCGACCGATTTCGACCCGCGTTTCGTGACCTTGATCGAGGCGCAGGCGCCGATGCTTCAGGTTGGAATCATCGAGCGTCAGTTGAGCGGCACGGTCTTGCTGGAACGTCGCGATGGCGAGGTCGAGACATGGATGACCCCCGACGGTGCCAACCTGATCCTGACCGGGGGAATGCTGACCGGGACCAAGGGGTTGGGAATCGGCCTGCTGGGGGCTGACGTGTCGGCGCCGCTTGCGCTGGTTCGCAGCGGGCAGGCCGGGGTGGTCGACCGCTTCCACACCTATCTGACCGGGGACGACCATGCCGTGACCCGGTCCTACAAGTGTATTGTCGAGAACCTTGGCCCGAAGCCGGTCGATTTGGGCGATGGGCCGGTCTCCGCGGTTCTGATGCGGGAAACCTGCCGCAACCTTGATCAGTCGTTCTTCAATTTGTACTGGGTAGCGCAAGGAAAGATCGTGCAATCGCGTCAGTGGAGCGGAGAGTTTCAGGGCGCCATTTCAACCCGACTTGTGGTGAAGTAACCGAAACCCGCATCCGGCCGTAACGGCGAAAGCGGAAGTGAACCCGGAGACGTGATCGTGCACGCCGTAGCAAAACTGACAGCCCTTGTTCTGATCCTCGCCGGGTGCAGCACCGTTTATCGCAGCCCCGCGGTCGTACCCGGCGCGGATGACGGCGCCAAGGTTCGGGTCTTGCCCGTCACGGCGGAAAGCGTGCTTCAGGCCAACCGATCCTCATACGATCCCAAGACCCTGCCGGCGATCTTCGCGATGACAGCGGGCACCGGCGGCGGGCTGCGCGGGGTGGGCGATTTGCCCGACGCGCCGGTCGTGCCGGCGACGCGCCCGGGTGTGCTGGAACTGACCCCGCCGCCGCCGGCGGATCCGGGGCCCTACCTGATCGGGGTGGGGGATGTGGTGCTGTTGTCGACCCCGCCCGCGACCTCGACCATCGAGGAACTGTCGGGGCTGCTGGCTGCGCAGAACAGCCGCCAAGGCTATACGGTGCAGGACGACGGCACCATCAACATTCCAAATGTCGGCCGTGTGCGGATTTCGGGCATGACCGTGGACCAGGCCGAGGCGGAACTGTTCCAGGCGCTGGTTTCGAAACAGATCGACCCGACCTTCAGTCTGGAGATCTCTGGTTTCAAGTCGCAGAAAGTCTCAATCGGCGGGGCCGTTGCAAAGCCGGCCGTTGTGCCAATCACCCTGACGCCCCTTTACCTTGACGAGGCGCTGGCCGCGGTCGGTGGGCTGACGGTCGAGGATCAGGACTATGCCTCCATCCGCATCTATCGTGACGGTGCGTTGTACCAGATCCCGCTGAAAGAGCTTTATTCGCGCCGCGGGCTGCGCCGCACCCGGCTGGTGAACGGCGACGCGGTGTTCGTGGATACCGAATACGATCTGGTTCAGGCCGAATCCTACTTCGAACAGCAGATCCGTCTGACACAGGCCCGGCAGGAGACACGCCGTCTGGCCATGACCGAACTGCAGACGGCGGTTGGTTTGCGCCGCGCCGAACTGGAAGAGGCCCGCAGCAATTACCAGACCAGCTTGGATCTGGGCGCCGACGACCGGGACTATGTCTACCTTTCGGGAGAGTTCAACCGGCAGACCCGGTTTGCGCTGCCCTATGGCCGAAAGGCGTCGCTGGCCGATGCGATCTATGACGAGGCGCAGGGCGTGCGGCTTGAAACCGGGGATGTCTCGCAGGTCTATGTTCTGCGGGCGTCGACCGATCCGCGGGAATTCGGCGCGATCACCGCATGGCACCTGAACCTGCGCAACGCGGCCAAGATCGCCCTGATGCCCCGGTTCGAATTGCGCCCGGACGACGTGATCTTCGTCGCCGCGCAACCCGTCACGCGTTGGGGCCGGACGATTTCGCAGATCACGCCGTCGCTTATCACCCAACCGATCTCGGCCACCCTGCGATAGGGTCTTTGCGCGCCGCGGGCGGTCCGTTCGATGCCCGCCGGGACCGCGATGCAAGCGGTTGGCCTGCCTTGTGCGGCATGGGCTTGATGACACGTTTTCTGCTTCAGGTGAGCGCCGTCATTCGGGCATGGGGTATGCCGTGGGCCCCTTCGGCGCGCGCCATGAGTGGGCCACGGCCGTTACATGAAGTGCGGGCCAAGAGCCTGTTCTTTCCGCTGGCCTGTGCGATATCTGATCTGCCGACATGAAAAAGCCGGACAGGGTGTGATCCTGCCCGGCGGTATCGGGGTGCTGAGGGGTTACTTGCCGGTGCGAAAGATCACGGCAGCGCCCGTTTTCCAGATGATCGACAGGTCCGTGCGCAGGGAGCAGTGTTCGAGGTAAGAGATGTCGAGAGCGATCCGCTCGCCATAGCTGATCTCGTTGCGCCCGGAGACTTGCCACAACCCGGTCACGCCGGGTGTCATCGCCATGTACGAAGACGCGTGCTGTCCATAACGCTGCAGTTCTTCCGTCACGATCGGGCGCGGACCGACGAAGCTCATCTCACCCGT
This sequence comes from Rhodovulum sp. P5, assembly GCF_002079305.1. NCBI lineage: Bacteria > Pseudomonadati > Pseudomonadota > Alphaproteobacteria > Rhodobacterales > Paracoccaceae > Rhodovulum > Rhodovulum sp. P5. Next base: position 2,640,503 of record NZ_CP015039.1, read on the forward strand.
CAGCACATTGAAGATCTGCGGGATCTCATCAAGGCTCGTCTTGCGGATGAAGCGTCCGATCCGGGTAACACGGGGATCGTCCGTCAGTTTGAAGTCGCGCTCCCATTCCGCAGCGGCCTCGGGGTTTCGCGCGAGATATGCCTTCAGCTTGTGTTCCGCATTCACGACCATGCTGCGGATCTTCCAGCACTTGAACGGCTTGCCGTTACGGCCGACACGAGTGTGAAGGAAGAAACCCGGGCCTCCGTCCAGCCGAACAAGAACCCAGAGCAGGGCAATCACCGGCAACAACACCGGAAGCGACAGAATCGCCAGTGTGATGTCAAAGATGCGCTTACCGTAACGCACATAAAATCCGTGTCCCGATTCGACACGATCAGCCAGTGCCGGATCGAACGGCGTCGCCGAAAAATCATATCCCTTCAATGTCTTGACCCCTTTGTTGGGGCGAACGGAAGGTGACAGCAATTGCTGCCCCGCACGCCGGCCGAAAACTCTTACTTCCCCAATTGCCCGGTTAACCGATCGCCTGAAGCCCGGCAATTAATAGTTTGATTACACACCCTCTGACGGCAGCGGTTCCCCGCTTAGCCGATGAAAAGGGCACTCTGCGGCGGCCGATTCTGCCCCGTGCCCGCTTCTTGAGCGGGGCTGAATCGCGGGGCGCATACTCGAAAGACGGCGGTCTGAACCGCCGTTGGGGCCGTTTCTGGTGATGCATTTGGGGGCGTCTGCTGCCGTTTCCCGGCCGACGGCGCCTCTCCGGCGTAGCCGCCGGAGGGTCTTCCCGTTCGACGCCCTTCTAGGCCTTGGTCAGCGCATCATGGGCCTTGAGGTCTTTCAGGAGGCCTTCGAGTTCGGCGAGGGGAACCATGTTCGGGCCGTCAGACGGGGACTTGTCCGGGTCTTCGTGGGTTTCGATGAACACCGCGGCACAGCCAACGGCAATCGCAGCGCGCGCAAGCGGCGGGACAAATTCCCGCTGTCCGCCCGTGGCACTTCCCAAACCGCCCGGAAGTTGCACCGAATGCGTCGCGTCGAACACGACCGGATAGCCGGTGTCGGCCATGATCGGCAGCGAGCGGAAGTCGGAGACCAGCATGTTGTAACCGAAGGATGTGCCCCGGTCGCACAGAAGGATATTCTCATTGCCGGTCGAGGCGATCTTGTCGGCGACATTCTTCATGTCCCAAGGTGCCAGGAACTGGCCCTTCTTGACGTTGATCGCCTTTCCGGTTTCGCCCGCGGCCAGAAGAAGGTCCGTCTGGCGGCACAGGAAGGCCGGGATTTGCAGGATATCGACGGCCTCTGCCGCGCGGGCGACCTGATGCACCTCATGCACGTCGGTGATGACCGGGCAGCCGAATTCCTCGCGGATCCGGACGAGGATTTCGAGCCCCTTTTCGATCCCGAGGCCACGCATGCCCGAGATGGAGGACCGGTTCGCCTTGTCGTAGCTGGCCTTGAACACGAAGGGGATGTCGTGGGCGTCGGCCATCTCACCGATCCGGCTGGCCAGCATGCGCGCATGGTCCAGGCTTTCAAGTTGGCAGGGACCGGAGATCAGCGTGAAGGGCTGGTCATTGGCGATCGACAGCGATCCGACTCGAACGGTCTTGGGCATGGGATACCTTCTTGCAGGCTGGGCTCGCCATGTGTGGCGATCATGAGTGGTTCGGTTCCCGCGTCACATGTACGAATTCACCGCCTTGGGTCAATAACGTGGTCCGGTGCAGGCTGGACCTTGGTGCCGGGTTTTCACCCAGCCGAGATGGCGTGGGGCATACTGTTGGGGGTTAGCGGATGAGTTCGAAATCCGGTGCGGCCTCCAGCCCCCTGACGATTCTTGCGACTTCGTCGAACTGGGAAGACAGCGGCGATGTCTTGCGCCAGACCATGCCGATGGTGCGGGTCGGGCGCGGCTTGGGCAGGCGTACGACAGATACCGGGGCCGAGAGCGTTTCCACCGGAACCGCCATTTCGGGGATCAGGGTGACCCCGATGCCCGCCCCGACCATCTGGACGAGGGTCGAGAGCGAGCTTCCCTCCATCAGGTCGCGGGGCAGGGACGACGACAATTTGCAGAAGGAGAGCGCCTGATCGCGAAAACAGTGGCCTTCCTCCAACAACAGCAAACGCATCTCGCGCAGGGAGTCTGGCCGGGGGACGGGTTTGTCCGCATCCGCGACGGGGCGGACCAGAACGAACTCCTCCTCGAAAAGCCGATGTTCGACCAGGGCAGGTTCCGAAATCGGAAGGGCGACGATGGCGGTGTCGAGTCGTCCTTCCAGAAGTTCCTCGATCAGTCGGCCGGTGATGGCCTCACGCGGGCGCAGTTCCAGCGCGGGATATTGCAGGGTCAGGCTCTTGATCAGGCGCGGCAGAAGATAGGGGGCGACCGTCGGGATCACCCCAAGCCGAAGCCGCCCGGTCAGTGCGGTGTGGGACGCCCGGGCAAGGTCGCCCAGTTCCTCGACCGAGCGCAGGATGCCGCGGGCGCGTGCGGCCAGCGATTCTCCCAGCCCGGTCAGGCGCACCTGCCGTGGCCCCCGTTCGACCAGCGGTGCGCCAAGGATGTCCTCCAGTTCCTTCATCTGCACCGACAGCGCAGGTTGCGATATCGCGCAGGCCTCGGCCGCCCGGCCGAAATGTTCGTGGCGGGCCAGCGCCTCGAAGTATCGAAGCTGTTTCAGGGTGATACGGTTCATAGGTCAAGGTTATCGTTTCGATTAGAAAATACCAATTAAAATTATTCCAAGCTGTGGTAGAAGACCCGTGTTGAAGGGACGGTTCACCCGCCGGAGATTCGGACGCGGCGCGAAAGCGATCAGGGAATCTCTGGTGTGGGGTATACTTCCCGAACGTCAGACGGCGAAGCCATTTGGGAGAGAGAGATGGACGGAAACGACACCCCGATGACCGGCAAATGCCCTGTCATGCACGGCGGGAATACGGCGATGGGCACGGGCGTGATGGACTGGTGGCCGAACGCGCTGAACCTTGACATCCTGCACCAGCACGACACGAAAACCGATCCGCTGGGTCGGGAGTTCAACTACCGCGAGGAGGTGAAGACCCTCGATTTCGACGCGGTAAAGGCGGACCTGCACGCGCTGCTGACCGACAGCCAGGAATGGTGGCCGGCCGACTGGGGGCACTATGGTGGCCTGATGATCCGCATGGCATGGCACGCGGCGGGGTCCTACCGCATCGCGGATGGCCGCGGCGGTGGCGGCACCGGCAACCAGCGCTTCGCGCCGCTGAACTCGTGGCCGGACAATGTCAGCCTCGACAAGGCCCGCCGCTTGCTGTGGCCGGTCAAGAAGAAATACGGCAGCAAGCTCAGCTGGGCCGACCTCATCATCCTGGCCGGCAACGTCGCCTATGAATCGATGGGCCTGAAGACCTTCGGCTTTGCCTTTGGGCGCGAGGATATCTGGCATCCCGAGAAAGACACCTATTGGGGCGCCGAAAAGGAATGGCTCGCCCCTTCGGACGAGCGGTACGAGGACGTCTCCGACCCCTCGACCATGGAAAACCCGCTGGCCGCCGTGCAGATGGGCCTGATCTACGTGAACCCCGAGGGGGTGAATGGCCAGCCCGACCCGATCAAGACGGGCGAACAGGTGCGCGAGACGTTCAAGCGGATGGCGATGAACGACGAGGAAACCGCAGCGCTGACCGCGGGCGGCCACACCGTCGGCAAGTGCCACGGGAATGGCGATGCCTCGGTCCTTGGTCCCGATCCCGAAGCGGCCGGTCCCGAATGCCAGGGTTTCGGCTGGGCCAACCCCAACCAGAACGGCAAGGCCGCCAATGCCGTGACCTCGGGGATTGAGGGCGCATGGACCAAATTCCCGACCAAGTTTGACATGGGCTATTTCAACTATCTCTTCAACTACGACTGGGAGCTGAAGAAATCTCCCGCCGGTGCATGGCAGTGGGAACCGGTGAACATGCCGGAAGAGGAAAAGCCGGTCGATGCATCCGACCCGTCGATCCGCCGCAATCCGATCATGACCGATGCGGACATGGCGATGAAGATGGACCCGGTCTATCGCGAGATCTGCGAAAAGTTCATGGCCGATCCGGCCTATTTCGAAGATTGCTTCGCCCGCGCATGGTTCAAGCTGACCCATCGCGACATGGGCCCCAAGGCACGCTATGTCGGGCCCGAGGCGCCGCAGGAAGACCTGATCTGGCAGGATCCGATCCCGGCGGGCTCCACCGGCTATGACGTGGCTGCGGTGAAGGCCAAGATCGCCGATAGCGGCCTGTCGATCGGCGACATGGTTGCCACCGCCTGGGACAGTGCCCGCACCTATCGCGGGTCGGACATGCGCGGCGGCGCCAATGGTGCGCGCATCCGGCTTGCCCCGCAGAAAGACTGGGAAGGCAATGAACCCGAGCGTCTGGCCCGTGTCCTGTCGGTGCTGGAACCCATCGCGGCCGACACCGGCGCAAGCGTTGCGGACGTGATCGTTCTGGCAGGCAATGT